>JAFZFP010000006.1 GCA_017555905.1 Alistipes sp. | reverse complement strand
TATCCACAATGATTGTGTAGTTGTTGATACCATCCTCGTTCGTGGTTGAGCGTTGTAATCCTGACGGGTCTCCGGTAACATCAACGCCGCCGATATGCTTGTCTCGATAGAGTTTCAGTCGTACCTTGCGAGCAAGAGCGGGCGTGTTGTTCTCCTTATCTTCGGACTTACCAAGTATCTCTTCGAGGATATAGACCTTCTTGTTGTCGTAATCTACCTGTGCCGAGAGAACTGACATCTGCGGAGCCACATTGAAATCCCATACAGTGATGAGCGGTTTAGTCGGGTCGTAGACCTTCTCTTTGAGGTTTGTGATAAGGTGTTTTGCTCCATCGAAACGGTTGTAGATAGCCATATCATTTGCCTCCACAAAGTCCCAGTTACCATATAGCAAACGCTCCTTTGTTGCCTGGTCTCGAATCTTATTCAGAGCAGCCTCATAGACCTGACGGAAGGCGATGTTAGGGTTATCAAACACGGAGAATGGCACATACGTCTCACCCTCACGGCATACCACCTTATCGCCATTTTCATCCTGCACGAAGCGGCTACGCACCCAGTTAATAGTTGGATTGGTCGTGAGCAGCATTCGTGGAGTCTTGAAGGTCTCGTGGGTACGCCAACGAAGACGCGAGAAGAGCACCTCGACTGCCTTTTCCGAAATCTCCGACACCTCATCGACCATTGCGATTGTGTACTCCGAAGAACCGAATCGCTCGAAGTTAGGGTCAGAGGGAATGTCGGCCATCTCCTTCATAATGATAACCGAGTCGTTCCAGAATGTGAGCGTACCTTCGAGGTTGTTAATCTTGTAGTTCACATCCTCCTTCAAACCCCAATCCTTCAAGATAGTTTTGATTGTGTTCCAAGTTGACTCTTTGAGTGATTTGAGAGTCTTACGGGCCACAACCGCACGGATATTATCGAAGCGCATACACGACGAGACGAGCCATACGCTGCCGACATACGACTTACCACCACCGGCGGCTCCGCCTCCCAAGATTAGCTGGGGAAGATTCTGCGACTTACAGTGCTTACACTGCGGCTTGTATTGAGGATTCTTCTGCTGGTCAAAGCCAATAAGGACCTGCTCGATCTCAGCCCCACAATGCGGGCAGTAGTTGGGTTGCAGAAGTTTCCACAACTCATACTGCCGAGGTGAGGGGCTGAAGTCGATATGGATATTGCGCGGTGCTTTGAGTTTATTGACCGCCATCGCTTAGTAGATTTCGATGGTGATGTCTGTCTCCTTCTCAAGAAGAGCGAAGAGTTTTTTGAAGGTCGCACGAGAGTTGATAACCTTACCCTTGACAGAGTTCTCACCAACGATAATGCAGCCACCAGAATCATCCTCGGTATTGCCCCAGTGAATCAGGATACCCAAGAAGTGAGGAACACCGTGCAGATACGGCATCTTGTGCTTGAACTTCGGACTATACTCCAAAGTAACTTTGTATGTACCGGTAGGAATTGCAGTGCGAGCATAGACCTTCTCCTCACACTTGCACGGAATCCAGCGCGAGGTATCGGGACAACTATCGGGCAGTTCACGGACTACATCCTCGATAGTGTTACAGAAAAATGTGCCGTCGATACTGAGGTCGCCAATAGTGTATTTAGGACCTTTGAATTTGCGTCTTAATGATAGCTTCATACTCTAATCTTTTTATTGAAAGAGTAGGTGTTAATACGAGCGCATGTTTACAAACGAGGCTTATACTAAAATAAAAAGAGCGTGCCCATAAACTTATTGGACACGCCACTAAATTATTTCTTGTCAATTTGGATGTATTCGGAGTATTTGATATCGACATAAGGATTGTCGCTTGAAATGGTCTGGTGGATCGCTTTAACCTTCTTCCAGAAAAGACATTTGCGTTTGTATTCAACCCATACGATCTGTTGTAATGTGACGGGTAAGCGGATATCGCCCTTGAGAGTATCATTGTCTATGACTGCATCAAGTTGGATATGAGGTGATGCCATCTCAACCTTTTGCTGAACAACATGGACTGTATCACGCATGAATACCGTATCCCGGATTACTGCGTTGATAGGTGCAGCAACCTCCAAGTTGTGTTTTGCTACCGCTTGAAGGTTCTTAATTTTGATACCCATCTGACGAATCTTCTCGGCATCTGCGGCACGGAAACGCTCGTACTCATCAATAGTCAAACGCAGTGCCTTTGCATCGACAGCCATCGTTGTTGAATCCACCTTGATTCGCTCGATGTCCGACAATAAAGCTGTGTTATTTTGCTTATACCTATCACGCTCATCAGATAGCTTTGCAGCGTGTTTGAACTGTATAAAAACCAATCCTCCAAGTAGAAGGATGATAGCAAGAAGTATTTGTGAAAACTTACTCATAACTTATTGAATTTTCAGGGATAAACCATAGATAATCGCCAAGATAAGGCTTCTCTAATACTACCAAGGCTCCTTGATTCGTTAGGCGATCTTCGGATAGAACCTCCACGACGAGGCCACGACAACCGGCAAGGTCATCGAGCCTCATCGCAGTGAGTTCCTTGGAAGTAATAACTGTAATATGGGCGTTCTTAATCATAATTATTTACCGCATACGGCGTTGTGTTCCAAGAGCGCACGAAGGTCTTCACGAATCTCGTGCAAGTCGTTCTGGATTGATGTAAACTGGGTGATTGTCGCCTCAAATACTGCCTTGTCAAGCTTGATAGCATCAATGCGCTC
>JAFZFP010000022.1 GCA_017555905.1 Alistipes sp. | reverse complement strand
GTAGTACTTGACGTACGTCCCATTTGGGCTTATGATTGAGAGGCCGCAGATGTTGCCTTATAAGAAGAAATTTCTTTTTAGAAGGTAGTAGATGTGGTCTCGATAAAGAGATAAGCCCAGATGGGTAGTACTCGACGTACGTCCCATTTGGGCTTATGATTGAGAGGCTGCAGATGTTGCCTTATAAGAAAAAATTTCTTTTTAGAAGGTAGTAGATGTGGTCTCTATAAAGAGATTAAGCCCAGATGGGTAGCACTTGTCGTACGTCCCATTTGGGCTTATGATTAAGAGGCCGCAGATGCTGCCTTATAAGAAGAAATTACTGCTGGGCTGTAAGTGCATCGATAACTACCTGTGCATTAGCAACATTGTTACCTGCGGTAACGAGCTTCATTGTAGCAATTGCCTGCTCGAACATCTCCTTCTCGTTGTATGCCACGCCGAGGAGGTAGTTGATATCGCTGCGACCCTCGTCAGTAACCTGTGCCTCGAGAGCGGCTGGAGCCAACTCGATCATCTTGTTGAAGTCCTTCTTGCCGTAGTAAGCCTGCATAGTGATCTTTGCAGCCATAGCAGCATCGTCGAGACGCTCAGCCATAGCGATAATGCCGTCGTAGTCGTTAGCCATCTGCAACTTAGCAACCTCGTTGTTGGTGTACATATCCATCTTAGCCTGTGCAGCAGCGATAGCCTCAGCGAACTTGTCTGCGTTGAGTTTCATAATCTTAGCGCAGATAGCCATACCATCCTGATACATATCGCTCTTGAAGTAGCTCTCAGCGAGGTTCAAAGCCATAGTAGTATTACGTGGGTCAGCCTCGTAACCCTTTGAGAATACAGCGATTGCAGTAGCATAGTCCTCAGAGTTGAAGGCCTCAGCACCCTGAGCCTCATACATCTGACCTACGTATGCACGGTTCTTGTTCATTGAAGCAACATCCTCGTACAACTCTGCGAGGTTAGCAGCCTCGGTGAAGTTTGCGATAGCCTCCTCGAAGTTCTTAGCGTTGTAGGCAGCGATACCCAACTTGTTGTAGCAAGTAACAACGAACTTCTTTGAGCCTGCGATAGCCTTCTGCTGGTTTGCATCTGGCTCCTCGATATCCCAACTTGCGTCGATAATCTCCTGGAACTGACCGATAGCCTCAGTGTAGTTACCAGCCTTAGCGTTAGCCAAACCCTGAGAGAATGTAGCAACTACATCAGTCTGAGCAAAAAGTGTTGTTGCACACATCAAGGCAACAACGGTTGTGAAGAACTTTTTCATAGTTTGTAATTATAGTTTTAGTTATAGTTTTCAAAAAAGTATCTCGCAAAGATACACATAATTTCAAAATATCAATACCCTACACCTCACTTATTTACGTAGTCCACTAAAAAAATCGCGCATCAATGCCTCGCACTCCTCGGACAACACACCACTCGACACCTCGGTCTTTGGGTGCATAATGCGCTCCGAGAAGGTGGAGTAACCACGTTTTGGGTCGGCAGTGCCATAGACCACACGGCCCAACTGGCTCCAAGCGATCGCGCCACCACACATAACGCAAGGCTCGACGGTGACGTAGAGCGTGCATTGGTTGAGGTACTTGCCCCCGATGGTGGACATCGCAGCAGTGAGGGCCTGCATCTCGGCGTGTGCCGTAGCATCGGCCAAAGTCTCGACAAGGTTGTGTCCACGGCCAACCACCCTATCGCCCACAACGACCACCGCACCAATAGGAACCTCTCTCTTTGCTAACGCCTTACGAGCCTCATCTATTGCCATACGCATAAATTTTTCATCTTTTTTTGCCTTATCCTCAAAAAAATCTTCCATCCTAAGTTCACTATTAGTTTAAAATTACTACCTTTGTGAGTTACAAAGGTATAAAAAAAGCGAGAATAAAATTTAAAATATATAACAATTATGTACAGAACACACAATTGCGGTGAACTCCGCATAGAGAATGTAGGCCAGGAGGTGGTACTTTCGGGCTGGGTACAGAAGGTTCGTAACCTCGGTGCTATGGCTTTTATCGACCTTCGCGACCGCTACGGCATCACACAGATTACCGTCGAGGAGCACTCGTCGGAGGCAGTTAAGGCTATCGCTTCGGAGGTAGGTAGAGAGTATGTCCTTCAGGTTAAGGGTACGGTTATTGAGCGTTCGTCGAAGAACTCAAAAATCGCTACTGGCGACATCGAGATTTCGGCTACCGAACTCAAGATTCTCAACCGCGCCGTGACCCCTCCATTCACCATCGAGGAGGAGTCGGACGGTGGTGACGACCTCAGAATGAAGTATCGTTACCTCGACCTCCGTCGCCCACCATTGCAGCGTGCTATGATTCTTCGTCACCGTATGGCTCAGGCCGTGCGCCAGTTCCTCGACAAGGAGGGCTTCCTTGAGATTGAGACCCCTTACCTCATCAAGTCTACCCCAGAGGGCGCTCGCGACTTTATCGTGCCATCACGTATGAACCCTAACCAGTTCTACGCCTTGCCACAGTCGCCACAGACCCTCAAGCAGTTGCTTATGGTTGCGGGCTACGACCGCTACTTCCAGATTGTTCGTTGCTTCCGCGACGAGGACCTTCGTGCCGACCGTCAGCCAGAGTTCACACAGATCGACTGCGAGATGTCGTTCGTGGAGCAGGAGGATGTTTTGGAGATCTTCGAGCGTTGGGCACGCTATATGTTCAAGGAGGTGATGGATATCGAGTTCGCGGAGCCTTTCAAGCGTATGCCTTGGCTTGAGGCTATGGAGAAGTATGGCTCGGATAAGCCAGACTTGCGCTTCGGTATGGAGTTCGCAGACCTCACCGACTTGGCCCACGGCCACGACTTCGTAGTCTTCGACTCGGCCGACTATATCGTAGGTTTCGCTGCCGAGGGTTGTGCCTCATACACACGTAAGCAGATCGACGAATTGACCGAGTTCGTGAAGCGTCCACAGGTGGGTGCTAAGGGTTTGGTATGGATTCGTATCGACGAGGCTGGCAACATCAAGTCCTCTATCGACAAGTTCTTCAGTGCCGAGGATCTCAAGGCTATGGCCGAGCGTGTAGGCGCTAAGAGTGGCGATATGATCTTTATCTTGTGTGGCGAGAAGTTTAAGACCTTGACACAGCTCTGCACCCTTCGTTTGGAGGTTGCCGAGCGTTTGGGCTTGCGCGATCCTAAGAAGTTCGCTCCATTGTGGGTTGTGGACTTCCCTATGTTCGAGTGGGATGAGGAGACTCAGCGCTTCTACGCTATGCACCACCCATTCACCTCTCCAAAGCCTGAGGATGCCAAGTATTTCGACAGCGGCGAGTTGGGCAAGATGCGCGCTAATGCCTACGACTTCGTATGTAATGGTACCGAGATTGGTGGTGGCTCTATCCGTATCCACGATGCAGAACTCCAGGCTAAGGTCTTCGATGCCCTTGGCTTCACCCCTGAGGCTGCCGAGGAGCAGTTCGGCTTCTTGATGAATGCCTTCAAGTTTGGCGCACCTCCACACGGTGGTTTGGCCTTCGGTTTCGACCGTCTCTGCTCGTTGTTCGGTGGCTCGGAGTCTATCCGCGACTACATCGCATTCCCTAAGAACAATGCTGGTCGCGATGTGATGCTCGACGGCCCATCGCCAGTGGCTCAGGCTCAGCTCGACGAGTTGTACCTCGCCTTGGTAAAGCCAGAGTAACGGCTACTATATAATATAGGTGTGAGTGACATCCCGTGGGGTGTCACTCATCTCTTTTTATTACTCGGTTATTGTCTACCCTTCGACAATCTCATACTCCACGCCAAACCACTCGTTGAGCGTATTCTCCACCTTAGCCTCTATCTCAGGGGTGATATGCTCCTTAATCTTGCGGTAGACGTAGAGTATAGCCACACCATCGTCCAATACGCCCAAGAACTTGAACACCGCACGTGGAAGCAAATCCGTAGGCACTATCGTATAGGCTATAGCGCCGTAGATAAGCACCTTATCCAGTGTCGAGGTCTCCTTGGCCTCCATCACGTAGTAGAACGTGAGCAGGGGGCGTGAGGCCACTCGGCCAGCCTTCAATGCCCAGGGACGAAGTCTATCCCAGAGATTGTTTATCTTGCGTCGGAGGTCGATGCCCTTAACTTTTTCCATAAGGGGCTTAATATCCTTGCCCATAATGAGATAGGCAAGCACTAAAATCGATATTGCTATTAACATACTATCCTCTTGTTTTTTGTATTTTTTCTTTAAAGAGCCTCTGCCAAGCAGAAATCTATCATTATAGCGCACAAAAGCGATAAAAAATTGTGCCACGCCACAAAAAAAGTGCGACCACCCGAAGGCAATCGCACGTAGTGTCTAAACTCCCGACCCTCTACCTCTCTAAAAGGGCGGTGACCATATAGTTTTTCGAGTCGTTCCAAGCATCCTCGAACTGCTCCACGGGGTATCTATCCTCGGCATTGGGTGAGTTAGGGTCAAAGATAGTGACCACACCCTGCTCTACATCGTAGGCCTTGACAACCACCGTATGGTCCAGAATCTCGCCCACGAGCAAATCTTCGAGAATCTCTTGAGCCCTATCGCCCAACAACTCGCCACCATCCACAGCCACGATAACTCCGCAACCACCCTCCAAGGCCTTAGCCAGGTCGGCCAACGTAGCCCTAAACCTGCGCTCGACGGTCAAGCCCTTAGCCTCAAGGTGTCGGCCCACGTTATGGAGAGCCGTACCCTCCTGCTGTTGCCAACCCTTAGCGATAGCCTCCTCAAGGAGTTGGTCGTCGTCGTAGGCGATGCCGAAGTGGTCGAGTACCTGCTTCTCGCACTCCAAGCAACAGTAGTTCTCCTCGTTGCACGTAGCCGCCATAGCCATCTGAGGAATTGCCTCGCCTCCTAACGGTATCTGGCATAACTCGGCATCGACACTCAACGAGGTACGTATGACCTCCCTAAGTTCCTCATCCTCAGCCATAGCCATCAAAATCTGTCTACTCTCCTCGGCCGTAGCATTTCCATCGAGAAAGGCTGCCACAACCTCCGTAGAGATCTCAGTTAGCAATCTCTTTTTCATACCTCTTCACCTCCTTAAGTGCCACCTCCGACAGCGAAGCCATAGCACGTTTCTTTATGTTATACAGGTTATCCACGCTTATATTCAACTCCTCGGCCACAACCTTGGGGTCGGCCTCGTGGAGACAGAGACGTCTGATGACATAGACATAACGACGGTTAGGCATCTGAGCAAAGAGTTGCTCCATATCCATCTTAGCCATCTGGGAGCGCTGGTCGCAACTATCGGTTAGGGGAGTTATCTCGCCCTTGTTGCTCGGCTCCATATTCACCATTCGGTTGCGCTTGGCAATGAAGTAGCGCGTGGCTGTAACCTTAAGCCACTGGTAGATAGTGCTGCGTCCCTCGAATTGGCGGAGACGGTAGGCATCTCGCTCCATAAGGTAGAGGTAGAACTCGCTGACGAACTCGTCGTAATCGACCTCATAGGAGAAGAGATAACGAATGATGCTCAAGAAGAGGGGACGGCAGTTTTCGAAGAAGAACTGCTGTGTCACCTGCTCATCTCGAGCAATCAAGGCCTCAACTATCTGCTTGTCGGTCATCCTCAGACTCTCTTTAGTGGGTTATCTAAACACAAAGTTAGCATAATTTTCTGAAAAACCAAAAAGGGCGCATCCCGATTCGGACACGCCCCTTGGTTGGGTTGCACCTATATATATTATAGGCTACTTGCTGATATACTTATTGCTAATGTATGCTATGTCGCCGTTGTAACGAATCTTAGCAAAGCCGTTCGACGAATTATACTCGATAACCTCGACACTCTGGTACTTCGTGAGCGAGCCTACTACAGAGGCATTCTTAGAGGCGTAAGAACGCACATTGAGGCTCTGAGCCGTAACGTAGTAGGTTTCAGTCTCGAAGACTGGCTCCGCCTCGTAGTATGAGTACTCCTCGTAGTCGTTCGAGCCATCGAAGATAGCACCTACGGCAGGGAGTACAACCGTACCCAAGAATATCGCCACGGCCAGCAAGAAGGTCCAGGCATTGAGGAAGATAAAGCGCAGTATCCACGACAGGATATTACCTCCCAGCATAAGCAAGTAGGCTGCGATACCGGCGATAAAGAAGCCGATGAAGCCCGCCAAGAGTGCCAGCCAGAAGCCCTCATTTACCCACGTAATAATGACATAGATAGCGTAAATCAGGAAGACAAGGCCACCCAAGATGTAGCCTGCAACCTCGGAGTTATCCTCCAGCCAGTCGCCTACATCCTCGACCCAGTTGTTGAAGCGCTGCCAGCCCGACTCCTTAGTGCTCTGGTTCTGGTTACGGCGGTACTTACGTGCCGAAGCCGTGATACGTACCTTGCTGGTATTAAGCACTTTGCCCTTGTGGATAATCTCCACGGTGATAGTGTCGGCATCGAGGTATGACGTACCCTCCTTATTACCCCAGCCGATGAGGTAGTAGTTGCCCGAGCCATTGACCTTGAGCGTAGTATCGTACTCCGAGGTACGACCATCACCACGACGGACACGGATAACGAGATCCACAGTGCCGTTGAAGTTGTTCGAGATGGTGATATATGGCGAGAGGTACTGGATACCCGTTGGGAGCGAATCGCTTGGCTCCATCATAATATTGCCGTCGTAGTCGGTAGCGGCGAAGAGCACCTTCGAGATAGTAGGCACCGTAGGGATGCTCTTATCCTTGGCGATATTCACGCGACACTCCCACACCACACGATGGTTGATGCGGATGGTGTAGTCCACATAGTCGATATCTCGATAGACCGTACCACTCTCCGAACCCCAGCCCGAGGTGATATACTCGCCCTTACCATTGAAGGTTACGGTATCGGTATAGGTGTCGTGGCCACCGTCAGAGTAGTGCAACGAGAACTCCACCTCGTGAGTGCCATAGTACTCCGAGCCAACAACGATCTTAGGCTTGATATACTGCACGCTATTGTAGATCGTGCCACCGAAAGGTACGACGATATTGCCCTGGCGGTCGCTACCACCAAAGATGATATTCGTAATCTTAAGCACCGTATCGCGACGATTGTTTGGCGTAGGCGTAGGATTAGGCTTTGGTGTAGGGATTGGCGTAGGCGTAGGGGTATGCTCACGGCGAGGTGGCTTATGCTCAGAGTTATACTTGGTAAGCACCTTCTTAAATGTTGTGAAGGTCTCCTCGTTGGCATAGATGTTACGTGCCACGTGGCAGAGGTTCTTGCTCTGCTCGATGATGTCGCGGTTCGAGGCGTGATACTTGTGCGAGGCGGTCAAGGTAGCGATATACTCCTCGGCCTCACGCTTCATATCGGGCGAGTACTTAGGTCTGCGCCACATATCGCCAAGTTGCTCTACGGCGGTGAGTTCGGACTGCTCCAACTGGGGAACAATCTCGGCACTCTTGAGGTACTGCATAGCCTTGGTCCACTTCTCCGCCCAGCCCATCATCATCACCTCGTTGTGCTTAGGCGCACCCTCAGGTGTTGGGGTCTGGTTGTTCTGCTTAGGCTTCCAGCCCAGAGCCGAACGGAAGATGTTGAACGTGGCAGCATCCTTGGTGTAGAAGGTCTGTGCAATGCCTCGAAGCATCTTGCTATGCTCGATAATCTCACGGTTCGACGAGTGCAACTTATCACTCTGCTTAAGTACCGTGATATGTGTCTCACAAGCCGCAGGATTGAACTCCTTGTCGCGCCAGTAGGTGGTCAGGAAGTCCACCGCTTGCTTCTCCTCGTTGGAGAGCTGATCACGGATGCTTTGCGTGGCGAAATAACGGCACGCCTTATCCCAGTCGGCAAGTTTCTGGTTTAGTAGAATTTTATCCATCTAATAATCAATACTTTGTAGGTAGTATAAGAGAGACTCTCATAACGCCAAAAACGAGGTTGTACCCCTCAGGACACAACCCCCGTTTTTAGACAATACTCTCGCTACGGCGACTATACGTTTACTGCAGCGATAAAGTTCTGTGACTTCTTGAGCTCCTCCTCAGACTTAACACCAGCCACCTTCAACTGGAAGTCGATGACGTCCGAACCACGTGTAGCGTTCACACTCAAGATACCCTCGTTGTCGATGCTGAAGGTAACATTAATCTCGGTACCGCGTGGGTGGTTGCCCGTAAGTTTCAACTCCGACATATCCTCGGTAGCCAAGGTACAGAAGCGAGCCTCAACAGTTGCATCGGCCTCCTCGTCGGTGAAGTCGCTCTCGTAGATAGGCAAGATTACGGCAGTCTGGTTATCCACAACGGTCTGGAACACACGCTTGCGCGATACTGGAAGTGTAGAGTTCGCAAAGATCATATTACCCACCATATCGTCTACAAGGCCCAAGCCGTAGGTCTTACTTGTTACGTTTACGACACGTGTCTGATCGATCATAAGAGGTGCTGGACGCTCACCACCATTCTCCTCGTAATCGACAATTGCCTGAGCATAAGCTGCGTTCATAGCGTAGATAGCAGCACCCTTTGCTACGCACTCATCAGGGTCGTTGATGTGGGTAGGCAAGCCGAACTCGCTCTCCACACGCTCCTTGATCTGTGGCATCTTACTACTACCACCCACCAAGATAATCTCGTCGATATTGTTGTAGCCCTTGCCCTTAGCGATGTCGATAATCTTGCGTGTAGCCTCGATAGTGTCGTTAAGGCGCTCCTCGGTGATAGCGTTGAAGGTCTCGCGTGGGAGGTCGAAGTTTACTGACTTACCCTCGAACGAGAAGTTAATCTTAGCGGTCTGACGAGCAGTGAGGTTCTTCTTCCAGTTCTCGGCGTTGAGCAACAAGTCGAACTTAGCATTTGCTGGAAGGGTCTCGAACTCATACGATGTGCCGTTCTGCGAGTTGAACATATTCAACACATACTTAGCCAACTCAGTATCCCAGTCCACACCACCAAGTTTGTGGTCACCACCAGTAGCAACAACCTTGATAGCACCACCGTTTACCACGATGATAGTAACGTCGAAGGTACCACCACCAAGGTCGTAAACGAGGATTGTGCGACGCTCATCAACCTTCAAACCGTAAGAGATAGCTGCTGCGGTAGGCTCGTTGATGATACCCAACACGTTCAAACCTGCAGCCTCACCAGCCTGCTTAGTCTGCAAACGCTCCTTGTTACCGAAGTATGCAGGGCAGGTAATCACAACATCCTTGATAGGCTCTGGGTTGTCGCCAAGGTCGTTAGCGTCCTGAACCAACTTCTTGAGGATGAGGGCTGAAATCTCCGCTGGATCCAAGTGGTAAGGGGTGGTGTTTGTAGCCTTGTCGAATGCCGCGTCCACACCAATCTGGCGCTTGATGAACGATACGGTCTTCTCAGGCTCCACAGGAAGCATATTCTTAGCCTCCTTACCTACGATTACGTTAGTCTCTGACTCGAAGTACACCACCGAAGGGGTTGTTGCGTCACCCTCGAAGTTACGAAGCACAACGGCCTGGTCGTACTTGTCCACCTGCGAAATACAACTGTATGTTGTACCGAGGTCAATGCCATATACGGCTCTACTCTTGTCTGATGCCATAGTTTTATATTTTTATATTGTTATTGTTATTATTGTTTCTCGTCTAACTATGTGGCCTACTGCTCATTAGCACTCTGCGCACCCTCCTGAGGGGCTACGTAGGTGTAGGTCTCGACACGTGCGGTGCTGATAACCTTGTCGCTATCCACATCCTTGAAGCCTCCGGCCAAAACCTTGATGATTACGCGGTGCTTCTCCGCATCGTCGGTATTCACCACACGCATAGCCTTGTGCTGACGTGGGTCGTAGAGTTGTCCCACCTCTGGCTCGAAGTAGTCGATGCCGAAGTCGTTATATACTCTGTCGGCAATAGCCTGTACCGAATTCTTGAACTGACCCAAGAGGCGGTCGTAGGTCTCACGCACGTCGCAAGTGCTTAAATCGACATTCTCGAAGTGGTTTGCCACATCGGCAAAGCGTGTGTGCAACTCCAACAACGCCTTGAGGTAGGGCTTGGTAATCTTCTCGTAGAAGCCATTCTTATAAACCTCCATCTCCTTGTGCATATCGCGCACGCTCTCCTCCAAGCGGTCACGGAAACCTATCAAGGTCTTGAGTTCTGCGTTCTCCGCCTTGAGTTCCTTAACCAAGGTTGTGAGGGCCTCGAACTGAGGGGCATAGTCCACCGCTGGGACTGGCTGAGTCTCAGGTGCTGGGGCTGGTGCTGGCTCTGGCGCTGGCTCAGGCTTCACCTCGGGCTGTGGTTCAGGGGTTGGCTCTGGCTCAGTGTTTGTCTTCTGCTGAGCCACCTGTGCCTCGAGTTCCTCAATGCGCGCGTAGAGTTTCTGAATCTCCTCCGCGTGAGCGATCTTCATTGTCTCGACACTCTGCTGGAGAGCCTCCAATGCCTGGTTAGCACTCTGCTCTGCATCGTTATTGCTGAAAAAGATGCTTGTCATAGTCGTAGTTTTTATGTTAGTAATTATATTGCTTTTAGACCAATTTATATCCCAAACGGGTCAATCATCCCCCAGATATAGAGCGCTTTGATGAGTAAACTCTATCGGTTGCGCCCTCTAACTCAAGGAGAAATCCCTAAATTGATACAAAATTAAGTAAAAAAAATCTTTTTTCCAAATTTTAATGCTCTTAAATAGGTACGCACCCACGCACGCGAAAGAGAGAGGAGATCGTATTGCAGGGCTGGCGCCTTGCTATGCAGTAAGGAATATAGGGAGATTAGGGAGTTTAGGGAGATTAGGGAATTTAGGGATAGGCTTGCGCGAAATAGCAGAATAGTCTGCCAAACGGCAGACTATTGCGCAGGCAAGACAGAGTCTTACACTTGTAACTCTTGTCACACCGTGTCACATACCCCACCCCCTGTGACAATGTGACTTTGTGACAAGCAACGATTAGAACATCTCTACCAACTCAGCATTGGTGTAGGCATCTGCACCATAGCACATCTTTAGATATGCAAGACCAGAGAGGTAGTCCTCCTCGGTAAATGAGTCGGTAGCCTCCTTAGCAACCACCACGTCGTAGCCCAACGAGTAGGCATCTGCTGAGGTGTGGCGCACGCACATATGGGTATGTAGACCCGTCATAACCACGGTCTCTACGCCCAACTCTCTAAGTAGTATATCGAGGTCGGTCTGGAAGAAACCGCTATAACGGCGCTTAGGTACCACGTAGTCGCACTCAGAGAGTTGCAACTCGTCAATAACCTCCGCACCTGGCGTTCCCGCAATGGCGTGGTCACCCCAGATGATAAGTTCTCTATCGATACCCTTGCGATGGGCATCGTTGCAGAAGATTACAGGAATACCTGCCTTACGTGCCTCAGCCAAGAGGTTGGCCGTAGCAGGAACAATCGCCTTACCGCGTTCGCAGGTCAAGGCTCCATAGACAAAGTCGTTGAGCATATCAACAACCAAGATTGCTGGTTTGTTAAGTTTTCTCATAACTGCGATAGTGTATAAATAGTGTATAAATAATGTACAAATATAGTGTTCCGAGCAACACGATTACCCTGCTGTTCGTTACAAACAGGTAAAACTAATTCGAAGGTATAAACTTATTTTAAATATTCCAAGTTTATACGGTAGTATTTTATTTATATATAATATATAAATATATTAGATATCTTTTATCACTATTTC
>JAFZFP010000021.1 GCA_017555905.1 Alistipes sp. | reverse complement strand
TATAAATATATATGTTTTTTGAGAGATACACCCAGCGATACTCGTCGATATCTACTGGTGTAGGTAGATAGTAACGCTCGTAGAGACTCACAGATATTGATATTTACGCATATAGACTTATATATCAATATTTGGTCTATATATCGCTTGATGCTCTGCACAACAGAGAACAGAACAAAGAGCAAAGAGCAAAGATAATAGAGATTAGAGAATAGAGAATAGAGAACGGAGAATAGAGTACAGCGCTTCGAGGAGTACTCGCGCTAACATCTCTCTATGTTCTCTAAACTCCCTAAACTCTCTAATCGCCGTACACCACAGGAGGCAAGGCCAGAGTATTACAACCCATCTACTCTCTTGGGTCTTGTCACAAAGTCACATGTCACAGGGGGTGAGGGGTGTGACACGATGTGACAAAGCAGGGCGTTACCTCGCTCCGCAGTGCAGCCTCAAAATACCAATCGTCCTTGGAAAATTGACTTTTTTTCCCTATCTTTGTACGATTATGCGCGCGTAGGCGCACATACGATACTATATGAGAGTGACGAACGAGTAGCGAAACAACGAAAAACAACAATATAACACACTATAAATTATGCAGATAGCAGACAAATATTCACCAGAACAGATTGAACAAAAGTGGTATGACTTTTGGATTAAGGAGAATCTCTTCCACTCGGAGCCTGATGAGCGCGAGCCATACACCATCGTTATCCCACCACCAAACGTGACAGGTATGTTGCATATGGGCCATATGCTCAACAACACCTTGCAGGATGTCTTGATTCGTCGCGCACGTATGCAGGGCAAGAACGCCTGCTGGGTACCTGGTACCGACCACGCCTCTATCGCTACTGAGGCTAAGGTCGTAGCAAAACTCAAGGCCGAGGGTATCGACAAGGCGTCGCTCACACGCGATGAGTTCCTTGCACACGCTTGGGAGTGGAAGGAGAAACACGGTGGCATCATCCTTCAGCAGTTGCGCAAACTCGGTGCTTCGTGCGACTGGGAGCGTACCTGCTTCACTATGGATAAGGAGCGTTCGGAGAGCGTGTTGAAGGTCTTCGTAGACCTCTACCGCAAGGGCCGCATCTACCGTGGTGTACGTATGGTGAACTGGGACCCTTCGGCTCAGACAGCACTCTCGGACGAGGAGGTAATCTACAAGGAGTCGAACGGTAAGTTGTACTACTTGCGCTATAAGATTGAGGGTTCGGAGGAGTATATCGTGGTGGCTACTACACGCCCAGAGACCATTCTCGGTGATACTGCACTCTGCGTAAACCCTAACGACGAGCGCTACCAGCACCTCGCTAAGGATGCACGTGTCATCGTGCCTTTGGTGGGTCGCTCAATCCCTGTCATCCGCGACGAGTACGTAGACCTCGAGTTCGGTACAGGAGCGTTGAAGGTGACTCCTGCGCACGACGTGAACGACTATATGCTTGGCGAGAAGTATGGTTTGGAGTCTATCGACATCTTCAACGACAACGGCACCATAAACGACAAGGTGGGCCTCTACGTAGGTATGGAGCGTTTCGAGTGTCGTCGCGTCATCGAGGGCGACTTGGCTAATGCCAACCTCTTGGAGAAGGTAGAGCCTTACACCAACAACGTAGGCTACTCGGAGCGTACGGGTGTTGCCATCGAGCCTAAGTTGTCTATGCAGTGGTTCCTCTCTATGGAGGAGTTGGCTAAGCCAGCGACAGCAGCCGTCTTGGAGGATATCATCAAGTTCGTGCCAGCGAAGTATAAGAACACCTATCGTCACTGGATGGAGAACATCAAGGATTGGTGTATCTCGCGCCAGTTGTGGTGGGGCCACCGCATCCCAGCCTACTACCTCCCTAAGGGTGGCTATGTAGTTGCTGAGACCATCGAGGAGGCTTTGCGCTTGGCTCAAGAGAAGGATGCGTCGCTCACTATGGCCGACTTGCGCCAGGATGAGGATGTCCTCGACACCTGGTTCTCATCGTGGTTGTGGCCAATCTCTGTCTTCGACGGCATCAACAACCCCGACAACGAGGAGATTAAGTATTACTACCCTACCAACGACCTCGTA
Source organism: Alistipes sp. (assembly GCA_017555905.1). Taxonomy (GTDB): domain Bacteria; phylum Bacteroidota; class Bacteroidia; order Bacteroidales; family Rikenellaceae; genus Alistipes. The sequence continues at coordinate 149,075 of JAFZFP010000021.1, read as the reverse complement.
ACGGGTCCAGATATCATCTTCTTCTGGATTGCACGTATGATTATGGCGGGCTACGAGTGGCGCAACGAGAAGCCATTCTCGAACGTATATTTCACCGGTATCGTGCGCGATAAGTTGGGTCGCAAGATGTCGAAGCAGTTGGGTAACTCACCCGACCCACTCGACCTTATCGCTAAGTATGGTGCTGACGGTATGCGTATTGCGATGCTTATGTCTGCTTCGGCAGGTAACGACGTTATGTTCGACGAGGCACTCTGCGAGCAGGGCCGTAACTTCTGCAACAAGATTTGGAACGCCTACCGCCTTATCAATATGTGGGCCGAGGATAGTACTATCCCACAGCCCGAGGCATCGAAGCAGGCTATCGAGTGGTTCGACGAGGTTATGCTCGACCGCATCGCTCGCATCGACCACAATATGGAGCAGTACCGCATCTCGGAGGCCTTCACCGAGTTGTACCGCCTCTTCTGGGACGACTTCAGTGGCTCATACCTTGAGATGGCTAAGCCAGCCTACCAGGCCCCTATCGACAGCGTAACCCTCAGCCGCACAAAGCACTACTTCGATATGCTTATGCGCCTGTTGCACCCATTTATGCCATTCGTCACCGAGGAGATATGGCAGGATTTGCGCCAGGAGGGCGACGTGAAGTCTATCGTCGTTGCCCCTATGCCTAAGGCTGAGCGCGAGGCCAATGCCACCATCCTTGCCCGCTTCGGCTTGGTGGAGGAGATAATCACCGCCATCCGCAATGTGCGCCGCGAGAAGAATATCGCACAGAAGGAGGCTCTCGCCCTCAACTATATCGCCGACGAGAACTACCCTGAGGAGTATGAGGCAGTCATCGCCAAGATGTGTAACCTTAAGGCTATCAACAAGGTCGAGGAGAAGGATGCCACCGCTGCGGGCTTCATCGTCAAGACCACCCAGTACTTCGTGCCTATGGAGGGCAAGATCGACCGCGAGGCTGAGTTGAAGCGCCTCACTGCCGACTTGGAGTACTACGAGGGCTTCCTCGCGTCGGTAATGAAGAAACTCTCTAACGAGCGCTTTGTGTCGTCAGCCCCAGAGAAGGTTGTGGCTAACGAGCGTGCTAAGCAGAGCGATGCCGAGGCAAAGATTGCAGCGTTGAAGGAGCAAATCGCCGCCTTGGCTTAATGGCAGAGATAACCATATATACCGATGGGTCGGCACGTGGTAACCCCGGCCCTGGAGGCTATGGCGTAGTGCTGCTGTCGGGCCCCCACCGCAAGGAGCTCTCGGCAGGCTACCGCCTTACGACCAACAACCGTATGGAACTTATGGCAGTATGTGTTGCCCTGGAGGCCCTCAAGTTCGAGGGCTCCACGGTGACGCTCTACTCCGACTCTAAGTATGTCGTCGAAGCAGTCAATCAGCGCTGGCTCTTCGGCTGGGAGCGCAAGGGCTTTGCAGGGAAGAAGAACCCCGACCTCTGGATGCGCTTCCTTAGGGTCTATCGTCGCCATAATGTGCGCTTCGTGTGGGTCAAGGGCCACGCCTCGACGGTGGAGAACAATAGGTGTGACGAGTTGGCCGTCGCCGCGGCCCTCGCCCCCAACCTCTTAGAAGATGTAGGCTATGACGGAGAAGTTTAAGAAGGAGTCCTGGAAGCCAGGCACACTCATCTACCCCCTCCCCGCGGTGTTGGTCACCTGTGGTGCTACCCCCGAGGAGTATAATATGCTCACCATAGCGTGGACGGGTACGGTATGTACCAACCCTCCGATGTGCTATATCTCGGTGCGCAAGGAGCGCCACTCCTACGACATCATACGTCGCACGGGCGAGTTCGCCATCAACCTCACCACCGAGGAGATGGCCCACGCCACGGATTGGTGTGGTGTGCGCTCAGGCAAGGATAACAACAAGTGGGAGGCTACGGGCCTTACACCTATGTCCAACCCCCATATCTCGGCCCCTATCATCGGGGAGTCACCCCTCTCGATTTGCTGTAAGGTGCGCGAGGTTGTGGAACTCGGCTCCCACGATATGTTCATCGCCGACGTGGTGGGCATCGAGGCCGACGAGCGCTTCATAGACCCTGAGACGGGCAAGTTCTCGTTGGACAAGGCCAAGCCCATCGTCTACTCCCACGGCGAGTACTTCACCTTAGGAAAACTTATCGGCCACTTCGGCTGGTCGGTACGCAAGAAAACAACTAAACGAAAGAGATAGTATGACAGAACAGCAACACGACTTGCTAAATAGATATGAGGAGGGACTCCGCAAAGCCGTTGTCGAGTACCTCAGCCAGCATAAGGAGCTGGATGGACAACTCCTCGAGGTGGAGGAGTTGAACGAGAAGTGGCGCTCTTCGGCACCATCATATATGGCCGATGCCGTGCCCGAGATTGCCAAGTACCCCTTGGTAGCCATCGCCTGGGCTATGTATATGGGTATGGGCTGTGCCGTACTCTGGGATAAGGAGTGGAACCGCTACGCTGCGGAGGAGGACTTCCATAAGATGTTCTGCGAGCCCCGTGGCTTCGACTATATGGACGAGTATATCACCGAGGTCTTGCTCTGCTTGCCCCTTGAGAGCGAGGGTGCTACGAAGTTGGAGGAGTTGATTCGTGGCTGTGCCGAGCGTGCCTTGTCACTCATCCGCAAGGAGCAGATCGAGGCGCAGAGCGTTATGGCCTTCCATATCTTCGCCCGCACCACGAAGGTTATGTTCGAGGCTGGCGTTGCCGTGCAGTTGCGCCGTATGGGCTATAACTACGTCAAGGTAAATGCCGAGGTGGTGAACTAACCCCTCCCCCTCTCAGCCCAAGACAACACAACAAGAGCGTACCCACGAAAGGATACGCTCTTATTATATACCTATTTAGATATGTCGTTATAGAGACTGCAAACACCAGCCACCCCCTCTTTGTTGTTAGAATAGTGCAGATACAACGCTCGGCGAATTTCGAGGCGATGGGCAAAACACGTGACCAGTAGCCGAGAAGTTGTATAACAAGCGCTAATTTTAGGCGCACGAAGTTCGAAAAAGCGGAGTTTACATACACCAGTCCCCACCACTTTGTTGTTAGAATAGTGCAGATACAACGCTCGGCGAATTTCGAGGCGATGGGCTGTACTTGGGCGTACTGCCCATTGCTGAGATAATTCGTTAGCGGCAGTAGATGCGCTGTTATAACAGCAAAGTCTCTACTGCTTACCGAGAACTATACGCTCAATCTCCTCAATCTGCCCCTTAAACTGCTTATCCGTGTCAATCATATCGGTCACGGCCTTGCAACTGTGGAGTACGGTAGCGTGGTTACGACCACCGATGGCTGAGCCAATCACTGTGAGTGGCGACTTGGTGTGCTGCTTAGCAAGATACATAGCCACCTGACGAGCCTGTGCCACGTCGCGTGTACGCTTTGCCGAGTTGAAGGTGTCGAGGTCTATGCCGTAGTAGTCGCATACCACCTTGACGATGCTGTCGATGGTGATCTCGCGCTGTGTGAGCTTCACATATACCTTGAGGATATCCTTAGCCAAGGAGATGGTCACCTTGCGTCCGAGGAACGAGGCATTTGCAATGAGTGAGGATAACGCGCCCTCTATCTCGCGCACGTTAGCCGAGATGTTATCGGCCAAGTATGCTACTACATCCTCGGGGATATGTGCGCCGAGACGCTGTGCCTTAGCACGGATAATCTTGAGTTTAGTCTCGTAGTCGGGTACACTGAGGTAAGCCGAGAGTCCCCACTTGAAACGTGTGAGCAGACGCTCCTCGATATCCTTGAGTTCCACGGGTGGCTTATCCGAGGTGAGGATAAGTTGCTTGCCCGCCAACTGCAGGTGGTTAAAGATGTTGAAGAAGGCGTTCTGCGTACCAGTCTTTCCAGTAAGTTCCTGGATGTCGTCGATAATCAAGACATCAACCATCTGGTAGAAGTGGATGAAGTCTGTAATCTCACCATTCTTGTAGGCTGTCTGGAACTGCGCCTGGAACTTGTTCATCGAGACGTAGAGCACCTGCAACTCTGGGTGACGCTGACGCACCTCGTGGCCGATAGCCTGAACGATGTGAGTCTTACCCAATCCCGAATCACCATAGATGTACAAGGGGTTGAATGCGTTGCTACCTGGAGATACCGAAATCGCCATACCTGCCGAACGAGCCAAGCGGTTGCACTCTCCCTCGATATGGTTCTCGAAGGTGTAGTTCGAGTTGAGCTGAGGGTCGAACATAATGCGCTTAGGCAGGCCAGGAATCACGAAAGGATTCTTAATCTGGGCGGTGTCGGTAGGCTTCACACCCTGAGGGATAGCCATAGAGGTAGACTCCGAAGAGGGCTGTTGTGGCTTGCGAGGGATAGCGTAATGCAACTGAGTATCAGTACCATACATCTCCGCAATGATAGGGCGAAGATGGTGCATATATCGCTTCTCGATGCTTGCGATAAAGCTCTCGTTGGGCACACGCAAACGGAGGTTAGCGCCATCGAAACCCAAAGGTCTGATAGGCTCAAACCACTTAACAAACTCCTCCTCGGTCATCTGGAGACGGAGTTTATCAAGGCAGTCCTGCCATACCTCACTATATTTCTCAGTTTGCATCATTGTGTCCCAAAAATTTATTATCTTTGTGCTATCGTTATAAGGCGATAACGCCCCGAAACAGGCGTCTCTGCTCTGTCTCAACGAGTTACGTTTTTTACTATATCTTTTGCTTTGTCGGCCTCGTCACGAGAGTCTCGTTAAGGCCCTTTTGACACTGCAAAGATGTGGATAATTTTATTAAAATAATCATAAAAAAGAGTTGCAAAATTCGTTTTTTTTGATATGGCATTTTCAGTGATTTTTTTGCCCGAAAATTTAATTCGCTGATACTATTATATTTTACGATTTTTTCGTATATTTGCATATTATAATTTTTGCGGATACTAATTTCAACCTATAAAAAAATCTTATAACTATGGCTAACAATTTGGACCCACAGGTAATGGCGAAGGCACAGGCTTGGCTCGATGGCAAGTACGACGAGGCAACTAAGGAGCAGGTGCGTTTGCTCATAGAGAACAACCCCAACGAACTTGTTGAGAGTTTCTACAAGGATCTCGAGTTTGGTACGGGCGGTCTGCGTGGCATTATGGGCGTAGGTACTAATCGTATGAATATCTACACCGTAGGTGCTGCTACTCAGGGACTTGCGAACTACCTTAAACTCAACTTCGCAGGCGAGCAAATCAAAGTTGCCATCTCTCACGATAGCCGCAACAACTCGCGTATGTTCGCTGAGCGTGTGGCAGATATCTTCGCCTCAAACGGCTTTACCGTATATCTTTTCGACGCTTTGCGCCCTACCCCAGAACTTAGTTTCGCCATCCGCGAACTCGGTTGCCAGTCGGGTGTTATGGTCACTGCGTCACACAACCCTAAGGAGTACAACGGCTACAAGGCATACTGGAACGATGGCTCGCAGGTCACCTCTCCACACGACGTAAACATCATCGCCGAGGTGCAGAAGGTTACCGACATCGAGCAGGTCTTGGTGGGCAAGAACCCAGAGAATATCCACATCCTTGGCGAGGAGTTCGACAAGCGCTATTTGGAGGCTATCAAGGCCCTCTCGCTCTCGCCTGAGGCGGTGGCTAAGTACAACGATATGAAGATCGTCTACACCCCATTGCACGGTGCTGGTGTGAAGCTCGTTCCACAGTCGTTGAGAAACTACGGCTTCAACAATATTATATGTGTCGAGGAGCAGATGGTACTCGACGGCAACTTCCCTACTGTTGCCTCTCCAAACCCCGAGGAGCGCAAGACTATGGCTATGGCTATCGAGCTTGCCGAGAAGGAGGGTGCCGACTTCGCTATGGCTACCGACCCCGATGCTGACCGCTTGGGTGTTGCTTTGCGCACAGGTACGGGCGACTACGTATTGCTCAACGGTAACCAGACACTCGTGTTGCTTATGTGCTACCAGCTCACTCGCTGGGCAGAGTTAGGCAAGATCACAGGCAAGGAGTTCGTCGTGAAGACCATCGTGACCTCAATGATGCCTGATGCTGTTGCAGAGCACTTCGGCGTTAAGTGCTACAACTGCCTCACAGGCTTCAAGTATATCGCTAAGATCATCCGCGAGCAGGAGGGCAAGACAAAGTATATCGGTGGTGGCGAGGAGTCATTCGGCTACCTCCCTGGCGACTTCGTTCGCGACAAGGATGGTGTTGCTGCTATTACGTTGGTTGCTGAGGCTGCTGCGTGGGCTCGCGACACTATGGGCATCACCCTCTATGAGTGGCTCCAGCAGTTGTACGTTAAGTATGGTTTCTTCCGTGAGGGCTTGGTGAACGTGGTTCGCAAGGGCAAGGATGGTGCTGCCGAGATTCAGCAGATGATGGTGGACTACCGCCAGACACCTCCTAAGGCTATCCTCGGCTCTCCAGTAGTCACTATCCTCGACTACAAGACCTTGGAGGAGATTGACGTGCGCACAGGCCAGCGCAAGCCTATCGAGGGCATCGACGAGGCCAGCAACGTGCTTCAGTGGCTCACTGAGGATGGCACTAAGGTCTCAGTACGCCCATCAGGTACCGAGCCTAAGATTAAGTTCTACTTCGGTGTTAAGGCTAAGTTGGAGTCTGTGGATAAGTTCGACGAGACGCTCAAGGCCTTGGACAAGAAACTTGAGGACATCGCAAAGGAGTTGAACCTATAGTGTTCGACAAAGATAGTGTGAAAGGGTCGCCTTCGGGTGGCCCTTTTTGATTTGAAGAGAGGAAAGAGCAAAGAGGAGAGATGAAAGAGTAAAAAAAATCCCCCGAAAGGTATTACCTCGCGGGGGTGTTGCTTTGTGTTGCTCCTTAACGGCTCAACCTACAGCAATATGTACTATTTAACTGCATTAACAATTGCCTCAAATGCCTTAGGCTCGTTGAGTGCAAGGTCAGCCAAAACCTTACGGTTCAAAGCGATACCCTTAACATTCATCTTGCCAATAAACTCTGAATAAGTCATACCGTACATACGAACTGCAGCGTTGATACGTACAATCCACAATGAACGATAATTTCTCTTCTTCTCACGACGGTGTGCATAGGCAAACTGCAAACCCTTCTCGACAGTATTTTTCGCAACTGTCCATACGTTTCCCCTTGAACCAAAGTTACCCTTGGCAAGTTTCAAAACCTTCTTTCTTCTTGCGCGTGACGCAACAGCATTGACTGAACGTGGCATAGTTTAAAGTTTTTGATAGAGTTGGTAGCGGTGGGATTCTCTCTCACTCTTTGGGGCTACTTCGCTCCGTTTGTTAATAAAATAAAGTGTTGTGTGCTACTTCTTTACGCCACTCGTAAATTACTTAACGAGCAACTGCTTGATCTTAGCCTCATCAGCTGGAGCAACTGTACCTGAGTAGCAAAGGTTACGCTTACGCTTGTTAGTCTTTTTGGTCAGGATGTGACTGTGATAAGCGTGCTTACGCTTGATCTTACCTGTGCCGGTGAAAGAAAAACGCTTCTTTGCAGCGGCATTTGTTTTCATTTTTGGCATTGTTACAAAGTGTTAATTAGTTATTAATAGCGCGCAAAGGTAAATAAATAATTCCAATCTGCAAAATTATTTACCCTAATTTTTCTCTTTCTTAGTGGCCTACCCTATGCCTACAGCCAACTACTTGCTGGGCAACTTAACAACTGCCCTGATAGGTAGATGGTCCGAAAGGATAATGCTCTCGTCGGCGTAGTAGTTCACCGCCTCCATATCCTCCGAGATAAGGATGTAGTCGATACGCAGTGTGCCGTACATCGGTCTGAAGGTGTAGCCATAGCCACTACCGCTCTCCACGAAGGCGTCCTTGTGATGCTTCTTGAGCGCCTTATAGACATACGACATAGGGGTATCGTTGAAGTCGCCACAGACGATATTCGAGTATGGGGTCTCCATAACCACGCTACGCAATGTATCGACATAACTTGCTCTTATAGAGGAGTTGTTGGCTATGCGGTCCACGATGCTACGCATACGGTCGCCATCCTGCAAGATAGTACCCTGCTCGATATCCTCGCTATCCACAGCCGAGATACTCATCGTGTGGAGGTGGTTATTGAAGATACGCACGGTATCGCGCTTATTTACCACCACATCAACCCACTGCGACGTGCCACGGCCCTCGCCAGAGATATTACCCGAAGCGATGATAGGGTGACGGCTATAGGTGCGCAACACCACATCACCAGCCTCCACAACATCGTTGCTATAGATATGTGTATAGCGCGACTTAAAGACCGAATCGACACGCTCCACACCCTGAATATTGCGTGCATACTCCTGCAAGCAGACAACGTCTGTAAGTTCCATATTGGCGAAGTAATCGACATAGCCATCCACCGCACGATAGGAGATGTCGTTGCGGAAGCCACGCAGGTTATAACTCATAATCGAGAGACTATGGCTGGCCTGCTTAGGCTCCTCGACCTTGCGCAAGAAATCCACATTATAGAAGTCCGAGACACGGAAGAGACCCGGAATAAGCAACAGAGCCACCACACCCGCAATCTTCCAACGTGCCGCAATGAGCCACAAGAGGCAGCATACAGCCACCACCATATATAATATAGGTGCGAAGATGCCGACGATGGTCAATGAGCCGAAGGCTGCTGGTGGCACGTAAGGGGTGAGGTAGGCAATGATCAAGGCGATGGAGAATGAGAGTGTCACCGCCAAAAGCAGAATCACACAGAGCGCAGTGAGGAAGCTGTGTTTCTCGCGTCGGTGTGGCTTTCCCAGAGGGTTATTCCTGTAGGTCTCGCTGTTGTTTGACATAGGAGTAATGTTTTGTGTTCGCTTTTCGTCCCACTTAAGGGTTTGTAACTGGCGAACTATTGGTTAGTAATTGTTTGTGTCGTTTAGTAAAATAGTGTAGTGTTAATCCTTGACCGAGCCATTAGTAGTAGAAGCGACGACGCCACTTCCACCACACCAAGAGCAACCAGCCGAAGAACATACCGCCAAGGTGGGCAAAGTGTGCAATGCCATCCTGAGCGTTGATGATGATGAGGAACAACTCGATACAGCCGTAAATCACCACAAACCACTTAGCCTTGATTGGGATTGGCGGAATGAGCAACATAATGACATCGTTGGGATGCATCATACCAAAGGCGAGCAACAGACCAAAGACCGCACCCGAAGCACCTACAGTTGGGGTACGCAAGTAGCCGTATAACTCATTGAGTGTCTCGAAGTTGTTAATATCTATAAAGGCGATGCCAAGTTGCACCAAGGCTGCACCGATACCGCAGACGAAGTAGTAAACCAAGAAGCGCTTAGTTCCCATCTCGGCCTCCAAGCCTCGGCCAAACATCCACAAGGCAAACATATTGAAGAAGAGGTGCGAAAAGCCACCGTGAAGGAACATATAGGTCACTGGTTGCCATAAGTGGAAGAATGGACTCTCGGTGGGAAAGAGGGCAAACAGCGCATATATACTGTTGGTATTAAGAAGCATAGTAGCCAAGTAAGCCACTACGTTTGCTATAAGCAGATTATATACTGCTGGCGACTGCGATACGATATTTCTATAATACGTAGACATCTTATTTCTCTTTTTCTTAATTTGTTCTATTTGAGTTTATTACACAACTCCTCGAAGCAAATCTCTGCCATCACTGGGGCTCCCGAGGGGCTAAAACTTGGGTTGTCGCACCTCTCCAAACGGCCCAACAACGCCTCTACATCCGAGCGCTGAAGGCCACGGCCATAGCCCTGAGCGCCACGGCGTGCCATCTGCTCGGCAAGACGCGACTGCTCCTCCTCCAACGGCATATCACCCTCGTCGATGCTATGCACAAGACCATAGATGAGTTCATCCAGAGGAGTGGCTATGTCGAGTGTTGCGGGGCGACCCAGCACCGATATATGGCCCTCGCCACGATACTCTATCTCGAAGCCCAAGGCCGCAAACTCCGTAGCGTGCTCCTCCATAAGGCTATACTCCTCCACGGAGAGGGTTAGTTCCTCGGCAAAGAACATACGCTGTGTGGGGGCTCCTCCCGCCGTCATAGACTTTAATATCTCCTCGTAGAGGATGCGCTCCTTGGCTCTGCGCAGGTGTACCACGACACCCTTACCGCCATAGATAGCCACGGCAAAGCCTCCTGGCAAGGGCATAGACTCCTCGAAGGTGCGGTGAACATTGCTCTGGGAGGTAACAAAGTCGAAGCACTCATCCGATGCCGAAGCCTCGTCGTCTATATACTCTATAGAACTCTGCGAAGGCACAGTGTCGTACTCCTCACCAAACTCATAGACCACGCTCGGTTTGGGCTGTGAGGGTTTAGGCATAGCGCCATCGTATGGCACATCGAAGCCCGTAAACGGCACATCGGGGAGTGGCGCCGTAGGGTCGATATACTCCGAGGCAAAGGGGTTGTAACTGCTATTGAGCGAGGCACGAGGCTCGCGGTAGACCCTCTGCTCCTGACCCAACACAGGGATATTTACCTGTCCCTCCATCGTGAAGTCCATCATAGGCACGGCTCCCGTCTTGGCGAGAGTCTCACGCACCGCAGCCTGCAATATCTCAAGGATGAGGTCGTGGTCGGCGAACTTCACCGTGGTCTTCTGCGGATGGACATTGACATCTACCCTATCCGCATCGACAGTTATATATATGAAATATGAGGGCATACAACCATCGGGGATGAGTTTTTCGTATGCTCTCACTATTGCTCGTTGCATAGCCGTAGAGGCGAAGAAACGACCATTCACGAAGAGGTACTGCTCGTTATTACGCTTCTTAGCGGCCTGGGGAACTCCCACAAAACCCTCGATGCGGACTACCGACGTAGAGACCTCCACATCCAAAAGGTTTGACTTTATATGTCGTCCCACGATATCGACGATACGACCACGACGATTGGTTGGCTGTAGCGAGAATATGGGGGCATCGTTCTGGCGTAGTTCGAACTCGACGTCGTGGTTGCAGAGGGCTACACGGATAAACTCCTGCTTGATCTGCGAGGCAAGGCGCGAGTTGTCGCCATCAATAAATTTTCGGCGCGAAGGGACATTATAGAAGAGGTTACGCACCACGAATTGCGAACCACGTGAGCAGGAGATAGGCAACTGCGAGCGGAACTCACCACCCGAAATCGTTGTGAGTGTACCTAGTTCATCGCCCTCTCGACGTGTGCGCAACTCCACCTCCGACACCGCAGCGATAGAGGCCAAGGCCTCTCCTCTAAAACCAAAGGTACTGAGCCTATAGACATCCTCGATAGAGGAGATCTTCGAGGTGGCGTGGCGGTCGAAGGCAAGACGTGCATCTACTGCCGACATACCGCAACCATCGTCCACAATCTGGATGAGGTCCTTACCGCCATTGCGGAAATTGACACGCACACACTGCGCCCCCGCGTCCAAGGCATTCTCCATCATCTCCTTGACTACGTTCGACGGTGCATTGACAACCTCGCCTGCGGCAATCTGGTTGGCTACAATCTCGGGGAGTAGTTTTATGCAATCCATAACTTGCTATAGTCTAACTATTTATCCACACGCTTATAATCCACAATCTCCACATCGTCGTCATAGATATTCAACGTCGGATGCTCCCTATTCCACTCCTCAATCTCGTTGATAATCTCAGGGGTTAGGCTCTCGAACTCCGTGAAGTCGATATCGCCGTGCTTCTCGTAGAGGGTGATGGAGAGCTCCTCCACACTCTCATCTACACGCACACGCTCCACATCCGTAGTCACGTGACCCATCTTCTCCTGCTGGGCGCGCTCGGCAAAGCGCACAAAGCGGGGCAAGAAGATGAGCATAGCGAAGCCCAACACCACGGCAATAAGCAATAGGCGTAGCATACCCGCCATCACTCCACCTTCACCTCGCGAGGCATCACGAGCCTCACGCTGGGTACGTATATATTTACCAGGAGTGTACGGTTCAGTATCCTCCGAGGATGTGCCGTGCAACTCCCTACGACGATGGTCACGCTCCTCCTTTACGGGGTCGTAGTATCGTGGTATGTAGTTGAACTGGCGTGGATGACGCTTATGTGGTCTAAAGAATGACATACTCCTTAAATTAACTATGAAACACCCTCCTAAGGCGTGCTATTCAACTGCGGAAGAAGGCCTTGATGCGGTCCAAGATATTCTGGTTCTCAACCTTCTCGGCCTCGCTGAAGTGTGGCTGCTCGCTGAGTTGCTCCATAAGTTCACGCTCCTTGGCCGTAAGCGAAGTAGGGATGGTGATATCTACCAACACCTTGATATCGCCACGACCTCTGCCGTTGAGGTCTGGAAGACCCTTGCCACGTAGGCGCAACACCTTACCAGCGTGAGTACCTGGAACGATCTTTATGCGTACACGGCCATCAATCGTAGGCACCTCAACCTCGCCACCGAGGATAGCGGTTGCCACGGTGATATTCACCGAATATTTGAGGTCGTTGCCATCACGTACAAGTTGTGGGTGCTGCTCCTCCTCGATAAGCACTATCAAGTCGCCATTGTTTCCACCCTGACGGCCCGCATTACCTCGGCCACGCACCGTGAAGGCCAAGCCCTCGGCTGCACCAGCAGGTATATTTACCTCGATGACCTCCTGGCCTCGCTCGATACCCTCACCATTACAATGCTCACACTTATTCTTAATCACACGGCCAGCGCCCTGACACTCAGGACATACGCTCTGAGTCTGCATACGGCCCATAAAGGTATTCTGCACCGTAACAACATAACCCGAACCACCACAGCGACCACACGTAGTCTGCTCGCCATCCTTCGAGCCTGTGCCGTTACACTTCGAGCAAGCGACACTCTTATTAACCTTGAGTTTCTTGGTCACGCCCTCGGCAACCTCCTTGAGCGAGAGTTTCACCGTTACACGGATATCCGTACCTCGGTTGTTGCGACGCTGGCGACCACCGCCAAAGCCACTAAAACCACCGAAGCCACCACCTCCGAACGCTCCTCCGAAGATGTCACCAAACTGCTCAAATATATCCTCCATAGAGAAGCCTCCACCACCGAAGCCTCCAAAGCCACCAGCACCGCCAGCACCATTCATTCCTGCGTGACCAAAGCGGTCGTAACGCGCACGCTTCTCCTCGTTCGAGAGGACATCGTAAGCCTCGGCAGCCTCCTTGAACTTCTCCTCAGCCTCCTTATCCCCAGGATTCTTGTCGGGGTGGTACTTGATAGCCGCCTTGTGGTAGGCCTTCTTTATGGTATCTGCATCGGCATTGCGCTCAACGCCCAACACCTCATAGTAATCTCTCTTTTCAGCCATATTACATCTATAATTCTATCATTTCCAAGGGCTTACTCACCCACAACAACCTTCGCGTAGCGCAACACGTGCTCACCGAGTTTGTAGCCACGCTGAACGCAGTCGATAACCAAGCCACGCTTATCCTCGCCAGCAGCGAAACGTGCTACGGCCTCCTGCTCCTCCTCGTTGAAGGGCTTGCCCACGCAGTCGATAACCGTGATGTTAGAGGCCTGAAGAACGCTCTCAAACTTCTTCATAACCAACTCCTCGCCCTGACGCAAAGCCTCGATGTCGTCGCTCTTCTGCGATGCCTGAACGGCACGCTCCATATCGTCGAGAATAGGGAGGATAGCCTTCCACGCACCCTCGCAACCACGCTCCACCAAGTCCATCTTCTCCTTGAGTGTACGCTTGCGGAAGTTGTCGAACTCGGCCTGTAGGCGCAAGTACTTATCGCGCCATACGGCAATCTGCTCCTCCAAAGATGGTTCTACTGACACATTGTCATTCGCGCTCTCCTGCTCCTCTGCCACATTGTCAGTTGCAGGCTCCTCAACAACACCTTCGGCTGTTGCCTCTGCGCCCTCCTCCAAGTTTATATCTCTCTCTTTATCAGACATTTGCTTACTCATATCTATCTTTTATTTATATTTTATTCTATACTATTGCTCAAATTATATGCCTAAAAGGAATATTGTTGGTCGTTTTGCCATATCTGGCACTCCACGCTTGCGCCACTCTGCCACCTCAAGTGTGAGGATAAACTCCTCGGGCGAGGTGATATCCGTTGCCACCGTGAGGCGTATGTTGGGCTGAAGCGTCTTTAGCATCGTCTCAAATAGTTTGACGTTGCGATAGGGTGCTTCAATGAATAGTTGGGCCTGACGCTCCTGCAAAGCCCTGCGCTCCAACTCCTTAAGGCGCTTAAGGCGCTCACCCTCCTTGATAGGCAGGTAGCCCACAAAGGCAAAGGACTGTCCATTGAGGCCCGATGCCATAACCGACATAAGGATAGAGGATGGGCCTACCAAGGGTACTACCCTAACACCCTTCCTATGTGCCAAGGCCACGATATCGGCTCCAGGGTCTGCGACACCTGGCACTCCCGCCTCCGAGATGACACCCGCAGAGCGACCCTCAAGCACAGGCTTAAGCATACGCTCCACATCACCACTTGAGGTGGTATGTTCGTTGAGTTCCACAAACTCCAACTCCTCGATACGGCGCTCCACACCTGCACGGCTGAGGAATCTGCGTGCCGAGCGAGTATTCTCGACGATGAAGTAGTCGAGCGAGTTCATAACATCCAAATTCGCCTTAGGCAACACATCCCACACATCACGCTCATCGCTGATGGGGCAAGGAATCATATATATCGTACCCTTCATTATCGCTCGGTATAAATTCGTTTTACGCGCTGCGAGATAGAGGTCATAATCTCATAACTTATGGTATCCAACACCTTGGCCATATCCTCCAGCGTGTTACCCCTCTCAGGGCCAAAGATCGTAACCTTATCGCCGACCTCCACGCCTCGTATCTTGCTGATATCGACCATTGCACTATCCATACATACTCGGCCAATGATGGGGGCAGATTGTCCGTTCACCCTCACCGACCAGCGACCATTACCCAAGTGGCGATCCAAGCCATCGGCATAACCCACAGGTATAGTGGCGATGGTAGTATCGCTCTCTATGCGAGCCGAACGACCATAGCCCACAGACTCTCCCTTAGCCAACTGCTTAATCTGCACGATGCGCGTAGAGAGCGTAGCCACGGGGATAAGCTCCTCGTTATGCTCGAAGCCAAAACCATAGAGACCCAAACCCAAGCGACACATATCGTAGTGAGCCTCCTTGAAGCGCACGATAGCCGCCGAGTTGGCCAAGTGACGCAGAGGCGTATAGTCGAGCCACTCGATAAGTTGCTCACTCATATAGTCGAAACGCTCTATCTGCTGGCGTGTGAAATCATCCTCCTCGGGCATATCTGCTGTGGCGAGGTGCGAGAAGATTGAGGCAATGCGCAGTGTGGGGTCGAGGTGTATGGCGCGACCCAAGAGGTCCACATCATCCTCAACGAAGCCCAAGCGGTGCATTCCCGTATCGAGTTTTATATGTATTGGATAGGCCTCGCGGTGGGCGCGGTGGGCCGCACGGCGGAAGGCATCCAACGAGTGGAAACTATATATCTCTGGCTCCAAGTCGTGAGCAATCATCACGTCGAAACTATCTTGGTCGGCATTGAGAACCACGATAGGCATAGTGATACCCTTCGAGCGGAGGGTGATACCCTCATCGGCAAAGGCCACAGCGAGGTAGTGAACGCCCTCGTGCTGGAGCATACGAGCAACATCCACATCGCCCGTACCATAACTTCCTGCCTTGACCATAGCCACAATAGGATGGTGCTGAGGCAAGTGACGACGGAAGTAGTTGAGATTCTTCTTCATAGCCGCCAAATCCACCTCCAAGGTTGTGGTGTGGGTGCGACGCTCCAAAAGGCGAGCAAGGCGCTCGAAACGGCTGTCACGGCTACCCTTCAACAAGATTACCGAGTGGGCCCAACGCTCCTTCGAGAAGTTCTCGATAAGTTCGTCAGTAGTACGGTAGAAGGCTGAACCTCGGGGGAAGAGTTGCTGATAAGAGGAGATAGCATCGCCAACACCAATAAGGTAATCGACACCCGCACGACGTACCGCCTCGGCAATGCGACCATAGAGTTGCTCCTGATCCATACCGCTCTGTCTGATATCGGAAATGACGGCCACCCTACGACGACCCATCGACTGCAAATGCAGAGCATCAAGTGCCACAATCACCGAGTTGATGTCGGAGTTATAACTATCGTCAATAATCATAGAGTTGTCGATACCCTCTTTCAACTCAAGCCTCATAGAGACCTTAGCCGAGAAGATAGCGCCATCGACGCTATAGCCCAACCTACGCATAAGGGCCGACACGTGCAGGGCATCAACCGAGAGGGCATCGCTAAGTTCCAAGGCGTAGTCGTTGCTCTCAGTGCTACTATCGATGAGTTCCCTATCGCCATAGAGTTCTTTGATGCGACGGGCTAAAGCTGGGTACTCACTACTATATATAATTGTCTTAGCCCTCTGGGCCAAGCGTAACTTCTCATCTATCTTTGCCTCCTCGGACGGGAAATTTGCCGAGTGGGCATCGCCAATCGACGTAACTACAACCACCTCGGGGTGTATCATAGCCTCCAAGCGCTCCATCTCGCCAGGCTCTGAGATACCAGCCTCGATGAAGGCAACACGCTCGCTACCCTCAAGCATCAGCAACGACAGGGCAACACCGAGTTGCGAGTTATAACTCTTGGGCGAAGCAAACGAGTGTACGGCATCAGGCATCGAGCGTGCCGCCCACTCCTTAACTATGGTCTTGCCGTTTGAGCCAGTGATGGCCACAACGACACCCTTGAACTGCTGGCGGTGGTAGGCAGCAAGCCTCTGCAAAGCCACCAACGTAGACTCCACAACCACCATACCGCAACGCTTGGTGGGTAACTCCACCTCGCGCTCTACGATGAAGGCCTCGACACCTCGCTGAACCATACGGTCGATAAATTGGTGGCCGTCGTGATTCTTGCCATCTATGGCCGCAAAGACGACACCCTCCGAGGCTACCACACTGCGTGAGTCGGTAGCAACCTCTCTGACCTCAAGATCCTCGCCTCGTAGTTCTCCGCCTACGATTTGCGCTATGTCGGATAATAAGTATCTCATAACTAACTATTTATAGCCTACATCTTAAACGTAACTATCGTGATGCCTGCGCCACCCCTATCGGCGTGGTCGTCGGCAACGGTTGCAACATCCCTCACCGTGCGCAGGTAGCGACGTATCTCCTCCTTGAGGGCTCCAGTGCCCTTGCCGTGAAGGATTGTAACACTCGACACGCCCACCATCAAGGCATCATCCACCAAGTCCTCGACAGCCTCCAAAGCCTCCGCAGCACGCATACCACGCACATCGATATGGTCTTTGAAGTTCAGTTTACGCTCCCTGATATCCACCGACACTACACTACGTGCCGTAGTTGGGCGAGTGGCCTGACGATACTCCGACGACGAGACAGCCTTCAAGCGCGACACATCGACCATAATGAGCATCTCACCAAAGGCTACCTGAGCCTTCTTGCCCTTAATCATCTTCACAACACCAGGGATATCTTGACCCTCGAGTTTCACCTTACTTCCCACCTCAATAACCTGTGGTGCTGGCTCCTCGGGGCGTGGGGCAACAACGCCACCACTCTTCTCTCGCTCCTCGGCACGCTTCTCTCGGCGCTCCCTACGGCGAGCCAAGCGCTCCATCTCGCGCTCAATACGCTCGTCGGCCTCACGTTTTCCATTGTCCGCACCCTCAACGAAGGTCTCCAACTCCTTACGTGCCAATCGCGTAAGTTCCTTCTCGGCCTGCGACTCACGAATGGTGCGAATAGTATTCTCAATGGTCTTGCGAGCCTCAGCAACCAAGGCCTCAGCCTCTTTACGGGCCTGCTCAAGGATCGCCTTACGCTCATCCTTGATGCCCTGCAAGCGGTCGCTATAGGTCTGCTCCAACTGCTCCACCTTCCTATCCGTAAGGCGTATGCGGTCACGCTTCTCGGCCCAATAGCGCTTGTCGCGGGCAATCTCGCGCAACTGCTTTTCAAGGTTTATATGATCCTCACCAGCCTTATCCATCGCCTTGCGCACGATATCCTCGGGAAGACCGATTTTGCGGGCTACCTCGATAGCAAAGGAGCTACCTGGCTTACCCATCTCAAGGCTGAAGAGGGGCTGTATGTTTCTGACATCAAAGGCCATAGCGCCATTAGCAACGCCCTCATTGCGAGAGGCGAAGTATTTAATGTTGGCATAGTGGGTGGTGATGACACCGTATGCCTTGCGCTCCACGAATCGTTCGAGGATAGACTCCGAGATAGCACCACCGATAGTAGGCTCCGTTCCCGAGCCAAACTCGTCGATGAGGACAAGCGTATCCTCCGACGCCTCGTCGAGCATAGCCCTCATATTTACCAAGTGCGACGAGTAGGTCGAAAGGTCATTCTCCAACGACTGCTGGTCGCCAATATCAATCATAAGTGACTTAAAGAGTGGGAATTCCGAGTTCTCCAACACGGGAACCAAGAAGCCACACTGCACCATATACTGCAACAAGCCCGTACTCTTCAAGCAGACCGACTTACCACCAGCATTAGGTCCCGAAATCACCAATATACGGCGCTCCTGATTGAGTTCCATATCCAGTGGCACAATAGCCTTACCCTGACTGCGCAGGGTCTGTTGCAACAACGGATGGCGGGCCTGACGCAACAGAAGACGGCCCTCGGTGGAGATAATGGGCTTCACTGCCCCATTCTCCAAAGCCCAACGAGCCTTAGCCCTCAAGGCATCAATCTTAGTGAGGTAGCCCTCGATAGTGGCAAGTCCCTCAACCTCTACACGCAATTCGGCAGTTAGTTGGGTAAGGATGCGGATAACCTCCCTGCGCTCCTCATACTCCAACTCCTTCAGCGCGTTATTCAACTCCACAACCTCTACGGGCTCGACATAGAAGGTACGACCCGTAGCCGACTCATCGTGGATGAAACCCGCAATCTTGCGCTTATTTGCCGCCGCCACGGGAATCACGGCGTGACCGTCGCGGATAGATATCATCGCATCGGCATCGACCAAGCCCGAAGCCTTAGCCCTCTGAAGAACCTGCTGAAGGCGCTTAGCCACCTGACCCTCGTGTTCACGGATAGCCCTACGCAAGGAGTGTAACTCCTCGGAAGCCGACGAGCGCACCTCGCCCTTATCATCTATGACTCGTTCGATAGCGCGTTGCAACTCCGGAAAGATGCTCACATTCTCGGTCAAGGCCCTCAGGCGAGGGTAACTACCCTCCCTACGTGAGCGGATGAACTCGACAATTTCGGACACCGCCCTAAGACCACCCAACAGAGCAACACACTCGGCCTCAACCAAGTAACTACCCTCCACGGCGATCTTCTCGACAATAGGGCGCAACTCCTGCTGCTCGCCAATAACGGCTCCTGGCTCCATAGATATCACCAGGCGCATCTCATCGGCTAAGGCCAAGCGCTCCTCGACGACACGCATCGAGCGCGAGAACTGCTCCCCACGAATCACCTCCTTCGAGGAGTTGATGGAGCATCGCTCGACAATCTGCTCACGGATGCGGTCGAAGCCTATGCGTTGTTCGAAATTCGACGGATAAATCATACCAACACCACGTTACTCCGCACTCTCAGTTGTAGTACCCTTCTTAGCCTCGCGCTTAGCACGTCGAGCCTCGCGCTTAGCCTCCTTCTCGGCAATCTTCTCCTCTGAAGTGCCGAACAATGAGAAGTGTACGTAGCGCATAGGATTAGCCTTCAAATCCTCGAGCAAGAGTCCGAGATTGTCGCCAGCAGTGCTGAGTGAGTCGTAGAGTTCGCTGTCGTTGAGCAACTTACCTACGGTACCCTCCTGATTGTTAATCTCAGCTAACACGCCATTGAGCGACTCTACGGTAGT
Organism: Alistipes sp.; assembly: GCA_017555905.1. Classification (GTDB taxonomy): domain Bacteria; phylum Bacteroidota; class Bacteroidia; order Bacteroidales; family Rikenellaceae; genus Alistipes. Next base: position 129,272 of record JAFZFP010000021.1, on the reverse strand, counting down.
GGTGAGTTTCGACACTACATCCGCCTCTGCAAGTTCACCTGTGAAGTTATCCAAGTTAGCCAACATAGAGTCGATGCGTGCCTCGTTCTCGGCCAATGTATCGGTGAAACTGCTGAGGTTGTTCAAAGCACCCTGAATCTGACCCGATGCCAAGACCTTGTCGATAGTTGCTGTTACAGACTCCAAGTTAGCAACCAACGAAGTGATAGTTTCGCTGTTGCCGTCGAGCATAGTGTGGAGGCTCTCCACCGTAGCGTTCAACTCCTCGATGAGTGCCGAGCCACCGTCGGCCAACATACCAATCATATCTGGCTTCACGCTACCCTCAAGGAAACCATCGTTGGCGATAGGCTCTGCCGAGTCACCCTGCTTGATGACGATCTCCACGCCACCCATAAGGCCCGCAGCACCAATCTCGGCAATGGAGTTCGAAGGTATCATATCCTCATACTTAGTCTCCACGGCCAACTCCACCAACACTCTATCGCGCTCAAGCACGATGTCGGTGACATTACCGATCTTCACGCCACGCAACTTAACCAACGAAGACTCCTGAAGTCCCGATACGTCGTCGTAATAGACGTAGTAGATGTTGTTTGTGAGCAACACATTTTGGCCTCCGAGCCACTTAATGCCCCACCACGCAACGGCAATTACCAAAACGGCAAAAACGCCAACCTTTAACTCTCTCTTAATCTTCATAACTATACTTTTTTTATTTTTTTCAACGTCACTCTACTTTGTTACTATCGCCTCGTCGCGGAAACGCACCACATAGGCATCCTTGAAACTCTTGCGCACCTCCGCCAAGTCGGCCTTAGCCTCCGCCAAGGTGGCGTATGCTCCGTAGCAATACTTGTATTTGTAACTACCACTACCCATAACCAGACGCACACGACCCTTATAACTCTTGAATTGCGAATCGTGGATATCCACCTCCTTGCTGCTCGATATGAGTTGGATGGTATAGCCCTCACTCAACTCTTTTTGCTCCTCCTTGGCAGTGGTCTCTGTGGTCTCAGCCGTCTCCTGCTTCTCTACACTCTGCTCCACGCTCTCTGCGCCCTCCGTAGAGTGCATACCGTCGAGCGTATTGAAGTATGTGATAATAGCATCGCTAATTGCCGTAGCCATCTCATCCTTAGCATTTTTCGACATCATATAGTTGTAGTCGTCGGCATTAGTAAGGTAGGCCAACTCTACAATAACGCCTGGACACTCACTATAGTACAACACCGTATATACCGTACCAGCCTTGACACCCAAATTCTTGAGGCCACACCTCTTTGCCAAGTTGTCGCAACACTCCTGAGCGATAAAACGGCTGAAGGGCTCATTCTCCAACTGGCGCGAGAGAGCCATCATAAAGCCCTGCGACTTACGGTCGATATCCTTGGGGTCGATGAAGTCGCCATCGTCGGCATAACGCTCACCCACCTTGCTATTCTGCGACATTAGTTTCTCGTCGAGGGTAAGCACCCACGCCTCGCAACCACCCCTCGATGGATTCTCCAAGGCGTTGGCGTGGATAGCAACATAGAGGTCTGCACCCTTTTTATTGCTGAACTGCGCACGCAGTTTGTTATCGTCGTTCTGACCCTTATGGTATGCCGAGTCGCTACTGCGTGTGAGGTAGACATCCAAATCGGTCATCTTCTCTTCAAGACGTTTCTTCACCCTCTTCGACACATCCAACACATAATCCTTCTCTGCTATATCGCGCTGCACCTTTCCTGGTCGTGGACCTCCGTGGCCTGGGTCGATAACTACAACCCTTTTTGGCTGCGACGACGCAACATTTTGCACCGTCGAGGCGTTTACTCCTAACGGAAGCAACAGCACAGCGAGTATAACTATTATGAGATTTCTCATAAAATAAAGCGATTATGTCCAAATTATTACTATCTTTGCAAGTTGTAATGCCACCTTCCCACGAAGGGCTTTACCCCTCGGAAGTGTGACAATACCCTATGTGTGGGCCGTTTTGCCGACACGGTCGGCAAAGTTATAAAAAATTATTGAATTTTGAGACATATTTTCTTAAAATATCTAACCTCAGCGTTGCTCGTTGCAACCTTCCTCTGCCTAAGTTTTGGCTTGACGGAGGCTGGAGCGGGTGGTTTTGGACTATTCCAGACCCGCGATAGCGCAACCGTCACAACACCCCAGAGGGACACTACCGCCGACAACTCAAGCAACCGTCGCTCGGTGAGCGCCCCTATGTTCTCGGACATCATCAACGGTAAGGCTGCCGACTCCGTGGTCTTCGACGCCCGAAACAAGATGATATATAGTTACAAGAGTGGAGATGTGACCTATCAGGGTATGAACCTCAAGGCCGACTATATGAGGGTGAATATGCAGACTAAGGATGTCTTTGCCCACGGCTACCCCACCGACACCATCGATGGCCGTGTGATAAACTCACACCCCGAGTTCTCGGATGGTGGCTCGCCATACTCGATGGACACCATCACCTACAACCTTGAGTCGCGCAAGGCAAAGATTAAGGGTATCGCAACACAGGAGGGCGATGGCTGGCTTATCGGTAGTAGCGTGAAGATGCACCCCGACGAGACCATCCACATCGGTAACGGTATGTACACCACGTGCGACCATACCGACCACCCACACTTCTACTTGGCAATGACTCAGGCAAAGGTAATCCCAGGAAAGAAGATTATCACAGGATATGCCTACCTCGTGATTGAGGATGTGCCAATCTACTTCCCTGGTATCCCCGAGGCCTTCTTCCCTATCAACGTAGGCCCTAAGTCGGGTATCTTGATGCCTACCTACGGTGAGGATGCCAAGGGTTTCTTCATCCGCGACTTGGGTTACTACTTCAAACTCGGCGAATATATGGACCTCGCCATCCGTGGCGGTATCTACACCCTCGGCTCGTGGGAGGCCTCTGCCGTGTCGCAGTACGTGAAGCGTTATAAGTTCCGCGGTAACTTCAACCTCCAATTCTCGGCTATCCGCACAGGTGAGAAGGGTGAGGCCGACTTCGTGCAGCAGAACAACTACAAAATCCAGTGGACACACTCGCAGGACCCCAAGGCAAACCCCGGCTCTACATTCTCCGCCTCGGTGAACCTCGCCTCAAGTGGTTATAGCCGCTACTCGGCAACCACCGTGAACGACATCCTCGCCACACAGACCAACTCGTCTATCTCCTACTCGAAGAACTGGGAGGGTACGCCATTCTCGTTGTCGTTGAATATGTCGGTGTCGCAGAACTCAAAGAATAAGACTATCTCGGTGACGATGCCAACCATCGCCTTCAACGTAGCGAGCTTCTATCCCCTCAAGCGCAAGGAGGCTATAGGCAAGACCCGTTGGTACGAGAAGATTAAGATGAGTTACTCGATGAAGATGACCAACACCGTAAGCACCACCGAGGATGCTATCTTCACCAAGGAGACTCTCAACAAGATGAAGAATGGTATTCAGCATACCATACCTATCTCTACGTCGCTCTCGCTCTTCAACTACATCAACGTAAGCCCATCGTTCAACTATACCGAGCGCTGGTACTTCAAGAAGGTGAGTCAGCAGTGGAACAACGAGACCAAGACGGTGGAGACCCTCGACCCAGAGTATGGCTTCTGGCGACTCTACAACTACAACGCCTCGGTATCGGCAAATACCACTGTCTATGGTACCTACGTGGCTAAGAAGAAGACACGTAAACTGCAGGCCGTGCGCCATACCCTCACCCCTAACGTAGGCTTCAGTTACGCCCCCGACTTCAGCCGCCAGATGTATGGCTTCTACGAGAGCGTGCAGACCGATACTACGGGTAGGTTCAAGGTCTACTCACCATTTACCGACAACGCCTATGGCGTTCCTGGAAGTGGCCAGCAGTTATCCCTCACCTTTGGTCTTTCGCAGTCGTTGGAGGCTAAGGTGCGCACCAAGGATACGGTGAAGAAGATAAAGATTATCGACCAGATATCTATCAACGGTTCGTATAACTTCTTGGCGGACTCTATGCGTCTGTCGAACCTCCCAATCCAGTTGCGTACCACCATCTACCAAAATATAGCCCTCAACCTGTCGCTCACGCTCGACCCATACGAGGTGTCACCACAGGGTGTGCGCTACAATAAGTTGATGTGGAAGCGTGGTCTTCCGGGCCGTGTGCAGAGCACAAGTTGGAGTTTTGGCTACACCTTTAAGTCGCGCGAGGATAGGTCGCAAGTGGCAGGTAACGATATCACCTCATTCCCTGCCGAGTACTTCAACTCGTGGTCCGACCCCTACGGCCAACTCAACCCTGCAATGCGACGACAATGGATGGCGGGCCAATACTATGACTTCTCCATACCGTGGAACTTCGGATTCAACTATAGCATCAGTTATAATGCCCAATATATAAATAATGGTACGACGGGATATAAGAAGAACATCCAGCAGACGGTGAACTTCAACGCCAGCGTGCGCCTAACCTCAAAGATGATGATTACGGCGACCTCAGGTTACGACTTCACCTCGCGCAAGATGTCTATGACCTCGCTCTCATTCACCCGCGACCTCCACTGCTGGCAGATGTCCTTCACGTGGATCCCATTCGGCAACCACAAGAGTTGGGCCTTCAACATCGGTGTAAAGGCCGCATCCTTGGCCGACCTGAAGTACGACAAGAGCTACTCTCAGTACGACTATATGTACTAAGCCCAACATCGCCCTACGACGGGTGCTTGAAGGGAGTTTAAGGAGTTTAGGGAATTTAAGGAGGCTTGCGCAACCCGAAAGTTATCGCGCTAAACCAAATCCTTAACTCCTTAAACTCCATAAGAAAACAAATCACCCCAGGACAAAATCCTGGGGTGATTGTTTTGCGAGAGTTAATTCCCTCGCTATGTTTAGAAGTTGTATAACAAGCGCTAATTTTAGGCGCACGAAGTTCGAAAAAGCGGAGTTTACTGAGCGTAAATGAGCATTTTGAGAACGAGTGCAACGCCAAAGTAGCCTTGTTAGACGGCTTCGTTAGAGGCAGTAGATGCTCTGTTATAACAACAAAGAACTACTCAAGGTTCATCTGATCGATAAGAGCCTTAGTCTGTGGCTTGTGACCACGGAAGTTCTCGTAGAGCTTCATAGGATGCTCGTGACCACCGCGCTCAAGCACCTCATAGCGGAACTTGTCGGCAACCTCCTTAGAGAAGATACCCTTCTCCTGGAAGTAAGAGTAAGCGTCGGCTGCAAGAACCTCTGCCCACTTGTAGCCGTAGTAGCCAGTAGCGTAACCACCGCTGAAGATGTGGGTGAAGGCAGGACCCATAGCGGTATTCTCTACTACAGGCATAATCTGTGTTGGAGCCAATGCTGCACGCTCGAACTCAAGGATGTCGCCCTCGTAAGGGGTAGTCAATGAGTGCCAAGCCATATCGAGCATACCGAATGAGAGCTGACGTACGTTGAAGTAAGCAACGAGGTAGTTCTTTGCTGCTACGAGTTTCTCAACCAACTCAGCAGGCATAGCCTCACCAGTCTGGTAGTGCTTAGCCCAAAGGTCGAGGTACTCCTTCTCTGTAGCCCAGTTCTCCATAATCTGTGATGGCAACTCAACGAAGTCACGCTTTACAGATGTGCCGTTGATAGACTCGTACTTACCCTTAGCAAGGATACCGTGCAAGCCATGGCCGAACACGTGGAGGAAGGTAGTGAACTCGTCGAAGGTGAGCAATGATGGAGCATTCTCAGTAGGCTTAGTGAAGTTCATCACGAGCTGTACCAAAGGACGCTGCTCAACACCGTTAGTGACATTTGTACCGCGGAACTCAACCATCCACGCACCAGCACGCTTAGACTCGCGTGGGAAGAAGTCGAGGTAGAGGATAGCAAGCATATTGCCCTCAGCGTCGTTTACCTCGTAAGCAGTGGCCTCTGGGTGGTAAACCTCGATCTCAGGAGCTGGAGTGAAGGTAAGGCCATAGAGGCGGTTAGCAAGCATAAAGACTGCATCCTTTGCGCTCTCCAACTGCAAGTAAGGCTTAATCTGCTCGTCGTTGATAGAGTACTTAGCCTCCTTGTACTTCTCGCTATAGTAAGCCCAGTCCCAAGGCATAAGCTCGCCCTCGAAACCGAGAGAGTGTGCATACTCAGCAACGGTAGCAACATCGCGCTTAGCATAGTCCAAAGTAGCGTCGCACAACTCGTTGAGGAAGCCATTGACTGTAGCACGGCTCTCTGCCATACGATCCTCCAAAACGTAGTCTGCATAGCACTCGTAGCCCAACAAGTTAGCAATCTTAAGGCGCAAGTCGGTAATCTTGCGGATGTTCTCCATATTATCGTTATCGCCACCCAAAGCACGTGCGTTATACTGCTTGTACAACTCCTCCTTAATGTCGCGCTGAGTAGAGTAGGTCATAAATGGGCCATAACTTGGAGCCTGAAGGGTAACTGTCCAACCCTCCTCGCCACGTGCCTTAGCATCTGCTGCAAGACCATCCTTTACGAAGTCTGGCAACTCCTCAACCTTTGCAGGGTCGGTAATGTTAAGGGTGAAGGCATTGGTTGCAGCCAAAGCATTCTGACCGAAGGTAAGAGTGAGGTTTGACAACTCTGTAGTGTAGTTGCTGTACAACTCCTTATCCTCGCCCTCGAGCAAAGCACCAGAGCGTGCGAAGCCCTTGTAGGTCTCCTCCAACAACTGACGATCCTCAACGTCGAGGTCGAGGCTCTCGCGCTGCTCATAAACAGCCTTCACACGAGCAAAGAGCTCTGGGTTGAGAGATACGTCGTTAGAGAACTTTGTGAGTTTAGGTGTAACATTCAAAGCCACCTGCTGCATAGCATCAGAGGTGATGCAGTTGTTCAACACGAAGAATACGCCAGTTACACGGTCAAGCAAAGCACCTGCCTGCTCCATAGCAACGATAGTATTCTCGAAGGTAGGAGCCTCAGGGTTGTTGATGATAGCGTCGATCTCCTCGCGATTCTTCTCGATAGCGTAGTCGATAGCTGGCTCGTAGTGCTCTACCTTAATCTGTGAGAATGGTGGAGTCTGGTATGGGGTATCCCACTCCGCCAAAAGAGGGTTGTTTGCAAGGTCTGACTGTGCGCAGCTTGCAAGACCCATAGTCAATGCTGACATAGCAAAAAATAGTTTTTTCATACGTTATTATTTATAAGGTTTCGTTTTATCTTGGGTTGAAACGACAATGTTGTAGAGCCACCTTGCGACAGCCCTACAACACCATATTTCGTACTCCTACTTATTAACCAACGTAGGCTTCTTAGTCTCCTTCACAGGAATCATTGGACGCTTACCTGGATCGGCCTTGATAGATGTACCCAAAGCCTCTGGAGCAGTCTCCACGACCTCGGTCTCTACGATCTCCTCTACCGGTTCCTTCCACAAGCCACGAGCCTTGAGCATAGCGGTCTTGTCGGGATTTGCGCCACGGAAAGTGCGATACATATCCATACCAGCACGCTGTCCACCCTGCGCCAAGAGGTCGTAGCGGAAACTACGAGCAAGCTCCTTGTCGCAAATATCGCTCGACTCCTTAAATGCTGCGAAGGCATCCTTGTCGAGAACCTCTGCCCAAAGGTAGAAGTAGTAGCCCGAAGAGTAGCCACCGTTGAAGATGTGAGCGAAGTAGGTATAGCGATAGCGAGGCTCAATCTCTGGGATAAGACCACGACGTGTAGCGAGGTTATACTTCTCGAAGTCGTTGATATCCAAGTCGGTATAAGTCTCCAACGTATGGATATCCATATCGATAAGTGCTGCTGCAGTCAACTCGGTGGTTGTGAAGCCCTGATTGAAGAGCGACGCATTCTGCATCTTAGCAATCAAGCGGTCAGGAATAACATCACCTGTGCGGTAGTGTACAGCGTACTCCTTCATAATCTCTGGCTCGAAGGCCCAGTTCTCCATAATCTGTGATGGCAACTCCACAAAGTCACCCTCAACATCGGTCAAACCACGGTAACGAACATCTGCAAACAAGAAGTGGAGGGCGTGACCAAACTCGTGGAACATAGTCTCAGCCTCGTCGAATGAGAGCAACGATGGGGTGTCACCTACTGGAGGTGTGAAGTTGCAAACGATGCCTACGACTGGTGCCTTGCGCTCACCATTTACGTAGCGCTGCTCGGTGAAGTTACCACACCAAGCACCACCGCTCTTAGACTTACGTGGATATGGGTCGAGGTAGAGAACGCCGATGTGTGACTGATCCTCGTCGAGCACCTCATATATAGTACACTCCTTATGGTAGCGAGGTGCTACGATAGGGCGGAAAGTGATGCCATAGAGGCGGTTAGCGAGGTAGAACATACCATCGCGCACATTATCCAACGAGAGGTACTTGCGAATCTCATCCTCGTCGAGTTGATACTTCTTCTGGCGTACCTGCTCAGCGTAGTACCACCAATCCGACTTCTCGAAAGCCTCACCTGGGTAGTCCTTCTCGAAGAGAGCCTTCATCTCCTCCAACTCACCCTTAGCAGACTCCAAGGCTGGCTCGAAGATCTCGTTGAGGAGTTTGTAAACAGCCTCAGGATTACCTGCCATCTGGTCGTCAGTAACGTAGTGAGAGTATGACTTGAAGCCAAGCAAGTTAGCCTTCTCAACACGCAAGCGTGCCATATCCTCAGCCAACTGCTTATTGTCGAACTCGTTGTCGTTGTTGCATCGCATAATATAGCCGTTGTACAACTCACGACGGAGATCACGATTCTTTGAGTAGGTCAAGAATGGCAACATACTTGGCTTGTCGAGAGTGAACACAAAGCCCTCCTTACCCATAGACTTCGCAGCCTCAGCAGCCTGGTTGCGAACACCCTCTGGGAGGTCTGCTACCTGTGAAGCATCGAGCAAGAGGAAGAAACTACCGTTCTCAGCCAAGAGGTTATTACCGAAACGAATAGACAACTCTGCCAACTCGGCATTAATCTCCATAAGGCGCTCCTTAGCCTCGCCTTCGAGCAAAGCACCCGAACGCACGAAGTCGTTATAACTCTTCTCCACAAGGCGCAACTGCACAGCATCGAGACCCAACGAATTACGCTTGTCGTAAACTACCTTAACACGCTCGAAAAGTGCCTCGTTGAGCATAATTGAGTTGTAGTGCTTCTCGATGGCTGGCATCATACGATTCTGAATCTCCTGCATCTCCTCATCGAGATCCGATGATGAGAGCATACCGAAGATAAGGTTCAACTCCCAGAGTTTGATACCAGCGTTATCCATCGCTACGATGGTATTCTCGAAGGTCGGCTCCGACTCATCATTAACGATGGCCTCAATCTCCTGGTTGTGCATCTTCATAGCCTCCATAAAGGCTGGCTCGAAGTGCTTAGTCTCTATTTTGTCGAATGGAGGTACACCAAATTCGGTTGTCCACTCATCAAGAAGTGGGTTACCTGTCTCGACAACTGCGTCGCTACTACACGATAGATTCATAGTCATAGCAAACAATAGTGATGATAATGTTAAAAGGCGTTTCATCTATAATTTTTTTTAATTAACTTTGCAAAGTTAAACAAATTTATTTGGCAATGCAACTATTTTACGCTCCAGACATTACACTTCCTCGTTATACACTCAACGAAGAGGAGTCGAAACACTGTATTCGTGTCCTAAGAATGAGGCTCGACGACGAACTACATATCACTGACGGCAAAGGCAACCTCTATCGCTGTAAAGTGGTGGATGACAACGTAAAACGTTGTACCGTAGAGGTTGTTCACACTACCCAAAATTACGAGCCACTACCCTACAAATTGACGATGGCCGTAGCCCCAACAAAAAATATTGACCGTTTCGAATGGTTCTTAGAAAAGGCTACCGAAGTTGGTATTTATGAGGTATTTCCGTTGGAGTGTGACCACAGCGAGCGCCGTCAGATAAAAATCGACCGCGAGGAGAAGGTGATAACCTCGGCTGTCAAGCAGTCGCTCAAGGCCTACCACCCTACCCTCCATCCGATGACCTCATTCAAGGAGGTGGTGACGATGCCTTTCGAGGGCGACAAATTTATCGCCCACTGCAACGATGCTCTCGGAGAGAGGGAATATCTTGGTAAATTGGTAAAAAAAGAGGACAATACGCTAATTTTAATTGGTCCAGAGGGTGATTTTTCGCAAGAAGAGATTACCTTTGCACTCGAGAATGGATTTAAGGCAATCTCTCTCGGCAAGGAGCGTCTTCGCACCGAGACCGCAGCACTCGTTGCTACGGTGATTACCTCGACAATAAACAAGTTATAACCAAACTTAAATAACAATGTATTTTTACACTCTACTGTTGGCAGTATGTGTCATCGTAGCAATATTCCTCACACCGCTACGCCATAAGGTGTGGGTCGCTACGGGCGCAGTTGCTCTTTCGGCCATCGGAGCGATAACCCTCGCTATTATGGCATTCGCCAATGGCCCTGTGACCTTAGCGGAGTTCCACTCGCCACTCTTCGGCAACGAGACTATCGTGGTGGATAAACTCACTTCGCTCTTCTTGGTCATTATTTCGGTGGCTTCTATCACCACAACAATCTACTCTAAGGGGTATGTCGGAGGCTACTTCAACCGATTCTCGCCCGCCCACATCTCGCTGCACTACTCAAGCCTTGTGGTGTTGGTGGTGTCGATGATGATGGTGGTGATGTCGAGCGGAGGCTTCTCATTCCTCTTCTGGTGGGAGTTGATGACCATCGCATCGTTCCTCTTGATTCTCTTCGAGGCCGATCGTCAGGATGTGCGACGCGCTGCGATTAACTACCTCGTTATGATGCATATAGGCTTCATATTCTTAGTTATCGGCTTTGTGCTTTTGTACAACGTCACTGGCTCGGCAAACTTCTCGGCTATCGTCGATTACTTCAAGATGGAGGCCCCACTTCCACTCTTCGTAATCCTCTTCATCGGTTTCGGTATGAAGGCGGGTCTCTTCCCTATGCACGTATGGCTCCCTGAGGCCCACCCTGCAGCACCTTCGCACGTATCGGCAATTATGTCGGGCGTAATGATTAAGACGGGTGTCTATGGTATTATGCGCCTTATGCAGTCTATCGACCAGAATACCGAGTTGCTCTTCGACATAGGTCTTATCGTTCTTCTCTCGGGTATCATCACAGGACTTTGGGGTGTCATCCTCGCAGCGATGCAGAACGATATTAAGCGTTTGTTGGCCTACTCAAGTATCGAGAATATCGGTGTCATCCTCATCGGCTTGGGTATCGCTGCTGTGGGTCACGCCGCAGGTAGCGACCTTATCGGTATGTGTGGTCTCTGTGGCGCACTGCTCCACACCGTAAACCACTCGCTCTTCAAGACTATGCTCTTCCTCAGCGCAGGAAACATCTACTCGCGCCTCCACACTACCACAATGAACCAGATGGGAGGCTTGGCTAAGTATATGCCCGTAACGGCAATCCTTATGCTTATGGCGACAATGGCGATCTGCGCCTTGCCACCATTCAACGGCTTCGTATCAGAGTTACTTATATATATAGGTATGTTCAATGGCGTTAGCGATGGCCACGAGGTACTCTACTCAGTGGCTGGCATCATTGCCCTCTCGCTCATTGGCGGTATCGCCGTATTGGCCTTCACCAAACTCTATGGCGTAGTATTCCTCGGCTCTCCACGCTCACACCACGTAGCCGAGAGTAGCGAGGTGGATAACATCCGCATCGGCGCTATGGCCATCCCTGCGATGTTTATCCTCTTCATCGGTCTATTCCCACAGTTCGCCATCCGCCCAATCACTATGGTAGCGGAGGCTATCTCTGGCGCAGATAAGGCCATCGCCATCAACCACTTCGCCCCAACCCTTGAGGCGTTGAGTGGTGTCTGCTGGGTACTCATCAGCATCGTACTTCTACTCTTTGCGCTGAAGCATCGCCTACAGAGCGAGCGCACCATAGCCCAAGGTCCTACTTGGGGATGTGGCTTCACCGCCCCAAATATACGTATGCAGTACACTGGTGAGTCCTTCTCGGAGGGTCTTGAGAATATCGGCAAGCCTCTTATCAAGGATAAGGTGGATGGCCGTGCCGTAGATAAGGGCGAGATATTCCCTTCGCCACACAACTACCAGGTCGAGCATAAGGATAAGATGGATAGTCTGTTCAGCCTCTGGTGGATGAAGGTTATGCACCGCATCAACGAGTGGGTTATGCGTCTGCGCACTGGCCGCGTAAACAACTACATCACCTTTGCGTTGGTATTCTTCATCGTAGTACTCATCCTCACTATCGTAGGTATTCTCTAAATATTTGATGCTATGTTGGTAAAACTACTAAATACACTACTTATGGTTGTCGTGGCGCTCTCCATTACGGGTGTCATCAACCGTACTCGCGCTCTGTTGGCTGGAAGAAAGGGTATCCGCTTTCTCCAGCACATCTACAACGTGAACTTGCTACTACGTAAGGGCGCAGTCTACTCAACTACTACAACAGCCCTCTTCCGTATCGCCCCCGTGGTATATCTCGGTGCGACACTCTTGGCCTTCCTCTTCATCCCTATTGCCGACCTTGAGCCACTGCTCTCGTTCCACGGTGATATCGTGTTTGTGGCCTACCTGCTCGCCCTCTCGCGTGTGGCTATTGTCCTGGCGGCTATGGATACGGGAAGTTCTTTCGAGGGTATGGGTGCTGCACGTGAGGCACTCTACGGCGCTTTGGTCGAGCCTGCCCTGATGATGGGTATGGCAACCCTCGCCCTCTTCTGTGGCTACTCGTCGTTCGCTGACATCTTCGCCACAGCGCAGGAACTCAATATGAACCTCACCATCGTACTTCTGTTGGTGGCATACGTCTTCGTTGTCATTATGATTATCGAGGCTGGCCGTGTCCCTGTGGATGACCCAAAGACCCACCTCGAACTTACGATGATTCACGAGGTTATGTGTCTCGACTACTCGGGTGTAGATATGGCACTTATCCATATCGCAGGTTGGCTCAAGAACGCCATCTTTGCCATCATCGCAGCAAATGCCGTGGCTGTGGCCTTCTCGTTCCACTGGTGGTTTGCAGCGCCTTTGGCTATCCTTGCTACGGGTATTGCCATCGGTGTTGTGGAGTCGTTCAGGGCTCGTAACAAACTTTCACGCAATGCCACATTCATCCTGACCATCGTTGCAATGTCGGCCCTCGTGTTGCTCACAGGATTCCTACTCATTCAAAACATCGAAATCTAAGAGATACCTATGATACTATCATTAATTATTCTCTACGTCCTAACGCTCATCTATTTAGCCATAGCTGACCGTTTCCGCAACCATACAACCATCCTTGCCCTTCAGGGATTGTTGCTCTTTGGTATCGCCATAGCACGTATGCACGAGTTCCACCCTATGGAGATGAGTTTCATCATCATTGAGACCCTTATCTTCAAGGCGATGGTCATCCCTGCAATCTTGCTCCACGTCATCAACAAGACCAAGATTAACCGCATCCACTCCTCATCGTCGCAGTTCGGTGCTTTGGCGATGTCGATTGTGGCCTTGGTGGCAAGTTGCACCATAACCTACTATATGGCCGACCAGCGTACCGATATGATATTCTTCGGTGTAGCCCTCTACGCCTTGCTCTCAGGCCTTATCCTTATCGTGATGCGTAAGCGAGTATTTGCCCACCTTGTCGGCTTCTTGGTTATCGAGAATGGTGTATTCCTCTTCTCGATGGCTATCGGTGTTGAGTTGCCTATGCTTATCAACATCGCCATTATGCTCGATATCCTTATCTCGATCCTCATCCTCGGTATGTTCCTCCAGCGTTTGGACAACGACATCCACTCGGACGAGACCGATGCTCTAACCTCTATTAAAGACTAACTACGATGGAAATGCTCGCATATATCATACTCTCGCTACTCTTGGCAGTAGCACCACTTGCAGTACGCTCTGAGCGTGCTACAAACATCATTGCAGGCCTCTTCTGGGTTGTGCAGGTTGCGGCCATCGCCCTACTCCTCGGCTTAGGTCAGGTAGACAGAGTGATGCTCACCATCTTCCGTGCCGACACCCTCGCCGTAGTATTCCACTTGTTGCTTACCGTGGTTTTAGGCTTCTCGTTGCTCTTCTCGTCGTCGTACCTCAAGGCCGAGAACGTCTCTACCAACTCATACAAGACCTACTACACCCTGCTTATGCTCCTCTCGGTAGCCATCACCTGCGTCTATTACTCACACAACGTGGCTATGACTTGGGTATTCCTTGAGGCTACCACAATCTGCTCGGCAGGTATCATCTACCACCGCGAGTTCAAGCAGTCGTTGGAGGCTACGTGGAAGTATATCTTCGTATGCTCTACAGGTATCGCTATGGCATATCTCGGCATCCTTCTGCTCTCTACCGTCGCAGAACACGGCTCGTTGGACTATACAGCCCTTCAGGAGGTTATCAGCAAGGGCAACCCTCTGTACCTCAAGGTTGCATTCCTTCTTATCGTGGTAGGCTACAGCTGTAAGATGGAGATCTTCCCACTATACACCGTGGGTGTCGATGCTAACTACGCTGCACCAGCCCCAGCCTCTGCATTCATCTCTACCGCCTTGGTAAATGCTGGTTTCATCTCTATCTACCGCATCTACTCGCTCTACGCAAGCACCGAGGTATTCGTATGGGCGCGTCACCTGCTCATCCTCATCGGTATCTTGTCGTTGGCCGTGGGTGCTATGTTCCTCCGCCGTACCAACAACTACAAACGATTCTTATCCTACTCTACTGTCGAGAATATGGGTATCGTGGCTATCGGTATGGGTATTGGTGGCATCGGCCTTTGGGCTGCGGTATTCCACGTTATGAGCCACACGTTGGTTAAGAGTTCGGTATTCTATCAGGTGGGCATTATGCGCCACATCTACGATAGTTACAGCATCAACCGCATCGGTAACTATATGAACATCAACCGTGTGGGTGCTATCGGCTTTATCGTCGGCACCTTGGTACTCTTGGCCTTCCCACCATCACCACTCTTCGTTTCCGAGGTGATGATCTTCACCGAGATTGTATCGGTGGGTAGTTGGTGGTTGCTTTTGGCAATGCTAATACTTATGTGTGTTGTAATCTACTCTATCTGGGGTCGCACACTCCGCTTGGGCTACCACAGCAACCAGGATGAGTTACACCTCTCGGAGGTAAACCGTCGCCTCTCATACTGCGCAGCACTACTTCTGCTCGTGGCTATGGTGTTCGGTGTATGGCAACCAGCCTTCCTCAAAGATGCTATTGACGTTATTGTAAATATCGGCTAACGCTATGAAACTATATCACGTAACAAATAACTGCGCCTCACATATCGCCCTGAGCGACATCCCCGTAGTGGAGTACGTTGAACTCTACAACGACCTCAAGGAGCGTATGGCACAGAGACGCTACCACATAGGCCACTACTTCGCTACCGAGATTGAGAACGGACTCAAGTTCTTCCTCATCCTTCTGGACGACACCACTTCCGAGGTCCTCGTAACCTCCTTCGTTCCAGACTACTATAGCGAGGGATTGGCATCACTCACAGCCCTACACCCTGCGTTCCACCCCTTCGAGCGCGAGATTCACGAACTCTATGGTGTGCCATTCGACAGCCACCCTTGGCTCAAGCCCTTGCGCTTCAGCCACGACCGTCGTGACAAAGCCTCAACAATGGATAGTTACCCATTCTACTCTATCGAGGGTGCGGAGTTGCACGAGGTGAACGTAGGTCCTATCCACGCAGGTATCATCGAGCCAGGCGCCTTCCGCTTCATCTGCGCTGGCGAGCAGGTACTCCACCTCGAGATCGCCTTGGGCTACCAGCACCGAGGAGTTGAGGGCGAGATGGTACGCAACCAGAACCGCTTGCGCCAGACCCTCATTGCGGAGTCTATCGCTGGAGATACTGCCGTGGGTCACGCCACAGCATACGCCGAGGTGGTTGAGAAGTTCGCGGGCTTCAAAGCCTCGAAGAGCCTCAGCCTTGAGCGTATGATAGCCATCGAGTTGGAGCGTATCGCTATGCACCTTGCTGATACGGGTGCTTTGGCTACGGATATCGGTTTCCAACTCTATCAGGTGGCTTGTGAGGCTCTCCGTACCGTGACCATCAACACCTCTCAGGCGTGGTGTGGCAACCGCTTCGGCAAGAGCGTCATCCGCCCTTGCGGTAGCAACCACCCTCTCACTGAGCAGAAGATAGCCCTCATCCGCAAAAATATCAGCGAGGTACGCCGTCGCTACAACGAGGTGCGCGAGGACATTATGGAGTCGCCATCACTCTTGGCCCGTTTCGAGCAGTGTGGCTTAGTACCAAAGAGCGAGATGGAGACAATCGGTGGTGTGGGTCAGGCAGCACGTGCGAGTGGTCTTTTGCGAGACCTCCGCGCTACACACCCCTCAGGCTACTATACCGAGATTAAGCACGAGCCAATCCTCAAGCACGATGGCGACGTTATGTCGCGCCTTGCAACACGTATGGACGAGGTGCTTCAGAGTGCCGACTACATCGAGAGCGCCTTGGCTAACTATAAGCCTCAAGGCGATATCCCTGCACCCGATTACAACGCTACACTCCAGGGCGATGCCCTTGCCTTTAGCCTTGTAGAGGGCTGGCGAGGTGAGATTTGCCACGTAGCCCTTACCAATGGCGAGGGCGAGATTGTGAAGTACAAGATTAAGGATCCAAGCCTCCACAACTGGCTCGGCCTCGCCATTGCCGTTCGCTCGGAGGGCATCTCGGACTTCCCTATCAACAACAAGAGTTTTAACCTGTCGTACTGCGGTCACGACCTCTAAACTATAGCGATTATGTTTTTTGGAAAAGCAAAGATACTGCGCAGCCACGGCTGGCAATATATTCCCGATTTGGATGGTGTGACCCTCACGGAGGAGTTCCGAGGCTTTCCCCTACTCACCGAGACCGAGGATAGGAGCGACATCGAGCGTGCCGAGAAGATATGCCCTACGGGTGCTATAACCTCTAAGCCTCTTACGTTGGATATGGGTAAGTGCCTCTTCTGTGGCGAGTGCCAGAAGTGCGCCCCTAAAAATATCAAGTTCACCAACGAACACCGCTTGGCGGCTACTCGTCGCGAGGACCTCGTTGTCCACGCCTCACAGAGCGCTCCCAAGTTCGACACCTCGGCAATACGCCCCGAGATAGCCAAATATTTTGGCAAGACCCTACAACTAAGAGAGGTCTCTGCAGGTGGCGACTGCTCGGTGGAGATGGAGCTTAACGCTACGGGCAACGTGAACTTCGACTTCGGCCGCTACGGAGTGGGCTTTACAGCCTCGCCTCGTCACGCCGACGGCACAGTTATCACAGGCCCTATCACAGCCAATATGGCTGAGGCCTTGGATATCTGCCACAATGCCATTGCCGAGCCTAAGATCTTGGTTGTTTGTGGCTCTGAGGCTATCTCTGGCGGTCTCTATAGCGAGAGCCCTGCCGTAGAGCGTAGTTTCTTGGATAAGTACCACGTGGACCTCTGGCTCCCTGGCGCCCCTACCCACCCACTATGCTTCATCGACGGCATCACACGCCTACGTGCCAAGCAAAAAAAGTAGCGAGACGTAGGTTATAAGATATATTTTTATAACTTTGTAGTTTAGAAACCAAAAAAACGAAAATATATGAATGCTATTGTAAAGAACAATTTCGAGTTTGAGGGTCAGAAGGGCCACTATGTAGGTAAGGTGCGTGATGTCTACAACATCAACGACGAGTACCTCGTGATGGTTGTTTCGGACCGTATCTCAGCCTTCGACGTGGTATTGCCTAAGGGTGTTCCTTTCAAGGGTCAGGTGCTTAACCAGATTGCTGCTAAGTTCCTCGATGCTACTACCGACATCTTGCCCAACTGGAAGATTGCTGTGCCAGATCCAATGGTTACCGTAGGTCACCGTTGCGAGCCATATAAGGTGGAGATGGTTATCCGTGGCTACCTCTCTGGCCACGCTTGGAGAGAGTATAAGGCTGGCAAGCGCACCATCTGTGGTGTCGAGATGCCTGAGGGTATGGTTGAGAACCAGAAGTTCCCAGAGCCTATCATCACCCCAACAACTAAGGCCGACGAGGGTCACGACGAGGATATCTCTAAGGAGGAGATCATCGCACAGGGCTTGGTTTCTCGCCAGGAGTACGAGCAGTTGGAGGCATATACACGTGCTATCTTCCAGCGCGGTACTGAGATTGCCGAGAAGATGGGTCTTATTCTTGTCGATACCAAGTATGAGTTCGGTAAGAAGAATGGCGTGATCTATCTTATGGACGAGATTCACACCCCCGATTCATCACGCTACTTCTATAAGGAGGGTTATGAGGAGCGTCTCGCACGTGGCGAGAAGCAGAAGCAGCTCTCTAAGGAGTTCGTTCGTGAGTGGTTGATGGAGAATGGCTTCCAGGGCCAGGAGGGTCAGCAGGTTCCAGAGATGACTCCAGAGGTTGTTGCTGGCATCACCGAGCGCTATATCGAACTCTATGAGGCCGTTACAGGCGAGAAGTTCGTTCGCGAGGAGAGCGACGACGTAGAGAAGCGTATCGAGCGCAACGTATCCGAGTATCTCAAGACTATCCTCTAAAAGTAGGTATAGTGACTCATAGATTTGGAGATGCCCCCTTTCGGGAGCATCTCCATTTTCATTATAGCAATCGCTTCACCCAACTAAATAGTTTGTAGGGCATATAGCGGAACGGAAGGTCGAGCCACGTGTAGGAAACCAGAATAGACCTACGATGCGAGAAGGCATATAGGGAGTCCCTGCCGTGGTAGCGCCCCATACCCGAATTGCCTACACCACCAAAGGGTAGATGCTCGTTGGCGATATGCATAATAGTATCGTTGATGCAACCACCACCCGAAGAGGTAAGGTCAAATACTTTACGCATATTTCTCTCATTACCAAAGGCATAGAGGGCCAATGGCTTCTCTCTGTCGTTTATGAAGTCGATGGCTTGGTCGAGGGAGTCTATGGTGATGATTGGGAGTATCGGGCCAAAAATCTCGTCGCTCATCACGGGGCTATCCACAGCCACTTCGTCCAAGAGCGTAGGCTCTATATAGCGCTCCTCGGCATTGGTAGCACCACCGAAGAGTACCTTACCATCCTTGAGGTAACCCGCCACACGCTCGAAGGCTCGCTCCGAGACCATACGAACATAGTGGGGACTCTGGCGTACATCCTCGCCGTGTAGTCTCCTCACCGCCCTACCAAAGGCCTCAACAAATCTATCCTTCACCTCGCGGTGGAGAAGCAGGTAGTCGGGCGCTATGCAGGTTTGACCCGAATTGAGGGTCTTACCCCAGGCAATACGTCGGGCCGCAAGTTCTACGTCGGCATCTCTATCCACCACCACGGGGCTCTTACCTCCCAACTCCAAGATTACGGGACATAGGTTTGTCGCAGCACTGCGCATAACCCTTCGGCCTAACTCGGGTGAGCCAGTGAAGAAGATGACGTCGTAACGCTCCTCAAGGAGAAGTCTATTTGTTTGGCGGTGGCCCTGAACAAGTGCAACATAGTGGCTATCGAAGCTCTTTGCAATAAGTTCCTCAAGCACCTTTGCCACATTGGGCGTGTAGGGCGAGGGCTTCAATACTGCCGTGCATCCCGAAGCTATGGCTCCGACCAGAGGGTTGAGCAGTAGTTGTACGGGGTAGTTCCAAGGGGCTATGATAAGGCTCACACCCAAGGGCTCGGTAAGAATCATACTTCGCGAGGGGAACATCTTGAGTGGTGTCCTCTTCTTCGACGGCTTTGCCCAACGCTTCAGATTCTTCAAGAAGCCATCTATCTCGCCCAAGACGATGCTCAACTCAGTGAGGTAGGCCTCCTCATAGGACTTGTGCAGATCTTTGTAGAGCGCCCCACACAACTGCTCCTCGTACTCGACAATGGCTCTACGCAGACGACGAAGGGCCTCCAAGCGGTAATCAATCGGGAGGGTAGCGTGGCTACGGAAGAATTGGCGTTGCGAGGTAACAATCTCCTCGATACGCTCCTTAGGGGTTTCAGTAATCATAGTTTTTAGTCTCTAAGTGTTGTGTAGCACATAGGGCAAAAATTGCGCAAAGGCTACTAAAGAAGAGGGGCGGACCTGCCCGAAAGCCGTCTGCCCCTTAACGATATGCTCTAAACGACTATTTAGAGGTCATAATGCGGAGAATCATCGCATCGGTCTGTGTCATAGCGTCACGGCCGATATCTGTGAGGTTGCGAATCGACTTATCTACATCGTCGTCGATGATACCCTCTACCGACTTAACACAACGCGAGTGCATAGCCATAAGTGCCGACACCACTGCCGTAGAGACTCCCGATGCACACTTCATAGCACACGAAGGCTTAGCACCGTCGCAAATCATACCAGCAAGGTTAGCAATCATATTCTTCACGGCAAAGGTAACCTCCTGGTAGCCACCACCCATAAGGTAGGTGATACCACAAGATGAACCTGTAGCAGCAACAACACAGCCACACAAAGCCGACAAGCGACCAAGGCTCTGCTTGATATAGATAACGGTAAGATGGCTGAGAATCAAAGCACGAATCATCTGCTCCTCAGAAGCACCCGTCTGCTCGCCATAGACAACCACAGGGACTGTAGAGGTGAGACCCTGATTACCACTTCCCGAGTTACTCATCACAGGAATCATAGCGCCAGCCATACGTGCATCACACGCCGCAGTGGTCATACCCACAATCTGGCAATGGAGCGTGTCGCCCATAATATTGCGCTCAGACTCCGCACGGAACAACTTACCGATGGCGTGGCCATAATCGCCCTGAAGCGACATATTAGCAGCATTCATATTGAGACGCTTAGCCTCAAGGATAAACTCCAACTCCTCCAATGGAGCAGTCATCGCAAAGTCCCAAACCCTCTTAAGCGTGAGTTCTGGATCCTTGACCTCAGCAACTGGAGCCTCGCCCTCAGAGGTGGCTGGCGCATCAAGGCTGAAGAGTGTCTGGCCACAGCGCGACACGTGAACAAAGCGAGAGTGACCGCCAGAGATAATGGCCAAAGCACTTGCACCACCTGCCGACACCTCGATCTCGATATATAGTTTCTCGGTGATGTTATACTTGAGGTCCACGTCGATACGGCGCTCCTCAATCATCTTCTTACCCTCCTCCACGGCATTAGCATCGGCATCCTTGAGTACTTCGAGTTCATACTCCGAGCGACCCACGAGTGCGCCAAGAGCCATAGCGATAGGCAAACCCGTCATACCTGTTCCTGGGATACCTACACCCATAGCATTCTTAAGCACGTTGGCGCTTAGGCGAGCCTCAATGCGCTCGGGGCGACAACCCAAAGTCTCGGTTGCCTTGGCAACGCACAACGCTACAGCGATAGGCTCTGTACAACCGATTGCTGGAACTATCTCACGATTCATAAGAGCGATGATATCCTTGCGCTCCTCAGCAGTAAAAGTGTAATTCATAGGTTTATCTGTGTAGTTTCTATTATTTCATAACCACGAAGATAGATATTTTATATGTAAATTCAAAATCGTAGCACCCATTTTTTTAGACTATGGCAAATTTTTTGTCCTTTAGTTTTGCTATACCACACTTTTTCGCTACCTTTGTAGATAGCCTTTCGGGGCGGAAATGTATCGAAGAGTATTAACCGACTAAACTATAGTTTTTATGGCAGGCAAAGTACCTACTCCACATATCGGAGCAGAATATGGCGAAATCGCCGACAGAGTGATTATGGCGGGCGACCCTCTCCGCGCTAAGTTTATGGCAGAGAACTTCTTGGAGAATCCCGTGCAGTACAACAACGTGCGCGGTATGCTCGGCTACACTGGCACCTACAAGGGTAAGCGTGTCTCTGTTCAGGGCCACGGTATGGGTATCCCCTCTATCGGCATCTACACCTACGAGTTGTTCAATTTCTACGACGTTAAGCGCATCATCCGTTGTGGCTCGGCAGGTGCTTACGACCCATCGCTAAAGTTGGGTGACGTGGTGTTTGGTATGGGCTCTTGCACCGACTCTAACTATGGCGCACAGTTCAACCTCCCAGGTACATTTGCCCCTATTGCCGACTTCGAACTACTGCGTAGCGCAGCAGCCAAGGCCGAGGAGTTGGGCATCGACTACCGCGTAGGAAATATCCTTGCCAGCGACGTATTTTATGGCGACGACGCCGAGGGTTGGAAGCAGTGGCAGAAGATGGGTGTCTTGGCAGTAGAGATGGAGGCTACGGCCCTCTATATGAATGCTGCACGTGCTGGAAAGAGTGCGTTGTGCATCTGCACAATCTCCGATTCGTTGGTACACGGCACCGCTTGCAGCGCTGAGGAGCGCCAGACATCCTTTACCAATATGATGAAGATCGCCTTCGACATCATCTAAGGGTGTGACATATAATGGGATTATAACGCCCCGAAACGAAAGAGTGAACCTCCTTGCAGGTTCACTTTTTTTTCGTATATTTGTACCTTGATGAGATATGGCTCGCCCCCCTTAGTGTTGGGTGGCACGTAGCACAACAACGAGATAATAGAGCAACTAAGCGAAACAAAATTGAATAACTAAAACTATAAAACTATGATTAAGACCCTAAAGACGATTGCTCTTGCGATAGCCTCGATGGCTATGACAGTGGCAATTCAAGCCCAGGATCTCTCATCACAGCGTGGTGAGTCGCAGGACTTGGGTGGCCTCTTTGGCGAGAAACTCGACCACGGTGGCATCATCATCAACCCCACCCCTCAGCAGATCTATATGCTCCGCACAATTGGTGTGGACATCAACGCTGGCGTAGCCCTCAAGGGTAAGGCCAAGGAGTTTGCTTCGGAGTTGGACTTCATCAAGCACAACAAGCGTGGCGTAGCCCTAACCATCAACTACGGCACAAAGTATAGCGATGGCATCGAGGCTAAGTCGGGCGCCTACCACATCCACATCGCGCACAAGGGCATCAACATCGACGCCTACGATAGAGTGGGCGTGTCGTATGCCTTGCAGACTCTCCGACAGATTGTCGAGAGCCCCGTTTCGGCCGAGGGTCATATCCCTGCCCTTACCATCAACGACTGGCCAGACTTGCAGTATCGTGGCGTTGTGGAGGGTTTCTATGGCACCCCTTGGTCACACGAAGTACGCCTCTCGCTCATCGACACCTACGGCCGCTACAAGATGAACTACTACATCTATGGCCCTAAGGATGACCCATACCACAGTTCACCCCATTGGCGCGAGCCATACCCTGAGGATGAGGCACGCCAGATTAGCGAGTTGGTGGAGGCCTGCAACCGCAACCACGTGAACTTCGTTTGGGCTATCCACCCTGGAAAGGATATCAAGTGGGAGGAGTCAGATATCCAGAACCTCCTTCGCAAGTTCGAGGCTATGTATCAACTTGGCGTACGCGCCTTTGCCGTACACTTCGACGATATCGAGGGTAGTGGCACAAACCCCTACTACCAGACCGAGTTGATGAATATCCTCAACGAGGAGTTCGTTGTGGCTAAGGGCGACGTAGCACCACTCATTGTATGTCCTACGGACTACACACGTCTCTGGGCAAACCCTTCAGAACGAGGCAGTTTGGTAGTCTATGGCAAGGAGTTGCACCCTTCGGTAGATGTATTCTGGACAGGCGATGCCGTATGTAGCGATATGACCCCAAGCACTATGGAGTGGATATCGTCGCGCATCCAGCGCCCAGCGCTCTTCTGGTGGAACTACCCCGTTACCGACTATGCCCGCCATATTATGATGCAGGGCCCTGTATATGGTCTTTCACCGATCCTTACCGAGAAGGAGACTCGAGGTCTTGTAAGCAACCCTATGGAACACGGCGAGGCCTCTAAATTGGCCCTCTACAGCGTAGCCGACTACACTTGGAATACCGAGGCCTACAACCCTATCGACAGTTGGGAGCGTGGTCTTGAAGCCCTTGCTCCAGAGGTAAAGGAGGCTTACCGTCTCTTCGCCATCCACTCGTGCGACACCGAGACTGGCTACCGCCGTTTGGAGTCGTGGGAGACAGAGACCTTCGGCTTCGAGGACTACACCCCTGAACTCTCGGCAAAACTTATGGAGGAGTTGAAGCGCATCGAGGCCGTACCTCAGGCTATGGAGGCGATGCAGAACAAAGCCCTCTTGGAGGAGTTGCGTCCTTGGTTGGTGGCGTTCGGCAAACTCGGCACTCGCTGTCGTAAGGCTTTGGAGTTGCTCGACGGCTATATGCAACGCCCCGAGGAGCAGAGATTCGAGGGCTTCTGGGAGGCCTACGTAGATAACCTTATGTCGCTCGAAGCGGTGGAGATGTACGACGCTCATCGCGTTGGCACAATGAAACTTAAGCCATTCTACGAGCGTATTATGGATGGCCTTGTATCGCGCTACTACGAGTACCTCACAGGCGAGAAATCTTCGACCCTCTCGGCTGCAGGTAACTATATCTCGTTGCAGGCACCACAGGCAAAATATATGTTCGATAACGACCTTGAGACCTACTACCACTCGGGACAGGCACAACGTACTGACGACTTCGTCGCAGCCGATATGGGCATCGTGCGCGAGGTACGCGAGGTACGCATTATCCAGGGCCGTAACTCGGTGGATGATGTCGATTACTTCGACCACGTCATCGTCGAGTACTCTACAGATGGTCAGAACTGGATCGCTCTTACCGAGCCTATGGAGGGCGTTTACGACATTCTCTGGAAGGGTGAGCCTTTCGAGGCTCGTTACGTGGGCATCCGTAAGTTGGAGTCGAAGAAGCGTAACTGGTTGGCCATCCGCTCATTCGACATAAACCCTGTGGAGAAGTGCGACTACGGCTGGGATGCTAATCCATTCACTGAGTTCACATCAACAGAGGGCGTAACTATCGCCGTGGAAGAGGGTGTAACGGCTCTGCGCCTACTCCTCGGAACCACCCCAACGGAGGGTATTGCCTACCGCACAATCGACAGCGAGGGTAACACCCTTAGTCAGGGCAGAATCGAGCGTGCCGAGGAGGTTATCTCCGTGGCCGAGGGTTGCATTGCCCTACAACTTGAGGGAGTTGTGACCCTATACGAGGCTATCGAGTTGCGATAGTCCTTGCGACATAAAATCTCTATCGGAGGGGGTTGTCCACACCATCGGGACACCCCCTCTTGTTTTTCCCGTACCTACCCCGAATCAGAGATTCGATGCGCTTAGAATGGCTAAAAATGGGCAATACATCAATTTTTCGCACCCCACACCCCCAAACCACCTCACTTTTTAGGGGTAAAAGTTGCTCAAAACGAAAATTTGGCGTAAATTTGTGGGTCTATATATATAATATATAGGTGTAGCGAACTGAAATTAATATAACACAATTATAATATGTCAGAAGAGAATATTGCAGGTACGACGGGACGTATCGTCCAAGTCAATCTCGAAGAGCAGATGAAGTCGGCATATATCGACTACTCGATGTCGGTAATCGTGTCGCGCGCACTGCCCGATGTACGTGATGGTCTGAAGCCCGTACATCGTCGTATTTTGTATGATATGTCCGCAGAGTTGAACCTCTACTCGGACAAGCCAACACGTAAGAGTGCCCGTATCGTCGGTGATGTACTCGGTAAGTTCCACCCCCACGGCGATAGTTCGGTTTACGAGGCTATGGTACGTATGGCTCAGGATTGGTCAATGCGCTACCCTTTGGTTGAGGGTCAGGGTAACTTCGGTTCTATGGATGGTGACTCTCCTGCGGCGATGCGTTACACCGAGGCTCGTATGCAGAAGATTACCGACGAGGTGATGGCCGATATCGACAAGGAGACAATCGATTGGGGTCTCAACTTCGACGATACCCTCAAGGAGCCTACCGTATTGCCTACCAAGATTCCATTGCTCTTGGTCAATGGTGCCAGCGGTATCGCCGTTGGTATGGCAACAAATATGGCCCCACACAACCTCTCTGAGGTCGTTGATGCCTGCTGTGCCTATATCGACAATCCTGAGTGCGAGTGCGAGGAGTTGTTGGAGTATGTCAAGGGTCCCGACTTCCCTACAGGTGCTATCATCTATGGCTACGAGGGTGTCAAGGAGGCATTGCTTACGGGTCGTGGTCGTGTGGTTATGCGTGCTAAGACCGAGATCGAGCATACCCCATCGGGCCGTGAGTGCATTGTAATTACGGAGATTCCATATATGGTGAATAAGGCCGATATGATTAAGCGTATCGCCGACCTCATCAACGAGAAGAAGATTGAGGGTATCTCATATATCAACGACGAGTCGGACCGCCAGGGTATGCGTATCGTCATCATCCTCAAGCAGGATGCTGTGGCAAGCGTAGTGCTTAACACGCTCTACAAGAATACCCCACTTCAGTCATCATTCGCGGTGAACAACATCGCCTTGGTGAATGGCCGTCCACAGTTGCTCAACCTCAAGGAGCTTATCCGCCACTTCGTAGACCACCGTCACGACGTCATCGTGCGTCGTTCGCGCTACGACTTGCAGAAGGCCGAGGAGCGTCTCCATATCGTAAATGGCTTGCTCATTGCACAGGATAATATCGACGAGGTAGTACACATCATCCGCTCATCTAAGACTGGCGACGAGGCTCGTACACGTCTTCAGGAGCGCTTCGGTTTGTCGGAGTTGCAGACTGCCGCAATCCTTGAGATGCGCCTACGCCAATTGACTGGTCTCCAGCGCGAGCAGTTGATGAACGAGCACGACGAGTTGGTTAAGACCATCGACTACCTAAATGCTGTCTTGGCAAATGTTGATATGCAGATGCAGATCATCAAGGACGAGTTGTTGGAGATGAAGGAGAAGTATGGCGACGAGCGCCGTTCGGAGATTATCTACTCTTCGGAGGAGTTCAACCCAGAGGACTTCTATGCCGACGACGATATGGTTATCACCATATCACATATGGGCTACATCAAGCGTACCCCACTTGCTGAGTACCGCACACAGAACCGTGGTGGTAAGGGTGCTAAGGGTAGCGCAACTCGCGAGGAGGACTTCATCGAGCATATCTACGTGGCTTCGATGCACAATACGATGATGTTCTTTACCGAAATGGGCCGCTGCTACTGGTTGAAGGTTTACCAGATTCCTGAGGGTACACGCTCTTCGAAGGGCCGTGCTATTCAGAATGTTATCCAGATTGAGCCAGGCGACAAGGTACGTGCTTATATCAATGTTAAGAACCTCAACGACAAGGAGTTCGTCGAGAACAACTTCCTTGTAATGTGTACTAAACGCGGTATCATTAAGAAGACTACGTTGGAGGATTACTCTCGTCCACGTACTAATGGTGTCAAGGCGATCGTTATTAGAGAAGACGACCAGTTGTTGGAGGTTAAACTCACCAGCGGTAATGCCGAGATTATGATTGCTACACGCGAGGGTCGCGCCATCCGCTTCAATGAGGCTACGGTACGTGCTATGGGTCGTGTAAGTACAGGTGTTAAGGCCGTTTCGATGGAGGACGACAACGAGGTAGTAGGTATGATTGCTATCGAGCCAGACTCTAAGGAGGATATCCTCGTACTCTCGGAGAACGGTTACGGTAAGCGTACCGACCTTGAGGAGTACCGCATCACCAACCGTGGTGGTAAGGGTGTCAAGACTATCAACATCACCGAGAAGACTGGTCAGTTGATCTCTATCAAGGCCGTGACCGACGATAACGACCTTATGATCATCAACCGTTCGGGTCTCACAATGCGTACTTCGGTTGATCAGATTCGTGTTGCGGGCCGTGCTACTCAGGGCGTAAGAGTCATCAACTTGCGTGATGGTGACGCTATCGCTTCGGTAACAGCCGTACCAAAGACCGATGAGGATGAGGAGATTGCAATCATTTCGGAGGAGACAACAACAACTGAGAATCAAGAGGTTGCAACCACCGAGGAGCAGAGTGCAAACAACGAATAACAATTAACAACACAATACAACAACTATGAAAAAGTTTTTATTCTTGGCTGCAGCGATGTTGATGTTCGCATTGCCAGCAGCAAACGCTCAGAAGGTAAACACCTCATCTGAGTTGGCAAAACTTGAGAAGGCTGATGCCGCAGTATTGGATGCAAAGAAGGGCATTAAGGCTGCTACTTGGGTTGCGCGTGCTAACGCATATACCAATGCCTACATTCTCCCTACTAAGGAGGTTGGTCGTGGTGTACCTGTTCAGGTGCTTCAGATGAACGTAGGTCAGCCATCTAATGTGTACGAGGGTGAGTTCCGTGGCGCCCCAGTATATGTATGCGACTACGAGTATGTAGATATCTATGTTGATGCTGCAGGTCTCATCCAGGGCTGGAATCAGAAGAAGGCTATCAAGGAGAATCTTCCTCAGACCGCTATCGAGTCAATGGCTAAGGCTTACGAGATGGATCCTAAGCAGGAGTCAAAGATCGCATCTATCGCTATGAACTTGGCTAACGCACTCTCACAGCAGGGTGACGCCTTGAACGATATGGGTCGTTTGGCTGAGGCTGCTGAGTGCTTCGAGCTTGCTTACCGCGCTCAGAGCGTAGTTCCATCAACTAAGGCTGATGGCAACAACCTCTTTAACGCAGGTATGCTTATGACTATGTATGGCTCATCACTTAGCGGTGAGGAGGCTTTCGTTGCTTTGGAGAAGGCTCAGAACATCTTCCTTGAGGCTTTGGAGAGCGGCTACACCGACGAGAATGGTAACATCTACTACTTCTTGTTCCACAGCTACTACGGCCAGAAGGAGCGTGACGCTGAGGTATATTTGGCAAAGGCTAAGGATGCTTTGGTTACAGGTATCCAGCTCTTCCCTAAGAATGCTACTATCCTCGACGGTCTTATGCAGTTCTACACTGCTGAGCAGGGTGTAGGTGACCCAGCAGAGCTTACCTCTATGATTGAGTCTTCACTCAACGACGATCCTACAAACTACGACTTGTGGTTTGGCCGTGGCCGTGTTTACAACGCTTTGAAGAACTACGACGAGTGTATCAAGTCGTTCAAGAAGTGCGCAGAGCTTCGTCCAGAGGAGTTCGACAGCAACTTCTACACTGGCTACTTCATCATCGAGAAGGCTAACAACGCTATCGGCGAGTTGAACAGCAACGCTGGCTTGACATACGAGGAGTACGAGGCTGAGAACGCTAAGATCAACCTTATCTTCGCTGAGGCTATTCCTTGGTTGGAGAAGGCATACGAGATCAAGCCTACCGATGCTTTGACCATCGAGTTCTTGAACAACCTCTGCTTCCGTCTCCGTGAGATGGACGGCATTATGGAGAAGTACAACAAGTACCACGAACTCCACATGCAGAACCGCTAATCGGAAAAGCATATAACGAAAATGTCCCAGCCCGCAAGGGTTGGGACATCTCTTTTATAAGAGTGAAGGGACAAGGCTGAATTATTGCCCCCTCAACGCATAACTCTACAACATCTCTAAGCGCTCAAGCAACGGCGTAAAGTCGGAGTGAGCATCGGCGAACTCGTCGTAAGAGTGTTCCGAATGGCCCTCCTCGGGAACGTCTGAGACATATTTAACAGCCACAACAGGGATGTTGTTGTACAACTCAGCCACCTGACAGATAGCGGCAATCTCCATATCGAAGAGACCACACTCAACACCAAAGCGCTGCTTTATCTCCCTGATAATGTCGGCATTAACGAAAGAGTCACCCGTAAATACGGTCTCCTTGTCACCGCCACGCAACGAGCGAGGGTCGGTAATCTCTGGGCAGAAGCCTTCGGGGATGATGGCGTCGTGGTGGATAGCACACGAAGGCATAACGATATCGCCCTGCTTACGACCAAGAGCCGAAGCCGCGAAACCCACAACGGCCAACATATCGTATGGCTCGGTTGCGAGGGTCAAGGCACGTGACACGCCAGCCGAAGAGAGGGCCTTGCCAATACCCACCTCCTTAAGATCGTAGGTGTGCTTGAGCGACGAGGCATGGTCCAAGGCGTACTGCATAGCGCGGAACTCGCGTGAGGTAGGGGCACAGATAAGGATTCTCATACTCTACCACCACTTTTCGTAAACACAACCAATACCAGCCTTCTCTGCCTCCTCGGCATTGAAGAGTGTGCGCATATACTCGGCCATAGCAGCGTTGGTGCTGTCGATGGCGTAGAGGCCAGGGTTGCCACACTGAATCTCGTTCAAACCTACGATATCGCTTGCCGACTTGAGTGGGAACACATCCTTATATACCTTTGCCAATGCCTGACGAACATCCTCAGCCTCAACATCTTGCATAGTCGAGAGATAGAAACCTGTCTTGCAACCCATAGGGCAAAACGATACGATACTCTTGCCAATCTTTGGATCTAAGCGAAGGTAGTAGGCCATAAGATGTTCGATGGTGTGAACCTCACCAGAGCCGAGTGGCGCGTGAGCCATAGGGGCTCGGAAACGCAAATCCCACGAGCGTACAGCCAACTCATCGTTGATGGTATATACCGAGCGAAGATATAGACCCGCATCAAGGGTGCGGTGATCTACGTCGAAAGATGATACAATACTCTTTTCCATAGTCGTTTATATTTAAATTTTCTATTAACTTCTGGTTTATTATGCAAAGTTAATAAAAATTCGGTGATACGAAGAAAAAATATTATCTTCGCAGAGTTATTGGCAGTTAGTCTTATGAAATTCCGTACCGAAATAGATATCAAACCGTGGCAAGAGCCTATAGAGTATAGCCACCGAATCCTTTGCCTTGGGTCGTGCTTCGCAACCAACATAGCACAGCGACTCAGCGAACGCAAATTCTCAGTAACCTCTTCGCCTACGGGCATACTCTTCAACCCCGCATCCATAGCCCTCGCTATGCGCCTTATGACCAATGGCTATGCGCCACAAACTGAGGAGTTTGTGAAGGTAGATCAGCGCTTTGTGGACTACCGATTCCACTCCTCGATTGGGGGTGCTACACCCGAGGAGGCTACCGAATCTATAACCAAGGCCATTGCCCTCGGCTCTGAAGCCTTGGCCTCGGCCGACATCACCATCATAACGCTCGGCACGGCCTGGGTCTATCGCCTATCAGCGACAAATGAGGTGGTGGCCAACTGCCACAAACAGCCAGCCTCACTCTTTAGGCGAGAGTTGCTAAGTGTCGAGGAGTGTATCGCACATTTGGAGGAGATCGTATCTCTTACCCCTAAGCTCATCCTCTTCACCCTCAGCCCAGTACGCCATATTGGCGAGGGTCTCGAAGATAACTCATTAAGCAAGGCCATCCTTCGCGTTGCCATAGCCGAGATCTGCCGTCGCTACCCCACTCGCACAGGCTACTTCCCTTCGTTCGAGATACTCATCGACGACTTGCGCGACTACCGCTTCTATGCCGAGGATATGGTACACCCATCGTCGCAAGCCGTGGAGTATGTTATGGAGCGATTCTGCGAGGTGGCTCTCTCAAAAACGGCACTGCAGACTATGGCGAAGGTCAAGGCCATAATGCAGGCCATCAACCACCGCCCCACAAACCCACACAGCGAGGGCTACAGAGACCATTGCAAACGCCAACTCGATGCTATGGCACAGATTCCGCAAGTCGATTTTACGATAGAGAGGGAGCAAATCGAGGAAATATTAAAAAATTTCTATACATTTGCAGGATAATTCAAACTGATTAAAGCCTAAAGGCTTTCACCTATGAGACAACGATTGACACAATGGGTGGCAACCACCCTCCTTACAATACTCTTATCCTTGGGTTCGGCATACGCCACAGAGCCTCAACTCATCATCAACATCGTGGTAGGCTCGCTGCGCAATAGCGACCTCGACCGCTACGACGATAACTTCTCTGAAGGGGGCTTCAAGCGCCTAATGGCGGGTGGCACACGCTATACCAATGCCCACTACGACTTCATCCACACATCTACCCCAGCAGGCCTTGCAACCATAGCCACAGGAACACAACCCTCGGTACACGGCGTTGTGGGCGAGTACTGGTGGAACTATGTCGATTCGTCACGCGTGAACATCATCGCGGACATCAAAGCACACCCCGTACCATTCAGCACTGGAGCAATAAGTTGCTCGCCTCACCGCTTGGCGACCCCAACAATCTCGGATATGCTCCTTAGTAGCAATGCCCAGAGCAAGTGCTTCACCGTTGCAATAGACCCCATTTCGGCAATCATCCTCACGGGCCACTATGGCGTAGGATTCTGGGCCGAGACCAACAAGACCAACTGGACTACCTCGTCGGCATACCTCAACTCGTTACCCGAGTGGGTGGCGCAGTATAACACCTCGCTGAGCAACGATATGTATGTTTTGAAGCGCTGGACACCCTTCTACGACGCCAGCCGCTACCACAATAGCGAGGTAGCAGTAATGGAGGATATCAAGAATAAAAGTACAAAACTTATCAGCGACATAGACCTAAAACTCGGCACATCGAAGATAGGCCAGATGCGCTACACCCCTGCGGGCAACACTATGCTCTTGGAGTTCGCCTCGTCGCTAATTGCCCAAGAACGTCTCGGCACCGACACAAACCCCGACATCCTAAACATCGTACTCGATACCCCACGATACATAGCCTCAACCTACGGCACTGAGTCGATGGAGTGGGAGGATATGCTCTACCGCTTGGATAGTGCCTTGGCCGAATTCCTGACATACCTCTACGCACAGGTCGATGATCCTCAGAAAATCGTGGTGATACTCACCTCGGACCACGGCACATCACCCTCCTACAACCCCATTGGTGGCAGGGTGCGTGAGCGATTCAACACCCGACAGATGGAGGTTATCGTAAATGCCTTCCTCGGTGCGCGCTACGGCTCGGACAACTACATCCTTGGCTTTGCGAACAATGCCCTCTACCTCAACCACGAACTAATCCTCAAGAAGCGCATATCGCTCGACACCCTGCGTGAGGAGGTGGCAACATTTATGCTACAACTACGAGGCGTGGCAACGGCGATCTCTTCGTCATCGCTACGCAACACCTCATTCTCGGAGGGCCGTAGCCGCCTTATGCAACAATCCTTCTATGCCACACGCTCAGGCGACATCATCATAGATTTTATGCCTGGCTGGATAATCGAGGAGAGCGATAAGCGCTCGGCCCACACATCGGGATATAACTACGACCGCGAGGTACCACTCATCTTCTACGGCATCGGCACAAAGGGTGAGTATGACACAGAGGTAAGTATGGTCTCGGTAGCACCTACCATCGCCGAGATACTAAACATCGAGCGCCCCTGGGCAACCGTATCGCGAGGATTGAGCGAGGTTACGGCTGGCAAGCGATAGAGAATTATAGACTAAAAATAAAAGACAAAATATGAGAAACGACAAGATTCAAAACGAGATTATCGAGGAGTTTTCGCTCTACGACGAGTGGCTCGACAAGTATGAGTACATCATCGGACTGAGCGAGGATCTTCCAGCCATCGACCCCCAGAAGCGTACAGACAAGTACAAGATTGAGGGATGCCAGTCGAGCGTATGGGTAGCCTCGGAGTTGCGCGACAACAAGGTCTACTACACCGCCGACAGCGACGCCATCATCACCAAGGGCATCATCGCCCTCTTGGTAAGAGTTATGAGTGGTCGTCCTGCCGAGGAGTTGGCAAATATCGACCTCTACTTCATCGACGAGATTGGCCTTGGCGAGAATCTATCGCCTACACGTAGCAACGGCCTACGCGCTATGGTGGCACAGATGAAACTCGACGCTTTGGTCTATACACAACAGAGTAACAAATAGTTAAACAACAGAGGTATGACACCTGAAGAGATACTATCAATCGAGAAGAACATCGTTCTTACGCTGAAGAATATTTACGACCCCGAGATTCCCGTAAACATCTACGACCTCGGACTCATCTACGAGATTAATTTCGAGCCTTCGGGCACTGCAGATATCATTATGACCCTCACAGCGCCGAACTGCCCTATGGCAGATATGCTTCTTAACGACATCCACCGCGAGGTGAGCAAGGTGCAAGGCGTGGAGAAGGTAAACATCACCCTCACCTTCGAGCCTCAGTGGGATAAGTCGATGATGTCGGAGGAGGCCCTCTTGGAACTCAACCTACTCTAACGGCTCGAGGTATGGCACTTGATGCTCAGATACTTGCCGATGCGTGCGAACGTGGCGATGCTGGCACCTACACCCGCTGTAGCGAGGTTGTAGTGACACTCAGCGACGACCACCTTGAAGCACTATGCCATAGGCTTATCAACGAGCGTCTGGGGCGCAAATCAAAGGATATAGAGGAACTTTTCAGTATCGCAAACAACGACTGGCAACAGGCGATGTATATACTCCTCTTGCGTGTGGTGTGTGGCTCGCACAACCGCGGTGCAGCGCTGGAACTCGCCAAACGAGTATCCTACAACGCAATCCTCAGGGAGAATGGTTCGCTAATAAATGTCGAGGCTCTG
Organism: Alistipes sp.; assembly: GCA_017555905.1. Taxonomy (GTDB): domain Bacteria; phylum Bacteroidota; class Bacteroidia; order Bacteroidales; family Rikenellaceae; genus Alistipes. The sequence goes on along the minus strand of JAFZFP010000021.1, from coordinate 94,944 downwards.
CTATTGGGTGGCTCGGGATTGTTGGGCTTGTACGATGACGACTACTACGTGCGTCGTCTCAAAGAGGAGTTCAACCACCTCTCACACAAGTACCGAATCGAGCCTATGGAGGCCTCGGAGTGGCAACTCTCGGGAATGTATATAAACAACCACCCCACACTCCGCTTGGCACAGATAGCAAGTTGTCTCCACCGCAATAATATAACGATGGAGAGGATGTTGATGTGCAAGAGGCGCAAGGATGTACACGACCTATTCTCGGCCAAAGCCTCGGAGTATTGGGTAGAGAACTTCTCGCCCTCGGCCTCACACCATAAGATATCCTACCGCATAGGCTCGTTCAAGAGCGACATCCTCGGTATCAACGTGGTTGTGCCAATGATGTACTACTACGGTAACTTCACCGAGAGTTACACCCTCTACGAGCAGGCCTTGTCCCTCCTCGAAGATATACCCTCGGAGGACAACACCTACATCAGGCGATGGTATATGCCCTCAAGTAGCCGAGGTAAGAGCGCCATTCATAGCCAAGCCCTCCTACAACTATCCACCGAGTATTGCAACCACCACCTCGGCAAATACTGTCCCCTATGTACCATTTTACGAAGTGGGTGGTAGAGAGTCACGATATACATATATAAATAGAGCGTGTTCAGAATTCTGAACACGCTCTTTATCTATATACACTGCCTACTATCTGTGCATCATCGGTGGACGACCTCCTGGAAAGTGCCCCGGAGGAAGGTTAGGTCTGCCACCCATACCATCGTAGTCCTCAATCTGCTTAGAGCCCTTCTTGCCGAAGTGGCGAAGGTTGTAGTTGAACTGAACGGTGAAGTAGCGTCCTATAACACTATTCCAAGAGTTCTGAGTGTAGTCGCTACCCACGGTGCGAACAAAGGCGCTATTCTGGTTCAAGAGGTCGTTCACACCAACCAAGATCTCGGCCTGCTGGTTCTTGAACAACTTCTTACCCAAATAGACGTTGCAGATAAGGTAGTCCTCGTTGTAACTATCTGTGAAACCGATATACTGGTTGTAGTTCACAGCACCTGTTAGGGTAAAGCCCTTCCAGAATACCCACTTGATAGTACCCGAAGCAGTGTGGCTGAAGTATTTGTTGTTCTGACCACGCTGAGCCAACGACTGACGAGCATCGTTATAGGCTCCGTTCCACTGTAGAGTGAAGTCGATATTCTCCGAGATATTACTACCCAATGACAACATAGCGTCGTAACCCATATTGCTTGTGTAGTTCATCATACCGTTGATCTGCGAAGGGGTGCGTGACCAGTTGGCACCAACCATAACATTCAAGTTACACTTGATAGGCGCGATAGGGAAACCATAACTGAGGTGGGTACGCAAGTTAGCATAGCCATCCATATTCTCGTATGTAGAGTACTGCTGTGGCTGATATGGCTCACCATTGTTGGTTGGGAGGTTAGGCATCTGCTCGGCTGTAGGGTTATAAATCACCGACTGGCCGATGAAGTCCTGAGCATACTGGCCCGAGAACATCCACATAAAGGTACGGCCCTTCTCAATATTCGAGCGCACATAGTGGAAGTTCAAGCGATGGTTGTACGACGACTTAAGGTTTGGATTACCCTTAGAGATATACTGCGCATTCGACACATCGTAGATATCCTGCAAGTTGCGCACATCGGGATTCTGAGTGTATGAACTGAGGAAGAGGCGGATGGTGTTCTGTGGGTTGAACGCCGCATTTGCCATAAAGAAGTATGTCACGTGGTCGAAGTCGCGCTTGATGTTGTCGCCATTAGCCAAGCCGTCGAGCGTAGAGTGCTGGTAGTAGACATTTGCGACCACCGTATTGCGACCCTTAGCATAGCGATAACCAGGACCTACACGATGCTCCATACTGAGGCTTGTGGTGAGCGACGAGAGATCCTTGTCGATAGGTCGGCCCTCGGTGATGTAGTCCGCATCGGTGATGTAAGCGGTCTTCTCGATGCTCTGATCCTCATACTCGAAGCGGTACTGGAGGCTCACCTGCGAGTTCTTAGATACTGGCTCGGTGTAGGTGATGTTTGCGCTGATATCATCCTCGCCCTGAGGAGCCAACGACGACACGTAGCGCTGCTTGTACTCCACTGTTTTAGTTACTGGGTCGTAGTCAGTAGTGAGCGTAGAGTAACTATTTGACACCGACTTAGGCGTATTACGTACAGAATAGCGACCATCAACGGTAATAGTACGGCCAGGCTTGCCGAGTTTCACACGATACTGCAAGAACTCCGAGAAGCGGAAGGCACGCGACGAAGCGTCTGAGCCATTGTTATCAACATTGAGATACTCTTTCACCTCGCCAGTCTCAGGGTCGGTACGCCAACCCGAGAGTTCACCATACTGCTGGCTATAAGGGTCGTTGCCCTGAAAACTGAAGTTGGTACGAGACATCAACGACATATTCTTGTTGATATTCCAATCGAGACGTGCGTTTAAACGGTGGTTGAAATTGTGGGTCTCGGACTCACCCTCCTGAATCAACTCATCTCCAGGGTATGGATATGGCTCCTTGTACCAACGCTCAAGGTAACTCTTATTCTTTGTCTTGGTGTCGTTATAGAAGTACGAGCCATTGAGTTTTACCTTGTCGTTCTCGCCCCACGTATCAGAGTACTGAACACCGATAGAGCCTACACGTGCTACACCGCTCTGTGGGCGCACCATATAGCCGCCAACACCACGACCTCGGCCACCCATACCACCGCCACCACCAGTGACACCGATGATATCCTCGAACGAGAAGTTCTGCTGGTTTACATTGTTGAGCATACCAATAACCGAGATACGGCTTGAGCCCTGGAAGATATTTACGTTACCTCCCACGTTGAACTTATGTGGAGAGGTCACACCATCGCTGACGATAGGGTCGGTGATACCATCGCCCTTGAAGTCGAACTCAGGAGTAGCACCCTTAGTATCAGGCTGATAGCCATAGCCAGCGTACAACTTGCCGAAGACGCCCTGACGCATATTCTCGTGTGTAACGATATTGATAGCCTTGTAGCCCTCGCCATCGTCCATACCCGAGAACTCGGCATTATCCGAGAGTTTATTGAATACCTCGATACGATCTACGGCCTGCGCTGGAAGAGAGTTCAATGCCGTTGAGACATCCTCACCGAAGAACTCCTTGCCATCAACAAAGATCTTTTTCACCTGCTCACCCTGTGCCTCAACCGAGCCATTCGAGATGGTGATACCTGGCATCTTCTTCAAGAGGCCCTCGACATCGGCATCGGCAGCCACCTTGAACGCCGCGGCGTTATAGGCCACCGTATCTCCATTCTGTGAGGTACGCAAAGCCTGTACCTCCTTTACAACGCCCTCAATAGCCACAGCCTCGGGCTTGAGTTCGATAGTACCCAAGTCCACGCTCTTACCACTAATCATAACACGCTGGGTGTGAGTACCATAGCCGATGAAGGCAATCTTGACATCGTACTCTGCATTGCTAAGGCCCGTCACGGTAACAGCGCCCATAACTCCCGACACCGAGTGACGGCTCTTCGAGGTCTTAGTGTCGATAACCTCCATAATGGCACCTATGATACCCTCCTTGGTCTCTGCATCAATAACCTTAGCAGAGATCTTTGCCGACTGCGCCATAACGGGGAGTGCCACGCAGAGCATAATTAAAATTGTAAAAAGTCGCTTTATCATCTTTGTTTAATCTATTATTTTCGCCTTAATCTGTTGCACTATTTCGCTCCGCGAAAATAATGAAATTTATTGACATACGAGACACTTCGTCGGTGAATCGCCCAAAAAAGGGGGTAAACCGACTTCGGCTACCCCCATTGGGTTAATTTTTATGGTTTATTACCACCTAAGCCTATCTGCGTACTGGGCCTTCTGGGCGACCAGGACCTCCGGGACGTGATGGGCCAAAGGCTGGGCTATGTGCTGGAGGTGGAGGAGTTGGACGACCACCATTGAAGTTGTGGTGTGGGCCGTGGATTGGGCAACTATGTGGGTGCTTATCCCTTGGCATATCGAATCTCTTACCCCTCTTAGCGTTAGCCTTCTTAAAATCCTTGCAAGGTGGGTTGTGGTGGAAGTCGCAGCAACAACTTGGCTTCTTGCCTGGCTTTGGCGCTCCCATCTCTACCTTTACAAAGCCTCCGTTACCGTTGAATCCTACAACGAAACTACCTGGCTTGCGGTCTGCATCACTTGCTGAAACACTACCCATTGCCATCACCGATAGCGCGAGGGCCAAAAACATCATCTTCTTCATAATCGTAAATTTTAAAAGGGTTATACATCTGTTTTCTTAGTACAAAGGTACAACCCAAAATTACGATTTGTGTCTGACGCTCGGGCCAAACGGACTATTGCAGGGGTGAAGCGCCCTTTACTCGTTGTGAACCGCCTGTAGCCAACCCTTGAATTCGGGTACTCTGGCCTTAGATATGATGATTCGCTCGGGAGTTTCGAGGGTTAGGTTGAGTGCGAGCCTACTTCCGAACCATACTGCGATATCCTTTACAGCGCGTCGCGAGACGATAAATTGGCGGTTGGCACGGAAGAAGCGCTGGGGCGGAAGTATCTGCACCAAGGCCTCAAGGGTCTTATCTACGGGATAGCTCTCTCCCGTAAGTGTGGTGAGCGTGACACGCTCCTCCGAGGTGTAGAAGAATGCCACGTCCTCGGTCTTCACGGGGATAATCTTATCCTTGTGGCGGAGCAACATCGTCTGCACAGCATCCGTAGCAACCTCCTCGGCTACCCTTCTATTCTGCTGGCGACGCTCCTGACGCTCACCCTCGGTCAGGCGGAGCAACTTCTCGAGCGCACGACGCAACTCCTCCTCCTTGAATGGTTTCAACAGGTAGTCGATGCTATTGACCTTGAAGGCCTCCAAGGCGTATTGATCGTAGGCCGTGGTAAATATAATAGGTATGTCGATATCTACGCTACCGAAGATGCGGAACGAGTCGCCATCGGCAAGGTGTATATCCATAAAGACCACATCGGCCTCTACCTCGCCCTTGAAGAACTCTACGGCCTCCTCCACCGACTCCAAGACCTCGATAACCTCGGCCTCAGGGGCTACTATAGAGAGCATACTGCGCAGGTTTACCGCCGCAGCCGTCTCATCCTCTACAATAACTACTCGCTTTATCATACACTCTTTGGTTTGGTCAATGGCAGACGCACCTGGAAACTATCTGCCGTATCAATAATCTCTATCTCTTGTCCCACGATGATCTGCCAACGGCTGTTGAGGTTGCTAAGACCTATGCCCGTCGAAGGCTCCACATCGAGTTTTGGTTGTTTCTTGTTCTCCACCACAAGCACATCATCCTCTACACGTATATATATATGGAGTGGATTCTTCGTGGTTATGCTATTATGCTTCACGGCATTGCCAATGAGTGGCTGTAGCGAGAGGGCTGGCAGGGTCCACGCGAGATACTCCTCAGGGATGGATATGTCGAAGAATAGTTTGTCGGCATAGCGAATCTTGAAGAGGTAGGCATAGGCATCGACAAAGGCCATCTCATCCTTGAGGGTTGTGTTGCTGGTCTGGCCATTCTGGATGATGTAGCGGAAGGTGTAGGATAGTTGGTCGATATACTCCAGCGCACGGCTCTGGTCGCCCTCACGCACAAGCATCGCCAAGGAGTTCAGCGAGTTGAAGAAGAAGTGAGGGTTAATCTGTCCCATAAGCATATTGTAGCGCGTAGATAGATTCTCGTTCTTTAGACGCTCGTTCTCCACCTCCATCACCTGACGCTGACGGAGCAAGAGGTAGATACGTGCATAGAGGATTGATACCACCAACATAAATAGGTACTTGGTAAGCACTATGTAGTAGGTGTTGGTGTGGGCATCGGCCTGGAAGAAGGAGACTATGCGCATCGCACCATCCTTGAACGACACCACGGGGGCGAAATAGGTGAGTACCAACGATAGGAGTACCGCTATGAGGAGACGACGCACAAAGGCCCAATTAGTGTAGTTTCCACTCTTGGGTAGCCACACAAGCACGAGGATTATGGCTAGCGACACTAAGGCGTAGTAGACGATCTGCCAAATGAACTCCATCGTGCGGCTGGGCCTGTCGTAGACGGTATCGATGTCGAACTCCTCGCCATTGAGCATATATACCCTGTCGAGGCGTGGGTGCGCCCCTTGGGTGAACTCTACGCTACGCTCATCCACCGTGCGTGTGGAGAAGACGAGTTTGTCGCCCTCCTGAAGTCGGTGGCGCTGTACCTGCCACGCCGTGACATAGGTGGAGTCGCGCTTGTCGCAGTCGCAGACTATGTATCCGTGAAGGTCTCTGTCGAGGTGTAACACACCCGTTGTATGCTCCGCCTCGGGGGATAGACCCTCACGAGGTCTCGCCCCCTGCTCCGTGATTATCGGGGTGAGCAGGTAGGAGAAGTTCACAACGAGACTCAACACCACGGCTATAAGTGAGTGTAGAATTATGTTGCTCTTTTTCTTCATTGCGGTTGTTGTTTTTGTGGGCTTTGCTGGGCAAAGTCAGATATAGAGTTGTAGGGAGATTAAGGAATTTTAAGAACTTGCGGAATGTCCTTGCGAGAACGACTCGCGCAAGCTACTCCCAAAACTTATTGAAATCCTCCTTAAATTCCCTAAACTCCCTAAACTCCCTAATATATAAGGTCGGCAGATGACGTAGATGCCACCTTATAACTTCAAATTACTTGTACCAAGAGGCATACGTACAATAATCTCGTGCCGTGCGCTTGATAATCTCGTCGCGCTGCTCAGGAGTTACGTCTTTAACTTTCTTGGCGGGGACACCAGCATATACTGAGTAGGGCTCAAGTTTCTGGTTTGAGAGGACAAGAGCGTTAGCAGCAACGATACAACCGGTGCCTACGACAGCGTTGTCGAGGATGGTAGCACCCATACCGATAAGACAGTTATCCTCGATGATACCTCCGTGGATGATGGCGTTGTGACCTACGGAAACGTAGTCGCCGATATGGGTCTGAGAGGGATTCTTTGAGCCATCGTAGAGGGTGTGGATGACCACGCCATCCTGAATATTGGTGTTGTTACCAATGGTGATGGCATTGACATCGCCACGCAATACGGCATTATACCATATCGAGCAGTTCTCACCAATCTTTACATTACCGATGATGGTGGCATTCTCTGCCAACCAAGTGTCGTTTCCAATCTCGGGCGTGTAGCCACGTACTTCTCTGATTAAAGCCATAGTATTCTATTTTTCGTTTTGTTTTGCTTCGTTCCAATAACCATCCATCTCTTCGAGCGACAACTCACGGAGTGTCACGCCACGCTCCTCGGCCCTCTGCTCTACGTGTCCGAAGCGACGGATAAACTTCTTGTTGGTGCGCTCCAAGGCACCCTCTGGGTCGATGCCATAGAGGCGGCAGGCGTTGATAAGGGCGAAGAAGAGGTCGCCAATCTCGTCGGTGAGGCACTCCATATTCTTTGCCTCAATCTCGGCATCCACCTCCATAAGTTCCTCCTTGACCTTACCCCATACATCTTCGCGCTTCTGCCAGTCGAAGCCTACGGCTGCAGCCTTCTCACCGATGCGAAAGGCCTTGACCATCGCGGGTAACGAGACAGGAACACCTCCCAAGGCGCCATTCTTGCGACTCTTCTTGCGCAACTTGAGGGCCTCCCAATTCTGCTTCACCTCGTCGGGGGTGTCGGCATGGATATCGCCATAGACGTGGGGGTGGCGGTAGATGAGTTTGTCGCAGACACCATTGGCTACGTCGGTGTAGTTGAAGGCACCCTGCTCATCTGCTAACTTAGAGTAGAAGGCTACGTGAAGGAGCAAGTCGCCCAACTCCTCCTTTATGCCCTCCATATTTTTGTCGGTGATGGCATCAGCAAGTTCGTAGGTCTCCTCGATGGTGTTATTACGCAACGAGTCGAAGGTCTGCTCTCTATCCCAAGGACACTCCCTACGTAGCGTATCCATAACTTCGAGAAGGCGCGCTGTGGCCATCTCTGCCTCTTTCATATTCATAGTATAATCTATTTTTTAGGTTTAATTCTTCTGAACGGCATCTTCAACACTCCAAAGAAGGCCTCACCAAAGATGCCTGACGACATTTTGGATGTACCCTCCTCCCTATCGACGAAGATGATAGATACCTCGCCCACGTTGAAGCCGAGACGCCACGCCGAGTACTTCATCTCTATCTGGAAGCCATAGCCTATCATCTGCACAGCATCCAAGTCGATGGTTTCGAGCACCTCGCGACGGTAGCCCACAAAGCCTGCCGTAGCGTCGCAGACGGGCATACGTGTCACGATGCGCACATACTTCGAGGCGAAGTAGGACATCAAAAGACGACCCAAGGGCCAATTCACCACGTTCACACCACGCGAGTAGCGCGAGCCGATAGCCACATCTCGCTCGTCGAGCATAGCATCCAAGCGGGGAAGGTCGTCAGGATTATGCGAGAAGTCGCAGTCCATCTCAAAGATTCTGTCGTAGCCACGCTCAAGGGCATACTTGAAGCCCGCGATATAGGCTGTGCCGAGGCCCAACTTACCAGCACGCTCCAAGAGGTGGAGGCGCTCGCCATAGGTTGCCTGCTCGGCCTTAACCAATGAGGCAGTGCCATCGGGAGAGCCATCATCGACGATGAGCAGGTCAAAGCCCATAGGCATAGCCATAAGTCGGCGAATCATCTTCACCACATTCTCCTTCTCATTGTAGGTAGGTATGATTATTAGTCGTCTCATCACATCATTTTATTAAAGTGGCGCTTGCCACATAGATAACGAACTATAACACTGAAACGATATATGTGTTGCACCTTATGTGTACGCACCACCTCCTTGCGCTTGTCGGCCAACGCTCCGTGCCACTTGATGAACTCCCACCAGGCCCTCGCCACAGCCCACGCACTACGGGGCTTGAGCGTAAGGAGGTAGGCCAACATCTCCACAAAGTCGGTGCAGGGTCTAACCACTGCAACCACAGCACGCTGGAGCGGTGTAGAGCATTTGAAGAGCATCGCAAGGTTGTTGCGGTGGTTTAGGAAAATCTTGTGGGGTGAGGGGGCCAAGGTTCCACCGCCAAGGTGATAGACCGTAGAGCGGGGCTCTACAACAATGCGCCAGCCTGCCAACTGCATACGCCACTGAAGGTCTATCTCCTCCATATGGGCGAAGTAGTCGCCATCGAAACCTCCAAGGGTGCAGAATACATCCGTGCGACAACACATAGCCGCTCCCGAAGCCCAAAAGATATCGCGTGAGTCGTCGTATTGACCCTGGTCGCTCTCCACCGTCGAGAGGATACGACCTCGGCAGAAGGGGTAACCGAGGTAGTCGATAAAACCACCCGAAGCACCTGCGTACTCGAACTTATCGCGCTCCCTGTCGCTAAGAATCTTGGGGGCTACGACCGCCACATCTGGGTTAGCATCCAACACCTCGACCAAGGGTTGCCACCACCCCGCAGTAACCTCCACGTCGGAGTTTAGAAGGAGGGTGTATTCGCTCTCTATCTGCTCCAAGGCGCGGTTATAACCCTCAGCAAAGCCATAGTTGCGGTCGAGACGGATGACACGCACCTGGGGGTAGTTGAGCCTGAGCCACACCAACGAGTCATCCGTAGAGCCATTGTCGGCAACGACAACCTCGGCATTTTGGGTGGTATGCTCCACAACACTTGGCAGATATCGCTCCAAGTGGTGACGGCCATTCCAATTGAGTATTACTACACTGAGCCTTGCCATAATATCTTATTTACTCTTCGTCCTCCTCATCGGTCGCGACGGTGCGCTTAGCATCGTAACCCTCGACAACGATAACGAACTCACCCTTAGGCTCGTGGCTCTTGAAGTGGTCGATAGCCTCGGTCAAGGTACCACGCACCGTCTCCTCGAACTTCTTGGTTATCTCCCTCACCACAGCCACACGGCGCTCAGCACCAAAGGTCTCGGCGAGTTGTTCGAGGCACTTGACAACACGGTAGGGCGACTCATAGAATATCAGTGTACGAGGTTCTGTGGCCAACTCCTGAAGTCGCTTCATACGGCCCTTCTTCTGTGGCAAGAAGCCCTCGAAACAGAATCTGTCGCAGGGAAAACCACTCTGCACCAAGGCAGGAATGAGCGCCGTAGCACCTGGCAAGGTGACGATGTCGATACCCTCCTCCACACACTTGCGCACAAGCAAGAAGCCGGGGTCGGAGATACCAGGAGTACCAGCATCCGACACTAAAGCCACATCTCGGCCCTGAGCAATGCTCTCGGCAACACGGCCCACGGTGGCGTGTTCGTTGAACTTATGGTGGGAGTGCATAGGCTTCTCGATGCCTAAATGGCGGAGAAGATGCGACGTGGTACGTGTATCCTCAGCGAGGATGAAATCAACCTCTTTGAGTACGTTTATAGCCCTGAGGGTGATATCCTCAAGGTTACCGATAGGGGTTGGAACGATATAAAGTTTTGCCATAAATCTGTCGTATGCTAATGGTATATAGAGGATTATGCCAACTTACGCTCGATGAGCGACACAAGGAGTTTCGCACCCTCCGAGTCGGGGTTCCACTTGAAATTCTCAACAATGTAGATCATACACTCATCGAGATCCTCAAACTCGTTTAAGGTATCTATGGTAGCATCGAAACGGTCGGCATCACCAGCGAAAAGGTCTCGAATCATAAGGAATCTATCGTTTAGACCCATCGCCTTGCGAATGTCAGTGATGCGATTGAATGGTGTTGTGGGGGCATCATCCTTAATCATCTGGTCGGCTAACGTAGTCTTGCTTCCCAAGATATCGCCAATGCGTTTGGGCTGCTCCACCTCCTGTTGCTCCTTTGGTGCTTCGACCACGATAGGCTCTGGCTTAGGTGCTGGAGTAGGCTCTGGCTGCGGTGTCTGTGGCTTTGGGTTTATCTCGCGAGGAACACCGTCGCCATAGAGCGAAATCATCCTGCGACCACTCTTTGCCTTCACTGGGATATCCTCCAAATCGAAGAGACCACCGAGGACTCTCTCCTCCTTTGGCTCCTCCTTAACCTCTACTTTAGGTTCCTCCTCGACTTCGGTCTTTGGTTCCTCTTTTAGTTCCTCCTTAACTTCCTCAACAACTTGCTCAATTGCCTCCTCAACAACCTCCTGTGGTTCTTCGACTACGGGTTGCTCCTCTATAGCGGTCTGCTCCTCGGGGGTCTCCTCCTGGAAAATCTCATCCTCTGAGGTCTCCGACTCCGAAAGACCGATACCAAGCAAGGCATCTATATCCAAGGCATCATCGAAGTCATCTACGATGTCGTTCTTACTCTCTTCGATTCTATGCTCTAAGTTATCCTCCACACTCTCCACCACAGCAACAACCTTTGGTTCTGGGGTCTCGGTCTCTGGGGTCTCGGCCTCGTAATCCAATACTGCATCGTAGAGGTGGCGCAACTCCTCAAGCACCATATCGCGCTCGATACGTGGGATGTTGCCATTGCTCCAGCCCTTGACTATCGAAGAAATACGTTGCAATTTCTGCTCTATCTTTGTTGATTCCATTAGCGTTAATTTTTAATATATATACAACGTCTCAAAGATAATAAAAATTTACGAAAAGGACAAAAAGTATAACGAAAAGTTAGAGCGCAACGACCCGCTTTTGGTGATAAAATAGAGACTGCCCAACCCTCTGTGGGGTTGAGCAGTCGATATTCTGGTATAATCAAGCCAATTACTCTACGGTGTAGAAGAGGCTATCCATAGCGACATAGAGCGGTGTGTTTGCGCCATAATCGCCCACATCCGTAGTCTCGATTGTCACACGCACACCATAGTACTCGGCGTCGAAGAGTAGGTCGTACTTAGTCCAATCGACATCTGCCTTACGCTTACCATCCCTATAATCAACAACATAGCACTCTACAGCCTTATCCGCAACTACGGTCTCGGCATCCAACAGCGGAGTAAAGACCACCTTGAGGTAGTCGCCATCACCAAAGGCACGAGCAAAACTATTGATATCCTCGTTGGTGATAGAGGCGTAGGTATAGGTCGTGAGGTTGAGGTAGATGCTTTGTAGGCGAATACCCTCCCTCTTAAAGATGATGTCGCAAGGCTCGCTATAACTATCGTAGTAGTAGAGTAAGAAGTTATCTCCCGACTTAGCCTTGCTATTATAGACACTATACTGATTCTCAAAGAGACCATTAGCCAAATCGGTATCATACATCTTCGACTGCGCAAAGCCTCCCCAGTAGTCGAACTCATCGTTATAGAAGTACTCGAATCGTAGGTCGTCGCCCACATAACCGTAACTATAGTCGCCACTAATAGTCTTCTCGAAACTCTCGGTAAAGGCACTATCAGGCACTGGCTCCATCCACTTCTTCTCGCAAGCCACAAGACCACATACGGCAACTAACGCAAACAAAATCTTCTTCATCACCATTAGTTTATTAGTTAATATTCAGCAAATTACAAGAACGACACTATATCGTAGGCACGGTAGGTGTTCTTATCCCACTTAGGCAACTTTCTTCCGTCGAGAGCCAAGAGCGACGTAGTAATAACCACACTCTCTCCATCGTAGTCGTAAACAACCCTCTTAGGCTCGACAGCCGCACCTTTGCGTACCAAGTGAATCTCTATGGCCGAGATACCCAACCCCTCGCTCGATGGGATAAGCCTTACAACGGCCTCGGTAGTAGAGGATGAGAGCAACTCCGACGAAAACTCATCCCCCACGAAGTCGAAGGCACGAGTGGGGTTTGTGAGCAGGTCACAAGAGGTGAGGTCTACCCTATCCTCGGTAACCTCCTTGCGCTCGTTGTTTATCTCGTAGCGCACCTTGCCGTCGCTATAGACCTCCATAATGCCAAGCGATATGTAGTAGCCATCTCCATCGACCATAAAGTAGCCCATAATAGGCTCCTCGGCCACACACACCTCGACCTCCATAGCGAACTTATTGCCAAGCGTAGTGTCTAAATCCTTGAGCCACGCATCGCCTTCCTGCTGAGCAAAGAGAGCCAAAGGAAGGCATAGAAAAGTGAACAATATCACAAATCGTTTCATAATCGTAACTTATTTGTTTACAACACTATGACACACCCAAATCCTGGAGTTTAGCCTCCAACGAAGGCAGGTCATAGAACTTAATCTCACGAGGCTTAGCACCCACCTGAGGGCCTACGATACCTGCACGCTCAAGTTGGGTCATAATACGGCCCGCGCGGTTGAAGCCCACCTCGAAACTACGCTGAATCATCGAGGTAGAGATAACTCCCGAACTAACCGCTGCACGGGCAATCTCGGCAAACTTAGGGTCGTACTTCTGGGCCGCACCACTCTCCTCGCTACCAAAGCCTACGGCAGCATCTGCACCAGCCTCAGGGGTGTAGTCAGGAAGGTTATATGCCGAAGGGTAGCCCTGCTGGTTGCCAATATGTTCTACGACACGCTCCACCTCTGGCGTATCGATAAAGGCACACTGGATACGCACAGGCTCACCTCCCGTGCGGAAGAGCATATCGCCTCGGCCGATAAGTTGGTTAGCACCTGGCATATCGATAATCGTGCGAGAGTCAGTCATAGACATCACACGGAAGGCGATACGTGCAGGGAAGTTAGCCTTGATACCACCAGTGATAACCTTGACATCGGGGCGCTGAGTAGCCACGATAAGGTGAATACCTACGGCACGAGCCTTCTGTGCAAGACGCATAACGGGGTACTCCACCTCCTTAGCCGTCATAATCAAATCGGCAAACTCGTCGATAATAACCACGATATATGGCAAGAAACGGTGACCCTTCTCGGGATTAAGTTGGCGCTTTGTAAACTTATCGTTATACTCGACGATATTCTTTGCCTGCGCATTCTTACACAACTCCAAGCGGTTGGACATCTCCGTACAGAGGGCATTGAGCGTATATACAGCCTTCTTCGAGTCGGTAACGATAGTCTCATCCTCGGACTCCATCTTCGCCAAGAAGTGCTTCTCTAAGCGGCTATAGAGCGAGAACTCCACCATCTTAGGGTCGATAAGCACAAACTTCAACTCCGAAGGGTGCTTGCGGTAGAGCAACGATGATATAATGGCGTTCAAACCCACGGACTTACCCTGACCCGTAGCACCCGCTACGAGCAAGTGTGGCAACTTAGCCAAGTCGAAGGTAAAGTTCTGATTCTGAATCGTACGACCTATAACTACGGGCAACTCAGCCTTAGAGTTCTGAAACTCCGGCGAACATATTGCCGAGCGCATAGATACCGTCTGCTTGGTCTGGTTAGGCACCTCGATACCTACGGTACCCTTACCTGGGATTGGGGCGATGATACGCACGCTCTCGGCTCTGAGGTGCTGAGCGAGGTCATCCTCAAGTCCTTGAATACGCGAAATCTTAACGCCTGGCTCCTGAACAATCTCATAGAGGGTGACAGTAGGACCTACCGTGGCAGTCATACTGATAATCGGAATATGGAAGTGCAACAAGGTCTCGCGGATGCGCTCCTTGTTCTGGAATATCTCAGCCTCATCCACTCCGTTGGCCTCCTTGTAATCGACGAGCAACTGTGGCGTAGGTGCCGTATAGTGGGCGATATCGAGCGTAGGGTCGTAGAGGTCGCTAACAATCTCGCTCTCATCCACCGTCTGAGGCTTCTTGTGCGTAACCGTAATCACGATATTATCATCCTTAACCTCGCTATCCTCCTCTGTCTCAACTGTTGGAGTCTCCTCCTCTGGGTCTACGCCAAGGATCTTGTCGATATCCATAGGTTCCTCATCTACAACCGTCTCGGCATCATCCTTCTGCTCCTTAGTGTCGAGTTCATCCTCCTCGCAAGGGGTTACGATAAATATAGGCTCCTCCTCAGGCTCTGGCTCAACCTCCTCAGGTTTTACCTCCTCCTCAGTCTCCTCTTCAGGCCTCTCCTCCTCATCAATAATCTCATTGAGGATATCATCCTCGTCGATATCTTCGGTCTCTTCGGTCTCCACCTCCTCGGTCTCGGTCTCCTCGCCACTCTCACCCCTACGCTTCAAGGCAACTATAGCCTTGCGTGTAGCCGTAGCCACCTGAACACTGCGCTGGTCCACCACCTGCAAGAAGTTGCGGTTGATGAGCAAGCCAGTGAGAATCCACGAGGCGATGATGACCAATAGCGTGCCAATGCCACCTATAACACCCGAGAGTGCCTCATCCAAGGCGATACCATAAGCACCTCCGAGGCCCGTGCCAAAGAGATTCCACGCTGTACCAAAGATGAAGCCCAACGTGAGGGAGCCAAGCACCAACACAAGGCCAAAGATGAGCAAGAAGCGGTGCAAGCGCAAAGGCTTATAGCGGAAGAGTCGCCAGCCGATGACAGCAAAAATCATAGGTATAATCACGGCGAAGAGGCCGAAGCCACCTCCCACGATAGCGTTGGCAACCTTTGCTCCCCACATGCCACATATATTATTGAACTCCAGCGTATTGACTGGATGACCCAACGACGCCAAGGCACTCATATCCTCCTTCCAATAGAAGAGGTAGGAGAGTATCGAGCAGAAGAGAAATGCTCCGATAAGCATCAGTATAAAGCCTGTGACAAGGCGTATATTATCACGTGTAGAGACCGAGCCACTCTTGGCACTGCCCTTACCCTTTTTCTGTGTTGCCATTACAAGAAACGATTATTCAATTTCACACTATATAATTTGAGCCTCGCTCAACATATCTTCTATCACATCGACCTTAAAGTCGCGACTTAATAGCCATAGCACGCTCCTCAAGTCGCTGGCGGTACTCCTCGTCGGCAAACGAGAGGAAACGATAGGTGGGCTTATTCTCCTTCAAAGCACCTATATCATAGCGCTCCAAAAGCCACTCGACACGTCGTGCCACAGCCTCACCAGAGTCTACAACCTCAATGCCGTACCCCTCAACCAAGGCCTCGATATGGTGACGCAAGAAGGGGTAGTGTGTACATCCCAACACCAACCTATCGACTCCCGTACCGAGCAGTGGCTCAATGACTTTACGCACAGCCTCTCTTCCCTCTGGGCTATCCTCCAAGCCTCGCTCGACAATCTCCACGAAGCCCTCACCCACAACCTTCACGACCTCGACATCCGAGGCATAGCGTCGTGCCGTATCCAAGAACATATCGCTACGCAGGCTATGCTCCGTAGCAAGCACCGCAATACGGCGAGTGCGTGTAGTTAGGCACGCTGGCTTCACCGCAGGCTCAAGACCCACGATGGGGATATCGCTCCAACGCTCCCTAAGGGCCGAAACCGCAGCTGTAGTGGCGGTATTACACCCCACAACAACCATCTTAACACCCTCACTTACAAGGCGTTCAACAGCATCAAAGGCAAATGCAGTAATCTCCTGCTTTGTACGGCCACCATAGGGACAATTCTTGCCATCGCCAAGATACAACAACGACTCGTTGGGCAAGCGTCGGCACAACTCCTGCCACACCGACAACCCTCCAAAACCCGAATCGTAGACTCCTATAGCCCTATTATCCATACCCTATGCTTACGCCTTAATATACTCTATAATCCTATCCACAACCTCCTCGTCGCCAATCCTATTGCAGTCGATAACCAACTCGGCACGCTCATAGAATGGCTCACGCAGAGCGAGTTGCTCGTGCATAAAGGCCAAGAGTTCCTCGTCGCTCTTACCACGAAACATAGGTCTCTTATTTCGGCCATACTCCGTCAGACGCGAAAGAATCTGTTCGGGGCTACGCCTAAGGTATATCGTCGTACCCACCCTATTCATTCGCTCCATATTGTCTCGCCACACGGCAAGACCACCTCCCGTGGCAACGATACCCTCGAAGCCATCGGCAACAAGAGCCTCTATAACATCGCGCTCGGCACAACGGAAGTACTCCTCACCCTGGTAGTAGAAGATATCGGCAACGGAGGCACCCTCACTCTGCTCAACGAGTTTGTCGGTATCGACAAAACGGAGACCGAGGGCTCGCTGAAGGCGCTTGCCCAACGAACTCTTACCCGAGCCAGCATATCCCACCAAGAAGAGAATCATAGCACTACCCCACTTTAGAATAGATCCAACTGCGAAGCCGAGAAGCCCACATCATCACCCTCGGGGCGACTGTCGTAATCGATCTGTGGGTTAGCCTTGATGTCGTCGCCCAAGATATCGGCAACATCCAACACCTCGTCATCCATAGCGACATCCTCATCCTCCAAGAGTTCCTCCTCCGCTATCTCTGGCTCAATAAACTTCAGCGACGCAACATCGTAAGTCGTAATGCGCTTACCCCTCGCCCTATGGCTCTTAACGCCGATAAACTCATCGACATCGACCAACTCCGCAGGACGATGCTCGTGGTTACCACCAAAGACAACCTCGAGTTTTGCCCCCTTGCGGTAGGTCAAAGCCACCATCTTCATTGGCGCGCCCTCATCCAAGAAGTACTGGGTCTTATCGCCAGCCTCCAACGAGAAGCGCTTCATATAGTAGTACTTCTGCTCGCCATCGTAGTAGCACAAGGCATATATCCTATCGGCCACGAAACGCTCGACACGGATGGTGTCGTCGGGGAAGTGTTGCTGGAGATCGTAACCCGTAACATAGTACTGATTCTTAGCAGTCCAAACCACAATCTTGTCATCGCCCTTGAACTCGCCGAGCAACTGGCCACGTCCATCGGCATTGAGGCGACGAACATCCTCGTCGTACCACACGTTCTGGCCTCCGAGGGTAGAGGTGCCACGCTCCTTGAGGATAATCTTATTGATGGAGTAGCGCGTAACCAAGTTACCCACACTCTGGCGGCCCTTGATAGCCAAGGTCGAGAGGTCGATATCGAGGATACACTTCTTCAAACGGGCACGTGGGCGCAGATAGATTCTCAGCACCTCGGCCTCACCATTAGGGTTCACCGAGAGGTACAACAACTCACTCTTTGGCGTACCCTTAGTCAAGTCGTACTCCTTATCGCGCGTAATCGACTTAATGGCACATCGCTTCATCATAATAGCGCCACCACGACCATCGCGGTAGAGCAAGTTATAGATAGTGCGCTCGTCGTTACGCTTATATATACCTATATAATATATGCCCTTGTCGAAGAAGGCCTTCTCGCCAATCTTCGTAATCTTATATCGGCCATCCTTGAGGATGATGATAACATCGTCCAAATTCGAGCAGTCGCAGACAAACTCCGCATCCTTCATACTCTTACCCATACCGAAGAAGCCCTCGGCACGGTCCACATAGAGTTTTGCGTTGGTAGATGCCACCTTCCAAGCCTCGATGGTGTCGAAGGCACGAATCTCGGTGCGTCGCTCCTTGCCCTGGCCATACTTCTCTTTGATGCGCTCGAAGTAGGCGATGGTGTAATCGACGAGGTGCTCCAAGTCGTGCTTCGTATGTTTGATATCGGCCTCGATCTGCTTAATCTCGTTGTCGGCCTTCTCCGAGTCGTAGCGCGAGATACGGATGAATTTCAACTCCGTGAGTCGCTGTACATCCTCCAGAGTAACCTCCCTACGCAATAACTTCTTGAATGGCTCAAGACCCTTATCCACCGCCTCGTAGGCAGCCTCACGAGTGCGACAACCCTCGATGAGTTGGTAGAGTTTGTTCTCGATGAAGATACGCTCCAACGAGGCTGCGTGCCAAGCCCCATTCAACTCGTCGAGTTTTATCTCCAACTCGCGGTTGAGCAACCCCTTAGTGTGGTCTGTCGAGTAGCGCAAGATATCGCTAACGCCCATAAATACGGGTTTGTTATCGAGGATGACGCAGGCATTTGGCGAGATAGAGACCTCGCAGTCGGTGAAGGCATACAACGCATCAATCGTCTTATCCGACGACTCGTCCTGAGCAACCTGAATCACAATCTCAACCTTCTCGGCCGTATTATCATCGACCTTCTTAATCTTTATCTTACCCTTGTCGTTAGCCTTGATAATAGACTCCTTGATAGACTCCGAGGTTGTGGTAAATGGAATCTCCGTAATGGCAAGCGTGCGCTTGTCAATCTTCGAGATGCGCGCACGAACACGGACAGAGCCTCCACGCAAACCATCATTATAGTTCGTGGCATCCATAATACCTCCCGTCTGGAAGTCAGGCAACAACATAAACTCCTCGCCACGAAGATAGGCTATCGAGGCGTTGATAAGTTCTACGAAGTTGTGGGGCAAAATCTTTGAGGCCAAACCTACAGCGATACCATCAGCACCCTGAGCCAAAAGCAATGGGAACTTCACCGGAAGCGTCACTGGCTCCTCCTTACGACCATCGTAGGCCAACATCCACTCGGTGGTCTTCTTATTATAGACCACATCGAGGGCGAACTTCGACAAGCGTGCCTCGATATAACGGGCCGCAGCAGCCTCGTCACCCGTGAGGATGTTACCCCAGTTACCCTGCATATCGATTAGCAAGCCCTTCTGACCAAGTTGCACCAAGGCATCCTTGATAGAGGCATCACCGTGGGGGTGGTACTGCATAGCCTGACCAACCACATTAGCAACCTTATTGTAACGGCCATCCTCAACACACTTCATAGCGTGAAGGATACGACGCTGAACGGGCTTAAGACCATCCTCCAAATGGGGAACGGCACGCTCAAGGATAACATAAGAGGCGTAGTCCAAGAACCAATTCTTGTACATACCCGTAAGACGGCGCATATTATCCTCGGCCGTAGTCAGCACCCCATACTTACCCTTGGGTGCCTCCTCGGTAGCCTCGACCTCAGTAGCCTCAACCTCCTGAGACTCCTCTACACTCTGTATATCTTTGTTATCCTCCATTAGTTAAGCATTTTCA
Organism: Alistipes sp.; assembly: GCA_017555905.1. Taxonomy (GTDB): domain Bacteria; phylum Bacteroidota; class Bacteroidia; order Bacteroidales; family Rikenellaceae; genus Alistipes. The sequence continues at coordinate 75,152 of JAFZFP010000021.1, read as the reverse complement.
GGTTTTCGATAATATCCTCCTCCACTCGCAAGTTGCTCACGATGAAATCCTTACGGTCGGGTGTATTCTTACCCATATAGAACTCCAGCAAGTCGTTGATAGGGTCATCCTTAGTCAAGCGCACCTTATCCAAGCGCATACCCTCGCCGATGAACTCCTTGAACTCCTGAGCCGAAATCTCACCGAGACCCTTGAATCGAGTAATCTCGGCCTGTGCGCCACACCTCTTCACCGCAGCCAAACGCTCATCCTCGGTATAGCAGTAGTGTGTCTCCTTCTTGTTACGCACACGGAAGAGTGGCGTCTGAAGGATATAGAGGTGACCCAGACGGATGATGTCGGGGAAGAATTGCAAGAAGAACGAGGTCAGAAGCATACGTATATGCATACCATCGACATCGGCATCGGTAGCGATGATGACCTTGTTGTAGCGCAAGTTATCCATATCCTCCTCGATGTTGAGTGCCGCCTGCAAGAGGTTGAACTCCTCGAACTCATAGACTACACGCTTGGTCAAACCATAACAGTTGAGGGGCTTACCGCGCAACGAGAAGACGGCCTGAGTACGTGGATCACGGCTCGATGTGATAGAGCCTGATGCCGAATTACCCTCGGTAATGAAGATCATAGTCTGCTCGGCCAACTCATTCTTGTCGGTATAGTGTATCTTGCAGTCTCGCAACTTCTTATTGTTGAGCGACACCTTCTTTGCCACCTCTCGGGCCTTCTTCTGCACACCCGAGATAGCCTTACGCTCCTTCTCGTTATCGACAATCTTACGCTGAAGGGTCTGCGCCACATCGAGGTTCTTATGGAGGTAGTTATCCAAGTTCACCGAGAGGAAGTCGCCCACGAACTGACGAATGGTAACACCCTCCTCCTTATCGCGCGAACCGAGTTTTACCTTGGTCTGCGACTCAAAGACAGGGTTGCTCACCTTGATAGATATCGCAGCGATGATGGATGTACGTATGTCGGCAGGCTCATAGTCCTTGCGATAGAACTCCTTGACGGTCTTTACGATAGCCTCACGAAATGCTGCCTGGTGTGTACCACCCTGAGGGGTGTACTGACCATTGACAAAGGAGTAGTAGGCCTCGCCATAGCCGTTGCCGTGCGTAATGACAATCTCCATATCCTCGCCCACGATATGTATTGGGGCATAGAGGGGCTCACTCTGCAAGTTATCATTAACCAAATCCAAAAGACCATTCTTCGAGATATAGGGTTTGCCATTAAGCACGATAGCAAGGCCGAGGTTGAGGTAGGAGTAGTTCTTAACCATCTGTTCGATGTACTCCATATTGAAGGCATACTCGCCAAAGACCTCTTTGTCGGCAACAAACTCCACGTAGGTACCATTAGCCTCGGTGACGTTGCTCTCCCTGCGGTCGGTAAGTTCCAAACCCTGCGAGAAGGTCACGGTGCGAGACTCACCATTACGCACCGAACGGGCGAGGAAGTGGCTCGAAAGCATATTCACGGCCTTGACACCCACACCATTCAGACCTACCGAATTCTTGAAGGCATCACCACCATACTTACCACCCGTATTCATCTTGCTCACCGCATCCGACAACGAATCCAAGGGAATACCACGACCATAATCCCTGACCGTAACCTTATCTCCCTCAACGGTGATCTCGATGCGCTTACCAGCCCCCATAACGAACTCATCGACCGAGTTATCCACGACCTCCTTCAACAAGACGTAGATACCACCATCGGCCTCAGAGCCATCGCCCAACTTTCCGATATACATACCTGGACGTAGACGTATATGCTCTCGGGGCGAAAGGGTGATAATCGAATCTGCGTTATACTCCACAACAGACTTATCTGTCAAATTCAACTCTGCCATATATCTCTTTTCTCTTATTCTCTCTTTTTCGGCAACAAAACTACTACTTCATTTTGACAACTTGCGTCATACTCCACGGGTTACGCACGCTTCGAGGCTCTAACCTCGGCCAACGCCTCGATCATATCCTCACGCACCGAAGTCATAACATCCTTAATATCTCGCTGGGCTACCTCCTCGGCCGATACCTCTGGAAGTACCTTGATGGTTACCCTATTGCGCCAATTCATCAACCAACCATTGCGTACCACGGTGGTAGTACCATCCAAGACAATAGGCAAAATAGGTACGCCAGCATCCTTAGCCAAGATGAAGGCTCCCGCCTTGAAGTTGTAAATCTCGCCATCCTTAGAGCGTGTACCCTCGGGGAAGATAGAGACCGAAGCTCCCTTAGCCAACCACTCCTTACCTCGCTGGTGTACCAACTGCATAGCCTCCTTGGCACTGGCACGGTTGATGACGATATCGCCGTGGGCAAACAACAGACGACCCACGATAGGGATGCGGTAGACCTCCTTCTTCGACACCCACTTGAACACCAACGGAAGGTTGTAGATACTCATAATATCGACCATAGAGTTGTGGTTCAACACAATGACGTATGCCTTCTTAGGGTCGATATTTTCCAAGCCGATAACGTCGCGACCCGTAAATGGTGGTACGTTGAAGAATACGTCGGTAATCCACTTCGACAAGGTATGCACCACAACGCGCTTTTTATCAAATGGATAGCAAACAACCAAGGCGATAAATGAGGCTACGTAAAGCACTATCGCCACAACTAACATCAGTAGGTAAAAGAGTATTGTTAACATAATAAACGCTGTTTGTATTCGATATTTACTCAATTTTGCAAAGATACGAATTTTTCTTTGAAAAACGCACAAATTTCGACCATTAAATATCGAAAAAATCGTAGGCAAAATCTACCCCATCCATTATTAGAGCGTTCCACAACACAGAATCTAACAGCGCAAGGGGAGATAGATCTGGGAATTTAGGGAATTTAAGGAGTTTTGTGACGATGAAGAAGATATTCCACAGACACAAAAAGAGAGGGCATCCCGTTGGGACACCCTCTACCAAACCAGTGTTATTCGACTACAGGTTATCTACCCTAACGTCGATAGTTAGACCGATATAACCCAAACGCTCCTTGAGTTTGGGCAACTCCTCATCCATAAACTTCTTACGTTCGAGCTGCTTGATATCATCCTTAGCACCCTCGGCAACGAAGAAACCGATACCTCGGCGGTTAAAGATGATGCCATCTGCCTCCAAGCGTTCGTAACTGCGCATAACGGTATTGGGATTGACACCAATGGTCGAGGCCAACTCCCTCACCGAGACTATACGGCTACCCTCAGGCCATTCGCCCGACAAGATACGCATAGCGATTAGTTCGTATATCTGTCGCCATATAGGCTTCTCTTGGGTAAACTGTATCATAACTACCACTTCATTTGACGACGGCGCAAGGCCAAGTAACTAAAACCATAGAGCAGTACGGGAATGAGGCCAAAAACAATCTTCAAAATAGTCTCAACCGTTTGGCTATCTACCTCTATTGTAATGGTATACAAACTTTCCCAATCAACAGTTTCGAGGAAGAATACCATCACACGCAGAAATAGAACAAAGCCTAAGAAAAGCAAGGAATAGGTGAGCGCAATACGTCGCGACAACAGACCCACAAGGAGCGACAGGGATGCCACTATCTGCATTGCCACATAGGATTCAAATGCAAAGATATAGTCAAACACCTCATTCAGAAGAGCCTCCACGCTACAACCTGGGTCAAAGAACGAGGCACAGAGGGTTGCCAACACCGTAGTAACACCTATGGCTAATGGCATAACCACAGCCAGGTCGAAGAGCATAAAGACCCAACGCTCCTCATTCGACACAGGGAGCGACATAGCCAAGATGTTCTTACCTCTGGTACGCAGAGGGTTAATCGTGCGCAAAGGTACCACAAAGGCACTCACAGCATAACAGACCACCGACAAAGCCATAACCGCCGAGGCATCGCGACTCATTATCGCAAAGAGCAGTGGTAGTCCAAATATAGCCAACCAATTCCACACATAGCTGCGAGACTCAGTAACATAGTGGTAGCGAGCATACTGCGCTACGCGACTCAACGAAAAACTCTTCATAACTCCTACTTATTAAAGATTGCTGCAATAGCATCGCGGTTAGCAGTGGTGGCATTGAACAGCAACTCGATGCTTAGTTGCGTATCCTCGCCGTTCTCGTTCAACGACACGGCCATATCACCCGAAATGGTACGCTCGGAGTAGATAACTTCATCACCCTCCTCAGCCTTGCCAAACTTCAGCTTCGAGCATATCTCCGAGGTGGTGGCATTGAGGGCCACACCCTGCGAGTCGAGGACTACGATATTGTCGATGAGCGACTCCACGTCGGCAACCTGGTGAGTAGAGATAACAACCATACGGTTCTCATCAACATAGCCAGCCAACAATCTGCGGAAAACACTCTTCGACGGTATGTCGAGACCATTGGTAGGCTCATCCATAAGCAACATCTTGACGTTGCAAGCCAAGGCGAAGGCGATATAGGCCTTCTTGCGCTGACCCATAGACATCGTATGGAGACGCTCCTCGGGATTTACACCCAACTCCTGGCAGTAGCCTCGCATAGCACCCATATCGAAACGTGGGTAGAATGGCGAGGTAATCTTAGCGAAGTGCAACAACGAGATATTGGGCAGGTCGAACTCCTCGGGGATGATGATGAGGTTGCTGAATGTCGCAGGCTCTCGACGCATAGGGTCTACACCATCGACCATCACACTACCGCTATCGGGACGCATAATGCCACAGATGATTTTGAGGAGTGTGGTCTTGCCGATGCCATTGCAACCGAGCAGACCGTGGATGTGTCCCTCCCCCATCGAGAGAGATATATCGTTAAGCACCTTGCGTCGCGAGGTGTAACCAAAAGTTAGCGATTCAATCCTAATCATAGCCATATTATTTTAAGGTTTAACTTATCGCATATCGTGTATTACTCAACTAATACACTGCAAAGATACAGCCATTTTTTTAATCTCCAAATATTTTTCACTCTTTTTTTCAAAAAATCCCCACTCTATGATTTATATAATATATGTATTAATTTTTTTCAAAAAATCCTACTCGAAAATTTGGTAGTATAAAATATAGAGTTTATATTTGCAGTGTATTAGTTGTGTAGTACACTATGGCAAACCCATAAAATCACATACAACTAACAATAAAAAGCAAGCCTAAAGCGTTTATAAATTAACAACATCAAAGATATGAGACGACTTACTTCAACACTCGTTGCTATCCTAATGGCGATGCTATGTAGCGGTTTCGCTTCGGCACAGAAGTTCACCATTAGTGGTCGCGTTGTAGACAGCCAAACACAGCAAATTCCTTATGCCACAGTCGTACTCCTCAACAAGGGAGTACAGGTAACAGGAGGTGTGACAGATGGCGAGGGCAACTTCTCGCTCTCGGCAACCGCAGGCTCCTACGAACTCCACGTAAGTTATATCGGCTACAAGAGCATCTCCAAGGGAATCTCTCTTGAGGAGAATCTCTCGCTCGGCAACATACTCCTTGAGGAGGATAGCGCAAACATCGACGAGGTGGTGGTTACAGCTCAGCTCATACGTCGCGAGGCCGACCGCTTCGTGGTAGACGTGGCCAACTCCCCTATCGCTATGGGTAAGGATGGCGAGGAACTTCTAAAGAGCGCCCCAGGTGTCTGGATTCAGGACGACAAGATCTCGATAAATGGCTCGTCGGGCTCGAAGATATACCTCAACGACAGAGAGGTCAAGATGGAGGATGAGCAACTTATAGCATACCTACGCTCCCTACGCGCCGAGGAGATTCAGCGCATCGAGGTAGTCCCTCAGTCGGGTGCCGACTACGACGCATCATCGTCGGGCGGTATCATCAAAATCACCACCAAGAAGCGTATCGACTCAGGCCTAATGGGCTCAGCCTCACTATCAGCCAGCGGCACCAAGGGACTCTACTCAGTAGCACCCTCGCTCTCGCTCAACTACAATAAGGGCAAAGTGAATGCCTACGGTCGCCTTTGGACAGGTGTTAATGGCGACATCACCGGGACCTCGGAGCATACCGACTACACCTCAAGCACCGTCATAGATGCAGCATCCGAGGTAGGCAGCAAATCCCTATGGGCTGGAGGTAATGTGGGCGTAGTCTACGACATCACCGACAAACACTCCATAGGTGGCGAGGTGCAGTTCAACCACTGGGGCGGCAATACTAACACCGACACCTGGACCGAGCACTCGGCCCAAAGCATAACCACACGTAGCGAGGGCAACTACCTCAACAACTACAACAGCAATATGCTCACCGCCACGCTCAACTACATCTACAAACTCGACGACAAGGGCTCGACTATAAAACTCATTGGCGACTACACTCGTTCAATGTCGCCAAACGACAACTCCTACTACGACACCACATTCGACATCGCCCTACCAACGATTGTGCGCGACTCAACCTATCGCGACAACACCCGTAGCCTCTACCAGCTCGGCACAGCAACAGTGGCGTTGGAGAAGATATTATCGGATAAGGTAAGCCTCAAGGCGGGTGTGAAGTACACCAACAACACCAACGAGAATAAGGGCCTCTACGAATACCTCAAGGAGGGGGCGTGGTTGCTCAATAGCGACAACAGCTACGACATCGGCTACACCGAAAATATCGGCGCTGGCTACCTCATCGCCTCTGCACGTCTCGGTCGCTGGAGTTTGGTGGGAGGCCTCCGTGGCGAGTACACCAACTTCCGCTCGGCAGATGGCTTAGTGAAGCAGGACTACTTCGACATCTTCCCAAATGCCAACGTCTCGTACTCGCTTACTAAGGATGGCTCGTACTCACTCGTAGCACAGTTTGCCCGCACCATATCTCGACCCTCGTTCTGGGCCCTTTCACCCAACGAGACCAAGATTTCGGAGTATATGATACAGCGTGGTAACCCCAACCTAAAGCCCTCGTACGACAACTCTGTATCGGTGACTGCGGTACTCAAATATAAATACTCCATCACCCTCGGTATGTCGATAAAGGAGAATGCCATACAGCAGACCACTCTCGTAGACGAGAAAAACCCCGAATTACTCATCCTACAGACGATAAACTACCCTACGCTCAACAACTTCTTCGCCTCGGTAAACCTACCATTCCAGATTACGAAGTGGTGGTCGGCAAACGTAAACTTTACGGGTATGTATATGGGTCAGCGCATCTACCCCGACGAGCCTATACGTCGCAACTTTATGTGCTTTGCCAACGCCCAGATGTCCTTCACCCTACCCAAGAACTTCTTCATCGAGGCCAGCGGAAACTATATGCACGGTATGACGGCAGGAAATACCACGATGAGCGATATGGGAAATATGAGCATCACGCTTAAGAAGCGCCTCTTGGAGAATAAATTGACCCTCAGCCTTGGCGTTCAGAACATTATCCCGATGAGGCACACCATAACCATCGAGGAGGCTACGTTTAGGCGCACGATGGTTATCGACCAGCCTTGGCAACGCCCCTCATTGCGATTCCAGATATCGTACAACTTCAACTCTGGTAAGCAGTTCCGTGCTAAGAGTGTCGAGAGTGGCTCGGCAGATGACTTAGGTCGTATCGGCTCTGGCAACGGACAATAACAACACCAAAACAACCAAAACTAAAATATTATGAGACACTTAGCATCACTTCTTTCAGTCACAACATTGGCCTTCGGCCTCGCATCTTGCATCATTGTAAACAAACCTGCAGTGGGCGAAGTCGAGGAGCGCACAATCACCATCACCGAGACCCCCGTGGCATTAGCCATTCAGGGCGGAGCAGATGTCATCGTCGATAGCACCCTCCCTGAGGGCGAGATACGCGTAAAGACCCATACCGACATCTTCGACATTCTCGATATCTGTGTCGAGGATGGCACCCTCAACATTCGTCAAAAGTCATACGACCTACGTGCCGAGACCTTGGAGGTACGCATACCACACTACGACTACAGCGTCATTGCCACTTCGGGCGGTAGCGACTTCGAGTGGGACAACTGCAATGCCGAGAGCCTTGTAATCGCCACCTCGGGCGGTGCAGACATCGAGATCTCGGGCCACTGCAAACAACTCACCGTAGCCGCTTCTGGTGGTGCCGACCTCGACCTTGAAGAACTTATAGCCGAGTGTGTGGAGGTTAGCATATCGGGCGGAGCAGATGCAGGCGTTCACGCCACCAACTCGCTAACCATCAACGCTTCGGGCGGTGCCGATATCTACTACACAGGCAACCCCACCAACACCGACATCAACACCTCGGGTGGCGCATCGGTTAGTCGCAACGACTAATATATCCCCAAGACCATTATACTACAACCTCTGGCGGTTAGTGTGATTTTTGCACTAACCGCTATTTTTGCTAAAAATAGTATTGACCATATAGAAAGATTTTGTATATTTGTATAATATTTTTCTAAGTAGATGGGTATGAGACGCTCATTGTTTCAAATTCTCCTTTGGTTGCTACCTGCCGAGGTAGCACACAACCTGCGTATGTCGCTACTGGGCTTTGTGGGCAAACTACCCACAGGAAAGTGGTGGCTAAAGGTGTGTCACGCCCCAGCAACCGAGGGCCTCGAACGCGAGGTCTTCGGTGTTCACTTCCGCAACCCCATAGGTGTAGGCGCTGGCTTCGACCCCAATGGCGACAGACTTACGGAACTCGCCTCGTCGGGCTTCGGATTCGTAGAGATAGGCTCTGTTGTGCCACGCCCACAACCCGGAACACCTCGCCCACGTCTGCGCCGTATTCGCACAGCAGACTCACTCATCGACAACTCAGGCTACCCAAGTCGTGGCTTGGAGCATATCCTCCAAAATGTACGTAAGCGCAACAAGCATACTCAAAATATTGTCATCGGCTGTAACATCGGCCACCTCACCGCTTCACACATCGAAGACACGGTTAAGGAGTACCTTCGCGTATTCCGCAATATGTACCAGTATGTCGATTTCTTCGTGGTAAACATCTGTTGCAACACCTCGTCGAAGAGGTTTGAGCCACGCTCACGTGATGCTATACTCGAACTCATAGAGCCCCTCTTCGAGTTCCGCCGAGGACAACTCGACTACCGCCCTATCCTACTCAAGATATCACCCGACCTAACACAGGAGGAGGTGGATACCGTAATTGACATCCTCATCGAGACCCCTTTGGATGGTATCGAGGCTGTGGCTGGCTCGCTCAAGATGGGCCAAGAGTATGGCGGAGCAATAACAGGTGCTATGCTCACCGAGCGTGCTATAGAGATGGTGCGCTACATCGCCGAGCGCTCGGAACACAACTACCCAATCATCGGCTCGGGAGGTATGATGCAACCCAAGGATGTGGAGCGTATGATGGAGGCGGGAGCATCGCTCGTGGCACTCAACACGGGCCTTAGAGAGAATGGCTTTAGACTACTTAAAAAGGCCTCACGTGCCGTAGTCGAGAGCGAAAATAGAGAGAAGTAGAGATATGAAAGCATCTATAATAACCATAGGCGACGAGATACTTATTGGTCAGATTGTGGACACCAACAGCGTATCTATAGCACGCAAACTCAACAACATAGGTATCATCGTAGCCGAGAAACTATCGATTGGCGACAGCGGTGAAGCCATCACCACTACGCTCAGCGAGGCTATCGCAAAGCACGACATCGTAATCGTTACGGGAGGCCTCGGCCCTACCAAAGACGACATCACGAAGTTCACCTTAGCCAAGATGTTCAACAGCGATATGCGCTACGACGAGCGCGAAGCAGAGCATATCTCTCAACTACTTGCTCGCCGAGGTATCGCCTTCACGGAACTAAACCGCTCGCAGGCCCTACTCCCCGAGTGTTGCACAACCCTCCACAATGCCCACGGCACAGCCCCAGGTATGTGGTTCGACACTCCAAAGGGTGGCGCACTCGTATCGTTGCCTGGAGTACCCTTCGAGATGGAGCACCTTATGGATGACATCGTTATCCCCCGCCTCAAGGCTCGATACGAACTACACGACATTGTTCACCGAACACTTATCACACGTGGCATCCCAGAATCTATCCTAGCCGAGCGCATATCGGCCTGGGAGGATGCCCTACCCGACTATCTGCACTTGGCTTACCTGCCTGCGCCAAACATCGTGCGTCTGCGCCTTTCGGCCTACGACATCGAGCGCGAGAGCGCCGAGAGGGAGATAGAGCGCCAGTTCGACCTACTTCACAACCTCATTGGCGACAATATCGTAGGTTTTGAGGGTGCTACGGTCGAACAACTCGTTCACGACATACTCTGTGAGCGAGGTCTAAAACTCGCTGTGGCAGAGAGTTGCACGGGTGGCACGATTGCCTCACGATTTACGGCTATGGCTGGTGCCTCGCAATACTTTATGGCGGGCGTTGTATCCTACTCCAACGAGTCGAAGTGCGACCTGCTTGGGGTAAGCCCCGAGGATATTGAGCGCTATGGTGCCGTGAGCGAGAGTGTGGCATTGCAGATGGCTGAGGGTGTACGCCGCGTGGCCAAGGCCGACTACGCCATAGCAACAACGGGCATTGCAGGCCCCGCGGGAGGTAGTGCCGAAAAGCCTGTGGGTACGGTATGGATGGCCATAGCAACACCTTCGGGAAGTCGTGCCGTAATGCGTAACTCAGGTACCGACCGCTCACAGATAATAAACCGCGCCTCGGCATACGCTATAGAGATGCTATACGACGAATTGCGCAAAAGGGACAAATAACCGACGAATTATAACTTTCAAACTAAATAGATGATATGATACGCTCTATCTTAGACACCGACTTGTACAAGTTTACCACTTCGTACGCCTACTTTAAACTCTACCCAGAGGCTATCGGCACGTTCACCTTTAACGACCGCGCCAAGACGGAGTTCGACGAGGACTTCTTGGAGGATTTGAAGGCCGAACTCAAGGCTTTGGAACGTATATCGCTCTCGGATGACGAGTTCAGATATATGATTACCAACTGCAAGTACATCCCACAAAACTACTTCGAATGGCTCAAGGGCTTCCACTTCGACGCCTCAAAAATCAACGTATGGCTCGACGAGGAGCGCCACCTCCAGATCAACGTGACGGACTTTATGTACAAGGTTACGCTCTACGAGATTCCTATCCTTGCTACGGTATCGGAGTTGTTCCACTTGCGCAATAGTTACGATGCTGAGGCGATGATTGAGCGCTTGGAGAAGAAGGAGCAGATCGCTCGCGACCACAACCTCATCTTCTCGGACTTCGGCACACGCCGTCGCTTCTCGTACGACGTTCAGCGTATGGTGGTGAAGCACCTCAAGAACAACCCTTGTGGTTGCTCAGGCACGTCGAACTGCCACTTGGCTATGGAGTTGGATATGAGGATGATAGGTACATATCCTCACGAGTTGCCTATGTTCATCGCTGCGGTGAATGGTGGTCCACGTAACGCCAACTACCTCACAATGGAGGATTGGGTAAAGGTCTACGATGGCTACCTCGGCACAGCCCTTACGGATAGTTTCGGCTCGGAGGTGTTTTTCAACAACTTCTCGAAGAAGCACGCCAGCCTCTTCGACGGTGTGCGTCAAGACTCTGGCGACCCAATAGCATTTATCGATATGGCTATCGCTCGATACAAGGAGTTAGGTATCGACCCAATGACCAAGAGCATCGTCTTTAGCGACTCGCTAAACTTCGAGAAGTGCGTAGAGATTAAGAGGGCTTGCGAGGGCCGTATCCGCTGTATGTTTGGCATCGGCACCAACCTCACCTGCGACACAGGTCACCCCTCGTGCAATATCGTAATGAAGTTATCCTCTTGCCAGATTAACTCGCGCAAACCTAAGGAGTTATGCGTGAAACTCTCTGATGTCGAGGGTAAGGAGATGGGCGATCCAGAGGAGGTAAAGGTATATCGCTACCTCTTGCGCAACCAGTCAAAGAAGGATATCTAACACTGTCGCTATGCTACGCTTCGACTCAGACTATATGGCAGGTGCGCACCAAGAGATTCTCGATGCTCTGGTTCGCACCAATAGGGAACTTACCGCAGGCTATGGCAACGACCCATACACTGCCGAGGCCAAGGCTCTCATCCGCAAGGTGTGTGATGCCCCTGAGGCCGAGGTTATGTTCTTGGTTGGAGGCACTCAGACAAATGCCACAGCCATAGATGGCATCCTCGCCCACCACGAAGGGGTCTTGGCTGCCGAGAGCGGACATATTGCCGTTCACGAGTCGGGAGCGATAGAGGCTTCGGGACATAAGGTGCTAACCCTACCACACACCTTTGGCAAGGTGAGTAAGGAGAATGTAGCAAAATATATCGAGGAGTTCTACGCCGACGAGACTTACCAACATATGGTTGCGCCAGGTATGCTCTACATATCGCAACCCACGGAGTATGGCACACTCTACACACTCAACGAACTTGAGAGCCTTAGTGAGGTCTGCCACCGCCACAACATACCTCTATATATAGATGGTGCGCGTATGGGCTATGGTCTTAAGGGTGAGGGTGCCGACTTCACGCTACGCGACATTGCACGTTTGGCTGATGTATTCTATATTGGTGGTACTAAGTGTGGAACACTCTTTGGCGAGGCCTTGGTGGTCTGCAATAGGTCGCTCTTGAAGCACCTCTTCCCTTTAGTCAAGCAACACGGAGCGCTCTTAGCCAAGGGCAGACTCCTCGGCATTCAGTTTGGCGAGTTATTCCGCGATGGCCTCTACGACCGCATCGGAGAGTATGCCGTACGCTTAGCCATACGCCTACGTGAGGCTATGCGAGAGGCGGGGTATGAGGTAGTCATAGAGTCACCTACCAACCAGCAGTTCTTCCGTCTAAAGAACAGCGTCATAGATCGTCTTCGCAATGATATGTCGTTCGACTACTGGGGCCCACGAGGTGAGGAGTATAGCGTTGTTCGTTTAGTGACAAGTTGGGCAACGACCGAAGAGGAGGTCGAGGAGGCGTGTAGATTAATCGCCTCGACAAAAGAGTAGACAAAAAAAATAGAGCCAAACGGCTCTATTTTTTTATGCTTTAATAATCTTTACTAACGCCTCGACTGCCCTACCTCGGTGAGAGATAGCATTCTTCTCCTCGGCAGACATCTCGGCAAAGGTGACACTCTTGCCCTCAGGGATAAAGAGAGGGTCGTAGCCAAAGCCCTCGCAACCCGACTCCTCGGTGGCGATAGTGCCATTCACAATACCCTCAACACGCTGTTCGACACCTCCGCGAATTAGTGATATGACGGTGCGGAAACGAGCCTTACGATTCTCCACACCCTCCAACTCGTGGAGTAGTTTGCGGTTGTTGGCCGCGAAGTCGTGGCCATCGGTGGCATAGCGTGCCGAGCGAACACCAGGAGCGCCATTAAGGGCCTCAACCTCAAGGCCTGTGTCGTCGGCAAAGCAATCCAACCCTGTGCGCTCATAGACATAGTGCGACTTTATAGAGGCATTCTCATCCAACGTAGAGCCCGTCTCTGGAATATCCTCCGTGATACCCACCTCCTTGAGGGTGACAAGTTCAAACCCCTCGCCAAGGACCGCCCTCACCTCCGAGAGCTTATGGGCATTATTCGTTGCAAAGACTATCTTCATATCAATCCAATTTATTCTGCATAGTAGTAATACACCGTCTCGGTCTCGCCGTAAGATGATACATATATCTGGCGTGGATTATCATCGAAGACCACCCCTACGTAGTCGTGCGAGTTGTAAACAGCATCCCAGCAGTCGATATGCAATCGTCCGGCGGTGATATAACCCTTCGTTAGTGAGTACTGCAAGGCCTCGTCGATAACAACCTCGTAGGTAAGTGGCTCCTTGATACTCTCCTCGGTATCGACCATACTAAAGTTGCCCGAATAAGAGAAGACCACCTCCTTGACTCTTTGAGAATCATCATCCTCAACTGCCCTATTACTAATAACCTCGACGGTAAATTTCGCACTGCCCACACTTGCCTTGTTGTGAAGTTTTGTAAAGTGTGCATCGAAGGTGGTCTCACCAAGTGGCGTAATAACAAATTCGCTATGGTTACCACCCGTACGGACAACCTTCAACGACTCGCCCGTATAGGTGTAGAACATCTCTATCTTCGTATTTATAGATGTGGTCATAGAAAGTACATAGGTATCACCCTTTTGGCTAAGTTTATAACCATATAGATAACTATTAAAATAGGTCTCCTTATCCGCCTCGTCGAGCCCAAGATAGGTGTTTAAGTAGTATGCCGTCTCCATCATCTCTTGCATCAACTCAATGTCGCCAGCCACACTATCCCATAACCACGTACCCACAGATGATGGTTGCTTAGTATAGCCAGATTCGAGTGTACAACCTACCGTTCCTAAACCAAACGATAGAGCAACGATAAAATATATAAGTCGTTTCATAGTTCTCATCTTTTAAAATCTAACACCAAAACCTCCTCTAAACCAGCCACTCTGGCCACCGCCAAGTTCGGCGAAACCATAGAATCCACGACCTACACAGATACCAAAATAGGTGGTCTCTATAGCAGGAATGAGAATAAAACTGCCTTTGGTGAAGTGCGAAACGCCAATACCAAGTGCCGAGTAGAGTTGCACATTCTCCCTATTGAGCCAAGCAAAATGAAAATCAACAGTACCGGTAAGAAGTGTTGAGTACTTACGCATAACTACATCGTCGGTAACCGAATGGTAGCGCTTGCACATTGCCGTTGCTGCATTCAACTTAAAGCCGAGCCAAAACCAATGGTTGATGCTATTACGATAACTCAATGTGAAACTTGGAATCATAAACCAAGCGCCCCAATAGTAACGATAGTCAGCCAACTTATCACTCAACGATTGTGGAACATCTAATGCATAGTAATCTTCCAATGGATCTTCGGAGAGCAGAGTCATAGTAAGTATCGACATTGGTCCAGGTGCGCCCATCGTGAAATTGATGTTATGCTCCCAACGCGACTGCTTGGCATAGGCCTTTGCCGAGGTGTACTGCGATTTAGTCACCACATAACTCTCGCTACTTGCATAGGCCCCATCGTTGCTCACCTCTTGCTGAGCAACGCCCAAAAGAGGTATCAGTAGCAATGCAAATGCTAATAACATTCTCTTCATAACTAACTTTAGTTTAGTAATTTAACTCGAACACCATCTTACAACTTAGCCACCTCCAAGGCCGAGAGGCGAGCATCCATCACAACCTTGTCGATAATGGTCTTAACCACCGTATCTATCTCCGAACCCAAGGAGTAGTCGGCAGGACATACGTGGTTTACGCGATTGTCCCTAATAAGTTCGTTTAACACGGTACGCTGTCCCTCCTCGTCGGGGTTGTAGACCGCAATGGAGTGACCTCCGAAATTCTTGACCAACTTCATACAAGGGATATCCGTCGTTCCATCGCCAAAATATATCATTCGCGAGAATGGCACGGGGCGCTTCGACTCCTCCATAAAGCGGTTTACATCCTTAGTATCGAAGACCGACTCCACACCCTTATTTATCTTGAAGATAAACTGTGTCTTGTTGGTATAGTTCACCGCCACGGCTGGCCAGTAGGCAATGCCATCGACATTATAAAGGAAGGAGCAAGCGTAGATATTCTTGAACTCGTGCGCTATGGCTGTGCCCTCGATAATCTCCTTCAGGCCCGAAGAATTGACATAATGAAGTATGTTGATTCCTCGCTCAGCACCATACTCGTTTATGCGCTTAAACCACTCCGTAACTCCAGCATAGAACTTCACATTTCTACCCGACTCACGGAAGGCTTCACGCCTGAGCGACAACCCCTTAGACTGCGCCGCCTGGAGCATACGAGCCATATAGGTAAGCACTTGATCGGCATCCTGCTCTTCGGCCAAGGTATTGGCCTCGTGCCAAAACTCCATATTACTCTTACCAACGGCTGGAATAAAGTCGTACTCCTGCATATTTCCTGGTGCAAGCGTTCCGTCGAAATCGTAGATAAGTGCTACGGTAATACTCTCTTTCATCCTTTTTTAATGTTATATGGTGTAAAATTATAAAAAAATTACTATTTTTGCAACAAAAGAGCAAGAAAATTAAAAAAAGATAATTATGGAATTTAAAGAGGTAGTAAGAAAGCGTCGTTCGACACGTCGCTACACGGGACAACCCGTTGAGAGAGAGAAACTTCAGCGTGCAATGGAACTCGCACTTTTGTCGCCTTCGTCAAAGAATACACGTTCCACTCGCCTTATGGCCGTGAGAGACCTTAAGCGTGTTCACGAACTCGGCAAATTGCGCGATTGGGGCTCAAGCCTTTTGGAGGAGGCAGGGGCTGCTATCGTAGTGCTTGGCGACGAGGAGGTAAGTCCAATGTGGCAAACCAATGCCTCGATTATGGCCACCACCCTACAACTCGCCTTGGTCGAAGAGGGCTTAGCCTCTTGCTGGGTACACGTAGGTGATTACCAAACACTTAAGGATGACCCTGAGAGCCAGCGTAGCGAGGACTATGTAAAGGAGTTACTCCCCGAAATACCAGCAAATTACAGAGTATGGTGTGTAATCTCTATCGGCTATGCCGACTACACTCCAAAGCCACTCCCAGAGTATGAGGGCGACGAGCGCATCCTCTTCGTAGAGTAGCAAAACAGACCATTTTTGGATAACCTCACGAGACTCTTCAACACCGATGTTGGAGGGTCTCGTTACTTTTCTATGGAGCAAAACAAAAATTTTACACCTATTGCATAGCAATAATATTCGATTTCGATGCGTTTATAACGAAAATAGTTGTATCTTTGTCGATTGATTTATGAATAGAGGACTACACATATTAACAGCATTAGTTGCTACAGCAATGGTGGCTTGCCTACCCTACAACGAGCAGGCCGACAAGAGCAGCCAGGAGGAGGTTGTCGCTACGGTGGATGACTTCGCACTCCTGCGCGCCGACATTGTGCGCGATATGCCACAGGGCCTTACGGGCACCGACAGCATAACCTTTTCGCGTATGTACATCGATAACTGGGTATTGAACAAACTCAAAATGAGCCGTGCCGAGGAGGTACTCTCATCCTACGAGAAGGATATCGAGCGTCTGGTGGAGGGCTATCGCCAATCACTCATTATGCGACAACTCGACCAATACTACATCGACCGTGACCTCGACACCGAGATTACCGATAAGCAACTCACCTCCTACTACCGAGCAAATAGTGCATCGTTCAAACTCGACCACAACAAGGTGCGAGGTGTGGTGGTGAAGACCCCACGTTCGTTCCGCAACACCTCGACACTTAGCACCGCCCTAAAGCGTGTGGCTAAGAGTGGCCAGACAGAGGAGGTTATGGCCTTAGCCGAGAAGCACAACCTCTTAGTCACCGACTACTCGAAGGTATGGGTATCCTACTCCGACTTTTTGAGCAACCTACCCACCGTGCGCACCCGCTCCTATAGCGACCTGCTCTCGAAGAGCGATGTGCAGCAGATGACCTCCGACGATGCGTCGTTCTACTTCATCATCGTAGACGTAGCGCACAAGGGCGAGATAGCCCCTTTGGAGTGTGTCGAGGAGGATATCCGTCGTAGGCTCTATGCCGAGCGCCGAGCAAACATCGTGGGCGAGTATGAGGCAGAACTCAAGCGAGAGGCAACGCTCAATGGTCGCGTCTCGACGATAGACTCTGTGCTTATGAAGTCGATGGCCTTCACCCCCGAAAGTGATGCTATGCCACAAACTGCAGAGGTAGAGAACGAGGAGATTATCGAGGAGGAGATAGCCTTGGAATAACTCCTCTTAGGAAGTGATTAACTAACTACAACACAAAGGAATAAAACATATACTATGATACGAAAGATTATGATGATGGCCTCTGTAGCCATCGCAATTCTATGTTCCGAGACCCACACCTTTGCACAGGAGCGTCGTCAGGTGATGCTCGACAAGGTGGTTGCCGTGGTGGGTGGCTCGTCAATCCTTCACTCCGAGGTTATGGAGTATGCCGAGGCCTTGGCACAGGAGCGCCGACAGATGGGTTACACCTCCGACAGAGACCCTAAGAGCGAGGCTCTTGAAGCACTTCTCGAACAGAAATTGTTGTACAATCAGGCCCTCATCGACTCGGTGGAGATAAACTCTTCGGACATCGTATCACGCATCGAGACATACCTACAATCGCTTATCACCGAGGCTGGTGGCATCACCGCTTTGGAGGCTCGTGAGCATATGCCTATCTTCACCTACCGCGAAATGTTGCGCCAGACCTACGAGGAGCAATCATACGCTCAGGCTATGCGCAATAGCGTGACCAGCAAAGTGACAGTAGTCCCTGGCGAGGTGGAGCGCTTCTACAACAACATCGACAAGGATAGCCTACCAACCATTGGTGAGCAGTACGTCTATGCCCACATCACCAAGTTCCCAGCATCGCTCAAAGAGGCACAGCAACGCACCAAGGAGCGTCTGTTGGATATGCGTGAGCGCATCATCACTGGTCAGACAAAGTTCTCGGTTTTGGCACGTATGTATTCGTTGGATGGCTCGGCTATGTATGGTGGCGAGATGGAGCCTATGCCTGCGGCCTACTTCGTGCGCCCCTTTGCTGAGGCACTTGAGAAGTTGAAGCCAGGCCAGGTATCGGAGATTGTAGAGACCGAGTTCGGCTTCCACATTATCGAACTTATCGAGAAGAAGAACGACCTCTACCGCTGTCGCCATATCTTGCTCCGCCCAACCTTCACTCGCGAGGAGTTGCTCGAGCCAGCACACCAACTCGACAGCATCGCCAACCTCATCCGCAAGGACTCTATAACCTTCGATGAGGCTGCCCTACGCTTCTCCGACGACGCCTCGTCGAAACACAATGGCGGTATCGTGTCGAATAGCGATATCTTAGAGCGTATGGGAGTCTACGATGGCGCACGTATGACCGCTACACGCTTCCTCAAGGAGGACTTCAGCGCACAGGGTGGCAAATCACTTGAGGACTACGCTGCACTTTCACGCCTCAAGGTGGGCGAAATTTCGGACTCGTTCCAGACCACCGACCTTATGGGCAACCAGATGAGTAAGATCGTGAAACTCGTAGAGATAATACCTGCACACACAGCCTCGCTCAAGGACGACTACATACGTCTCGAGGAGATAGCCCTCACACAGAAGCAGGAGCGTGTCTATCGCAAGTGGCTTGACGAGAAGATAGCCTCGATGTACGTATATATCGAGCCAGAGTATCGTACCAGCGACTTCGAAAACAAAAATTGGATAAAGTAACCCGCATCAACGATATATGCACCATAAGATAATAGCCCCCATAGTAGTTGCGACACTACTATTCGGTGCGCTCCTTTATGCCGCTAACGGCAGTACATACACCTCTTCGGTAGATAACCAAGCCCTCTTCGCCACCCCTCAGTCAAACAAGGGTGGCGATAGGCGTATGGTAGATATGGTTGCCGACGATAGTTACCTCATCGACAATGGCGACTCAACAATTTTTATCCTCGTGGGTAACTTCGCTGCCCACCACAACGGCACGGTAATCCTTGCCGACAGCGCGGTGCGCTACTCCAACCAGAGTTTCGAGTGCTTCGGCAACGTGCTTATCAACCAGAACGACACCTACGCCTATGGCGACCGTGCGGAGTATAACCGCGACAATAGCACAGCAACAATCTACTCAGAACTTATCAAGGTTGTGGATGGCGATGCGGTGATGTATGCCTACAACTGCACCTTCAACACAGCCGACAACCTCGGCTACCTCTATGGTGGTTGTTACGTAGAGAAGGGCGAAAACCTTATGGAGTCGGATCGTGGCTACTACAACACCGAGACCCACGAACTTATAGCGGTGAAGAATGTGGAGATGCGCAACGAGACTTACCTTATGACGGGCGATTCGATAATCTTCAACACCGCCACCGAGGATGCTCGCTACTTCACCAACAGCAACATCTGGAACGACAAGGAGGAGTATCTCTTTGCTAATCAGGGCAGTTACACCAAGAAGCAGGATTTACACCACCTCACCCGTGATGCCTATATACTCTCTCCCGAGCGCGAGATTTGGAGCGATACCATAGAGTACTACCGCACCGAGGGCCATATCATAGGTCGCAGAAATATACAGATGGAGGACACCACACAGAAGGTCCTCAGTTTTGCCGACTATGGCGAGTGGTGGGATGAGCCAGGCAACGCCTTTTTCACCCGTCGCCCCTCGATGATTAACTACGACCCACAACAGCCCGACTCGGTATTTATCTCTGCCGACACGTTGTGGCTCTACACCATTGCCGTTCTGCCCCCAGTGCGTGAGGAGGCGACAACTGAGGATGCACAGCGTAGCGACAGCACCGAGCATAGGGAGTTAGCCGACAGTAGCCTTATGGCCAATGACATAGAGACATCCTCAATGGATGAGGCTACCACAGAGGACTCAAAGAGTGAAAGTCCTTCGTCAGAGGCCAAGCCTGCAGAGGAGGATGCTCCAAAGAGAGGTGACAAGGATAACAAGGGCAACAAGGATGATAATGGTGGCAAGGACGGTAAGATGAACATTGCCGATAAAGCAATGGAGGACTTCGAGGGCGGAAAGAGAGAGCCTAACGAGGCCAAGCAACGTACCACAAAGGGTGGCGCAGAGGCCCCAAGAGTTCCCCAGCCAGAGGGTATGGGCGACAAGGAGCGAGAGTCTGCAACCGCTGAGGAGCGAATCGCTGTAGATACCGCACTCCTCGACTGCCTCGCTGTGGATAGCCTTGCAACCGACAGCGTAAAGGTCTACACCGCAAAGCAACTACGCTACCGTGCAAAACTCGAGAAGCGTCGTGTGCGCGACTCTATACGTGCCGAGAAGCGTGCCGTAAGGGACTCTATAGATTCGATAAAGCAGGCCGAGAAGGACTCTATACGCCATATCCGCGACTCGATCCTCGACATCAAGATTGACTCCATAATCGCCAAGCGTAGAGCCCGCAGTGCAGAACTCGCCGACCAGGAGAAGGCTCGTCTGCTCGAAATTAAGCGCAAGGCCGACGACCGCTACCGCCGAAAGATTGAGAAGGCACAGGCACGTGCCTTGAAGCGTGGCAAGGAGTACAAAGGCCCTGAGTACGTAAGAGATAGCGCCCTCTGGGCCGACCCAGAGCCTACGCAAGACTCCCTAACCACCGATACTGGCATACGCGACAGTGTGACTACGGATAGCCTTGTGGCAGACTCGTTGGTGCGAGACTCCATCGCCCAAGACTCCGTAACCGAGACTCCGTTCCCCGAAGATAGCGTCTACAAGATGATTAAGGCCTACCGCCGAGTGAAGATGTATCGTTCGGATTCGCAACTCGTGTGCGACTCGATGGTGTTGCTAAATACCGACTCGATAATCCGCCTATACATCAACCCTGTGATGTGGAACGAGGGTAACCAGATTACCTCGGACTCAATGGCCATCTACACCCACAACGAGTTGCTCTCGAAGGCACACTTTATGGGTGACCCGATTATGGGTATGGAGATTGACACCACCTACTATAATCAGGTCAAAGGTAAGGATATGACGTCGTACTTTGCCGATGGCGTAGTCTATCGCAACGACGTGGTGGGCAATGCGCAGACAATATACTATATGCAGAACGAGGATAGCCCCGAGGTTACGGGCCTTATGTATATCGAGAGTGCAAGCATAACCTTCTATCTTGAGGATAGTGCCATCGACAAGATTACATACAAGCAGAACCCCGTCTATGCCCTCTACCCTATGGATATGATTCCCGAGACCCAGGAGTTGCGCCTCAAGGACTTCGAGTGGCACGCAGACGTTCGCCCTTCGCGCGACTCTGTATGCTCACGCCAGATACGCCCAACACAGCGCGACAAATCCTCTTCACGCCAGAAGCCACGCTTTAGAATCACCGAGCGCATCGACTACGACCGTCGTCGCCTGGTGGAGAATGGCGTATGGGAGGACCGCGTGGACGAACTAAGCCCCGAGGTTATCGAGTGGCGAAACACAAGAACGTCGTACAAACAACACAAGTAGAGTATGAAGCACAACATATCGCTCATAGTGGTCCTCTGGCTTATGACCATAGCCTCAGCCGTGGCACAGCCCAACGAGGGTGCAACACCCCACCGCACGCGCCTAATTCCCTACCCTACGGCACAATTGGCACACGAAGGCTCATTGGCCAAGAACCGATATATGCAACCTATCGAGGAGTGGATCGAGGTGGATGGCGCTTTGCGTGGCGAGTTCACATACCCCTTTTCGTGGGTTGAGCGACAGATATATATCCGCATCGAGGGGTGTCGTGAGCCCTACGAGGTGTGGATAAATGGCAAATATAAGGGACAATCGAAGAATGGCTTTGCCCCTATGGAACTCAACATAACAAAGGTATCGAAGGAGGATAAGAACGTGGTGGAGTTGCGCCTCAAGGGTGGCGATGAGACCCGCCCTATCGAGAGTTTCGAGCGTGGCACACCCCACCCCAAGGCCTACATTATATCGCAACCGCGCGTACGTGTGCGCGATGTGGCGTGGCGCACAACCATCGAGCAGAGCGGTGTGGTGAATGCCGACTTCAACGTCATTATGCAAAACGAGACCCTCGGAGCAAAGAGTTCGGAACTCTTCTACGAGATATACCTCAACGACACCCTCCGCCTTACGGGTGGTCGCTTGAGCGTAGCCTTGAGTATGTATGGCGTGGATACTATGCGCTTTGGCGCACCAATCCCCGACACTATGCTTTGGAGTCGCGAACGCCCCACTCGCCTAAGCCTACGTCTTAAAAACCGCATTGCTGGGCGCGACGTCGAGTTCTACGATTTCAACCTTGGTATGCGTCAGGTGGAGTTCAAGAGAGGCTCATACACCATAAATAGGGTAAGTGAACATATCGAGTGGTACGACCTCTCGCCCCGCTCGACAATCGCCGATATGGAGGAGATACTCAATAGAGGCATCTATGCCGTGCGCTTCACCGCCGGTTATGCCAGCGACGAACTGCTCGACTTCTGCGATGCCAACGGCATCTATGTTGCCATCACAGCCCCTATCAATAGTTCGGCTATGGGTAGTTCGCGCAAACGCAATGGCAACCCCTCGAATAATCCCGCTTGGCGCGAGGAGTACACCGAGCGTACACTCCAGATGATCCATACCACCAAACGCCACCCCTCGGTTATCGCCTACTTCTTGGCTGACGATAGCGCAAATGGCATCTGCCTCTACGAAAGTTACCTCGCCGCCAAGGCCATAACTACCACCCCGATCTTCTATCTCGACGGTGGCAACGAATGGAATAGCGATAGATAACGAAAAAATGTGTTTTTCCGCCTATTGTGTAATAAACTGATTTACAATGGATAGCGCACTATCACAGATTTAATTGCAAAAAAAATATAAAAAATATTGCAAAAAAGTTTGGTAGATTAAAAAAAGTGTCTTATCTTTGCACTCGCAATCGAAAAGATAGCAAATGCCTCTTTAGCTCAGTTGGTAGAGCACGACACTCTTAATGTTGGGGTCCAGGGTTCGAGCCCCTGAGGGGGTACAGAAGCGAGAAACGAAAGTTTCTCGCTTTTTTGTTGTTGCTCAATGAGTTAAGCAACCCGCCCTGTGGCGCACCAGTGGCGTATCGTGGTTGTTTTGTCTATGTTTGTCCGTCTCCTGTCTATGTAGAATATACAAAATCTTGCATGTTTTGTAAGTTGCTATATTTTTTATAAATTTGTACAGAATATGGGAACTAAAATCGATATGGAAGACTGGAAGCAATCTGATATCAATGTAGACAGTTTATGGATTATTCCAGAAAGAGCAAAAGGTGGTAAACACAAGAATGTTTACCACGGTAATTTCGTGCCTCAAATTCCTAATCAACTTATTAGAAGATATACAAGTGTAGGCGATACCGTTTTAGAACTTTTTTCAGGTAGTGGAACGACCCTCTTCGAGTGTGAGAGTCTGCAAAGAGATTTCATCGGATTTGATATCAATAAACAGATTATTGAATATGTTAATGAGAAGATGCAAGACTGCACAACCATTAACTATGCAATCAAGAATGTAGATGTTACCAATTCGGCAGAGTTTTCAGTCAGTGTTGAGGAATGGCTATCACAACACAACAAGAAACAAGTAGATTTTATGATTGCACATCCACCATATTTGGATATTGTAAAATTTACTAACGACAGCAGAGATTTATCAAATATTCCAGATATTGATTTGTTCATAGCTAAATTGACTAGTGCCATTTCAACGGGTTTTCAGTACCTGAAAAAGAATGGTTATTTTGCAATAGTCGCTGGGGATATATATAAGAAAAGCGAAGTTATCCCTTTGGCATTTATGGTAATGAATGCTATTCGACAAACTCTTAAAGTGAAGATGAAGGGAGTGATTGTGAAAAACATCGAAGGTAATAGAGGGAAACTTGGCGCACAAGATATTTGGAAATATCGTGCATTGAAAAGTGATTATTTCTTGTTTAAGCACGAGTATATATTTGTATTCAAAAAACTTTAATATATGACGAAGACCGAATTATTTATAAAATTAGCCAACCCGAACAAAAAAGGAGAAAGCCGATGGGTGTATGTAACAGAATTTGTTGGAGAATATGCAGATTTGCAGTTAGGTAATGGTAGGAGTTGGTGTCGTGATAATTCTTCATTAGCTAAGAAATATAACATTGAAATCGATAGATCTCAAACAAAAGGCAATTCCATTGATGGCATCAAATTGAGTGGTTACAGGAAAAAACGAGCTTTTAACCAAGCGATACGTAAAGATATTAGAGATTTTTACAAAACTCAAAAATGTGTAATGCTCGGTATTCGTGGTTTCTCGGAAAATACAAAAATCGAAATTGACCACAAAGATGGCAGAAAAGAGGACTGGCGTGTTTCTAATCCTGCAACACAATTGTTAGAGGATTTTCAGCCACTATGTAAAGCTGCCAACGATGTAAAGCGTCAGATTTGCAAGGAATGCAAATTGACAAATAAAAGATGGAATGCTCAAAATATAAAAGGCAATCCATATCCGTTTTACGAAGGAGATGATAATTACACAGATGCGTTGGGTTGTGTTGGATGTTATCAATATGACCCTGTTGCGTATAGAAAAAGTTGTGTTGCAAGAGTGTCAAAAGAGGCATCAGAGCACACTGCTGAGTATATAATGAACAAGTTGTATCCACAA
The DNA here is from genome assembly GCA_017555905.1 of Alistipes sp. Lineage (GTDB taxonomy): Bacteria > Bacteroidota > Bacteroidia > Bacteroidales > Rikenellaceae > Alistipes. Next base: position 50,026 of record JAFZFP010000021.1, on the reverse strand, counting down.
GAATAAGGAGGATATATTATGACAACACATGTTTTTATAGTAAACGAGCAAAGTTTCAAGGTACATTTGGAATATATGTTTGTTGGAACGGGTGCTCAGGATAAAGACAATCAAGATAAGGATGTTGATTGTAATGGAGTTACAAGCTCTAATTTGAAACCTCAAACCGAAAACGGTTTAATCTCTATGATGTCAGACTTCAGTCGCATGCGCATAGGAGATTATGTGTTGTTTTATGTGCAAGCCAGAGGAAAGAAAGAAGGCAAATTTTATGGAATATATCAAATCAATAGTATTCCATTTCTTGAGCATTCTGGAGAGAGTCAATATTTACGCACTTTGCTGGGTAAGAATTTAACATTTCGTGCATTGATAAAGCCTTATAAAGTATATGCGGACGGTGTTACAGAATGGACTGCCCTTGATGAGATTAAAGGTATAAATGCTCCCAATCAAATGCAATGGAGCCTTATATATAGAAAATTGAAAGGTAATCGAGGCAATACCATGATAACAATATATGAAGCAGAGCGTCTGTTCAACCTAATTAAAACAAAGAACAATAATAGCACAATATTAGGTAATAGTTATTCATACGATAACAATAAGCAAGTTGCTTTAAATACTCCTCAAAAACAATATACAGGAAATATAAAGGGGCACTTTAACATCTTACCTAGGTTATTATACAGGAAATATAACAAAAAGGCTTTTGAGGCACATCTACAAATGTTTGTTGCTCAAAATATTTGCAATCACAACTCCTTAGATAATGCTCTCAAAATTAATCCTAAAGCTTTTGAGTGGCTTGGGAATGAAGTTTCTTGTGGAGTTGGAATGCAACGAATCGACATAATGTTTTCTCAAAATACAGACGATATTGATAGAGAAATCGTTCCCATAGAATTAAAAGCAGTCCCTGCATCAAAAGATAATGTGAAACAAATTTCTAGATATGTTGATTGGATAGAACAATACTATATATCTAACAGACCTAGTACTATACGCCCAGTCTTAATATGTCCTGCTTCCCGACTTAGTGAAACTACAAAGCAATCATTTTATGATTTTAATGCACAATATACAGGGCGATGTCTGCCGTTAGAATACATAGAAGTGACAGATAATGGAAGTGATCTAATATTTACAAACACACCATATTAAACGATGAACTATATTGGCTCCAAATACTCACTGCTTGATTTTATAGACCACACCATAAAAAGTGTTGTTGGTGAAGATATGTCACAACTTGTATTCTGCGACCTCTTTGCAGGTACAGGTATTGTTGGTCGTCACTTTAAGACGCAAGTGGGTCAAGTAATATCTAATGATTGGGAGTATTATAGCTATATTCTCAATCGCAACTATATAGGTAATCATCTGGAAATAGAAGGCAAAGATGAATATATCGAAAAACTTAATCAATTAGAAGGTATTGATAATGGCTTTATATATTCTCAATATTGCCTAGGCGGTGGCAATAATCGCCAATATTTTTCGGATGAGAATGGAAAAAAGATTGATGCTGTTAGACTTACTATTGAAGAATGGCGAAATAATGGTGAGATATCGGATGATTTGTACTACTTTCTTCTGTGTAGTTTAATTGAAAGTGCAGACAAACATGCAAACACCGCATCGGTTTATGGTGCCTTCCTAAAAAGTATCAAAAAATCAGCGCAAAAGCCGATTGTTATTGTACCTGCAAATTATCAAATCAATAGCCATAGCCATCAAGTGTATCGAGAAGATGCAAACACATTGATTAAGAGCATTAGTGGTGATATTTTATATCTTGATCCTCCGTATAATGCTAGACAATACGGTGCTAACTACCATTTGCTTAATACGATAGCTGAATACAAAGTGTTTGTGCCAAAAGGTAAGACAGGATTAAGAGAATATAATAGATCGAGCTATTGCAGCAAGGCTGCGGTTAGGGATTCTTTTGAGAGTTTGATTGCGGATGCTCAATTTAAATATATTGTATTGTCGTATAATAATGAAGGCTTGATGTCAATCGATACAATTAAGCAAATTATGAGTAAGTATGGAAAATATCAAGTATTTCAAAAAGAGTATTCTCGATTCAGGGCAGATAAAGCAGAAAATCGTAATCATTTAGCTGATACTACCACAGAGTATTTACATGTTCTGATTAAAGAATAGTATATGCGACATTTTTTCTCGACCACAACCAAACCATATTCCAAAAATCGGGCTGTGTTGGCACACAGCGCATTACCGGAACAACCTGAGGATGGGGGGGGGATACAGAAGAGAAGAACTCTCGTTCTTCTCTTTTTTTGTCACTCAGCAAGTTAAATTACCTGCCATAGGTGGTGGATTAATATATTTTTTGTAACTTTACAGAATAAAACATCCATCCTATGTTAGGACATATTTTAGGCATACTTGCAACAATAGGCTTGGTGGCGTTACTCTATAAAGAGTTAATCAAGCCTATGCTTCGCTCGTGGCGTAAAGATAGATAGTTAGGCTGGGCGGTTACTTTACTATTCGCTCGATATATGAGGTGTAGTCCTTAATGACGGGCTTATAGTCTGCGTGCGCCATCAGCGATGATGAGATTATAAAGTCGGCCGACGAGCGGTTGATGGCCGTAGGCACATTATAAAGCGTAGCCAAGCGAAGCAGGGCCTTGACATCTACGTCGTGGGGTTGTGCCGACATCGGATCCCAAAAGAATATCAGCACATCTATATCGTTATTCGCAATCATAGCACCCAACTGCTGGTCGCCACCCAATGGGCCCGACTTAAGCATCGTGATATCGAATCTCGTATTTGCAGACTCTTTGCCTCGGCGCTCCATAAGTGTCTCGGCAACGATACGGCCTGTAGTACCGGTACAAATTAAGCGGTGTGACAACAACTTCTCCCAATTCCAAGCGACCCACTCCGCGAGGTCGTGCTTCATAGCATCGTGAGCAACAAGTGCTACTGTTAATCTCTTCTCCATAAATCTTTCTTCTTTTCTTCTAAATCTTTTTCCTCTTAAATACAGTGCAAAAATAGTGTTAATATATTTCACCGTCATTGCAGAGGTGTTAAATTTCTGTTAAACTCCGCAAACCTTGTCACCCACGAAATAAAAATCCCCTCGCAGAGATAACTACGAGGGGCCGTATCGAAGAGGCGGTTATTCAAGAGTAGATTGGGGAACCAGGACTGAGATCAGCGAATCGAGATCCGCCATCGTTGGATTTTCATAGATTGCATTGCCCACACTCTCTCCATTTTCATTTGCTAGATATATCTCGTTTTTGGCATCCCATACAAACAATCTAGAGTTCGGCTTATAGGTAAACACTATCTTCCAACCATAGAATAGATCTGTACCTTCAATGCGGTGCGATGTAGTCCATTCAGCCCTACTGCACAACTCAGCAAGAATCTTATTACGCTCAAAGTTCTTCTTAGCATTCTTCTGGTCGAGCAGTAGCGCATTTCTTCCATTTGGCTTGTAGAAGGCCAAGACATCGTTGGCCCAGCGGAAACGACCTTTGCTATCAAACATTTCGTCTTTGACCATAAAGTCGAACGGCCAATCCTCAAACGGTGGCAGATGGTAGTCTTTATTAGCGACAGCCTTCATTTTTACATCCATCAGCAAATTATGAACGCTTTGGCTGTATATCGCATTATTAAGAATCCAGTTCCACGTCTCCTTTTTACCGTTAAACAACTCCCTATCTCGAATATACTCTATGTCGTTTTGAATAACGAACGACCTAACAACTTCAATACAGCGGTCGCCCTTTATACCATCACAATCGAAGAGTTCCTTTGCCTTTGCCAACTTCTGGAAGAAGCGACTCCAATCTACCCTATCCGACTCATCGTGATACAAGAAGCGGATGCCTCCCTTGAAGAAGAGCAACTTCTCTGCTTCGATGATATACCTCTCCCAAGCAGGATATTTATCAATCCTTTCACACTTAATAATCTCCTCCTTAAGTCGGCAATCCAACTCGCTATTACCCAACCCTGCAGGGTCTATACGTAGCAAACTTCCATAGATATCCTGACTATCTAGGCTCTCGACGAGGGTTACTGCTGTGCGAATTGCCTGCATATTACGTAGGTTCGACCTACCACTAATATCATTGGCCGATACCAAGTTCCAAACAACCCTCATCCAGCGCTTTAGAGCAGTGATGGTCTTATGTGTGAAGGGGGCTTGCGAATCAACATCATTGAAGAATTTACATACAGCGAAAAATATGATTCTCTGTATCAAATTGATGGATACTACGCCAAGTCTCTTCTCCTCCTTGCTATACTTATACTTAGGGATGAAACTAAAATCTGCATCCCAGGCGCACGTAGGGAGACCCACCACCTCTTCTTTCGAAGAGTCACGACACACATCAATATAACTTTTATAGCCATCCAATATCTTTTCGAGCCTCTTAAAACTCTCTATCGGGATATCGCCACCACTATAACGATAGGGCTTAAAGTCGTAATAGGCGTTGTAGTCATCGGCATTGAGGTAGTTATACGACTCGTTCAACGACTCAGCCGATACAGTCTCTCCTCCCACCTTACTCTCCCCGACCTTGAGAAGATGCTCACCCGTGCTAGCAACCTTCGCAGTAAAGAGTTCGCTCCATACAAAGCGATTTAAGAAGGCGTAGTATATCTCATCGACACGATACATCTCACACTCCTGAGCCCTATCCCTCTGTTGCCAAAAGATATTCATCCACGTGGTATCCAACTTCTTGGGGATACCATCCTTGCTACTCAAAAGGCCTTTCCAAGGATTATCTATATCAGACACACCCCGTTGTTCCTCATCGTCGGATCTATCACGTATATAGCCAATAAGGTCGGCCTTGAAATTCTCAAAAGGACTCAACGCCTTACCACGAGCATTCATCTTGATATAGAGGTCGTCCGAAAGGCCAAAATCCTTGAGATGTAGGTATGAGAATCCGATAATTTTCTGCTCAGTAAGTCGCTTCCAATACTCTTTAAAATCATCTACACCACACCCATTGAACAACTCCACAAGGCCATCGACGATATCCTCATTATGCTTATTCGTCACTTTGGTACCCTTAATCATAGTCAGCATCGCCTGGATGGTTGGATCCTGCTTCCACTGCGAATAGAACCACGTTGAATCGGTGATATAGTCGGTAATATCAACTATATCACTTGCCATTTTGAAATTATTGGGATCGCATAGTCTTTCGCAGAACTCTCGTGATGAGACACGAGTCTCGTAGGTAAATCTGCGCAATACTCTACAACTATCCTCGTTGAGGCTGCCTGCACGCAGAGCCACATACCAATGAAGGAGCCATAGCGTTGTTAGTCGTTGTTGGCCATCAAGAGGAAAGAATTTATCGCCCTCGATTGATCCATACACGAAGTCCAACTCCAACCCATTTTTGCTATCCAAGGCCCCCTTGAGACTTCTGAGAAACCTATTGCGCAGACTCTCCTTACCCTTTCTGCCTTGCGCATAATCGCGCTGTATAATCGGAATTTCAATAGACCTATCCTGGAGTAACTCCCAAAGGGTCATATATATGTTATTGCTCATCTCGGCTCAATTTTATCGGTTCATCAAGTTTTTTTAGACACTCCTCGATATCGGTCCTATACCTATCCGCATCTTTTTTTGTCCAGTAGTTGCTCTCGTTATACGATATCGAGTAGTATTTCAAGAAGACCTGCTTAGTGCAAATTGGCACAAACGAAGAGGTACTCTTCGACTTCTCCCCCATCTTGATGCCTTCGGCCGTCAGCTGTGGGATTGCGACCTCCTCGCCACGATCCTTTCCTATAATAATTCGACGCTTGCCCGAAAAGATTGTGTTGCCATAACTACGATTGGTTGAGGAGTCAAGAAGTGCATAGTTCCATATCTGATTCTTCTCCTTCTCATCCCACTTATCTTCCTCCTGATACCTCTCTAACAATTGGGCAAATATTTGACTCTTCTGCTCATCATCATTCGATTTAAAGTAATCGTTAATCTTCTCCCTATCCTCCTTTTCGGCACTTAGATAGATATTTACGAGCCACTCTCTTCGAGTATCTTCATCCATCAACTCGTTGCTGGTATTGGAGTTGATATGCTCCACATCCCAGTTCTCCATTTTGTAGAGGTGGAACGGGAACTTATTGAAGATGCCGATCTTATACTTAGCGTTCTCTTCCAAGGTAGCATTTTGGTTGATAACAGTCTGTATGTTATGGAATAGCAATATACTCCTTGAGTTTCCCTTATTACTTCCGTCATCCTTGTATTGGTAGGTAAGCGGATAGTTATTCTCCTTTATCGTAACCCTCTTTATCTCCGACTTAAGGTATTTAACAAACTCACTCTTATTTGAAGCATCGTTCCACGCCTTCAATAGTTCGGGGATAACACTTCCGCCAGACTTAATAGCAACCAAGAAACCGACATAGTGGTACAATTCCAAGTCGTTATACCACTCTTGAAGCGTCTGGAAGTACCCCTTTACGACACCCCAGCACACCTTCACATTGGCATCATCGCTCTTGAAATAGTTGTAGAAATATCTAAACGTCTTGTACGTATCCTTTCCCTTGTGCGCGGACTCATCTACCCTTTTCGCACTAGCCTTTCCCTTATTCAACGAGTCTTGCTGACATATAATATCGAATAGGTAGTCGATGCGCGTAGGCTGGCTATAAGTTTTGTCGTGCATAAATAGCCAGAAGGAGTCATCCTGAAGCGTATACTCTATATTATCCCACTCGGCAGCAATCTCCTCGGGTCGTATCGTAGCAAGACTATCTGTTGCTTTAAAGTTGGAACTATTGAGCAGAAGGGCCTTGATAAGTTCTGCATTAGTAAGCGATATCTTACCGATATTTAGACGTGTGAAGACACCAATAGCATCACTCTCTAAAGTCTCGTACCATATAAACTTCACACTATTAAGAAGTTTTGTCCTATAGTTATCCTTTTCGATATCGTTTAGTTTCTTTTCTTCCTCAAACCACCATTTCACACTCATTAGAGCCTCGTGCATATGGTAGAGGTCGATATCCTTTTCTGCCTCCTCCTTATTCTCTAAGTTATCAAGGAGATGCTCTCGTGTTCCATAGGCAAGGTTATAGAATTGCGCCCTATCGAGATACCTCAGAATGATAAAGATGGTGGTTAGTCGTTGCTGTCCATCCACGACCTCCCACGATCCCTTGAGCAGTCGCACAACATCATCCATATTCTGAGCCTCCTCCTTTATCTTTTTAAAGGTGTCATCCTTGCGCTTTGCTACGACCAATGGCTGGATGCAGTAGAAGCCACCATCAACACTTCTAAATTCGTTGATATCATCCAGAAGATCCTCGACTTGCTGTCTTGTCCATCTATATCCACGCTGGTAGTCAGGAATAAAGAAATTCATCCCATCCAACTCTCCGACAGATCGTAATTCTATGTTGTTGTTCATCATACGTTGCTCTATTTATCAGTTACTACCCTACTCCTTTTCCTCTGGCGCATTCATTAACTTATCGAAGAAGTCATCTAACTCTTTTTCCTCCTCAGACATAACCAAATCATCACGTTCTGCTCGAAAAACTGTTCGTCGCTATTATAGCCGAGATACATCATAACTAATCTCCCTGAATTAGGTATTACTAATGTGCATCGAGCCAGTTTTCGCCACTATTGACCTCGGCGATGAGTTTGACGCTGAAGTTCGCGACGCTCTCCATAGCCTCCTTCACGATGCGTTCAACCTTGTCGAGTTCCGAGCGCAGGGTGTCGATAACGACCTCATCGTGGACCTGCATAATCATCTTAGACTTCACAGCCTCGCTCTTAAAGCGTCGAGCAATCTCAACCATTGCCAACTTCATAATGTCGGCTGCAGAGCCCTGAATAGGGGCATTAATGGCGTTACGCTCGGCAATACCACGCACCGTACGGTTCGACGAGGTGATATCTCGCAACTGTCTGCGACGGCCAAAGAGGGTCTCGACATAGCCCTTAGAGGTCGCCATAGCCACTGCCTCGTCCATATATCGTTTCACCCCAGGGTATGAGATAAAGTAGTTCTCGATGAGGGCCTTGGCCTCACGATTAGGGATGTCGAGACGCTGGGCAAGGCCAAAGGCCGAGATGCCGTAGATGATACCGAAATTCGCCGTCTTAGCCCTACGACGCTCGTCCGAGGTCACCTCCTCAGGGCTCTTATGGTAGAGACGTGCCGCAGTGGCAGAGTGGATATCCTCGCCCTTAGTAAAGGCTCCGACAAGTGCCTCATCCTTGCTAAGGTGGGCCATAAGGCGCAACTCTATCTGCGAGTAGTCGGCAGCCACGAGGATATGGTCGCTATCTGAGGCCACAAAGGCACGACGGATAGGGCGACCGAGTTCATCTCTGATAGGTATGTTTTGTAGGTTAGGATTCGTAGACGAGAGTCTTCCCGTAGCCGTAACAGCCTGATTATACGAGGTATGTATCCTACCCGTAGTGCGATTTACAAGGTCGGGTAAGGCATCGACATAGGTCGAGAGCAACTTCTTCACTCCGCGGTACTCCAAAATCTTGCTCACAATGGGGAAGTCGTGTGCAAAGCCCTGAAGGTACTCCTCCTCGGTAGAGAACTGCTTGGTCTTAGTCATCTTAGGCTTCTCCGTGATGCGTAACTTACCGAAGAGCACATCGCCCAACTGGCGCGAGGAGTTGATGTTTAGTTGTGGCTCGTCGGCCATAGTTCTCACCTCGTTTTCGAGACGGGCAAGGTGTTCGCGCAACTGCTCGCCATAGTTCCTAAGCACCTCTGAATCTATGGTAACACCCTCCATCTCCATCTCAGCAAGCACCTCGATCATAGGCTCCTCGATACGGTGGTACAACTTCCTCATTCCGAGGGTCTCCACCTCCTTATAGAGCCTCTCGCCAAGGCGTAGAATAAGGTCTACATACTCCGTACTATACTCCGCAACACGCTCCTTAGCAACCAAGTCGAGGGTCAGTTGCTTCGCTCCACGGCCTACAAGGGTCTCGATGTCGATAGATCTATAATATAGGTATCGCTCAGCAAGGAAGGCCACCGTATGACGACTCTCCGAGTCGAGGATATAGTGCAACAACTCCACATCCGTAAATTCGCCACGTAGCTCAACGCCATAGCGACGGAGGGTCATCAAGTCAAACTTTATGTTGTGACCCACCTTCACCACCTCCGTAGACTCGAAGAGTGGACGCAGGGTCGCAACTACCGAGTTATCCCACAACGGAACATACCATCCACGATGAGGCTCCGTAGCAAAGGCGATACCCACGATAGGGCTATCTATAGGGTTAGGCGTAGCGGTTATCGTCTTGAATGAGACCATTTTGGATTGTAGCATAGTCGCCACGAGGCTCTCCAACGTCGCACTATCTTGAACGATATCGTAGGTGTGTGGCACCTCGCCAAGGCTCCTAAGTTCACCCTCCACAGGCTCCTCAACCACAACGGCATCGTGGTTCTCTGCGACCTGTACGGGAGGCACTGGTTGCGCCACGGGAGCATCGAAGATAGCAAAGAGGTCACCCTGACCCTCAAGGCTCGCAGCACGCTTAGCCTCGGCCTTACTTCGTGCTACCTCCTGGAGTTGGGTCTGTGGCATCTGCAACTCCTCACGCTTGCCCTCCAGGTCACGAAGGAACGAGGTGAAGTTGAGTTCGGTGTACAACTCCTTTAGCAACGCATAATTTGGGGAACACATCGTAAGTTCACTCTCCACGAAGTCGATAGGCACATCTCGACATATCTCGGCCAGACGCTTCGACAGCAGTAGTTTCTCGCCCCACTCGGCGATATTCTTACCCGTCTTGCCACCTATCTTATCGCAGTTGGCCAATATGTTATCCACGTCTCCCCACTCGCGTACCAACTTCGCAGCGCCCTTCTCGCCAATGCCTGGCACACCAGGGATATTGTCCGAAGCGTCGCCCCACAAAGCCAACATATCGCTCACGAGGCGTGGCTCACTAAAACCATACTTAGCCTCGATATAGGCGCTATCGACAATCTCCACGGCCTCGCCCTTCTGGCGGTAGATGACGCAGTTGTCGCCAACAAGTTGGCAGTAGTCCTTATCGGGGGTGACCATATATACAGAGTAGCCCGCCTCGACACCTCGACGAGCCAACGTGCCGATAACATCGTCGGCCTCATAGCCTGGCACCTCAAGGATTGGGATGCACATAGCCTCAAGCAGGCGCTTGACGTATGGCACCGAGAGTATGATATCCTCGGGAGTTGGTGGTCGGTTGGCCTTGTAGTCGCTATAGAGGTCGCGACGGAAACTTCCCCCTGGGGGGTCGAAAGCGACTCCTATAAGGTCGGGGGATTCACGACGAAGGATGTCGCGCAAGAACTTAGTGAAGCCAAACACCACGGAGGTATTCAACCCATTGCGGTTGCGCATTGGGCGACCTAAGAAGGCGTAGTAGTATCTAAATATCAACGCATAGGCGTCGATAAGGAATAGTCTCTTGGGCATAATCTCACATATTACTGGTTATCCTCGGCATACCACTCGGCATAGGATGTGGCGGTCTCGTGGAGGCGCAACGAGTAGAGCGACACACCCTCAGGGAGTGCGCCACGAAGTCTCTCGGCAAAGTCGGCCAACATATTCTCGCACGTAGGCTGGTAGTCCACCATAACTATCTTCGAGAAGCGACAGCCGATACCCAACGACGAGGCTATCTGCTCGGCATCGGGCGTATTGCGCATAGTGAACGAGTGGTCGAGACGGTCTATAATCTGCTCGTTTACAATACGTTTGAGAACTCCGAAGTCGATGACCATACCATATTTTGGGGACTCGGGCGTCGCCACGGGCTCGCCCTTGATTGTCACAAAGAGACGGTATGAGTGGCCGTGAATCTCACGACAAAGACCATCGTAGCCCTCAAGCATATGAGCGGCCTCAAATGTAAACTCCTTAGTAAGTCGAATCACTGACATAGCAATATATTTTTTGTTACGCCCCAGAGGGGCACACCATTTACAATTTACAAAGATACAAATCTATTTGCAAAAATACAACGCCTTTAGATTTTGTATCTACTTTGGTCATCAAATAGAACAAAAAAGGTGCACCTCCCACTTTAAAGAGGTGCACTTACACTTGACCACTATGTTGGAATTACTCGGCGGTAAGCACAATCGACTCACCTTGGGCTACTAACGCGAATAGCGCGAGAAGAGCATAGCTACGTCCGACGAGTGGGTGGTTACGTAGTCGAAGAACTCCTCGGCCGGAGAACACATATCCTTGCTCATAAGGAATGGCTCGCCATAGTAGATTGGGCTAAGGTTACCTTTGTCATCCTCGGCAATACCAGCAAAGAAGAAGGTATCTTGCTCATCCAACGAGTAGTACATATCCATCATCTGTGGATTATCCGAATAGTCGTAGAGCAACAAATCCTCGAGGAAGGCCTCCTCGCTATACTCAATCATTGTCCAACCCTCGTACCACCAGAAGTAGAGTTTATCTGTAGGCTTCGATGTCTTAGCCTCGACAATGGCAACGCACTCACACTCAGCCAAGGCACTTGCATAACTGCTATCCAAGGCGATAATCTCGGCCGAGTCGAAGACCTTAACTATATCGATGCTCTCGATAGCAATCTCGCCTGGGTCAGCATTTGCCGAGGTGAAGTCGTAGCGGAAGAGTTCCGTTGTAGGGAGGTCGTTATCAATACCGAATGCTAAAACGGTGTACTCCGTAGATGGCATAAGTGGCATAAGGCGCTCACTCCAAGAGCCCTTAAATACCGCTGGCTGATAGCCATCAATTATGGCCTTCATAAGTTCCCAATCGCTCTCGGTAACGGGAACCTGATCCTTGCTCAAGAAGACGCAGGCATACTCCTCATTCGACACCGAAGGGGTGAGGGTCAATTCCGCGAAGTAGGCGGTGATATCCGTAACCGAGATATCGATAGTCATATCGCTCATAGCCACATCCTCGATGGCGAAATAGCACAACGAAGGCTCAGAAGAGAGCAATGGCATATCGTCCTGGCTAACAGCAAAGGCGAGGATGAGGTAGCCCCTATTTGGTTCTAATCGCTTAGTAAACTCCTCCTTGCCCTTCGAGCAGAAGTCTCCAACGGAGTAGCCAGCCTCATTAATATAGTAGTTGAACTCCTCGAAGGCACGATTGCGATAATGCTCCATATATGATGCGCTAAACTCCGCACCCTCAGGCAGATAGAAGCCATCGGTATCAGAGACAATATAGTAGCAGTAGTAGCCATCGTACTCCTCGGGTATGATGGTGACGTCGGCCACATTGCCGGTCAGAGCCACATCTATATCGAACTTAACATCCAACGCCTCGGGAGCAGAGGTACGAAGTTCGATGTAGCAGACCTCGGTGGTAGCCTCATAACTCTCGCCATCGATAGCCACACCATAGCAGTAGACCACATACTCCGTGTCGGGGTATAGGTTAATTGCCTCGTAGCCACGCTTCATACCCGTAGTAAGCCAACCTACCTGTGAGAGGAAGTCGTAGATCTCCATTCCGAAAGAGTCGGCCATAGCCTGCACATAGAGGTAGTCGTCGTTGAGCAACTCCTCGCGTGTGTCTATATGGTTAGCCACGAAGTGCTTCTTCTCTGCAATATATACCACATACTCCATCTGCTCATCTACGGGCTTAACATTTAGTTTTAGGGATGTGTGGTCGATGGTTATGCCATCAAACGAGAAAGCCTTCTCCTCTGGAGCTGGTGTCTCAGGGCCATTGGCAGGAGGGGTGACAACCTCATTACATCCCACAAACGCCATAAGCGCCACGACGAAAAGTAAAAAATTAGCAAACGTCTTAAATCTCATCATATTTATAAGGTTTTTGTTTTACGCTTTTCGATGTGCAAATATACGAATATAATCTAAAAAATCTCCTACTCAAGCCACACTCTGTTAGCTCAAAGTACACTGCAGTCACTCAATTCCCTAAAAAAGTGATTTGTGTCACTCTTTTTTTTAGTTTTTCAAGAATAACAATAGAAAATAATTTGTACTTTTGTATCAAGGGTGATAGCAATTGGTGGGTTGGAGAGTCTAATAATTTGGGAGTTTGCCAAATAGAGTGTCTAATCATCACCCACAACCCTAAGAAAAACACTAACTCAAGACTACAATGGAGACAAAGTATCAGAGGCTAATCGACGACAATATTCAAGCCCTCTTCAATTCACTCAAGAGTCGCACTTCGGCCGAACAGTTGGAGCGCATCAAGGCTGGCTACGCCTTCGCTTACGAGGCCCACAAGGAGCAGTATCGCCGAAGTGGCGAGCCATACATCATCCACCCTATCGCCGTGGCTACAATCTTGGCCGAGGAGTTGGAGATGGTGGATAACACCCTCATCGCAGCATTCCTACACGACGTGGTGGAGGATACGCCACACACCATCGAGGAGATTCGCGACCTCTTTGGCGACGACGTAGCAAAACTCGTGGATGCCGTGACCAAGCGTAAAAAGAAGAAGTATCAGCACTCGAAGCAGGTGGACAACTACCGCCAGATTCTCGAATCGGTACACTACGACGTGCGCGCCCTACTCATCAAACTCGCCGACCGCCTACACAATATGCGTACGCTGGATAGTATGGCTGCGGCAAAGCAGATGAAGATTGCCGGAGAGACCGACTACTTCTACGCCCCACTGGCCAACCGCCTCGGACTCTACCACATCAAGACCGAGTTGGAGAACCTGTCGTTCCACTACCGCTGTCCTGGCGACTACGCCAAGGTCGAGGAGTTGCTTCAGCAGGAGCGCGCCGATGAGCGAGAGATACTCGAGGCATTTACCCAAAAGATTGAATCAATACTTAAGCAGGCAGGATATGATGTTCGCATCGAGATTCGCTATCGTGGACCATATAGCGTTTGGCGCAAGATGAAGTCGGCAAAGAGCGACATCTACCACATCGACGGCAAGCACTACATACGTATCATCTACGCCTCACAGCCCAACATCAGCGACAAGAGCCTTTCACTAAAAATATACTCCGCCCTCACGGACTTCCTCAAGGAGAAACCTTGTAGCGTATGCAACTACATAGATACTCCCAAGGAGAATGGCTACCAGAGTTTCCACGTAAAACTGCTCAACGAGCAGGGTGGCTGGGAGGAGATACATATCTCGTCAGAGAGTATGGTGCGTAACTCACGCCTCGGCTGTGCCGCAGAGCGTACTGAGACCAATCTTACCACCTGGTTGCAGAAATTTAGAACGATACTCAAAGAGGTGGCAGATGGCAACCTCGATATGGAGTTTATGGAGGGTGTAACATCGACCTTCTATAACGACGACATTATGGTCTTTACGCCCAAGGGTCGTGGCATCATCCTCCCTAAGGGGGCAACGGCCTTGGACTTCGCCTTCGAGATTCACAGCAAGGTGGGCGAAAAGGCGGTCTACGCACGCATCAACCGCAAGTTGATGTCTTTGCGTACGGTGCTACAACGTGGCGACCGTGTGGAGATTGGTACGGCCGAGGATGCTAAACCCGACCGAGAGTGGCTCAACCACGTATCTACATTCCGCGCTAAGCGCTACCTGCGCAGTTACTTCGCCAACCTTCCTCGCCTACCATACGAGCGTTGCGAGATTTGCCAGCCACTGCCAGAGGATGAGGTTATCGGATATATCAACGACAACGGTGTCAAGGTGTTGCATAAACGCGACTGCCCAGAGGTGATACGCCTGGCGTCGGAGCGTGGCGACTCGATAGTTTCGGCTACGTTCGACGAGAACCCCGACTTCCTATACCCCGTAAGGCTACGTATTCAGGGTATCGACCGCTACCACCTTATGAGCGACCTTATCGACTGCATAACCAACGAGTTACAACTCTATATGTCGTCGCTCCGCACAGAGAATATCGACCGCATAGCCATCTGCACCATCGACTTTATGGTACACTCCGTAAGCGAACTCAAGAGGGTTATGGATAGCATCTCGGGCATCGACGGCATCGACGAGGTAACACAACTTTAACAAATATACGCACCAAAATATCAGAGTTTTATGAAAAATACACAAGAGTACGTATCACCCGATATATACACAATTGAAGTAGTTGTGGAGGAGGGCTTTATCAACTCCATAGAGGATCCAACTGAAAACGAAGAGATAGAGTGGTAACTATGAAGAAGAGTATCCTATTAGCACTTCTGGCAACAGCTGTTGTCGGTTGTACACAAGCAGATATCGACGAGGCGCGCCCCTCGGCAGAGCCCGAAAAGATGATCTACGCCACCATCGCCGACCAGGAGATGACGCGCGTGGAGCTAAACAACAAGAAGCAGACCACGTGGAGTACGGGCGACTACATCGTGCGTTACGGACAGGATGTCCACGACGTGTGGGAGTTCGCAGGCATAACAGGCGACCGCAGTGGTAGCTTTAAAATCTATGGAGCGTGGAGCGATCTTGTAGATTTCGACTTCAAGGGTAAGTACTACGCCTTCTACCCCTACGACCAATATGCTGGATTGGGTAGTTTCACAAATGGAGACAAGGCTATCTTCTACAACATACCCAGCACGCAGAACTACCATAAGAATAGTTACGATCCTCGTAGCAACGTGATGCACGGCATCGGTAGCGACGCGAGCAACTTTTCGTTTAAGAACCTTATGGGTTACCTCCGCCTCAGCCTTACGGGCGACAAGAGGGTCGAGAGCATCACGTTAGAGGGTAACAACGGAGAGTATCTCGGTGGTTATAGGTATCTACACATTGAGGATATTACAATCAATGGTTGGTATTCTGACGTCACGACCTCACTTACACTCAACTGCAACGGTGTACAACTCACCGACATACCAACAGAGTTCTACTTTGCTATCTATCCAACGACCTTCTCCAAAGGTATCAGCATAGTGGTAACATTCACCGATGGTACGGTATTCCCACGAAGCACCTCGAAGAGTATCGACATAGCGCGTAACGTCATACAGCCTATGGCGACCATCGACACCGGAGCAAACATCGAGTGGCAGACAGCCATAATCAAGCACCAAGGCACCAAGGTCTCAACCCCTTGGGTATATGGCTACACATCCCTATCGGGCTACCTCTACTGGGGCGATGACTATATGTCGGACCTCAATAGCACAGAATCGTATGTCTACGAGGATGGCCTTTCGGAGCATACCATAACCATCAAGGCCATTGGTGCTTCAGCCATCGAGATTAACGACTGCACTGGCATCACCGAAATTGACCTATCTAACTTTTAAAAAATGACCATAGGATGAAAAAGATATTTACCCTACTTTCGCTACTCCTTGTAGCGCTCAACCTATCGGCTGGTCCTATTGGCGAGCAACGCGCCCGACAGATTGCCGAAGAGTTTTTCGCCGAACATACCACACGTTCTGCCGAGACCCTAACGCTCGAATGGGCTGGAGACTTCGTGTCGGAGCCTATTCACATCGGAGAGCGCCTCGACAACTCGTTGATATACATCTACAACCGTGGCACAAACAACGGCTTCGTAATCGTTGCGGGCGATGACAACTACCTAAACCCTATCATCGCCTACTCCTTCGATACGCACTTCAACAAGAGCGATATGTCCGAGGCCACTCGCGACATCCTCGATGCGTGGTGCAAGGAGGTGAAGGATGCCCGCAAGGCACAACGCCCAATCAGCAGTAGCACACAGAGCGCTACGCGTGCCAACGACGAACTACTCTACGAGACAGCCATCTGGAATCAGTATGAACCATACAATAACGAGTCTCCTGTCTACGAAGGTAGACGCTCGGTTACGGGTTGCGTGGCAACGGCCCTGTCGATAATCAGCTACCATAACCGCTGGCCAGAAAAGGGCGTTGGCACTACCCCAGAGTATAGCTACTACGACAACAACGATGTCCTGCGCACCGTACCAGCAAATCAGCTCGGCCGCGAGTACGACTACGACAATATGCTTATCAATTATGATTATGGCTACAACGCAACACAGGCAAGTGCCGTAGCAGCACTGATGAAGGATATGGGTACGGCCGTTAAGATGATGTACCACCCCGACGGCTCTGGCGCCTACGACATCGACATCATACCTGCCTTGACCACACACTTCGGCTTCTCGAAGAGAAGTAAACTCGCCTTCCGCGACGGCTACCCAACCGACGAGTGGAACGAGATTATGCGCCAAAACGTACGAGAGTATGGTCCAACCTACTATAGCGGTAGTAGCAATGAGGGTGGCCACGCCTTCGTCGTAGATGGCTACGCACCAAGGGACTACTTCCACTTCAACTTCGGCTGGGGTGGCTCAGGTAATGGTTTCTTCCGATTCCCAGAGATTACCTACTACCACTTGCAGGTGGCCATACTCTATCTCGAACCAGACAGAAGTGGCACAACCTCCTACCGCGATAACATACTCCTCGTGCCTCTTTCGGACACCGAGGGTAACGTAATCTACCGCGGTATCTCTTCGGATGCTACACGCTACGAGCAGGGAGGTACCTACACCTTCAGGTTGGGCGGTTTCTTCAACGTAGGCCCACGCCCATTTACTGGCGAGGTGGCTATCGTTCACTGCAATAGAGAGGGTGTATGGAAATCGACGCTATACACTTTAACACTCGAAAATGTCGGTCTCTACCAATTCAGCTACGACGAAGTATTCCGTCCTTTGACCATCACCGAGCCTATCGAGGAGGGCGACCGCATAAGGGCATATTTTAAGGGTAGCGACTCCGATGTTTGGGAATGGTCGCGACTCTACATCCTGGAGGATGGATGCGACGATATTCTTCTCTCGGCAAGTGCCGAGGAGGTTGCTAAGGGTCTCTCTATCAAATACTCAAAGAGCGAGCGTTGCATCACCCTGACATCATCGAACGTATTGCAGTACGACTTCGTGGATGGTACCACACAGAGTCTGCTCACCACTGGCGAGAGCCCAGTCTACGAGCCTATAACGATATACGTTGGTGACTACCCTGCGGGCAACTACCAGCTCTACGTCTACTCAGGCGGTGACCCCTATATTGTGGCGATAAAACTATAGTTTTAGGGGGATTTAACCCCTCGCAAGTCACAACTGCCGACTATGGCAGCGAAAAAAGTTAGTCTAAAAGCGCGCGAAGTATTGCAAATTGAGAAATAATTTGTATCTTTGTGCGCTTTTTGTGCCACGTTGGCACTAAGTTAAAAGAAATAAGTACAATGAAAGTTTGTGAAATCACTGGCAAGGTAGCGATGGTGGGTAACAATGTTTCTCACTCGCACATCCGTACCAAGCGTAAGTTCTCTCCAAACTTGAGAACTAAGCGTTTTTGGTCAGAGGAGGAGGGCCGCTGGATTACTTTGAAGGTATCTGCAGCCGGCATCAAGACAATTAACAAGAAGGGTCTTACAGCAGCACTTCGTGACGCTAAGGCCGCTAAGAAGGTTTACTAAAAAAAGGCTAACAGAAAATGGCAAAGAAAGGTAACAGAGTGCAGGTGATCCTTGAGTGCACCGAGCAGAAGGAGAGCGGCGTAGCAGGTATGTCACGCTACGTAACCACTAAGAACAAGAAGAATACTCCTGATCGTTTGGAGCGTAAGAAGTACAATCCTTACTTGAAGCGAGTAACTTTACACCGTGAGATTAAGTAATTTTAAGAAGTAGTAAAGTATGGCAAAGAAAGTAGTTGCAACCCTTAAGACGGGTACTGCTAAGAAGTACACTAAGTGTATCAAGATGGTTAAGTCAGAGAAGACTGGTGCTTACGTTTTCCAGACTCAGAACATCTTGGAGGAGGATGAGATTAAGGCATTCTTCGCTCAGAAATAATTTGGATTAGATTCCTTCGGGAACTAATACTAAAGGCAACCTCCAGGTTGCCTTTAGTGTTTTATAACACCACACCAATCGCATTTGCACACACCTTAGACCTATGCAACTTCTCATTCGCGCACTCCTAAAACTTGTCGCTGGTCTCCTCCTGCTTGCCACCCTACTCTTCGGCTCGGCAGGAAGCCTCCACTTCGTCGGAGCGTGGCGACTCCTCGCCCTGCTCTTTATCCCTATGACCCTACTCGGCATCGCCCTGCTAATCCTCGCCCCCGACCTTCTGCGTAGCCGTATCGACTTCAAGGAGAGTCGAGGCAAGCAACGTGGCGTGGTGTCGCTCTCGGGTCTGCTCTTCATAGCCTGCTTCATCGTCGCGGGTCTCGACTACCGCTTTGCGTGGTCCGCAGTACCTATATATATTATATGGTGTGCCAGTCTACTCTTCATCCTCGGCTATATGCTCTACGCCGAGGTTATGCGCGAAAACCGCTGGCTCTCGCGTAGTGTGGAGGTCGTCGAGGGCCAGGAGGTGGTCTCTACGGGCCTCTATGGCATCGTGCGCCACCCTATGTATAGCGCCACAATTGCGATGTTCTTGGCTATGCCCCTCATCCTTGGGTCGTGGTGGGCCCTTGCCACTATGCTACCCTATATCGCCATCATCGCCATCCGCATCCTCGACGAGGAACAACTCCTCCACCAATCCCTCGCTGGCTACACCGCCTACTGCACCAAGGTCCGCTGGCGCCTCCTACCCTACGTCTGGTAATTTAGAAACATATCCAAATAATCTAACGCAGCATTATAATAGCGCATTATATTCTACAAGCTATCAAGTTCGTTATCTATCTTATCTAACTCCTGGTCAAAGTCCTTGCACCACGAATAACCATCAGTGCGGAATCGCTACACAGAGGCGTTAAGCATAACAAAGATAAGAACTGTTTTTCATTTGAACAACACTTTTCGGGGTATCGCATCATAAATAAGTATCTGTATCAATTTAAGATATATGCTACATAATATATAATAGCCCTAAAGTATCACTTTATGATTTTATCCTATTTTGATTATGCCGATTTTCATTGGACAATCGTTCTCGTCATCCCAATGGCGTATATCGTATAGTTCGAACATAAGTCGTAAACCAAGTATGATGACCGAAAAGTGAAAACCAGCGTGGTCGCATCTACGAGATAAGTTTATGTGAAATCCAATTACCCCAAAGGCATCAAAGTATAGGTTTATACTATTATTATAAATATGGAACTCTTGCTCAAATACAAAGTGAGGTGTAGTTATATCTGTCTGAATCTCTACCACCTTGTATCTTGATACACGCTTTGACCAAATTCTACATATTTTCTTTAACATCTTTTGTGTTTTCACAACTTACATTCAACTTGCTAAATTTCCATCCACTATCCACAGCTCACAACTCACGATACATTTGGTATGTCTTACCATCATAATCCACTCCAACAAGTATTGGTTTAGCATATCTATATGCTTTTACGCCTACACGAACTACTACCGGGCGAATACAACGATACTGCAGTTTGTCGATACTAAAATCGGAGTCTATATCTATCTCACATTTGTATCTGCCATGTCCAGTACGAAGGCAACCACTCCAATCTAATGATTTCGTGGTTGTCCTCTCCTCATCAAGTATAAACTCTGCAGGGGTGCAGACTATTTGGTTGCTATTAGCGATAATATGTGCACCATTAAACTCAATGTCAAGTGGATAATAACCTTGTGTATTAAATATAATTCCACCACACAAAAAGCCGTGTGTTATAACTCCATACCCATCCTTTGCTCTAATACGTATGCTATCTCCCGAAATTCGCAGAATAGCCCTACCCTCCTCAATCGCCTTTGCTTCGGCATCGGCTATATTCTGCTCCACAAAATCATCTAATGACTTTAGTGGCTTTATAAAAATCTTACGACACATAATCACTATTATAACCACTTACCATTATTACCACCACGCAGATAGAAACTGCCAACGGGAAATTGCGATTGAATTTTTGCCATACTATTTTTACTGTTAAAATATTAATAATCACCTTTATTCATTACATACGCCCTACATATATATATAACAAAAAAGTGTCAAAAATTCAGTAAAATCGACAAAAAAACGCAAAAAAACTGTAATTTTATTGCAACTTATTAACTTTTTCGCGATACCCTAAAAAGGGTTGTTCAAATGAAAAACATTTTATAACTTCGTGTAGTTATATTGAATTTTTAACCCACTTTTGTTATATATAAATGTAACTAAAGCGATATTGGTTTATGAAAGAGAATTACACTATCTCGAAGTATGTCTATGTTTGGCATAGCGATGAGAACGGCACAAAGGGTGAGTTGCTGATGGAGGCACAGATGAGTCCCAAGATTCGTGGAGAGAAAAGTCTTGTAGTCAGAACTATCGAGCCATCGCCAAAGTAGGTTGATCTTGGAGTTGTAGAACTTGGTCGTGCATACACCCCCAGAGAGTGTGTCAACATCAAGACTGACATGGGCTGGTGGTTGATTGGTCACAATGAGGAGAAGACTTGGTTATTGGGAGATGCTCCTGAATTCGCCAAGTGTTTGGATGATTAATTTAACCTTTGATGTTCAGTGCTCAAGTAAATGACTTACTTAAATGAAGATTAAACTATGGTTGTAAGAAAATATGTGGTAGAAGGCAGCGACGCCAAGAAGGTGTATGAGGTTTTACAAGTGTCGTATGCAGGTAAAAATAAGAAAATACCACCATCGCAAGGAAAATGTGGACTTGGCTACGGAATAGAGTATCGCTACGATGATGAAGTCCTTTATATTGAGGAGCGCACTATATTTGGTCCGGGATATGTAACTGAACTTCTCTACTTTCTGATTCACTACGATGGCTTTTACTATATGGAGGAGGTTCGCGATGATGATGGTATACCATTGTCCTATGAGGTTAGAGATAGGGAGGGTAAATACTTCGTTCGCCCACCTAAGACCGAGTATGAGCTACAACAGGAGGCGCGCGCAATAGAGTGCGCTAAGAAGTCTGAAGACATGCCGTTTTAATTATGGAATCAATCGTGAAGTGCGAAGAGAGCCAACGAAGTAACTAAAATTTGTTTATATAATTAAAGAGGTTAAGGCTATGACTGACCGTTACGGAGATATATGGATTGCTATTGAGGGCGAAAGTGCCTCAAGAATATACGATATAATAGTAAACTCACGCATCTACAAGGAGTTCCCTGAAGATATGAAGTTGGATTATCGGGAGAATCTTCTGTTTATCGAGGATAGTTGGTGGGGATATTCGCCATTTGCCGATTTTGTTATGCCGTTTCTTATGGGTGACGACTACTATTACCTCCAATACTTGGGTCACGAATTTAGATGGGAGACTAACGACTACGAGGGAAAATACTTCACTATACCCGCTGAAGCTAATATGGGAGTAATTTGGAATCTTTCGTTGAATGCTAATAGTGCCAACGAAGCAACTAAAATCAATGAATACGCAAGGGAACTTAACAAGAAATACAATCTTGAATTATGTACAAGAGAGTATCGCGGTTTAGAATTCTTTGACTGGGGTTTTTGCTATGTAGATGTGGACAGCGATAACATAAAGGTCGCTGAGGAGATGATAAAAGAGGTCGTTGCCCATTTCCCTGATATGAAACTAACATTTCGAGGATCTGGTGATGAAGCGTGCTACCATTGGGAGAAAAGGTCAAAGAATGGCGTGCTTGTAGCGGTAGAGCCTTGGCGTGTTGGTGTTCATTGCGAAAAAGAGAGTTTCGATGAATTATTAACCCACATTCCGTTTATCGAGCAGCAGGGTTTTGAAGTCTGCAGAAAAGAGAGTAAGAGTTCATTGTATTGGGAGTATGACCATATCTCCGAAGAGGAGATATGTAATGATACGATTGTTGGATTGAGCAAGAAGATGCCACAGGTAACTATCTACTCATTCAAGCAAATCCTTGAGGACGGTGCACCCGCAGTGGAGACATTTTGTATCCTGAATAATGGAGTTGGTGAGTGGCTCGTAGATTTGGCCTTTGAGGATTTAATAGAATATGATTGCTCCAACGGTTATAGATGGTATAAACCAAGCAGCATTTGGAAGACTATAAAAGATCCAGAATGTTGTTTTGAACAATTACTTCGTAAGGCAAGAGGAGGCGAGGAGGCAAGCGTAGATAGTGTATATGGAGTTCTTAAATGCTCAGTGGATGAAAGAGAGCGTAATTCAGATGGTCGAGAGCTTGCGCATTGGCTTGCACTCTTCAAACCCGAAGATAAACAGTGGCTTATGGAGGCAGATCGAACACTTTACGATTGCATTGTGTTGGCTGGTATGCACCACAATTGGCACTCCGAGGATAGCAATATACCATTGTTTGAATACAATGCCGAGGATGAACAACGCTTGTTTGAACGGGTATCTACCAACTGGAGTGTTTATGATGACATCGACGAAAAGAAGGCATATATACACTTATTAAAGTTCACTAATTTGGACTACAAGTCGATTTTACGCAACGATTTAGATGCGATGAAACAATATGTCGACGAGTCCGATGAAAGATTACAATGGTTTCGCAAAGAGATAGGAGATAACTAAAGTTCTGTATGAGATGTGACTGGTATAACGACAAGAAGACTATGTGAATTGGCAAAGTGTTATTATGATTGATTTAACCCTAAAATAAATAATTCTGAACTATGTCTATTAGTATACTTTCTGATGTTGACGATTCAATGAACAATGGCGACAATATGGACATTAGAATGTCCGCAATTCAAGACAACCCCTACAGAGAAAATCTATCCATTGAGGAGTATATCCAATATTTGGGTGTATATACCAAGGTAGCATTGTCGTATGCCGAGTTCTTTCAGGACTACTGGTACAAGGATGATGTTGCTAAAACTAATCAAAAGATGATAGAGGAACTTGAGAGAGTTGGTATTAAAGGTTGGTCAGGTATGACCGAAGAGGAAAATAATCCACTTGGTGAGTATGTGCTATCGTTAGATTGTCCTGTAACTGCGACTGCGATGAGGGAGTTTTTCAAAAGAGTAATGATGGGAGATTTAGAGTTTCGCTGTCGTTATCCTATTTGGGACACTTCTGCTCTCGAATTAATTAGAAACAATGTGCCTTTTGATTTTTATAGATAATACAGAACACAATGAGTGAAGAAAATAATACACAAAGGTAATGATTATTTTGGGAATATGTAAGAGGGTTCAAAAAAGAATCGGAAAATATACAAGGAAATCTTTCACACCCCTGCGAGTATAGCGTATAAGAGGGTTACATAGGACAAATAGTTCCAATAAAAAAAAGAGAAACAAGAATAATAAACTTGTTTCTCTTTTGATTATCAGTGTGTTACTGATAAATTTCTGTTAGTATTCCTCCTCGTTAAAGAAGAAGTCATCCTTCGATGGATAGTCGGGCCAGATGTCCTCGATAGACTCATAGATATCTCCCTCGTCCTCGATCTCCTGAAGATTCTCCAAAACCTCAAGGGGTGCTCCTGAACGTACTGCGTAGTCGATCAACTCCTCCTTAGTTGCTGGCCATGGTGCATCCTCCAACTTCGATGCAAGCTCTAATGTCCAATACATAGTTTTATCTCTTGTTTTTAGGTTAATTCGTTGCTCTAACGAGCATTTACAAAATTTTAGTGTGCAAATGTATAAAATAATTTTATATCTACAACATATTCCTCGAAAATACTTATAATCAACCGCTTCTGTGGTCCTTATCCGCTATGGAATCCACAGGCGCTCCGTAACCTTCAGGCGCTCCGTAACACAACGACCAAGCGTATAGAGATAGTCGGATAGGCGGTTTAGGTAGCGTGTGGCAGAGCTATCCACTGCATAGACCTCTCCAGCACGTAACGCAGCACGCTCGGCCCTACGGCAGACAGTTCGGCAGACGTGGCACAGCGACACAGCACGGTGACCTCCAGGGATGGTAAACTTAGTGATGGCAGGCAACTCTTGCTGCATAGCATCAATAGAGCGCTCCAGCCCCTCTATCTGCTCCTCAGCGATGGGCTTAACCTTATCCTGGCCACCCTCGCCCACGGCAAAGAGTGCCGATACGGTCATCAGTTGCGAAGTTATCTGTTGCAACTCCTCCACCATATTTGCAGTGCGCGCATCCTCGACCAACTCATCGGTGAGCAACGCCATAAAGGCCATCAACTCATCGACAGAGCCATAGGCCTCGACCCTGAGGTCGCACTTCGACACGCGCTCGCCTCCGATAAGCGAGGTGGTACCTCCATCTCCCGTCTTAGTATAAATCTTCATAGAAAAACTTTATCGCTACCCCACCCCGCACTACAAGCAGAAACGCTGTTTAGGAAGGTGGTTGTTGAATACCAATAAATATGCTCTGTTATCCACCGTCGTAGAGGGGTGGTTATCTATAATACGGCAACAAGTCTGCCAACGCTCACGGTTGTTATAGGGATTCATTATGCAGAGCGTAGCGCCCACGCTACGTGCATAGTCGGCATACTGCTCTAAGTCGGGATAGCGTGTGTCGAGCGTCGCAAAGATTATGTCGCTATGCCCCATAACATCTATCGACCAACTCTTATAACCACAGTGCCACACCAAATTGGTAAGTTCCTCTGCACGACGTTTTGCCACACCTCGCTCGACAAGTTCGGTATAGAGCGGGCAACACTCATCGTAGAGGCCTCTGCGCATAAACACCTGACGGACAATAGCATATATATACGGAGAGTGGACTCCGTGACCACGGAAATATCGCGCTCTGCCGATATAGGATGGTAGATACGACAGATCCTGCAGTCGTTGCATTATTGTTCGTCCCGAGCGCTTCATTCCCTTTTACTTCTTAAGTTGTCCAGCAAGGCGGCCCGTAGAGAAGGCAATCTGCATATTGTAGCCACCAGTATTAGCGTCGATATCAAGCACCTCGCCAGCGAAATAGAGTCCCTTGACCAAGGTAGACTCCATAGTGTACTTGTTCACCTCGTTGCAATCGACACCACCAGCCGTAACAATGGCGAACTGGAATGGTGCATAATCCGAGATAGGGAATACCATACCCTTGAGAATCTTCACCAAGCGCAACTTCTCCGCATCCGAGAGTTTACCAACGTAGGTCTTAGAGTGGAAGTCCACCTCCTTAGCCAACGGCACCACCATCTGCTTTGGCACCAACTTACGCAACAACTCCGAGAAGAACTCCGACGACTGCATCTCGGCAATCTCCCTGTCGATACGAGCCAGAAGAGTCTCCTCATCCAAGGCTGGCTTAAGGTCTATAATGAGTTTCACACGCTTCTCGTCGATGATAGCATCCACAGCATCTCGGCTGAGACGCAACGCCACAGCACCCTCAATACCGCGCTCCGAGAAGCCCAACTCACCGAACTCCTCCTGAACAAGTTCATTATCCACATATAGTTTTGCACCTACGTTCTTGAGCAACAAGCCATTGAGGTACTCCTTCTGAGGGTGCGACGTAACGAGTGGAGTCAATGATGGGCGGATAGGCTCAATCGAGTGACCCACAGAGGCTGCGAAGTCGTAGCCATCTCCCGTAGAGCCTGTAGAGGGGTAACTCACACCTCCCGTAGCCACGATGACGTGCTTAGCCTCCTCCCTGCGCTCGAAGCCTCGGGCATTGCGATAGCGCACACCCGTAACCCTGCCGTCCAAGGTCTCAATAGCCGTAACCTGTGTCTTATAGAGAATCTTGACGCCCTTATCCTCGCAGAAATCGACCAAGGCATTGGCGATATCCCACGCCTTACCGCTCTTAGGGAATACACGCTCGCCACGCTCAATCTCCAACTTGACACCGAGACGCTCGAAGAAACGTACCGTAGCACGATTGTTAAACTCCGAAAAGGCCACCGAGAAGAACTCCTGGTTGGTCCTCACCTTCTCGATAAACTCCTCTGCAGGTCTTGCATTGGTAAGGTTACAACGGCCCTTACCCGTGATGCGTATCTTTCGGCCAGCCTTCTCCATCTTCTCCATAAGAAGCACCGAACGGCCACTCATCGCTGCAGTACCTGCAGCCATAAGTCCCGCTGCGCCTGCGCCAATAACTATTACGTCGTATTCCATACTCTTGGTTTAATAATAAACAAAGGTAATCCTTTTTTATCAATTATCCAAATATAGCAAAGAGGCCACTCAACGAATTGTTGAATGGCCCCTCGCTCAATATGTTATTTGGCGATACTCGCCCCAAATTACTTAACCTCCTCGAAGTCTACATCCTCAGGCTGAGCCTGCTGCTCATTGCCAGCACCTGTCTGCTGACCACCCTGCTGTGCCTGCTGAGCCTGCTGCTGAGCGTAGATATCCTGTGAGGCAGCCTGCCAAGCAGCGTTGAGTGCCTCGATAGCGCTGTCGATAGCCGCGATATCCTGAGCCTTGTGAGCCTCCTTGAGTTTTGCCAAAGCATCCTCGATAGCAGCCTTCTTCTCTGCTGGCAACTTATCGCCATACTCCTTCAAGTTCTTCTCTGTAGCGAAGATGTTAGAGTCGGCAGTGTTAATCTTCTCGATGCGCTCCTTCTCTGCCTTATCCTTAGCCTCATTAGCCTTGGCCTCGTCGCGCATACGCTGAATCTCCTGCTCAGTAAGACCGCTCGATGCCTCGATACGAATCTTCTGCTCCTTGCCTGTGCCGAGATCCTTAGCCGATACGTTAAGGATACCGTTAGCATCGATATCGAAGGTAACCTCGATCTGTGGAACGCCACGTGGTGCCGCTGGGATACCATCGAGGTTGAACTGGCCGATAGACTTGTTGTCGGCAGCCATAGCACGCTCACCCTGACATACGTTGATAGTTACGGTAGGCTGGTTGTCGGCAGCGGTAGAGAATACCTGGCTCTTGCGAGTAGGGATAGTTGTGTTAGCCTCAATCAAGCGAGTCATCACACCACCCAAGGTCTCGATACCTAGTGACAATGGAGTTACATCCAACAAGAGGACATCCTTAACCTCACCTGTGAGGACACCACCCTGGATTGCAGCACCTACAGCCACAACCTCATCTGGGTTTACTGAGCGGTTAGGAGCCTTACCGAAGAACTCCTCAACAACGCGCTGAATAGCTGGGATACGTGTAGAACCACCCACGAGGATAACCTCGTCGATCTGGCTTGCCTGCAAACCTGCGTCACGCAAAGCGGTACGGCAAGGCTCGATGGTCTTCTGCACGAGGTGGTCGCACAACTGCTCGAACTTAGCACGTGTGAGTGACATCACAAGGTGCTGAGGGATACCATTCACTGGCATAATGTATGGGAGGTTGATATCGGTAGTTGTTGCCGACGAAAGTTCAATCTTTGCCTTCTCAGCAGCCTCCTTCAAACGCTGGAGAGCCATAGGGTCCTGACGAAGGTCGATCTGATGCTCTGCCTTGAACACCTCTGCCATATAGTCGATAAGTACGTGGTCGAAGTCGTCACCGCCGAGGTGAGTATCACCATTTGTAGACTTAACCTCGAATACGCCATCACCAAGCTCCAAGATTGAGATATCGAAGGTACCACCACCAAGGTCGTAAACCGCAATCTTCATATCATCCTGCTTCTTGTCCAAGCCATAAGCCAACGCTGCTGCTGTAGGCTCGTTGATGATACGACGCACCTTCAAGCCTGCAATCTCACCAGCCTCCTTAGTTGCCTGACGCTGAGAGTCAGAGAAGTATGCAGGAACGGTGATAACAGCCTCGGTAACCTCCTGGCCGAGGTAGTCCTCAGCGGTCTTCTTCATCTTCTGCAAGGTAATAGCCGAGATCTCCTGTGGAGTGTACTGACGGCCATCGATCTCAACACGTGGAGTGTTGTTCTCACCCTTAACGATTGAGTATGGCGCACGAGCGATATCTGCTGTAACTGCATCGTAACGCTCACCCATAAAACGCTTAATAGAGAATACTGTACGCTTAGGGTTGGTGATAGCCTGACGCTTTGCAGGATCGCCCACCTTACGCTCACCACCCTCGGTGAATGCTACGACTGAAGGAGTTGTACGATGACCCTCGGCATTAGGAATTACGACGGGTTCGTTACCCTCCATAACTGCTACACACGAGTTTGTTGTACCCAAATCAATACCAATAATCTTGCTCATAGTTTTTAAAGTTTTATATTGTTAATTTTTTATTCTGCTTGTTTTGCTCAGTTTGGTCTGGTATTGAACAAAGGTAGTGCCAAAAGAAAAAATGCGCCAAAAGTGACGCATTTATACATTTTATATGACAGAATCGCAGTGTGCCGTGTCCGAAAGAGTGACAAAATGTCAGTTCGGACTTTGGCACGTCCACTAATACTCGCGCATACCAAAGATAGCCGTGCCGATACGCACCATCGTCGAGCCATACTCCAAAGCCAACGGATAGTCGTCGGACATACCTATCGAGAGGGTGTCAAAGGCCTCACCAAAGCGGTGCTTCAACTCCTCGAAAATATTGCGTATGTGCTGGAAGTCGCGACGCACAACGCTCTGGTCGTCCGTATTCGAGGCGATAGTCATCACACCCCTCACACGGATATGCTCCATACGTTCCAACGCTCCAGTAGCCAAGTAGTTATACAACTCCTCTTCGTTCCAGCCCGACTTAGTCTCCTCCTCGGCAACGTGCACCTCAAGCAGGATATCTATCGTGCGGTTATACTTAGCCGCCTGCTTCTCAATCTCCTCGATCAATCGCTCCGAATCCACCGACGAAATCATCGAGACGAAGGGGGCAATCATCTTCACCTTATTGGTCTGCAAATGGCCAATCATATTCCACTCAATATCCTCGGGGAGTTGCTGATATTTAGATGCCATCTCCTGAGGACGGCTCTCGCCAAATACTCGCTGACCTGCATCGTAAGCCTCCTGCAATCGCTCTACGGGGTGGAATTTCGATACAGCAACTAAAGTAACACCCTCGGGGAGTTTCGACAATATGTTATTTAAACGCTCTTTGATGCTCATTGTTCTATTGGTTTTGATGCCACAAATTTACAAATTATTAAATAAGATAGCAATGGTTTCAAAATAAATTAGTATCTTTCGAAGATTTTAATAACGTATAATATTAATAAAAACAAAAAACTAATAGAATTATGAACAAACTTTTCAAGACTATTGCCCTTGTGGGCGCATTTATTGCAGGTATCGCCACGGCGGATGCTTGTACTAACTTTATCGTTACACGCGGAGCATCTACCGATGGCTCTAATATGGTGACCTACGCAGCAGACTCTCACGGTCTCTATGGCTCACTCTACAAGTATGTACCTGTGAAGTTCACCGAGTTGATGGATGTAACCGAGTGGGACACAGGTCGCTACATCGGCAAGATTAAGCAGGCTCCTGTAACCTACCGTACTCTCGGCAACTCTAACGAGCACTCGCTCTTCATCACCGAGACCACATTCGGTGGCCGTCCAGAGTTGGAGGATCCTAAGGGTGGCATCGACTATGGCTCACTTATCTATATCACCTTGCAGCGTGCCAAGACTGCTCGTGAGGCTATTGACATCATCGTAGACCTCGCCAACACCTATGGCTACTGCTCTTCTGGCGAGTCGTTCTCGTTGATCGACCAGCAGGAGGCTTGGATTATGGAGCTTATCGGCAAGGGCCCTGAGAAGAAGGGTATCGTATGGGTTGCACGTCGTATTCCTGACGGCTATGTATCGGCTCACGCCAACCAGGCTCGTATCACCACATTCCCTTGGGATGACCCAGAGAACTGCCTCTATGCTGAGGATGTTGCAGACGTAGCACGTGAGTTCGGCTGGTTCGAGGGTAAGAACGAGGATTTCAGTTTTGCTGATGCATACGCGCCACTTGATTTCGGTGCTATGCGTGGCTGCGAGGCTCGTGTATGGGCCTTCTTCCGCACCGTGGCTGATGGTATGGACCAGTATGAGGATTACGCTATGGGCCACAACAAGGAGAACCGTATGCCATTGTGGGTTATGCCACGCCAGAAGGTATCTCCAAAGGTGTTGATGGATTGTATGCGCGACCACTATGAGGGTACTAAGATGGATATGACTACAGATATCGGTGCTGGTGGCGAGGGTTGCCCATACCGCTGGCGTCCTATGTATTTCGAGGTGGATGGTGTTGAGTACTGCAACGAGCGCGCTACAGCTACACAGCAGACAGGTTTCTGGCTCGTAGGCCAGGCACGTCCTGAGAAGGTGGGTATCCTCTGGTTTGGTACCGACGATGCTGCAACTTCACCATTGACACCTATCTACGTAAACTCGTTGGAGGTTCCTGAGTGCTTGCGCGAGGGTAACGGCTCAATGTTGGAGTACTCTGATACCGCAATGTTCTGGATTACTAACCGCGTTGCACAGTTCGCTTACTTGCGCTACAACAGCGTAGGCAAGTATGTTCGCGAGATGGTTGATACTTGGGAGAACGAGATGCTCAAGGTGGTTGCTGATGCCGACGTAAAGATTGCAAATATGTCTTACAACGACAAGAAGATGCGTAAGTTCACCACCGAGTTCAGCGTGAAGTATGCACAGTTGGTATTCGACCAGTGGGTAGCACTCGACAAGTACCTTATGGTTAAGTATATCGACGGTAATGTCAAGGGCGAGGAGAATGGTAAGTTCATCGACAATGGCAATGGCAAGGATATCCCTGGTAAGATCGAGCAGCCTGGCTACACCGAGAATTGGAAGCGCGCCGTGGCAGCAGACAAGGGTGAGATTTTGAAGGTGGTAAAGTAATTTTATAAGCATAAAATCGTATGGACAACAGATATGATATTATCGTTATCGGCTCAGGCCCAGGTGGTTATGTAGCCGCTATCCGTGCCGCACAGTGTGGCAAGCGCGTGGCTATCGTCGAGAAGGCCGACGCTGGTGGCGTATGCCTCAACTGGGGTTGCATCCCAACCAAGGCCCTTGTGCGTTCGGCTCAGGTATATGCCGATTGCAAGGCAGCAGCCACCTTTGGCGTAACCATTGAGGGCGAGGTTAAGCCCGACTGGACAAAGATGGTTGAGCGCGAGCGTATGGTTGCTACAACGATGAACAAGGGTGTTCAGTTCCTCCTCAAGAAGAACAATATCGACGTTATCGCAGGCTTCGGTCGCCTCAAGGCTGCCGACATCGTGGAGGTCGAGGGCGTTGAGTACGAGGCTGACAACATCATCCTTGCTACGGGTGCTCGTCCACGTGTTATGCCTTTTATGCCTGTCGATGGCAAGCACATCATCTCCTCTAAGGAGGCTTTGGTACTCCCTGAGTTGCCAGAGTCTATGGTCGTTGTAGGTTCGGGCGCTATTGGCTCGGAGTTCGCCTACATCTACGCAACCTTGGGCGTGAAGGTCACCATCATTGAGTATATGCCACAGATTATGCCTTTGGAGGATGAGGATACCGCCAAGGCTATGGAGCGTGCCTTCCGCAAGTTGCGCGCTACGGTTATGACCTCTACCACCGTTAAGCAGGTTAGCGTGAACGAGGCTGGCAAGTGCATCATCGACATCGAGGGCAAGAAGGGCGCACAGACTATCGAGGCGGACATCGTTCTCTCGGCTGTGGGCATCAAGTCTAACATCGAGGATATGGGCCTTGAGGAGGTCGGAATCGAGATCGAGCGTGACAAGATTAAGGTCGATGAACACTTCAAAACCAATATCGACGGCGTATATGCCATTGGCGACATCATCGCTACCCCAGCCCTTGCGCACGTAGCATCTACCGAGGCTATCCACTGCGTAGAGCATATCTGCGGTCTCAACCCAGAGCCTATCGACTACTCAACCATCCCATCGTGCATCTTCACCTCTCCTGAGGTTGCCTCTGTAGGTATGACCGAGGCACAGGTGAAGGCTGCGGGCATCGACTACAAGGTCGGCAAGTTCCCATATACCGCATCGGGCAAGGCCACTGCGGCAGGTGAGCGCGACGGCTTCGTGAAACTCATCTTCGACGGCGAGGAGAAGTTGCTTGGCGCACACTTCGTGGGCCACAACGTGACCGAGATGATTGGCGAGCCTACCTTGGCTAAGGTATTGGGCGTAAATGCTCACCGCATCGCTCGCACAATCCACGCACACCCATCTATGCACGAGGCAGTAATGGAGGCTGCGGAGGATGCTTTGGGTTGCGCTATCCATATGTAATTTCTGATAATAGGGGTTATTCGCAACCCCTCACTTAGACTAAGGGGCTATTCGGCAGATGTCGAATGGCCTCTCTCTTATTTATATCGGGATAATACATAGCAAGAATAAAATATTATACTTATCTTTGCATAAAAGATTGAATATTGCTATGGCTCGCTACTTTATCGAACTACAATACGACGGCACCGCATATTTTGGGTGGCAACGCCAACCCGATGCCATCACCGTCGAGGGTGTCATCGAAGAGAAATTGTCGATGCTCCTGCGCATACCTACCGAGATTGTGGGTGCTGGACGCACAGATACGGGAGTAAACGCCTCGTTCTATACCGCCCACTTCGATAGCGAAGCTACAATCGACTGCGCACAACTCTGCTATAAACTAAATAAGGTCCTCCCTATGGATATCGCCATTATGCGCATCTACGAAGTAGAGCCTACGCTCCACGCACGCTTTGATGCCAAGGAGAGGGAGTACACCTACTTCCTCACGCCACATAAGTCACCCTTCCGTCGCTACTCGGCTTGGCACTTTACGGCAGAGATAGATGTAGAGAGGATGAACGAGGCAGCACGCAAACTCCTCGAGTACGACGACTTCACCTCGTTTGCGAAGTTGAACTCCAATAACAAGACCAATATCTGCAACATATCGCACGCCGAGTGGGTTGTTGAGAGCGACGGCACACTGCGCTTCACCATACGTGCCAACCGCTTCTTGCGCAATATGGTACGAGCCATTGTAGGTACGTTGGTAGATGTGGGGCGAGGCAAGTATAGCGTTGCGGAGTTCGAGGATATCATCACCTCACGCGACCTGTCGCGTTGTAGCGCTGGCGCACCCGCCTGCGGACTATTCCTCTCTGGAGTGAAGTACTAATATATATAAGGTATAATAACGATAAATGGCGCGTCCCGCAGGACACGCCATTTATTATAGATTTTCTAAATCAGTGCATCTTTACAAAATACCCACACTATACCTCCACTCCGAAAAGTGTTGCTGACGAACAACCAGTAATACGCACCTTCACATAGTCGCCAATCTGGTGATTGCCCTTGTCGAAGACAACCATCTTGTTCTGGGATGTGCGACCCGATAGTTGCTCCTCGCTACGCTTTGAGGTACACTCAACCAAGATCTCGAACTCCTTGCCTACATCGCGCTTGTTGCTCTCCTCCGAGAGTTTGTTCTGAAGGTCGATAATCTCGGTTAGACGTCGTGTCTTAACATCCTCCGGGATGTCGTCGCCAAGATTGCGCTGAGCAAATGTTCCTGGGCGCTCCGAGTACTTAAACATATAGGCGAAGTCGTAGCCCACCTCACGCATAAGTGAGAGTGTCTCCTGATGCTCCTCCTCTGTCTCGTGGGCAAAGCCTGCGATGAGGTCGGTGGTGATAGCACAATCGGGCATATAGCGACGAATGGCTGCCACACGCTCCAAATACCACTCGCGTGTATATTTGCGATTCATACGCTTGAGCATCTCCGTAGAGCCTGACTGCGCAGGGAGGTGGATGGCCTTGCATATATTTGGCATCGAAGCCATCGTCTCAAGCAACTTGTCGCTGATATCCTTTGGGTGAGAGGTTGCGAAACGCACTCTGAGGAGTGGCGATATCTCGGCAACACGCTTCAACAACTCAGGGAAGTCTACCTCACCTGTGCGGTATGAGTTCACATTCTGACCCAAGAGAGTCACCTCACGGTAGCCGTTCTCGAAGAGTGTGCGGGCCTCAGCAACGATAGTCTCGGCATCACGGCTGCGCTCGATACCTCGTGTGTAGGGAACGACACAGTATGAGCAGTAGTTGTTACAGCCACGCATAATGGCGATGAAGGCACTTACGCCATTCCTATCGAGACGAACAGGGGCAATCTCTGCGTAGGTCTCCTCCTTCGAGAGTTCCACGTTCACACCCGTAGCACCGTTATCCACCTCACGAACGAGGCGTGGGAGGTCGCGGTAGGCATCAGGGCCTGCAACGATATCTACACCTGTGCCACCCTTAGTCAAGTCCTCCTTGAGGCGCTCGGCCATACAGCCGATGACACCAATGATGAGCGAACCCTTCTGCTTGCGCATACGGCGCATCTCGCTGAGGCGACCCCAGATACGTTGCTCGGCATTGTCGCGAATCGAGCAAGTGTTGATAAGGACAATATCTGCCTCCTCAAGGCTCTCGGTATAGCGATAACCCTCCTGCTGCATAATAGAGACCACAATCTCCGAATCGCCAACATTCATCTGGCAACCATAGGTCTCAATGTATAGTTTACGTCCATTGCCTGTCAATGGTCGCAAATTATTCATCATCATATTCGATTTAACGATATTAAATTACTCTGTAGGCATACCATCCTCCTGTGGGAATGGCTTGAAGCCCTGACCAAATGTGTCGTAAGCATCGGTAACGACAACGAAAGAGTGTGGATCGAACTCCTTAATCTTCTGCTGCACCTTGCGTACCTCCTTACGGCTTACAACCAAGAAGATCATCTCCTTCTCGTTGCCCGTGTACATACCCTTAGCCTTGAGATAGGTACCACCACGATCCAAATCCTTGAGGATGTAGTCGCGCATAGCGTCGGAGTGGTTCTCGCAGATGATATAGAGCAACTTGTCGCGTGAAGCACCATCGATGGTATAACCCAAAACCTTGGCGTTCACAAAGATACATACTGCTGAGTAGAGCGACAACATAACGCCCTCTCCTGGACCCTCGATACCTACACCGAAGCCAATGACGAGCAGACCACTGAATACGATGATTGCATCCGAGAGGAGTACGCCGTTGGCGAACTTCATCTTAGCAAAGCGGTGAAGCAACATACCTGTAATATCTGTACCACCCGTAGCAGCGTTGTTACGAATTACTAAACCAACTCCGACACCCGAGAAGCAACCACCGATGATGGCAGCAAGCATAAGGTGAGACGAGAGGTCGATCTGACCACCAAGCAAGAGTTGTGGGTCGAGTGCCTCGATAGCCTCCTGAGATGGGTAGACAAGGTAGTCGAGAATATTCATAATACCTGGTGTGATGAACGAAGCAAAGATTGTACGACCTCCGAACGTTCCACCAAAGAGAATCAATGCGGTAAGGATAAGAGGTACATCGAACATATAACCGAACGTACCAACCTGAATAGATGGGAAGAGGTTGTGAAGCACCAACGCCAAACCATAGATACCACCAGGTACCATATTGTAAGGGTTGATAAATACTACGAAAGCCACTGCAACGAGGAAGCAGCCAAATACAATTTGTCCGATGGAAGACCACCAACGCCAATCAGTTACAGACTCCTTGAACGAGGTAGCGAGATTGGCAAAGCTAAGTTGTAGTTTCATAAATATGCAATTATGTATTATTCTATAACAAATATAGATATTTTTTTTGAAACACGATAACATCGACCCATTTTTTTTACTGTTTTGGTAGATGCGTCGCAAACAATAGTTGTGAAAAATTTTGTTCTTAACCTTTTTTTTGTAACTTTGTGTTATCAGTATAATTGTGCATAATACGCAAACTACTGACAATCAATCGCTAACAGAAAAACTATTACAGATATGGGAACGTGGGAAGCAACAACGTGGCTATCGGTTATCGCACTTATGATTGTGGCCTATCTACTTGGCTCGATACCGAGTGCCGTTTGGATTGGCAAGAAATATTATGGCATAGATATTCGCGAGCACGGCTCTAAGAATGCGGGAACTACGAATATGCTCCGTGTGTTGGGTAAGCGTGCCGCAGCCCCCGTATTCATCATCGACTACTTCAAGGGTTTCGTTGCCGTAATTCTCACATCACTAATGCGTTACGACGACAATGTCAGCCAAGACTGGATTATTAACCTACGCATCATCGCAACTGTCTTCGTGGTGCTTGGCCACATCTTCCCCATCTTCGCGGGATTCAAGGGAGGTAAGGGTGTAGCTACACTTTTGGGCGCTGGTACGGGCATTTATGCACCTATCCTACTCCTATGCTTTGCCGTATGGTGCTTCGTCTTTGCCATTTGGCACTATGTCTCGTTGGCATCAATGGTGGCAGGCTGTTGCTACCCACTCTTGGTGATGATCTTCTCTACGATGACCTACAACTCTTCGGCCCCATTCCTCAGCGTACCATTCATCATCTTCTCGTGGGTGGTAGCCATCCTTTTGGTGTGGACCCACCGCAAGAACATCAGCCGTCTGCGCAACGGCACCGAATCGCAAATCTTCCTTTGGGGAGGTCCCGAAGAGGAGAATGGCGAGAAGAAAGAGGAGGGTAACACCGAAAAAAAATAGCATAACAACTTAAATAACACGAACTATAAATATGAAACGAATACTATTTACTCTATTTGCTCTACTCTGCTCTGCAACACTCTTTGGCCAGGAGTTCGAGGAGTGTTTCGAGGATGTAACCCTCCGCATCGACTACACATTCAGTGGCAACGCCTCGGAGCAGTACGTAGCCTTAGACCGCCTCTCTTCAACAAAGGATTGGTGGGGCCGTCGTATCAACCTTACTACCAACCCACTGCTCGGCAATGGCGACCTTACGTTGGTAGATAAGATGACCAACCAGACCATCTACACCACATCCTTCTCATCACTCTTCCAGGAGTGGATAACCACCGAGGAGGCACTTACCAACACTCGTAGTTTCGAGTTTACGCTCCTTGTGCCTATGCCACGCAACGAGGCCGTAGCACACCTCGTCCTTCGCGACAATACGGGCAAGGAGTCTAAGCATAGTTTTACGATCAACCCTAAGGATGCCCTCATTCGTGATAATAGCGATGTTGAGCCACTCCCCTACACCTATATACATAAGGGAGGTGACTCTAAGAGCGCTATCGACGTAGTGATTCTTGCCGAGGGCTATACCGCCGAGGAGATGGAGTTCTTTATGGAGGATGCCCGCATCACGGCCGAGGAGATTCTCTCTTACGAGCCCTTCAACAGCCACCGCGAGAAGTTCAACTTCATCGCCGTATCGACACCCTCATTGGATAGCAACGTGAGCGTTCCTCAGCAGGGTGCTTGGCGCAATACGGCTGTGAGTTCACACTTTATGACCTTCTATATGGCTCGCTACCTCACAACGAGCAATGTCTACGATATGTTCAACTTGGTGACCAACATCCCTTGCGAACACTTCGTAATCTTGGCTAATACCGACACCTATGGTGGCGGAGGTATCTACAACTCATACACCCTCACCACCGCTCACCACCCTGACTTCCGTCCTGTGGTAGTCCACGAGTTCGGCCATTCGTTCGGAGGTCTTGGCGACGAGTACTTCTACGACAATGCTGACGACAACGACAATATGCACTCTATCGCTCACGAGCCTTGGGAACCTAACATCACCACGTTGGTCGATTTCGACTCAAAGTGGGCCGATATGGTAGAGGAGGGTGTGGAAATTCCTTCCGCTCCAACCAAAGAGCGCGAGGAGAACTATACCGTAGGCGTTTACGAGGGTGGTGGCTACCTCAGCAAGGGCATTTTCCGCCCAGCTGTTGTCTGCCGTATGCGTAACAACACCGCCGAGCGCTTCTGCCCCGTCTGCGAACGAGCAATCGAGCGTGTGATACTCCATCAGGCAGAGTAGGTTATACACCTCACCCAACACTATAGGAGACTATCGACAGAGAATTGTTGATAGTCTCCTAATCTTTTACCCCTCCACAAACCACACCCCAAGCAACAGACTACCCCAGCCAGATAACAATGGCACTCGCTTTTTTATGGAAAATATTTGTTTTTTAGAAAAAAATTGCTTACATTTGTTATTCGAATAACAGCACAGCAAATTACTACCCCATTAGTTGAATAGTTTTCCGAAGTGTATATCTCTAACGGGGCGATGGAATTGGCTGGAAATGAACAGACTAAAACCTAAAAACTAACAATATAAACCTTAGTGAAATTATGACAAAGACACTAAAGATTCGTGATCTTACGTTGCGCGACGGCCAGCAGTCGTCATTTGCAACACGTATGACTCAGCAGCAGGTAGATCGTTGCCTTCCTTTCTACAAGGATGCAGGCTTCTACGCTATGGAGGTATGGGGCGGTGCAGTGCCCGACTCTGTGATGCGTTACCTCAATGAGAACCCTTGGACTCGTCTTGAGACCATTAAGAAGGCTGTAGGCGATGTATCGAAGCTCACAGCATTGTCACGTGGTCGTAACCTCTTTGGTTATGCTCCTTACACCGACGAGATTATCGATGGTTTCTCTCGTAACGCTATCGAGAGCGGTTTGGGCATTATGCGTATCTTCGACGCTTTGAACGACGTAGACAACGTGAAGTCTACTATCAAGTATATCAAGCAGTATGGCGGTATCGCCGACTGCGCTGTTTGCTACACCGTAGATCCTAAGTATAACGATGGCGAGGAGCACGAGATGGTATTTACCGATGCGTACTTCCTCGACAAGGCTCGCCAGATGGCAGAGCTTGGTGCCGATATGATTACTATCAAGGATATGTCTGGTCTTATTCCACCAGCACGTGTAGCAGGTCTTATCAAACTCCTCAAGAAGGAGTTGGGCGTGACCGTAGATTTCCACACTCACTGTACTCCAGGTTATGGTCTCGGTTCTGTATATGCTGCTATCGTAGCAGGCGTAGATATCGTAGATACAAACTGCTGGTGGTTTGGTGGTGGTACAGGTGCTCCTGCCGTAGAGTTGGTTTACCTCTTCTGTAAGAAGCTCGGCATCGAGTTGGGTGCTAATATGGAGGCTGTGGCTAAGATCAACGAGCAGTTGAAGGATATCCGCAAGGAGCTTGAGTTGTCGGTATTTGGTGCTGAGAAGCCACTTCCAAAGCCATTCAACCCACTCACTGACGAGACCCCTGCAGAGGTTGATGCTTTGCTCGACCGTTGTGTTAAGGCTGCTCAGGAGGAGAACTGGGAGGAGTTGTTGGTAGCATCACAGGCTATCGAGGCTTACTTCGGCTTCCCTGCTCCTAACAAGCTCGTTCAGGATGCTGAGATTCCTGGTGGTATGTACTCAAATATGGTTGCACAGCTCAAGCAGTTGGGCGCAGAGGATATCCTCCCACGCGCTATGGAGCTTATCCCACCAGTACGTCTTGCAGCAGGTCTTCCACCACTCGTAACTCCTACTTCACAGATCGTAGGCGCTCAGGCAGTAAACTGCGCTATGGACGAGAAGGCTGGTCGTGCGATGTACACCAACAAGTCGGCTCAGTTCGTAGGTTTGGTTAAGGGTGACTACGGCCGTACTCCAGTTAAGATTTCTGAGGACTTCCGCGAGAAGATTTGTGGTTTCCGCGAGGAGCGTCCTTACGATACCTCTAAGTACCAGAAGCAGCCTAACCCAGTATTGGAGAAGGCAGGTGGCGTACTCTTGGCAGAGAACGAGAAGGAGGAGCTCTTGTTGGAGTTGTTCCCATTGGTTGCTAAAGCTTACCTCACAGGCATCAAGGAGGCTGCATACGCTGAGAAGGTTGCTGCTGACCCATCACTCAAGAAGGAGGAGGCAGTTGAACTTCAGCCTATCACTGGCGACACTATCGTAGCACCACTTCCAGGCCGTGTTATCGAACTTAAGGTTAAGGTGGGTGATACCGTTACTGTAGGTCAGGAGGTTGCTATCCTCGAGGCTATGAAGATGGAGAACTCTATCACTTCAGACTTCGCTGGTAAGGTTAAGCAGATCATCGTTAAGGAGGGTGATACCGTTCAGGCTGAGGGTATTATCATCGAGATTGAGAGCGCTAAGGCTGGTGCTGCGGCAGGTGGCAAGCGCCCTGTTACAGGCAAGACCGTATGCGCACCACTCCCAGGTCGTGTTATCGAACTTAAGGTTAAGGTGGGTGATAAGGTATCTGTAGGCCAGGAGGTTATGATCCTTGAGGCTATGAAGATGGAGAACTCTATCACTACCGACCACGCAGGTTTCGTTAAGCAGATCTTGGTTGCTGAGGGCGACACCGTGGCTGCGGATGCTATCCTTATCGAGATCGCTGACAGTATGGAGGATGATGGCGATGCTGTTGCTGAGAAGAAGGTTACTGCTGCTGACGGCAACACCGTAAACGCACCACTCCCAGGTCGTGTTATCGAGATTAAGGTTAAGGCTGGCGACAAGGTTACCGTGGGTCAGGAGGTTATGATCCTTGAGGCTATGAAGATGGAGAACTCTATCTCGTCTGACTATGCTGGTGAGGTTCTTGGCTTATTGGTTGCTGAGGGTGACACCGTTCAGGCTGATCAGCCTTTGGTAGTTATCAAGTAAGTCTAACTACTCAAATAGTGCAAAGGGGTGCCCAGTTTTGGACACCCCTTTGTTATTCTATCTGCTATTATACCTATTTTCCACTACGGCCCAGTCCACCACCTTCCAGAGACCCTCCACCGCATCACGTCGTATATTGCGGTAGTCGAGATAGTAGGCGTGTTCCCAAACGTCTATACATAGAAGGGGTATCAGCCCATCGGTAAGTGGTGTGCCAGCATTGCTCTTCGAGACCACATATAGCTTGCCATCTACATCCGTTGCGAGCCACACCCAACCAGAGCCAAAGAGGGTTACAGCCATATCCGTCATTCGCTTCTTGAGAGCCTCAAACGAGCCAAACTGCGCATTTATAGCCTTGTGAAGTTCGCCCGTTGGGTGGTGTTGTGCATTGGGCGAGAGCGACTCGAAGTAGAAGATGTGGTTCCAGGCCTGGGCGGCGTTGTTGAAGATAGCCCCCTCGCTGTGACGCACGATATCTTCGAGGCTCATCGACTGGTAGCGAGTACCCTCGGTGAGCTCTTCGAGCTTTGCGACATAGCCCGCATAGTGCTTGTCGTGGTGGAAATGGAGTGTCTCTGCCGAAACGTATGGCTCAAGAGCGTCGTAGGCGTATGGCAACTCGACTATCGTGAGCGCCAAGGTTGCAAAAGTTGTCATCGTCATAATCTTAAAAATTGGTTATCCTGAAGGCTCCTATGCAACAATAAGACCAAGCCCACGCCCAAACAAAAAAGAGGTGGGAGATACCGAAGTATCCCCCACCATTATCTTTGAGACCCGAAGGTCGTCCGAAGGTCGAATTACAACTGAGGACCAGCTGCAACCAATGACTTACCCTCCTCGTTAGTGGTGAACTTAGCGAAGTTCTTGATGAAGCGGCCAGCCAAATCCTCTGCCTTAGTGTTCCAATCCTCTACGTTTGCGTAAGTGTCGCGTGGGTCGAGGATAGCAGGATCTACGCCTGGCAACGCTGTTGGAACCTTGAAGTCGAAGATAGGCATCTGCTTAGTCTCTGCCTTGTCGATAGAGCCATCGAGGATAGCGTCGATGATACCACGTGTATCCTTGATAGAGATACGCTTACCAGTACCGTTCCAACCAGTGTTTACGAGGTATGCTGTAGCACCTGAAGCCTGCATACGCTTTACCAACTCCTCACCGTACTTTGTTGGGTGCAATGAGAGGAATGCTGCGCCGAAGCAAGCAGAGAAGGTAGGAGTAGGCTCGGTGATACCGCGCTCAGTACCTGCCAACTTAGCGGTGAAACCAGAGAGGAAGTAGTACTTAGTCTGCTCTGGAGTAAGGATAGAAACTGGAGGCAACACACCGAAAGCATCTGCAGAGAGGAAGATAACCTTCTTTGCTGCTGGAGCCTTAGATACAGGCTTTACGATGTTGTTGATGTGGTAGATAGGGTAAGAAACACGAGTGTTCTCAGTAACTGACTTATCTGAGAAGTCGATCTTACCATTCTCGTCTACAGTCACGTTCTCCAAGAGAGCGTCGCGACGGATAGCGTTCCAGATATCTGGCTCATTCTCCTGTGAGAGGTTGATAACCTTTGCATAGCAACCACCCTCGAAGTTGAATACGCCATCATCGTCCCAACCGTGCTCGTCGTCACCGATAAGCTCGCGCTTAGGATCTGTTGAGAGGGTTGTCTTACCTGTACCAGAGAGACCGAAGAAGATAGCTGTCTCACCCTCCTTGTTGGTATTTGCAGAGCAGTGCATAGATGCAATACCCTTCAATGGGAGGAGGTAGTTCATATAAGAGAACATACCCTTCTTCATCTCACCACCATACCAAGTGTTGATGATAACCTGCATCTTCTCAGTGAGGTTGAATACTACAGCAGTCTCAGAGTTCAAGCCAAGCTCCTTGTAGTTCTCAACCTTAGCCTTAGAGGCGTTAAGAACAACGAAATCTGGCTCGCCATAGTTAGCCAACTCCTCCTCAGTAGGACGGATAAACATATTCTTTACGAAGTGAGCCTGCCAAGCAACCTCCATAATGAAACGGATCTTGAGACGTGTATTCTCGTTTGCACCACAGAAGGTATCAACTACGTAGAGCTTCTTGTTTGAGAGCTCCTTAGCAGCCAACTTCTTCAACTCTGCCCAGCACTCCTTAGTTACAGGCTTGTTGTCGTTCTTGTACTCCTCAGAGGTCCACCAGATAGTATCCTTAGTGGTCTCGTCCATTACGAAGAACTTATCCTTAGGTGAACGACCAGTGTACTCACCAGTCATCACGTTTACAGCACCCATCTCAGTTACAACACCCTTGTCGTAGCCTGTAAGGCCTGCCTTAGTCTCCTCCTCGAACAATGTCTCGTACGAAGGGTTGTACACTACCTCAGTAACATCGGTAATGCCATACTTTGATAAATCAATTGTAGCCATAATTTGAATCTATTTTTTAAATTAACTATTCCTTCTTAACCTTTCTTTGAGGCTCCTCATTCCACACCGCGGGCGCAACTGCGTAGGCCCAACGCCGAGTGGATATAGTATTCCTCCATTTGCGTTGCAAAGTTATAACATTTTTTCACACTGTGAAATATTTAACAGATATTTTTTAAATTTTTTTAGTAAAATCTCAAATTACCTACATTTTAACGCATAATGGCAACATTTATTGCACCTCGATTGGTCGATTTTAGCAAATTTGCTTAGAGTAATGGTCTAAGTATCTCCGCCACAAACTTAGGCATAGCGCTCGTCGTATCCTCGTCTCGGAGTGTTGTACACTGCTGCACGATATTGGCCAAGTAGCGATTCGCACTCTCTACAACGCTACGATTGAACGACACGGCCATCAATTCTCGGTTGGTGGCAAAACTGCGACTATCGAGGTTTGCACTCCCCACAACCACACACCGCGAATCAACGAGTGCCATCTTTGAGTGTACGAAGACCCCTCGGGCAATCAGCACCTCAACACCCGCACCTCGCACCCTATCCAAGAAGTGAGGCATAGCACTATCCAAGAGCCACACATCTACCCTCTCGGGGACTATCACAACCACACTTACTCCTCGCTCGACGGCCCTACGCAAGAGTTCTATCTCTTGGTCGGACGGGAAGAGGTATGGCGTAGTGATTATAAGCCTGTGCTTAGCCCCTTGTGTGACCAACCGAAAGAGGTTTTGCATCGCGCGCCCAGCCTCCAGTTCCGACCAATAAAACAACACGCGCCCACGCCCACTCTGACCAACATCGCCTATAACCCCCTTCTCCAACATAAAGTCGAACTCAAAGAGGCGAGAAAGGAGCTCAACCTCCTCTGCCTCAATGCGAAGCACCACGTCGTACCACACGCCAAGTCCATTACCCACAACATATCTATCTGCGATATTTGCCCCGCCGATATGAGCCACACGACCATCTATGAGGCACATCTTACGGTGGTTACGACAATTGGCAAACCTGCTACTTATCGAGAGTTCCACCCCGCTATCACGCAACATCTTACAAAGAGAACTGCTCACCATCCGCGAGCCAAAACCATCGAGAAGCAGACGTACAGCAAGACCCTGACGGGCCTTGCGAGCCAGAAGCATAGC
The DNA here is from genome assembly GCA_017555905.1 of Alistipes sp. Lineage (GTDB taxonomy): Bacteria > Bacteroidota > Bacteroidia > Bacteroidales > Rikenellaceae > Alistipes. The sequence goes on along the minus strand of JAFZFP010000021.1, from coordinate 5,126 downwards.
AAACGACCGTCCCACATTATCCGACTCAAAGATATAGAACTCAACGTCGATACTTCGTCGTGCGTGTTGCACATCCCTGATGAGCCTACTGAATATCGAAGCAGGCGTAATGAGGAGTTCCTCGTTGCTGACCCTATTGGAAATACCCCTTCTCATAGCGAACAGAGTTATTATAGATTAAAGTGCGCAAAATTTAATTATATAGCACTACGCCTACGGCACACTTTATGCCAAAAAATTTTGTTCTTTGAGAAATTTAGCCTACCTTTGTCCAATAAATAGCGAGGGTTCTAAGTCTATCCCACAAGTGGATGCTACGGCATTTCGAGATTGGGGAGAGGGTTAGAATTCATTATTTTTTTATGCTTATTAAAACATAGGTAGAAATAAATTAAACAAATATAACAACTATGAGCAACGAGATTATCTACCTCACCGCTGAGGGAATGAACAAACTAAAGGAGGAGTTACACCACCTCGTCTCTGTCGAGCGTCCTGCGGCTGCGGCTGCGATTGCTGAGGCACGTGATAAGGGTGACTTGTCGGAGAACGCAGAGTATGATGCTGCACGCGAGGCACAGGGTCTTCTTGAGATGCGTATTGCCAACCTTGAGCATACACTCACCAAGGCACGCATCATCGACGAGTCGAAACTCGACACATCTAAGGTACAGATTCTTAGCCGTGTAAAACTCAAGAACCACAACGTAAACCGTGAGGTTGAGTACACCATCGTATCGGAGAACGAAGCTAACTTGCGCGAGGGTAAACTCGCTATCGGCACACCTATCGCTAAGGCTTTGCTTGGCAAGAAGGTCGGTGATGTAGTTGAGGTACAGGTACCAGCAGGTATGCTTAAACTTGAGATTTTGAATATCTCGATCTAAGCCCTCAGCAACCCACTGGGTGGCATACAACAAAAGAGCGTGATCCCCTTCGGACCACGCTCTTATTTTATTGGGTTGAAGCCCCAATATTAATCTCTACCCTCGAAGTAGTATGGTGCATAATGCCATCCACAAGCCTCGTAGAACTTGCGCATAACCTCCATCTTGCGACGGATAGTATCGTTGTTTCGACGGTCTGTAGCCCACTGCACCTCGCTCATAGCAGCCAAGCGGGGCAAGAGCATAACCTCTACAGTCTCCATATCTTTGAGGTACTCGCTCCACATATTGCACTGAACACCAATGATATGAGCCTTAGCCTCGTCGCTCATCTTCTGGTATGGATCCCAATTATAGACCATATCGAATGGGATATAGCCACCAATCTGAAGGCCCTCGCCCTCACGGCTCTTGGTCTGGTAGAAGTTGAAGTAGCAGAGGTTCATAGGGGTCATAACGACATCGTTGCCACGCTCCGCAGCATAGATACCACCATTGATACCTCTCCACGACATCACGGTAGCCGTTTCGGTAACACCACCATCCAAAATCTCGTCCCAGCCAATCATACGCTTGCCCTTAGAGATGAGGAACTGCTCGATACGAGCCACAAGGTAGCCCTGCAACTCCTCCTCGTTAGCCAAACCCTGAGCCTTAATCATCGCCTGACAGTGCTCACACTCCTTCCAGCGATCCTTAGGACACTCGTCACCACCGATGTGGATAAGTTCCGATGGGAAGAGTTCAACGACCTCGCTAAGCACAGTCTCCAAGAAGTCGTAGGTAGTCTGCTTTCCTGCGCAAAGCACCTCTGGGGTAACGCCCCACATAGTCCATACGCCTACCTCCTGCTCCTCACAGCCAAGCCAAGGGAGAGCGTGGAGAGCAGCCTGCGAATGGCCAGGCATCTCAATCTCTGGAATGATAGTGATATAGCGGTCAGCAGCGTATGCCACAACCTCGCGAATCTCATCCTGGGTGTAGTAGCCACCATAAGGCTTGCCATCCCACCACTTAGGCTCAAGGCCGTGACCAATGAGGGTCTCCTTACGCATAGAACCCTTCTCGGTAAGTTCTGGGTAGGCCTTAATCTCGATACGCCAACCCTGATCGTCGGTGAGGTGCCAATGGAGACGGTTGAGTTTATGTGCTGCGAGGATGTCGATATAGCGCTTCACGTCCTCCACAGAGAAGAAGTGACGAGAGACGTCGAGATGCGCGCCACGATACTCGAAGTTAGGCTCATCAGCAATAAAACCACAAGGTACACGGCCATCGTTGGTGATGATAAGTTGGCGCAAGGTCTGCAAACCATAATAGACGCCTACCTCTGAGCCTCCAATGATAAGGATGCTGTCCTCCGTAACGGTCATCTCGTAACCCTCCTTTGGAACAAAGATATCGGTACGCACCTTGATACCCTTATCGCCACGCTTCACCGTGCGCAAAGGCTTCTCAGAGCCGAAATACTCCATCATCTCCTCGGCAAAGAGTTGCGCTGGGTGCCACATCTCATCTACCACAGTGATACGGGTCTTCTCCGTAACGACATAGTCGCCCTCAGCCTCGAGATCAACATACGAGGGCTCAGGGATTAGATTCAACTCACGTGCCGAGAGTGCCGACACCGAGAGTACAAGAGCCAACAACGTGGCTACGATAGTTGAAAATCTCTTCATATATAAAATCTATTAGTTGCACAAAACCAATTACAACGAGCAAAGATAACACAAAAAAGGCGAAACGACAAATCGCCCCCCTTTTTACACTACAACCATTTAGCACGATTGTTGAATAAATTGAGCAAAACCTTTTTTATTATGACAGAGCAACAATACGAGCAGAGCGAATACCTCATCAACCGCTGGTGGCTTTCGCTACTTATTGGCATTATGGCCATAGCCATAGGATTTCTTGTGCTGGTAAATCCCGTGGGCAGTTACTACACCTTTGCACTATGGATGGGTCTGGCCATACTCCTCTCGGGAGTGATGGGCTTGGTACAGAGTCTAACCTCACAGAACTACTTCGTGCGTCGTGGCTGGCTAGTACTGGCCTCCGTAGCCGACATCATCATCGGCATAATCCTACTATTCAATTCCCTGCTTGCCGAGATGACTCTTCCGTTACTCCTCGGCTTCTGGCTACTCTATCGAGGCTGTGTGATGCTGGCCCAGGGCTTCGACCTACGCAGTTACGGCATGCGCGACGCTGGATGGGTAATCTTCTACTCGATAATAGTCATCGCCCTCGGCATAGCCGTAATATGGCTACCCTCGACATTAGGTGCTGAGGTCGTCATACTCTTCATCGCCATAGGATTCATCACCTACGGAGTCTCGATAATAAGCCTCGCCTTCCGCCTTTGGGAGGTGCATCGCCACGCCCGAGCATTGGGAAGCGACGAGTAGCGACACCTATATATAATATACGCGCGAGAGACGGGCATCTCGCCAGATAAAAGGAAGTGGGGCGCACCTTACGGTACACCCCACAACACTTATGTATAGGCCAACCCTACTACTCAGCCAAGATCTCCATAATCTTGATAGCCGCAGTAGCAACAGGGGTACCAGGGCCGAAGATAGCCGCAGCACCATCCTTGTAGAGCTGATCGTAGTCCTGAGCAGGGATAACACCACCCACAACAACTACGATATCCTCACGACCGAGCTTCTTGAGCTCAGCGATGATCTGAGGAACAAGGGTAAGGTGACCAGCAGCGAGAGAAGATACACCCACAACGTGAACGTCGTTCTCTACAGCCTGCTTAGCAGCCTCCTCTGGAGTCTGGAACAATGGACCCATATCTACGTCGAAACCGATGTCGGCATAACCTGTAGCAACAACCTTTGCACCACGGTCGTGACCGTCCTGGCCCAACTTAGCGATCATAATACGGGGCTGACGACCCTCCTTCTTAGCAAACTCTGCACACATCTGCTTAGCCTGCTCAAATGCTGAATCTGATTTCACCTCTGCTGAATATACACCTGAGTTAAGACGAATAACTGCCTTGTAGCGACCTACGATCTTCTCGCAAGCATCAGAGATCTCACCCAATGAAGCACGTACCTTAGCAGCCTCAACAGCCAAAGCCAAGAGGTTGCCCTCGCCTGTACGTACACACTCGGTGATAGCGTTCAATGCCTTCTCTACAGCAGCATTGTCGCGGTTAGCACGAAGCTCCTGGAGACGCTTAACCTGGCTCTCGCGAACTGCAGTGTTATCTACAGCCAAGATGTCGATTGGTGCCTCCTTCTCCAAACGGTAGCGGTTTACACCGATGATAGTCTCAACACCTGAGTCGATACGAGCCTGCTTACGTGCTGCAGCCTCCTCGATACGAAGCTTTGGAATACCTGTCTCGATAGCCTTAGCCATACCGCCAAGCTCCTCGATCTCCTGGATGTGAGCCCAAGCCTTGTGAGCGATCTCGTGAGTGAGGGCCTCAACATAGTAAGAACCTGCCCAAGGATCTGCTGAACGGCATACGTTAGTCTCCTCCTGGATGTAGATCTGTGTATTACGAGCAATACGAGCAGAGAAGTCGGTAGGAAGTGCGATAGCCTCATCCAAAGCGTTGGTGTGCAATGACTGAGTGTGACCCAAAGCTGCACCCATAGCCTCGATAGCTGTACGTGCTACGTTGTTGAATGGATCCTGCTCAGTAAGTGACCAACCTGAAGTCTGTGAGTGAGTACGCAAAGCCAACGACTTAGAGTTCTTAGGCTCGAACTGCTTAACAATCTTAGCCCACAACAAACGTGCTGCACGCATCTTAGCAATCTCCATAAAGTGGTTCATACCGATTGCCCAGAAGAATGACAAGCGTGGTGCGAAGGCGTCGATAGACATACCTGCGTTGATACCAGCGCGCAAGTACTCAAGACCGTCTGCCAAAGTGTAAGCCAACTCGATATCTGCGGTAGCACCTGCCTCCTGCATGTGGTAACCCGAGATAGAGATAGAGTTGAACTTAGGCATATTCTTCGATGTGTACTCGAAGATGTCAGCGATAACCTTCATCGAGAACTTTGGAGGATAGATATAGGTGTTACGCACCATGAACTCCTTCAAGATATCGTTCTGGATGGTACCTGCCAACTGATCGAGGGTACAACCCTGCTCCAAACCTGTTACAATGTAGAATGCAAGTACAGGAAGTACGGCACCGTTCATAGTCATTGACACCGACATCTTGTCGAGTGGAATACCGTTGAACAACACCTTCATATC
>JAFZFP010000020.1 GCA_017555905.1 Alistipes sp. | reverse complement strand
TTGTGTTGTCGAGGGTCTGCTCTCGGCAGACATATTTATTAGTGAAAGTGTTTCGCTAATCCTTAACAATGAAATTTGGCGATTTTAGACGAAAGGATAACGAATGCTTACATCACTTGTATTGGTATGCTATGTCGGCACATTCTGTGCTTACTCCACATACTGTACAGGTGTGGAGTATTGTTTATTTTCGTCGAGGCCACGCCAAATGCCCTTTGTTAGATAAACGATCATCTCCACACTTTCTTTTTTATAATTACCGCATTGGAGATGTTGCGGACTCAAACAATTATTTATTATGAAAAAGTTTTTATTATGCACACTAATGCTTATCGTGGGTTGTTGCTTGTTCTCGGCTTGTGAAAAAGATGGCGATGTCAGTGGCGGTTTGAAAAAGTCAGATATGTACGGTACTTGGTACAGCAATTTCTCACATCAAGATTGCGATAAATTAATTTTCAATCGTGATGGAACATATCTGTTTGATGGTTATTATACCTCATACAGGGGAAATTGGAGTTTTGATGGCAGTTCTCGAACTTGGGTTCAGCATCGAGAAGACGGAAAGAGCTATACGAATATAATACATACGTTAAACGATCATACATTGTCATATACTGATAATTATGGCAATCATTATATATGGCAAAGGTAATAATCATAACAACCTAAAGAGCATCATTAAATATTTACAACCTTTGGGTTAGTAGTTTGGTAGTGGTGCTTCGCAAAAGTGTTATATTTACAGAACCTGTTTCTGTAAAGAGGATAGGTGGCAGTCAGGAGACTCCCGTCTATTTTTTATCTATTAGACTTAGTAATACACAATTTTTAAAAATTATTTTCGTATATTTGTTTTGGGAAAGTAACTTTAATCAACTTATACTATGAAAAGACTATTAACACTTTTGGCTTTGGTGTGTGTGACCTTCACCGCCGTTGCCGACGAGGGTATGTGGCTCTTGCCATATATCAAGAAGATGAACGAGAAGGATATGAAGGCTCACGGCTGTAAACTCAAGGCCGAGGATATCTACTCTGCTGAGAAGTCGTCGCTCAAGGATGCCATCGTAATCTTTGGTGGCGGTTGCACAGGCGAGATTGTATCGCCTAACGGCTTGCTCTTCACCAACCACCACTGTGGCTACGACGCCATTCAGAAGCTCTCATCCGTAGAGCACGACTACCTCGCCGATGGTTTCTGGGCTATGAACAACGAGGAGGAGCTCCCTGCTGAGGGTCTCTCAGTGCGTTTCGTGCGCCACATCTTCGATGTTACAGCCGACATCAAGGGTAACATCCCAGCTAATGCTGGTTGGGAGGAGTTCTCGCAGATGGCTACCGAGAATAAGAAGAACCTCATCGCAAAGCTTGAGGCCGAGTACCCCAATATGGATATTGTGATTCCTGGCTTCTTCGGCAACAACCAGTTCTTCGCCTTCGTCTACGAGACCTACACCGACGTTCGTCTCGTGGGTACTCCCCCATCATCTATCGGTAAGTTCGGTGGCGACACCGACAACTGGATGTGGCCACGCCACACTGGCGACTTCTCTATCTTCCGCGTATATGCTGGCAAGGACAACCGCCCTGCGGCATACTCTAAGGAGAATGTGCCTTACAAGGCCGAGAAGTGGCTCGACATCTCGTTGAAGGGTATCGAGGAGGGCGACTACGGTATGATTATGGGCTTCCCAGGCTCTACCGAGCGCTATATGACATCTTACGAGATTGACTATATGTTGGAGGTGGACAACCCACAGCGCATCTACATCCGTGGCGAGCGTCAGGCAATCTTGCGCAAGCACATGGATGCTGACCAGGCTGTACGCATCAAGTACGACGCTAAGTTCGCAGGCTCGGCAAACTACTGGAAGAACTCTATCGGTATGTCACGCGGCATCGAGAAGCTCAACGTGCGCGACAAGAAGGCGGCACAGGAGGCTGAGTTCCAGGCTTGGGCAAATGCCAACACACTCCCTGAGGAGCGCTACATGGATGCCTTGAGCCTCATCGAGCAGTCGCAGACCGAGGCAAAGGAGGAGAATGCCACATTACAGTATCTCTCGGAGGCATTCTTCCAGTCGGTGGAGCTTGTGCAGACTATGCTTGGCAGATTCAACCCCGAACAATTCTACAAGGACTACGACGAGGCTACAGACCGCGACGTAGCAAAGCGTATGTTCACCATCTACCGCGAGAACAACAAGCGTCTACCCTCAATCTACGCAAAGATTGATGCAGAGTTTGGTGGTAACAGCGACGCATACGTAGACTGGCTCTACGACAACTCGCAGCTTGCAAACTATGAGAAGTATCAGACAGTATTAGCCCTCGATGCTAAGGCACGAGAGGAGGCCTTCAAAAACGACCCCGTATACGAACTTGCCCGATCACTCTTCGAGCTCTACAACGAGCTTGCGCCCGCAGTTACGGCTACAAACAACAAGTTTGCCGATGGTCACCGCCTCTATATCGACGGCCTTATGAAGATGCAGCCTGAGAAGGCGTGGGCTTCGGATGCTAACTTCACCATCCGCCTCACCTACGGTAACGTACTCCCTTACAGCCCTGCAGATGGCGTCATCTACAGCCACTACACCACCATCGACGGTGTTATGGCCAAGGAGGACCCAAAGAACCCTGTGGAGTTCACCGTGCCTGAGCGCTTGAAGGAGTTGTACAAGGCTAAGGACTATGGTCGCTACACCGACAAGAATGGCGACCTTCCAGTGGCATTCTTGCTCAACTGCGACATCACAGGTGGTAATTCAGGCTCGCCAGTGATGAACAACAAGGGACAGCTCATTGGCTTGGCCTTCGACGGCAACTGGGAGGCTATGTCGGGCGATGTGGCCTTCGAGCCAGAACTCCAGCGCACCATCGCCGTAGATATCCGCTACGTATTGTTCGTAGTAGAGAAGTATGGTCAGGCTGGTTGGTTGCTCGACGAATTGACAATCAAGAAGTAGCCACCTTTAAATAGCAAAAATATGGATTGTTCCTTTTGGGGCAATCCATATTTTTTGTACCTTTGCCCCTATGGAACGACATATCGATATCAACGACTTCAACTACAACCTTCCCGATGAGCGCATCGCAAAATTCCCCTTGGAGGAGCGTTCGTCATCGAAACTCCTTGTCTACGACAACGGCACAATCACCGAGAGCCACTTCCGTAATGTGGCCGAGTTCCTACCCAAAGGTGCTACGCTAGTCTTCAACAACACCCGTGTAGTACGCGCACGTATCGTGATGCACAAGGACTCTGGTGCCCGCATCGAGGTCTTCTGCCTTGAGCCACACAACCCTGCCGACTATGAGCGCGCCTTTGCGCAGTATGGCTCGTCGGAGTGGAGTTGCATCGTGGGCAACCTCAAGAAGTGGAAGGAGGGCGAAATAGGCATCACCTTCGACTATAAGGGCAAGGAGCATAGTCTCCGTGCCGAGATTGTGGAGCGTGGCACAAGGGAGCATATCGTCCGCTTCCGCTGGTCGGCAGAGTGTAGCTTCGGCCAGCTACTCGAAACCTTGGGTCGCATCCCTATCCCACCATACCTCAACCGCGAGAGCGAAGATATCGACAACACACGTTACCAGACCGTCTATGCACGTTTCGAGGGCTCGGTAGCGGCCCCTACCGCGGGCTTGCACTTCACCCCTGAGCTTATCGAGGGTATGCGCGAAGAGGGCTACAACTTCGAGGAGGTGACACTTCACGTGGGCGCAGGAACATTCCTCCCCGTCAAGGATGACGATGCGGCGCAGCACCCTATGCACACCGAGCACTTCTCCGTAACACGTAGTGCTGTGGAGAACCTCCTTAAAAATATCGACAATATCGTTGCCGTAGGCACAACCTCCGTGCGAACATTAGAGTCGCTCTCGGCCCTTGCGTGGCGCATAAAGAGCGGTGGCTCTCCAGAGGCTGAGCGCACCATAGGACAGTGGGAGTTGTACGACATCCCCGAGGAGTTCGACGGCAGAGAGGCTCTATCTATACTCTTGGTGTATATGCGCGAGAATGGCCTCGACCGCCTCAAGGCCTCAACACAGATTATGATTACCCCGCTGGGATATCGTTTCCGCATCGTGAGCAACATTATCACCAACTTCCACCAACCCAAGTCTACCCTACTCCTTTTGGTCAGCGCATACGTGGGTGGCGACTGGAAGCGCATCTACGACTATGCCCTCGGCAACGGCTTCCGTTTCTTGAGTTATGGCGACTCGTCGTTGCTAAAGGTAAAGCGAGAATAAAATTGTTCTATTTCAGAACATCACATATTAAACCAACTCGGAAAAAGTGTCAATAAAATTGATTTATTGGCACTTATTTTATTTTATTGTTGTATATTTGCGAACTATTTCTAAACTTAAACGATATACAACAACGTATGAAATCACTTAAAATCGGAGACCTTATCGCCAAACTTCCCATCGTACAAGGCGGTATGGGAGTCGGTATTTCACTCTCGGGACTCGCATCGGCAGTGGCGAACGAGGGCGGTATCGGCGTAATATCTGCTGCAGGCCTCGGCCTCATCTACAACAACCCCAAAAAGAGCCTCGCTGAGGCTGCTATCGACGGTCTCAAGGCTGAGTTGCGCAAGGCTCGCGAAAAGAGCAACGGCATCATCGGTGTAAACGTGATGGTGGCGATGACAAACTTCGCCGATATGGTAAGCACAGCCATCAAGGAGGGTGCTGACATCATCTTCTCGGGCGCTGGCCTTCCACTCAACCTACCATCGTTCCTCACCGAGGGTGCGAAGACAAAACTCGCCCCTATCGTATCGTCGGCACGCGCCGCAAAACTCCTTTGCGAGAAGTGGTGGAACGAGTACCACTACGCCCCAGATGCTATCGTCGTTGAGGGTCCAAAGGCGGGTGGCCACCTCGGCTACAAGGCCGACCAGATCGAGGATGAGAACTACAGCCTCGAGACTACACTTCCTCAGGTTGTGGAGGCCGTGCGTGAGTTCGGCCAGAAGCACGACCTTACAATCCCTGTAATCGCCGCTGGCGGCATCTATACAGGCGAGGATATCTACAAAATTATGGAGCTCGGAGCCTCAGGCGTGCAGATGGGAACACGCTTCGTGACTACCGAGGAGTGCGATGCCGACGCTAACTTTAAGCAGGCCTATATTGATGCCACAGAGGAGGATATTCAGATTATCCAGAGCCCTGTAGGTATGCCAGGCCGTGCGGTACGTAGTTCCTTCCTCGACAAGGTCAAGGAGGGTCTCACACGCCCCAAGCAGTGTGGCTTCAACTGCATTCGCACCTGCGACGTAGTACACAGCCCCTACTGCATTATGTTGGCTCTATACAACGCCTTCAAGGGTAAACTCCAGAATGGCTACGCTTTCGCTGGTGCCAACGCTTGGCGCGCCCAGAAGATTGAGTCAGTAAAGAGCGTTATGGAGTCGCTCGTTTCGGAGTACCGCAAATTCTGCAATAAGTAGCACTTATCCGTCACAAAAAGAGAGGGCGTGTCCGCAGTGGACACGCCCTCTCTTTTTGTATTAGACCTCTACGATTAGAAGTTGTAAGTACAAGTAAGACCGAAGTTATAGAAACCATCAGCCCAAGCACCATTCAAAAGGTAGATAGTTGGACGATAGTCGATAGAAAGAGTTACAGGAGTGTTGAAGCGGATACCGAAAGCAACATTACCTACAACACCTACCTGAGCGCCAAGTTTATTAACGCCATCCTTCTCGTAGTCCCACATACCTACTGCACCACCGACACCTGCAGAGAGGAACCAACGACCAGCAGATGGAGTCCAATCCCAATCAAAGCAGTTCCAGTTGTATGTAGCGTTTGCCAAAATTGAGTTACCGAAACCGTGAAGACCAGCATTAACCTCCAAGTAGTTCTCTGCAGAGAAGTGGCGCTCGTACTGAACCTCAGCACCATAACCAAGACGCAAACCGATAGAGTTCTTATAATCCTGAGCATTTACGGCTGCAACACAAAGCAACGCAACAACAGCAAGTAAAATCTTTTTCATAGCATTAGTTATTAAAGTTTAACATAAATTAGTTTCTAACACAAATATAACACTTTATATCCGAACCACAAAATATAATCAATAAAAAGTCTATTCTATCCTACAAAGAGGCGCATTTTGCAGACGTTTATACCACTTTTTTATAAAAGAAATTCCCTTGAAAAGGTATTACTCCTTCTCAAGGGAATTTTCTACTTTATGGAATAAATCGTTATCCTCAACGGATGTAATTAGTTCCAATTCAAGATCTTACGGAAGTCGTACTCCTCAGGATTCTCGATATATGCCTTAGCCTCCTCGTAGTCAGCCTCGGTGATATAGTGCATAAGGTTGTCGATAACCTGGTGAATCTTGTCGGCGTTGATATCTACCAAACGTGGTGGAATCTTGCCAGTCTCAGGATCCTGGAGGTCCTTCAAATAGAGAGGCGATACGTAACCCTCCTGACTGATATAAACCATACAGCCTGTCTTACCCTCAGAGAAGAGTTTATAGACACCCATACCGAGTTGTGAGCAATAAACGAGGTCGAACGCACAAGGAGTCTGGCAACGTACCTCATAACCAATCTCCACTGGACGAGACTTAACCTTGATACCAAGAGCCTTACAACGCTTCTCAAGCAAGGTGTTGAACATCTCGGCCTTAGAGACCTTACCCAACTCTGGGTGACCGTGCTCGTCGTAAGAGAAGTGGATGCCCGACTTAAGGATCTCCTCCTGGTCGAGAGCGTGGAATACACCCTCAGAAACCATTGCAGCACCGTAGTCCATACCAAGAATCTTACGCTTGATGATAGATGATACAATAAGGCTAATGATCTTGTCGATGGTAATCTTAGTCTTATTGAACATTTCAGGGATGATAATCATAGGATAGTGGCAAGCCGAAGCGATACCGAAGGCAAGGTGACCTGCTGAACGACCCATAGCCGCAACAACAAACCAGTTAGCCGAAGTACGAGCATCGTTATATACCGCACGACCGATAACCGAACCAGCATTCTTTGCCGACTGATAACCGAAAGTAGGCATACCTGCAGGCAATGGAAGGTCGTTGTCGATAGTCTTAGGAACGTGGATATTTGCAATAGGATACTGCATACGCTCCAAGAACTTAGCAATGCGGTTAGCAGTAGATGCTGTATCGTCACCACCTACGGTTACAAGCAACTTGATGTTGTTGTTCTTGAAGAAGTCGAGGTTGAAGTTCTTCTCGAAATCCTCGCCTGTAGGCTTGAAACGGCTCATAGTAAGGTAAGAGCCACCCTGGTTGAAGATATAATCTACACGGAACATATCCAAATCCTCATAGCGTGGATTTGGGTTGAAGAGTCCCGAATAACCATAGTGCAAACCTATCACACGATAACCCTTAGCAAGGAATGTCTTGGCTACAGAGCCAACAACGGTGTTCATACCAGGCGCAGGACCGCCACCAGTAAGAATTGCAATAGCCTCTTTCATAGTATACTATTTTTTAGTTATAGAATTTTACCTTTTAATACCACAAATATACTAAATATTTTTAAAAACAATAAATTTTATGCCACTAATATTTATTATATTAAAAATCATTATCTTTACATCACCAAAAACCTTAAACCTACAACCTCTATGAAGCGATACCTTTTATTACTTCTTCTGCCCTTCGTGGCACATATAGCCGCGGCCGAAGAGCCTTTCAACGGGCTTATCACACGCCTCGACGGCTCGGGCATCAAGGCCACCATAAAGGTCAAGGATAGCGACAAGCAGACACGCTCGGATGGCAAGGGTCGTTTTGGACTAACGGACCTCAAGGCCGACGACATACTATATATAATAGTTAAGCGCGACACCACCACCGTAGCCCTCGAAGGTAGGCGTAGCATCCACATCGTCTTGGCCGAGGAGGGCGACATACTAAAGAGCGAGGAGTCTGAGGAGTTGATGAACTTCGGCTTCGGATATGTGAAGCGCAGAGAGAGCCTCGACTACTCGTCGGGCATATCGGGCGATAGGCTACGCGCCACAGGTTGCTCAGACCTACAACGCGCTATAATGATGTGCTACCCAGGTCTGCGATATATCAATGGTGAGTTGTGCCTAATGACTCAGAACTCTATAAATAGTTCTTCGGGGGTCTTGATACTTTGCGACGGCGTGGAGAGTCGTCTGGAACTTATCAACATCCACGACGTGAAGAACGTAGAGATTATCAAGGGTTCGAATATGTATGGTTTTAGGGGTGTAAATGGTGTTATCCTCATCACCACCCTAAGCGCTACGGATGTCCTACAAAACAAGAAGTAGCCTACAGCAAACCTTTTAAAATAGGCGAGGCGTGTCCCGAGGGGCACGCCTTACCTATTTATATATTTCTATAAGGTTGTAGGAAGCCTACCTACCCCTTCGGTCGTACAACTCTATACCAGCCGAAGAGAATGTACCCTGAATCTTGTGACCGTTATCGTCCATACAATCCAACGTAACATCGATATTGTTGCCATCTACGGTAATCTCAATCTGGCCATCGTAGATTGGGGCACCGAGATAGTTATCGATGAAGCCCATATTTACAACATAGTACTGCGAACCGATATACATACTACCCTCGAGGAGACCCTGGAGGAAGCAGTTCTTCTGTGGTGCGAGATCCGAGCAAGGGGTATAGACACCAGCAAGCGACTCGTATGACATATCGTCGCAACTGTCGGTAAGAATCTTAATCTGGAAGTAGTCGCCACTCATAGCCGTAGAGTCCTCCATAAGTGCTATCGACCAATAGTCGGCACCGATGCCATATTCATCGCCATAGTAGAAGAGACGCAAATAGCCAATTGGGAGTTCAAAGGTGTAGTCCTCTGTGAGTTTTGAGCCGTAGTCTGGAGAGTTCACAACGCTGGGCACGTAGAGTTCACCCTCATAGACGATGCGGTGCATTGTACCATCCGACATTGTTACGATAGCCTCGAACTTGCTGTCTGTCACGGTCACAGTACCTGACGTCATCTCGAAGGACTCCTCTGGCTGGCCATCACCATCGTTGAAGTGTGCCTTGCTTGACTCTGCGGTAAATGTGCCGATTTTGCAACTATTGTTACGGTCGAGGGTGTAGGTGCCATTTGGGAGGATTGGGTGGTCACCACCACGACGATTAGCGTAGATATCAAAGTAGTAGTAGGTAGCATTAGCCTCGTCATTGAACTCGTCAATCTCGCCATTACCCAACTGAACATAGTAGTTGTAGTTGTCCTCGCCATCATTGCCATAGTACTCGCCACCAAATACCGTAGCAGTCATATCGTAGTCGTACTCACCCTCTGGGCGGAACTCCTGTGAGAGACCTACATACTTCTCGATGTCGCCATACTTGATAGTAAGCACACCCTCGCGACGGTGATCTGAAGTGTTGCGATCAGCAACGAAGACTACCACGCCATCGCTCGCCGCTACATCCTTCACCCAGAAGGCATTGCAAAAGGCAGTAACATTAACGCCCTCGATAGGGTTCTTGATGTTGAACATAACCATTGTTCTACCGCCCTGATAAGCGACAGTGAGTGGAGTCTCGGTAAGCACCTCGATATCCGTTGTTGTATCTACTGGCTCCTGAGGAGTCTCATTGCTCTCGCAAGCCGTAAGGGCAAAGAGCGCAAGGGCCAATAGGGTAAATAGTTTTTTCATAGTTATTGAGTGTTTGTGATTAATATTGTCGTCAGTTTGTGCAAAGTTATAAAAATAATCGGAAAATATCATAGGAAATCGCTTTTAGTTGTTGCTTGGCGGAATAGCAAGGCGGAATAGCAAGGCGATGCCTTGCCTGCTACGCAGTAATGAGTTTAGGGAGATTAGGGAAATTAAGGATAGGCTTGCGCAACCCGTTATCGGAGCGTATTCTCCTTAAACTCCCTGACCTCCTTAATTTCCCTAAATACCCGCCTCCAATTAATTTGCTGTCAGAAGGGTGCCGAGTGCCACACTCGGCAAAAATGCCTCGGATGGGTAGTACTTGACGTACGTCCCATTCGAGGCTAATGATTGAGAGGGTGTAGAGCCTTATAAACACAAATTTGTTGTCAGAAGGGGTTAGATTTATCCTATCGCAAAAGAAGCATCCTCGGGATAGTACAAAAACGTACAGCCCGAGGATGCTTACTTTTTGGGATGGGGCAAAGATGGCCCCTTATCACAACAAATTACTTTGTGCGGTTGATATAAGAGTTATAACGCCACTTAGCATTCTCCTCTGCTGCCTGGAAGAGCTGCTCTGCCTCAGCAGGGAAGGCCTTCTTAAGTGAGGTATAACGTACCTCCTTCATAAGGAAGTCGCGGAACTTAGACCAGTCTGGCTCCTTAGAATCCATTACGAATGGGTTCTTACCCTCAGCCTCGAGAAGTGGGTTGTAGTGCCAGAGGTGCCAGTAACCACACTCTACAGCCTGCTTGCCAATGGTCTGAGTACGTATCATACCACCCTTGATACCGTGGTTGATACAAGGAGCGTAGGCGATGATGAGTGATGGACCTGGGTATGCCTCAGCCTCCTTGAGTACGTTGAAGAGTTGCTGCTGTGAAGCACCGATAGATACCTGAGCAACATATACATAGCCGTAGGTCATTGCAATAGCACCGATATCCTTCTTGCGGATGCGCTTACCTGCAGAGGCAAACTTAGCGACAGCACCTACAGGAGTAGACTTAGATGACTGACCACCAGTGTTAGAGTAAACCTCAGTATCTACGATAAGGATATTTACATCCTCGCCCGAAGCAAGCACGTGGTCTACACCACCGAAGCCGATATCATAGCCCCAGCCGTCACCACCAAAGATCCACTGCGAACGCTTAACCAACCAATCCTTATACTCGAGGATGGTCTTGCAGTAGTCACAATCGCAAGCCTCAACCATAGGGATAAGGCGTGCAGCGATATCGCGTGTTGCAGCAGCGAGGTGACGTGAGTCGATCCACTCCTGCATAGTAGCCTTAAGCTCCTCTGAGCAGCAGTTGCACTCAGCGATAGCCTTCTGCATAGTCTCAGCAAGAGCCTCACGAATCTTCTCGACACCGACACGCATACCGAGACCGAACTCGGCGTTATCCTCGAACAATGAGTTAGCCCACGCAGGACCCTGACCCTTAGCGTTTGTGCAGTATGGAGTTGAAGGTGCTGAACCAGAGTAGATTGATGTACAACCAGTAGCGTTAGCAACCATCATACGGTCGCCGAAGAGCTGAGTGATAGCCTTGATATATGGGGTCTCACCGCAACCAGCACAAGCACCCGAGAACTCGAACAATGGCTGTGCAAACTGCAAGTTCTTCACCGACTTAGTCTTATCTACATACTCAGTATAGCCAATCTCCTTAGTAACCTTTGTCCAATTCTCAGCCTCAGGCAACTGCTCAGCCAAAGGACGCATAACCAATGCCTTCTCCTTTGCAGGACATACATCAACACAGTTGTTACAGCCCGTACAGTCGAGTGGTGAAACTTGGATGCGGAACTTGAGGTTCTTGGTCTCACCCAAGCCCTGCTTCCACTCCAAGCCCGATGCTGCAGCCTGCTCCTCAGTAGCAAGGAATGGGCGGATAGCAGCGTGAGGACAAACGTATGCACACTGGTTACACTGGATACAGTTCTCAATCTTCCACTCAGGAACGCTGGTAGCAATACCGCGCTTCTCGTAAGCCGCAGTACCATTATCCCAAGTACCATCCTCACGGCCATTGAATGCAGATACAGGGAGTGAATCACCCTTGAGTGCATCGATAGGCTTACAGATATTGCGAACGAAGGCTGGAACATCCTCGCTAACAGCGTGGCTCATCTCAGCAACCTCCAATGAAGCCCACTCAGCAGGAACCTCAACCTTAACCACTGCCTCGCAACCAGCATCCACAGCGGCATAGTTCATATTCACGATATCCTCACCCTTCTTGCCGTAAGACTTGTAGATAGCCTTCTTCATCTCCTCGACAGCCTTCTCGATAGGAATGATGTCGGCAATCTTGAAGAATGCAGCCTGCATAATGGTATTGGTACGTGAGCCAAGACCAAGCTCTGCAGCAATCTTAGTAGCGTTGATAATGTAGAAGTTGATACCATTCTTTGCGAGGTAAGCCTTCATATGTGCTGGCAATGTAGCACAAGTGGTCTCAGCATCGTTTACCGAGTTGAGCAAGAATGAGCCACCACGCTTCAAGCCCTTCAACACGTCGTACTTCTCAACATACGATGGCACGTGGCAAGCCACGAAGTCTGGTGTAGTAACCAAGTATGGAGAGGTGATAGGGTTATCACCGAAACGCAAGTGTGAAGAGGTATAACCTCCCGACTTCTTAGAGTCGTATGAGAAGTAAGCCTGACAGTACTTGTCTGTCGAGCCACCGATAATCTTAATAGAGTTCTTGTTAGCACCTACAGTACCATCTGAGCCAAGACCGAAGAACAACGCCTCGAAGGTACCCTCCTTAGCCATAGAGATCTCAGCACCCACAGGCAACGACAACATAGTAACATCGTCGTTGATACCCACGGTAAAGTGGTTCTTTGGAGTCTCTGACTCAAGGTTAGCAAATACTGCCAACATCTGAGCAGGTGTAGTATCCTTAGACGAAAGACCGTAGCGACCACCAATAATCATTGGGCGCTCGTTGCACTCGTAGAATGCGTCGCGGATATCGAGGAACAATGGCTCACCATTAGCTCCTGGCTCCTTTGTGCGATCCAAAACGCAGATACGCTTCACGGTTGATGGCAACACGTTGAAGAGGTACTTCGCTGAGAATGGACGGTAGAGGTGAACGGTGATAACACCCACCTTCTTGCCCTGAGTACGGAGGTAGTCTACACACTCCTTGATAGTCTCGGTAACTGAGCCCATAGCGATAATGATATTCTCAGCCTCTGGGTCACCATAGTAGGTGAATGGTTTGTACTGGCGACCAGTAATCTCAGAAATCTTATCCATAGCCTCAGCAACCATATCTGGCACTGCATCGTAGAACTTGTTCGATGCCTCGCGAGTCTGGAAGTAGATATCTGGGTTCTGAGCAGTACCACGTGTTACAGGGCTCTCAGGGTTGAGGGCGCGCTTGCGGAACTCCTTCAAAGCCTCACGGTCGAACATAGCGGCCAACGAAGCCTCGTCGATAAGCTCGATCTTCTGAATCTCGTGAGAGGTACGGAAACCATCGAAGAAGTGTACGAAAGGGACACGAGCCTTGAGGGACACGATATGTGCGATACCAGCGAGATCCATAACCTCCTGAACTGAAGAGGTTGCGAGCATAGCGAAACCTGTCTGGCGCACAGCCATAACGTCCTGATGGTCACCAAAAATTGAGAGGGCCTGAGCCGCCAACGAACGTGCCGATACGTGGAATACACCAGGGAGCAACTCACCTGCAATCTTATACATATTTGGCACCATAAGGAGCAAGCCCTGTGATGCTGTAAAAGTAGATGTAAGGGCACCACTCTGAAGTGAGCCGTGTACTGCACCCGCAGCACCAGCCTCTGACTGCATCTCTACCACCTTCACAGTATCACCATAGATGTTCTTCTTGCCCTGTGCCGACCACTCATCAACAAGCTCTGCCATAGTTGATGATGGGGTGATAGGATAGATGGCTGCTACCTCCGAGAACATATATGCAATATGTGCTGCAGCGTAGTTACCATCACACGTAATAAATCTCTTCTCTCTCATATTTCCTCAATAAATTGTTATATATTTCTAATCCGTAATTGTCCACTGTCTCTTGAAAACCACGTTTTTCGCGGTTTAAACCCACTTCTGAGAAGTACGTAACTATCAGTAAGCGAACAGCAAAGACAAAAATCGGGGCAAAGATACATAATTACTCCGAAAATTCATAGTTTTTTCGCTGTTATCTTTTTAACACATCGCACTTTACAGCCACGGCATCGCCACGAGCCATTTCTAAAAACATCTCACCTCCTCACACGGCTTTAACTCATCTCAGTCTCAACCATTAACCGAGGTATATATATTATAATAAAGTATCACTCAATCCTGTTTTTCCATAACTCCCCTCAAAAAAGAACATATTTAATACCAATAAGGGATAAATAACTTACAATTTGGAGAAAAGAGGTCAAAAAAAGCCAATAAATTTGTATGATTGGCGTAAAATTTATTATCTTTGCTCAATTGTAAAACCCAACTTTTATCGTATGGCAATTAAAAATAACGTAATGATTGTACGCCAGAGACTTCTTACTAAGCTCGTAAGCCTCTGGAACGAGGGACAACTCGTTGAAAAAATCGACAGAGTACCCATTGAATTTAGTCCTCGCAACTCACAAGTACGCGGTAGATGCTGTATCCACAAGGAGCGTGCTGTGTGGAAGTACAAGTCGTTGCCTTTGCTCGGCTACGATATGACCGACGAGACCGACGAGCTTATGCCACTCTCTGACTACGCCAAGATGGCCCTCGACCGCAATCGTATCAAGGATAACATTATGTGCGTTATCGACGAGGCTTGTTCTTCTTGCGTACGCACAAACTACGATATCACTAACCTCTGCCGTGGTTGCGTTGCTCGTGCTTGTGAGCATGCCTGCCCTAAGGGTGCTATCGAGTTCGACCCAGAGACCTCTCAGGGTAAGATCAACCACAAGATCTGTATCAGTTGCGGTAAGTGCTACGCTGCGTGTCCTTATCACGCTATCGTCTACATTCCTGTTCCTTGTGAGGAGGCTTGCCCAGTGGGTGCTATCTCTAAGGATGAGTATGGCGTAGAGCATATCGACGAGACTAAGTGTATCTACTGCGGTAAGTGTATGAACGCTTGCCCATTCGGTGCTATCTTCGAGATCTCTCAGGTATTCGATATTCTCCAGGCTATCCGCCGTGGCGAGGAGGTTGTAGCGATGGTCGCTCCATCAATCCTTTCACAGTACAACGTACCTACTGAGCAGGTATATGGTGCTATCAAGGCTATCGGTTTCAAGGATGTTATCGAGGTCGCTCGTGGTGCTGAGATCACTACCGAGAAGGAGACTCACGAGTTTGCAGAGAAGATGGAGGAGGGTCAGCCATTTATGACTACCTCTTGCTGTCCTTCATATATGGAGATGGCTCGCAAGCACGCTCCAGAGTTGCAGAAGTATATCTCTTCTACATACTCTCCAATGGTCTACACCGCAGACCTCGCTCGCGAGAAGTATCCTAACGCTAAGGTTGTCTTCGTAGGTCCTTGTATCGCTAAGCGTAAGGAGGCTCGTCGTGAGGATCTTCAGGGTAAGGTGGACTTTATCCTTACTTACGAGGAGGTTCACGCTATCCTTGGCGGTATGAACATCGAACTTGGCGAGGCTAACGTACACCCTGTAGATTGCGCTTCACGTCGCTCGGCTCACGGTTTTGCTGAGAATGGTGGTGTTACTGCAGCGGTTAAGGAGTTGGTTGATGGCAAGTTGGACTTCACAACCCTCCAGATTGCAGGTCTCAACAAGAAGAACGTAGGTCTCTTGAAGGCATACGGTAAGACTGGTAAGGCTCCTGCCCAGTTCATCGAGGTAATGGTATGTGATGGTGGCTGTATCTCAGGCCCAAGCGTACACACTGCTTATGGTGATGGTAAGAAGACCTTCGATGCCGAACTCAAGAAGAGATAATAATGAGAGAGTTGGTTGAGCAATTGGCATCTGGTCATAGGCTCGACAAGAAGAGCCTTAGCGCACTGCTTACGGCGTGTGCAACGGATAGTCACGTGCTACAACTTCTCAGAGACAATGCCGTCCGAACTGCACGCCAGCAGTTCGGACTTGGCATTTTTATACGTGGACTTATCGAACTATCGAGTTATTGTCGTTGCGACTGTATGTATTGTGGTCTAAGACGTAGCAACCGCACTGCTGAGCGCTACCGTCTTACTACCGAAGAGGTTATGGCGTGCTGCAAGGAGGGATACAATCTTGGCTTCCGCACCTTCGTATTGCAAGGAGGCGAAGATGGTACCCACTCCGACGAGTGGCTCGTGGAGCTAATCTCCCATATACGCAGTCTCTATAACGACGTAGCCATAACGCTATCTCTTGGAGAGCGTAGCGAGGAGTCCTACATAAAACTTAAACGTGCTGGTGCAAACCGCTACCTACTTCGCCACGAGGCGGCAAACGAGGAGTTATACACCTCGCTACACCCCTCATCACGAGGCCTTCAACACCGCTTAGCCTGTGTCGAGGCCCTAAAACGTGCCGAGTATCAAGTGGGTATGGGTATGATGATTGGTGTTAAGGGTCAAACCATTGAGCATATAGCAGAGGACCTTCTCCTTATCGAGAAGTATCGTCCCGAGATGGTGGGCATAGGTCCCTTCCTACCCCACCACGCCACACCATTGGGTGGTGAGCCTGCGGGCGACCTCAACCTAACCCTTGCTGCAGTCGCCATAGCACGTCTCATTCTTCCCTCTGCACTCATCCCTGCCACCACAGCCTTGGCGACGCTCACGCCACAAGGTAGGTTAGAGGGCATCCTCTCGGGAGCAAATGTTGTTATGCCAAACCTCTCACCCTCGGATGTGAGAGCAAAATATGCTATATACGAAAATAAAGCCTCGTGGGGCAAAGAGGCGGCCGAAGGTCTTAGGGCGCTGGAGAGCGAACTACAAACCATCGGCTACCACATAGACTTCTCACGAGGAGATTTCAACAACCTAAAACAATAGTTATGAACAACATAGAATATAACGTAAAGTCGGAGCGTGCTTCGGAGTTCATCCACGACGGCGAGATTCGTGCTACGTTGGAGTACGCCAAGGAGCATCGCAACGACAGAGCCCTCATCGAGGAGATTCTAAAGAAGGCCGAGGAGGGCAACGGCATCTCGCATCGCGAGGCTGCCGTACTCATTGAGGTCGAGGATAAGGAGTACGAGGCACGTATGTACGAAATAGCACGTCGCCTCAAGGAGCGCATCTACGGCAACCGTATCGTGATGTTCGCCCCTCTCTACCTCTCGAACCACTGTGTCAATGGCTGTGTCTACTGCCCCTACCACGCTAAGAACAAGACTATTCCTCGTCGCAAACTTACTCAGGAGGAGATTCGTCGCGAGGTTATCGCCTTGCAGGATATGGGTCACAAGCGTTTGGCATTGGAGACGGGTGAGCATCCTAAGTTAAGCCCTATAGAGTATGTATTGGAGTCTATCGACACCATCTACTCTATTCACCACAAGAACGGTGCTATACGCCGTGTAAATGTGAATATTGCCGCTACGACGGTGGAGAACTACACCCGCCTTAAGGATGCTGGCATCGGCACATATATCCTCTTCGAGGAGACCTACGACCGTGAGGCCTATGAGCGCCTACACCCTACTGGTCCTAAGAGTGATTGGGCATACCATACCGAGGCTATGGATCGCGCTATGATGGGTGGTATCGACGATGTTGGTATCGGCGCACTCTTCGGCTTGTCGAACTATCGCTATGACGTGGTCGGTATCCTTATGCACGCTGAGCATCTCGAGGCCCGCTTTGGCGTAGGTCCTCACACCATCAGCGTACCACGTATCCGTCCTGCCGATGACATCGACCCTAAGGACTTCCCCGATGCTGTTACCGACGATGTATTCCGCCGTATCGTCGCAGTACTTCGTTTGGCTGTGCCATATACGGGTATGATTGTCTCTACTCGCGAGTCTAAGCGCTCACGCGAACTCGTCCTTGACGTTGGTGTTTCACAACTTAGCGGTGGCTCGAAGACAAGCGTAGGTGGCTATGCCGATGGTATTGAGGATGCTGAGGAGTCGGCACAGTTCGACATCTCGGACAACCGCACTCTCGACGAGATTGTAGGTTGGCTCTTGGAGTTGGGCTACATCCCAAGTTTCTGTACGGCCTGCTACCGTGAGGGTCGCACGGGCGACAGATTTATGTCGTTGGCAAAGCGCGGTATGATTGGCAATTGCTGTGCCCCTAATGCCTTGATGACCTTGGCCGAGTACCTCGAAGATTATGCCTCGCCAGGTGTAAAGGTTGCTGGTGCTCAGATGATTGACCGTCTCACCCGCATCATCCCTTCGGAGAAGGTGCGTCGCATCACCGAGGATAACCTCAGGGCTATTGCTGAGGGCAAGCGCGATTTCCGTTTCTAACACTACCCTACTATGCAGAGTACACCAAGTTCTGAGCGAGTACATATATCCATCTTTGGTCGTTGCAACGCCGGTAAATCTACCCTCGTAAACCGACTTACGGGACAGGATGTTGCCATCGTGTCGCCCATTGCTGGCACTACGACAGACCCCGTGCAGAAGCCTATGGAGATAAATGGGCTTGGCGCAGCGGTAATTATCGATACCCCAGGTCTCGACGACAACACCCTTCTCGGAGGCGAGCGTGTGGCACGTAGCGCCAAGGTACTCGATAGGACAGACATAGCGGTAATTCTCCTTAGCGAGGGTGACTACACCAGCGAGTTACGCCTAATGGAGGAGTGTCGCGTAAGGGAGATTCCCGTAGTCGTGGCACTATCACATAGCGACCGCATCGCAGACCTCGACGGAGCGCTTAAGCGTGCCGAAGAGGTCGTTGGCCGTAGCGTAATAGCGATCAGCGCACTCACGGGCAATGGCGTGGAGGAACTAACTAAGTCCATTGTGGCTATTCGCCCTGCCGAGGAGCGATATATTACCGAGGGTTTCTGCAAGGCAGGCGATAGAGTTTTGTTGGTTATGCCACAGGATAAGTCGGCCCCTAAGGGTCGCCTCATACAGCCACAGGTGCAGACCATCCGCGAACTACTTGACAGAGGGTGTATTCCTATCTGCTGTACTCCCGACAGAATGGCCGAGGCATTGGCGACGTTGGCAACTCCTCCAGAGTTGATAATCACCGATTCGCAGGCCTTCAACGAGGTATATAGTCTCAAACCCGAGGCCTCAACACTCACCTCATTTTCGATACTCTTTGCCCGCTACAAGGGCGATATACACCTCTTCACCGAGGGTGTCAAGGCCCTTAAGCGACTAACGCCGACATCTCGCATACTCATTGCCGAGGCGTGTACGCACACACCTCAAAATGAGGATATTGGCCGTGTGAAGTTACCACGTCTATTGCGCAAGAAGTTTGGCGAGAGTCTTAATATCGACATCGTGGGAGGCGCCGACTACCCCGAAGACCTTACGCCCTACGATATGGTAATTCACTGCGGAGCCTGTATGTTCAACCGCAAGCACGTGCTTAGTCGCATAGAACGAGCGCGCAAGCAGGGCGTAGCAATAACCAACTATGGCGTGGTCCTCGCAGCACTCACGGGTATACTCGACCGAGTAAAGACGGAGTAGTGTGCGAGAAAATCAAAAAAATTGTGTACCTTTGGACAAAATATATCGACTATGGAAAAGATAAAATTGTTAGACCGCAAGTTTAAGGTGATGATTCCTGCCGAGGAGATCGACAGAGCCGTAACACGTGTGGCAGAGCAACTCAACGAGCGCTACGCTGGAAAGACCCCAATCTTCCTTGGCGTACTCAGCGGAGCCTTCCTCTTTTTGAGTGACCTTGTGCGTAAGACAACTTTCGACTCGCGCTTGGCATTTATCAAGATATCGTCATACGAGGGTACCCAGTCTACGGGTAACATCAAGCAACACCTCGGCATCGACTTCGACATCGAGGGCAAGGATATCATCATCATCGAGGATATCGTGGAGACAGGCCATAGTATGAACTACTTGCTCGATTACCTGAACTCACGTCACCCAGCAAGTGTCTCTATCTGCACGCTCTTCTTCAAGCCAGATAAGTTCCTCTATGAGTATAAGATCGACTATGTGGCTATGCCTATTGGCAACGAGTTCATCGTGGGCTACGGCCTCGACTATAATCAGGTAGGACGCAACCTTAAGGATATTTACGTTTTAGATGAAGATTAATCCCGACTTAAAACTCCTTGAGGGTGGCAAGAAGCTACCCCTCGTGGAGGATTTTTATACTATACAAGGTGAGGGTTTCCACTCCGGAAAACCCGCATACTTCATACGCCTCGGCGGTTGTGATGTAGGTTGTCGCTGGTGCGATGCTAAGTACACGTGGAACCCAAAGTTATTCCCTCCAACCCCCATTGAGACCATCGTGGAGAGAGCATCAAGTTGCTCGGCGCAGGCGATAGTAATCACTGGAGGAGAGCCTCTACTATACCCGTTGGAGGAGCTCACTCGCGAGTTACACGCCCGTGGCCTTGAGATATTTATCGAGACTTCGGGAACAAACCCCATACGAGGTGAGTTCGACTGGATATGTCTCTCGCCCAAACGCCAGATGCCCCCATTGGAGGAGGCACTACTCAGGGCCGACGAATTGAAGGTTATCATCCAGACCAAGGAGGACTTGGAGTGGGCCGTGGAGTGTAGCAAGAGGGTACGACGCAAGTGTCTACTCTATGTTCAGCCAGAGTGGAGTGTCTACGAAAGTATCATCCCCGAACTCGTCGAGTGGGTGAAGGAGAATCCTGTATGGAACATCTCGATACAGACTCATAAGTTTATGCATATTCCGTAGTGCAGTATGGCTAAGGTGGCTAAAGAACAGAAATTTATCAACGTCTTTTGGGTGGTGCTGACCGTGGTCATCGCCATCTGCACCCTCGTTGTGTCGATACGTACCATAGGTGATATGGTACGCACCCACCGCGACCGCAAGGTGGTGGAGCGCAGGATAGAGACCCTTGAGCATAAGATTGCCGACGACAGCATCTTCATCCACAAGATAACCACCTCGCCAGAGTTTATGGAGCGCTTCGCTCGCGAGACCTACAATATGCAACGGGCAGGCGAGACGGTATATATACTAAAGGAGTAAAATTTTATCACACCAAACAATATAACGCTCTTCGGGGCGTTATTTTTGTGTAATTAACTGATTGTTTAACTAAAACTGATAGCCTATAGATAAGACCTCGACTCATAATTTAACCAAGTGAGAACTATTATGAAACGAAATCTTTTTCTTTTTATTGGCACTGTCGCAATTGCGGCAATGACCAGTGTGGCTACGATTTACATCACCTCTAACAATCAGGCTGACAACACTCCAGCTATCACCTCGCTCTTCGATAAGCAGGAGTCATCCTTCAGGGAGAACCCCGTAGTCGATACCCATTTCGCCGCCTCGGTGGTCAATCGCGAATACCCCGACCTCACCTACGCTGCGGAGAATGCCGTGAAGGCCGTAGTTAATATCGAGGCGACTATCTCTGTAAGCAGTCAGAGCCAAGCCATAGACCCCTTCTTTGAGTTCTTTGGCTACCCTCAGGGCTTTGGTCGTGGAGGCCAGCGCGAGGCCCGTGCAGGAGGCTCAGGCGTTATAATCTCGGAGGATGGATATATCGTGACGAACAACCACGTTGTGGAGAATGCCTCGAAACTGCGAGTAAAACTCCACGATGGCCGTGCCTTCGATGCCAAGATTATCGGTAGCGACCCCTCGACAGATGTCGCCCTGATAAAGATTGAGGCTGAGGCGCTCCCTACCCTCCCCTTTGGCTCGTCGGACGATCTCCGCTTAGGCGAGTGGGTCTTGGCTATCGGCTACCCTATGGATTTGCAGTCTACCATCACCGCAGGTATCGTTTCGGCTAAGGCGCGTAGCCTTGGCGCTATCGAGCAACAGGGCATCGAGTCCTTCATACAGACCGACGCCGCGGTAAACCCTGGCAACTCAGGCGGTGCGTTGGTGAATGCTCGTGGCGAACTTGTGGGCATCAACACCATCATCAAAACCTCTACGGGTAGTTACGTGGGCTACTCCTTCGCTGTCCCCGAGACTATTGTTCGCAAGGTTGTCGTGGACCTCAAGGAGTCGGGCATCGTACAGCGTGCCGTGCTGGGCATATCGTTCAGGGCTATCGACCAGCAGTTTATCGACGAGGCTGGCGAGATGACCAACATCTCGGAGGTTGGAGGTATATACGTAGCCTCTGTTGCCGAGGGCGGTGCAGCCTCTGAGGCTGGCATCCGCAAGGGCGACATCATCCTCTCGGTGGACGGTGTCAATGTTAAGGACTCGGCAATCTTCCTTGAGCAGATAGGCAAGCGTCGCCCAGGCGATAAGGTGACCCTCGGCCTGCGTCGTGGGGATAAGGAGCTGGAGGTTGTTGCCACACTCCAGAATAGGAGTGGCCAGACGAGCCTCCTAAACAAGGATAGTGTCGATGCTATCAAGGTGCTTGGTGCAAAACTCAAGGATGCCCCACAGAGCCTCTGCCAGGAGCTCGACATCAAGGGTGGGGTGCAGGTTGCTTCGGTCAATGGTGACGGACTCTTGGAGCGCTGCCGAGTGAAGCAGGGCTACGTCATCACCCATATCAACGACCGCCCCATCTACTCACTCAGCGATCTCGAGCGCATTACCGAGCGCATCCGTAGCATCGACGGCATCTACCCTAACGGCCGTGCCTCAAGTTATACCATAATGGAGTAACTCCACTCCACTCAATCCCACTACTACGGGGTGTGTTCAACAACAAGTTGAGCGCACCCCGTTTGTTTGATAAGCGGATTTGTTTTTGTGGTAAGCGACTGGGGAATGTGATAGGGGATTACTGCACTCGCTCACGCTCGTTGGTTATCCCCTTCGCTCGCCGCGGGGCACTGAACAAAAGAGCTCAAGCAAAGGAGTGATAAACCACTCTCCCCCTTTTTGTTTCTGCCCCTATGCCTACAAATGGATTTGCGGCAGGGGCATAAACAAAAAGAGATGTCTTTCGACATCTCTTTGCTTATGTTCTTTTATAAAACTATATCATAAGAATAATAACTGTTCAAGGGGTATTCACTAAAGAATACCCCTTCTTTTGGTATTTTATACACAGATTTCAGAATTATTAATTCGCATTGCAATAATCTGGTAAACATATATATACGTTAATGGACAGAGCTATTATTTTAAGTAGAGTTAGTACACAGCAGCAGGACTTGACCCAGCAAACAGATGAGGTACTTCGCGAGGTACACAAGGACGGTTTTAGTGATGATAACATTATCATAATCGAAGACAAAGAGTCTGCTATAAAGCTTTCTGAAGAGGAACGAAGAGGTTTGAATCGAATGAAATGCGAGATAAATGAAGATCCGAATATAAAGTGTGTGTATATATACGAATTATCTCGATTAAGCCGAAGGCAATTGGTGCTGTTCAGTATTCGCGATTACTTGGTAGAACGAAATATACAACTGATATGCTTAAAACCTTATTTCCGATTATTGGATAATGATGGCAAGATGTCGCAAACAGGGTCGTTGATGTTTTCATTATTCTCCTCGTTATCAGAATCTGAAATGATGTTAAAACAAGAGAGAATGATTAGGGGGCGAAAACGAAACTTGTCATTAGGAAAATCGGCGGGCGGACGCCCCGCATTTGGGTATATCACAGATAAAGATAAAAAATATATAGTTCACAAAGAGCAGGCCGAGATCATTCGTAGAATTTTCAAAGAGTACGCTTATGGAGGCTTAACAATCAGAGATATAGCCACAAATCTCAAAGAGGAGGGATACTTCCCTGAAACCTCATTAAAGACGCTTATATTAAGAATTTCTAACTACTTAAAGCGCAGACTATACATTGGTGAAGGGCCTTGTCCACAAATAATCACGCCAAAAGTCTTTGAAGATGCACAAAAGGCTCTTGCGAACAATAAAACCATTCACAAACTAAACCATAAAGAGCAGTTCTTGCTTAAGGGTTTAATATGTGATGCCCATACAGGATGTATATTGAGCGGTAATAGTTCTTTGGACTCTTATTTCAGCAAGCATTGTTCGGGAGTGGCTATTCGTAGAGTAAATATAGACCCTATTGTTTGGGAATTTTCAAAAATGATGTATTCTCAATATATAATGAATAGGGATCTATTACAAAAACAGATAGACAAAGAAATAACTACCACACGCAAAAAGTTGAGCACTATAGATCAAGAACTGAATAATATCCAAGCAAGAATAGATAAAGTTGAGGAGCGTTTGATTATGGGGCGTATAAGTGAGAAAAAGGCTGACGAGTTAAATCAACAATTGCAAGAAGATTTACAGATGAAAGAAAAGCGACACTGCGAATTGATAAACTATTTATTGACAAAACAATATCAAATCCAAGAAGCAATGTATGCTGAAGAGATAAACGAAACAACAATGTCGCTCAGTGAGAAAGTGGATATAGTTCGTAAAGTTGTTGATATTATCACTGTTGAAAAACCAAGTGTATCAAAGTCGGTAATTAAGATATATAATAGAATTAATGACAAAGTACATATCTACGAAGTTGATTGTTGGAAGCACACTTGGATGCTGATTGGTGAGGCCACAAGAAAAGAAGCACCACACATAAAGTTGCGATCAAAACATATCAAAGTCAAACCATATTAATTTAACATTGAAACCACGCCCGATTGAGCGTGGTTTTTATATTAGTTTAAGGTTTTATATTAAAGTAATCGCCACAGTTTGTTATATATATCCATAGTCTAATAGTTTTAATTTACATATATGGAAAAGGTTGTAATCTTGGCCAGAGTGAGTACCGAAAAACAGGAGTACCAAAGGCAGATAAATGAACTTACAGCACATTGTCAGCAGATGGATTGGGTTGTCGTAAAGGTATTCACCAACAAAATCAGCGGAGCAAAAAAGAACGAGGAACGAGAGGAGATTTGTGAATTGATTGAGTTTGTAAAGAACAACCAAATTCGAAGGGTTGTTTGTTTGGAGATTAGTCGTATAGGTCGAAATACCTTGGAGGCTCTCAAAGTCATTCAAATCCTAACCGAAAACAAAGTAAGTCTATATGTGAAGAACTACAACTTGGAGACTTTGGATAGTGACGGTAGGGCCAATCCAGTCGCATCGCTGATTTGTACAATCCTATTAGAGGTCGCAGCGATGGAACGCCTAACCATTAAAGAGCGAATGGAGAGTGGTCGCAAGCAGTATATCGAAAAGTGCCGTCGTGAAGGTATAAAAATGGGACGCCCTGACACCTATCGTAAGTCCGATGACGAATATCGAAAACAATACCAGAGAGAAATCGCTTTGATTCGCAAGGGACTCTCTCTGGCAAATATCTCGGCTATTACGGGTACAAGTATTAATACGATTCGTAAGATTAAGGCTGTAATAACCAACAATTAATTTATTAATACATATAGTGCATTGATTTATATTGAGTTACAGGTGTTAAAGATTTTGATTTTAGAAGATTGCCCTTTTGAGCGTGATTATATATATAATATATATATTGGTCTAATCTATCGCTATTTTTAGATTTAAGATTATTAATTTGTATAAAGCATTGAATATGACACGATTACGAGGATTAAAACAAATGAGAGTAATATTTCTCAAATAACTCTTGCCCCTTTTGGTTTATAAATTCCAAGTATTCATAACCATCATTGTACCGTCTTAATTGTGCTGCCTCTTTTATGGCCGACAAGTATTCGCTTTGAGTGCGCAATAGATTGTAGATTTCTGCTAACTGAGATAGCGTTAATCGTTCTCCTGTTTTGGGATTTATAGTCAGCATCAAGTTATTGTCGAAGAAGTATAAATTGCCGTAAGGGTCTAATGTGTCGCCATTCTGATACGCTTCCAAGCGTTTCCGGTTATCTTCTGTAATCCGTTCATACCACTCTCTATCCAAACCAACAGCCAATTCCATAGAGAATAAAGCTTCCCTTTTATCACGCGACTTCCTCATCATCAATGTGTAAAACCTATCTCGTATACGGTCATATTGCTCTTTTAATTTGTTGTAATCTGATTTGTATTTGTTGATTTGCCCTCGAAGGTCTGCTTTACTTTTTGACTGCGATTGAATGAGAGTCTCTTTTGATTCTTTTATTTTCTCCTTGGCTATTCGTTTTTGACCTCTTACGGCCTCTTTAAGCTCCGCGACCTCTCTTTTCAGGCGGATAATTGTCTGGTCTTTAGTTTCTCGCATAATATTATTTCGTTTTATTTTAACTATGAATAAAAATATAAAATCGCAAGGACATCTTAAGTTGTACCACAAAATAGAGGCACAATTTACCCCAAATTCAGAATAACATATTTCACATTCAATATTGATTTTTAGAAAGATTTGGCAGAAATTTGTAGCCAAAAATCGTTCTTTCACATATATTTAGCCATAGCAACAGTAAAAAATGTTCGCAAAATTGCACATTCTGCCAAATGTTTGTTACCTTTGTACAAACATACTTTACGCGGAAAGTGTAAGTTTATTCTCGCAATCGAATCTGGAAAATTCAAAGGGAGAGAATGAGCGGACATCTTCTT
>JAFZFP010000019.1 GCA_017555905.1 Alistipes sp. | reverse complement strand
TCTGCCTCTGGCCTACAGCAACAACCGACTACTCGGTAAAGAGTTCTCCGTGGCGCAAGGGTAAAGGCGATGTAGTCAAGGAGTTACGTGACGCCTGCCAGAAGTATGGCCTTAAATTCGGAGTCTACCTCTCACCCTGGGATCGCAATGCCGAGTGCTATGGCGACTCCCCCACCTACAACAGACTCTTCATCGCACAACTCACCGAACTACTCACCAACTATGGCAAAGTGGATGAGGTATGGTTTGATGGCGCGTGTGCCGAAGGAGCGAACGGCAAGAGACAGGAGTACGACTGGGAGGCTATCCTCAGAACTATTCGACAACTACAGCCCACAGCCGTAACAGCAATTATGGGCGACGACGTGCGCTGGGTAGGCAACGAAGGGGGCATAGGCCGACCTACAGAGTGGAGCGCCACGGCCATAGCGCCAGGGTGCTATACGGACAAGGTCGCCAACAACCACGCTCTCGGCCTTGAGGAGATGTCTAAAGACCTCGGTAGCAGAGAGTTAATAGCACAAGCCTCGGAGGCATACTGGTATCCCTCTGAGGTAGATGTATCTATTCGACCAGGCTGGTTTTACCGCTCCTCAGAGGATGATAAGGTTCGTTCGCTGAGTAACTTAGTAGATATATACTTCAACTCCGTGGGCCGTAACTCACTACTTCTACTTAACATTCCTCCAGACCAGCGAGGCCTAATTCACGAAACCGACTGCCAACGCCTCAAGGCTCTTTCTGCATATATTACGAAGAGTTTCAACGAAAACCTAATTGCCAATAGTTCAACACGTTGCACGATTAGCGAGGGAAATTCACAAGATTACGACGTAACCCCAAACGCAGTGGTAAACACCCTACTTATGCAGGAGGATATCTCCTTGGGACAGCACGTCGAGGAGTTCGTGGTGGAGGGCTTCTACAACGGCTCTTGGCACTACATCACCGAGGGTAGTACCATCGGCTACAAGCGACTGCTACGCTTTTCGGACTGCTCGCCCGAAAGAGTCCGAATCACAATCCGCAGTAGCCGAGGCCCAGCACATATCCTTAACTCAGGACTCTACTATGCGACACCTCTTGAGAGTAGCACCACCCACCATAGCTTCAGCGACGTTGATACCTCCGGTTGGCAAGCAGTGGGTGCCAATGCAACCGAGGCCTTCGACAACGACCGCAATAGCGTATGGCGAAGTGAGGGATTAACCCCTCTGGTTGTAGATATGGGCGAAGTAATGGATATCGCGGGCTTCTGCTATACTCCAGCAAATGAGGCTGTTGAAGGCACCATATTTAACTACAAATTCTACGTCAGCACCGACAACAAGGAGTGGACTCTCTGCGACACTAATGGTGAGTTCTGCAACATAATGCACAACCCAATCCCTTACGCTGTACGCTTCGGCAAGCACTACTCGGCACGCTACTTTAAGTTAGTTCCTACACGCGAAATCAAGGAGCGCGCGATGACCTCCATAGCAGAAATCGGCATAATATTGGAATAGTAATTGCCTCGATCCAATCGTCTAAAAGCATAAACGAGGAGGTCGCAAGGCTATATAAGAGAATAAAATGAACCTATCGTACTAATATAAATAGGTATAATTGTAGAAATTATCAAAAAAAATCGATAACTTTGCAGAGTAAGTATGTCTAATCAAGGACAATGTTTAACTAAAATATAAAGATTATGTTTGCTATTGACAACTACAATTTCTCAGGTAAGAGAGCAATCATCCGTGTAGACTTTAACGTACCTCTCAATAGCGAGGGTAAGGTTACTGATGACACTCGTATCCGCGCAGCAATCCCTACTATTAAGAAGGTATTGGCTGGTGGTGGCTCTGTGATTCTTATGTCGCACCTCGGTCGTCCTAAGAAGAATCCAGATACAAAGTACTCTTTGGAGCAGATTATCTACGCTATCGAGGAGCGCCTCGGCCAGAAGGTAGCCTTCGCTGGTGACTGTATGGGTGAGCGTGCCGCAGAGATGGCTAAGGCACTTAAGCCAGGTGAGGTGATGTTGCTCGAGAACTTGCGTTTCTACGCTGAGGAGGAGGGCAAGCCTCGCGGCTTGGCTGAGGATGCTACCGAGGAGGAGAAGAAGGAGGCTAAGAAGGCTGTTAAGGAGTCACAGAAGGAGTTCGTGAAGCGCCTTGCTTCATACGCCGACTGCTACATCAACGACGCATTCGGTACTGCTCACCGCGCTCACGCCTCTACAGCACTCATCGCCGACTACTTCCCACAGGACAAGATGTTCGGCTACGTTATGGAGAACGAGCTTAAGGCTATTGACGGCGTTATGGAGAACCCAGAGCGTCCATTCTGCGCTATCATCGGTGGTTCGAAGGTATCTACAAAGATTACCATCATCGAGAAACTTATGGAGAAGGTGGACTCAATCATCATTGGTGGCGGTATGACCTATACCTTCGCTGGTGCTGAGGGTGGCCAGGAGGGTAAGTCTATCTGCGAGCCAGATATGTTCCCTGTAGCACTCGAGATTTTGAAGAAGGCCCAGGAGCGTGGCGTGAAGATCCTTCGCTCACCAGATGCACTTATCTGCGACGACTTCTCTGAGTCAGCAAATACTCAGGAGGCTCCAGCAAACAACATCCCAGACGAGTGGGAGGGTGTGGACATCGCTTCTGGCGGTAAGGCTAAGTTCCGCGAGCACATCTTGGGTTGCAAGACCATCCTTTGGAATGGCCCTGTAGGCGTATTCGAGATCAACAAGTTCTCTACAGGTTCACGCGCCGTGGCTGAGGCTATCGCTGAGGCTACTGACAAGGGTGCATACTCACTCATCGGTGGTGGCGACTCTGTAGCGTGCATCAACAAGTTTGGTTTGGCCGACAGAGTATCATACGTATCAACAGGTGGTGGTGCCCTCTTGGAGTATATGGAGGGTAAGGAGCTCCCAGGTGTTGCTGCTATCAGAAAGTAGGCAACCACACGTTTAACGTAATAACCTTAAACTGAAAATATGAAAAAACTATTTATCATTTTGGCATCAGCACTTACTATGACTGCGTGTGCAACAAACCAGGACAAGCAAGCAGAGGTGCCTGCTATCGACGTGAACAACTTCGACGAGACTATCGTTCGTAACGACGACTTCTACCAGTGGGCTACAGGTGGTTGGCAGAAGAACAACCCTCTCAAGCCTGAGTACTCTCGCTACGGCTCTTTCGACGTATTGCGTGAGAACAACGAGATTCGTATCAACGAGCTCTTCAGCGAGATGGCTAAGAGCGAGGCCGAGTTCGGTAGCGTAGAGCAGAAAATTTCAGACTTGTATAAGATGGGTCTCGATGAGGAGCGTCTTAACCGTGAGGGTGCAGAGCCTATCCGTGAGGCTCTCAACGCCATCCTTGCAACAGATAGCCGCGAGGCACTCATCGCATCTATCGCTAACCTCCACACCGATGGCGTAGGCACATTCTTCTACAGCTACCCAGGTGCTGACCTCGAGGATAGCAATATAACCATTCTCTATATGGAGCAGGGCGGCCTCGGTATGGGTAACCGCGACTACTACATCGACCAGAAGAATGCTGAGATCAAGGAGGCATACCACACATACCTCAACAAGATCTTCACCTTGGCTGGCGTTGAGGGCGACATCGAGAAGATGGTTGCAGACGTTGTTGCCGTTGAGGATGCTATCGCTGAGAAGTCTTGGTCTAACGTAGAGTGCCGCGACATCCAGAAGGGCTACAACCCATTCACTTACGAGGCTTTCAAGATCGCTTTCGTAGGCGTAGATTGGGATGCCTACTTCAAGACTATGGGTGTTGAAAACATCGACAAAATTGTAGTTAGCCAGCCTTCATCATTCACCAACATCCTCAATGTACTCTCTACAACATCGTTGGAGGCATTGAAGGCATACGTTGCTTCACACTACATCTCTAATGCTGCGTCATACCTCAGCGAGGACTTCGCAGTAGCATCGTTCGAGTTCTTCGGCAAGACTATGTCTGGCACTCAGGAGATTCGTCCACGCTGGAAGCGCGCTATGGGTGTGCCTAACAACATCCTCTCAGAGGCTGTAGGTCAGATGTATGTGGCTAAGTACTTCCCAGAGAGCGAGAAGGCTCGCGTAGAGAAGATGGTTTCTAACATCCAGAAGGCATTCTCTAAGCATATCGACGCTTTGGATTGGATGAGCGACGCTACAAAGGTTAAGGCTCAGGAGAAACTCGAGGCCTTCACCGTGAAGATTGGCTACCCTAACAAGTGGAAGGACTATACAACTTTGGTTGTGGATCCTGCAAAGAGTTATTGGGAGAATGTACTCGAGGCTAACCGCTGGTACACTGCCGACTCTATGTCTGAGGTAGGTAAGGCCGTAGACCGCGAGAAGTGGATGATGCCACCTCAGATGGTAAACGCATACTATATGCCTACAACAAACGAGATCTGCTTCCCTGCAGCAATCCTTCAGCCTCCATTCTACAACCCTAACGCTGACGACGCTGTAAACTATGGTGCTATCGGCGTGGTTATCGCTCACGAGATGACTCACGGCTTCGACGACCAGGGTTCTCAGTTCGACAAGATGGGTAATATGCTCGATTGGTGGACTAAGGGGGATCGCGAGGCATTCGAGAAGAAGACCGCTGTATTGGTTGAGCAGTTCAACGCTATCGAGATTTTGCCAGGCTTGTTCGCTGATGGCAAGTTCTCTTTGGGCGAGAACATCGCTGACCAGGGTGGCTTGCGCCTTGCATTCACAGGTCTTACCGACTATGCTTGGGCAGAGGGTCGTCCAGAAGATATCGACGGCTTCACTGGCGAGCAGCGCTTCTACATCGGTTATGCTACCCTTTGGGCTCAGAACATCACCGACCAGGAGAAGGAGCGTCTCACAAAGGTTGATGTACACTCTTTGGGTCGCAACCGAGTAAACGCTACATTGCGCAACATCCAGTCTTGGTACGACGCATTCAACGTAACCGAGGAGGATGCAATGTATATGCCTGTTGAGGAGCGTGTTATCATCTGGTAATATGGCTATAAATAGTTAGGAGCGCGAGTTCATAACTCATACAAGAAGGAGTTGTCAGCAAGTGACAACTCCTTTTTTGTATAACCTTACGCCAACAATACCGCCCATACACATCCATTATTTCACATAGACTCCTCTAAGCCCCCCACTTACTATGCCTACATTAATATACATAGGTATAAACCAACCAGAGATAGGCTAATCGGCCGTTATACGCAATACTATGGCACTACCCATCGCTCTCTATCTCATCACTCACCCCCTCCTAACATCACTCTATAATCACATCAAAAGAGAGTCCTCTACCCTACGCCTTAGCCCATATATACACTCCACCATACAATACACTCCTCCCTCTCACAACCCCTCCCAACACACCTATTCGCCATCTATTCACCCAAATACTTTTACCAATCAATACACTCAAAAAAAATAGAGGCAACCCGAAGGTTGCCTCCACTTTCAAATTTACGTAGAGATTACTTATTCTCCATCGCACGTGCTGCGTATGAGATGTTAAGCGCCTCTGCCTTACGCAACTCCTGCTTTACAGCAGTAAGCTTACCTACAGTTGCACCCTCATCAACGCGCAAATTGACAACGATATCGTTAGGACCTACGCCCTTAGTTACTGTTGTTGCTGAGATGAAGTCACGAATATCCTCTACCTCACGGGTCTGATCGTTGAGCTGAATCTTCAACGCATCCTCGCCCTTGGCAGCGCCAAGTGGCTTACCCATCCAAATATTCACAAGATTCTTCTTGTCGAGCTCAGTGATCTCATTAGCCTCAGGCATCTGCACAGATACCAATGGATCTACCTCACGCATCGTAGTTGCTGCCATAAAGAAGAAGAGAAGCATAAATACGATATCGGGAAGTGATGATGTCGACATTGCGGGCACTTCACGCTTGCCCTTTTTTGCCATTACTGCCATAACTACTTCTTTGTTTGATCGTTAGGTTCTGCCTCTGAAATCTGCATTCGTACAGCCTTACGTATATTCTGCGCCTCAAGCTCGCTCAACTCATCATAAGCCATACCATATACCTCGCGCGCGATATCGTCACGATAGAGGTTGAAGGCGTGAGTCAACTCATCCTGAACCTTAAGATATACCTTATACTCTGTCTCGTCATCGGCCTTTAGGGACACAAGACCCTTGCTGATGTTGTAAGTACCTCCGTCGATGGTCTTAGCCTCCTTATCAGAACGGTTAGGATCTACAAGGAAGTAATAAACCTCGCGAGAAAGACGTGAGTGCTCACCGCTACGACGCAAGTCGTTAGGACGATACTCATCGGTGCCAACCATAATAGCACCGCTACGCGATACGTTTACCTTAAGTACGTTACGCTCATTTACATCAACATCATTCTGCTGTTCCGTAGGGTCGATCCAAGGTGGAAGCGTACGCTTCATACCTGTGTCAACATCCATCGTAGTTGTCACCAAGAAGAATATCAACAGCAGGAAAGCGATATCCGCCATTGAACTGGAGTTGATATCTCCAGCCTTTTTCTTAGTTTTTGCCATATTAACTACGATTTAAAGATACCACGAACAGCCGAAAGGATTGCTGCCAATGCTGCACCGGCAAATGTGATGTAAGTTACCATAATGCTAGTATCAGCCATCATATACTCGAACTCACCGAATACTGTACGAGTAGTAGGATCTGTACCGATACCAAGATCATAACCTGCTGCATCCTTCAAAGTTGCACCATCAGCCCAGCCATTGCCACGAGCGATGAAGTAAGCAACTGCTACAACACCTGCTACAACGAGGATTGAAAGAACGGTCTTCTTCAAACCACCTGCATCAAGCATCATATTCCAGATAGCACCGATAATGATGAATGAGATTGAGAATACCATCAAGAAGTAGAACCACATAAGGTTCCAGTGGATAGCAGTAGCCAAAGCCACTATGTTCTCACCATTCTGACGAGCCTCGTCGTTAGCCTTGATAGAAGAAGCGATGTTCTCCTCCATAATAGATACGTTCTCGCGGTGCTGGTTGAGAGTGTCGTTCAAAGCCTTGAAGTTTGACTCTACAGTCTTAGCAGCCTCAAGCTCGCGCTTCTGAGCTGCGCTGAGACGCTTAACCTCGCTCAACTCAGCGATCTTAGCCTGAGCAGCTGTAGCCTCCTCGCGGCTTGCGCTAACCTTTGCCTCGTATGCAGGGATGAGATTCTCTACAGTGTTCTGGAGCTTCTCCTGCTCTGCCTCGATACCCTCTGGAGTGAGGATACCCTCTTCGAGCTGGTTGGCGAAGATGATGCCAAGAGCTCGGATACCCTCCGATGTCGACTCTACGGCCACCGGCTGGTCATCTTCTGTATTCACGGCTACGCCGTTCTCGTCGAACTGCTGTACGAGTGGTGTGCTGTTAGCAATCTTTGCAGAGTCTGGAGCATTCCAACCTGCGCTAATTGCCCACGCTACCATCGCAATAGATACGAGGGCGAAAGCCAAGAATATGTAACTATGTAATTTTTTCATAATTGACTTAACTTATTTGAATTAGGTCTAAATTATCGCTTGTTGTATGCTGTGAGCATATCAATCAAAGTGATTGAAGTATCCTCCATCTTAACTACCTGACCCTCGATCTTAGAGAGGATGTAGTTGAAGAACACCTGAAGAATAACTGCAGAGATAAGACCCAACATAGTAGTCAAAAGCGCAACCTTGATACCACCTGCTACGACTGCTGGAGAGATAGTTGCCTGTGCCTGGATATCATCGAATGCCTGGATCATACCTACTACGGTACCCATGAAACCGAGTGATGGAGACAAAGCGATGAACAATGAAATCCAAGAGAGACCTGACTCAAGATGACCCTGCTGAACTGAACCGTAAGATACAACAGCCTTCTCAACAGCCTCAAGACCCTGGTCGTAACGCAAAAGACCCTGATAGTAGATAGAAGCGATAGGACCACGTGTGTTGCGACAATACTCCAAAGCAGCCTCAACGCCCTTCTCGTTAAGCAAACGCTCAACCTCCTCAGTGAACTTCTTGGTGTTGATCTGAGCCATAGTCAAGTAAAGGATACGCTCGATAGCGATAGCCAAACCAAGTACCAAGCAGACAAGTACTGGAAGCATCCACTCCCAACCACCTTCCAAGAACTTCTTCATAAGAGCGAAGTGCATAGGCTCACCTGCCAACTCCTCAACAGCGTCAGCCTCTGGAGCTACAACCTGCTCTACTGCGGTCTCCTGTGCGGGTGCCTCATTAGCATCCTGTGCATAAGCAGCGCCGAAAGAGAGGGTAGCAGCTGCCAAAACCAAAAATAATTTTTTCATAGCGTTTTGTTAGTTAAAATTTGTAATTTTTAGTAGTTGTTTTCTATGTTTCTTTTCTATAGTTTAATTTTCTATTCCTTATTCGCCTATATCAAACGCACTAAGTTACAAGGCACAATCTCCCTGCAACAGTTTCAAAACATCATATCAATCAATACGTTACACGTCTCAACGCAGACTTTCTGCCCTTACAGCGCTACATTTTGAGACATTTTACAGAGCGAAATATACAAATAAATTCTTAAAAATGCAACGTCTTACATTGTAAATTCGCCTCGGAGAGGTGTACGCATCAACTGCAAAGTTTCTGAAAGTGGCAAATTTTTGCCTAAAACGTACATCAACTTCGTCACTGCAGCCTCGATGGTCATATCCTGACCCGACACAACGCCAGCCT
This sequence comes from Alistipes sp., assembly GCA_017555905.1. GTDB lineage: Bacteria > Bacteroidota > Bacteroidia > Bacteroidales > Rikenellaceae > Alistipes. The sequence goes on along the minus strand of JAFZFP010000019.1, from coordinate 36,453 downwards.
CCTGCAATGCCAAACCTGTCTCATAAAGGTGCATCTGCACCATACCATCCTTACACTGCGAGATATTTACCACCACGACGCCTCTGTCGATAGCCTCTTTTACCAAATCGACAAACCACTCCGACGTAGGAGCATTTCCTGCACCATAGGTCTCAAGGACAACACCACGTGCGCCACTCTCCAAGAGCATCGTTCTAAGCGTTGCTGGACGGATGCCTGGGAAGAGCTTCACAACGACGATATCGTTGCAGAGCGACTCGCTGATATAGAACTCCTTGTCCTTACCCTCCGAATATGGCATAATTGCCGAGGTGTTATATTGGATATTAACACCTACATCGGCCAAAGCGGTATAGTTGAACGATGCAAAGGCGTTGAGAGCCTCGGCACTAAACTTAGTAGTGCGGTTGCCTCGCATAAGTTTATTCTGAAAATAGAGGGCCACCTCGGGTACCAATGGTTCACCCTTCTCGTTGTGCGCACCTGCAATCTCAATAGCCGTGATAAGGTTCTCACGACCATCCGTACGAAGGATGCCAATAGGAATCTGACTACCGGTAAATATCACTGGCTTAGAGAGATTCTCAAGCATAAAACTGAGGGCCGCTGCCGAATAGGACATAGTATCCGTGCCGTGCAAAACCACAAAGCCATCGTAGAGATTATAGTTATCTCGAATGAGGCGTGCCATATCCACCCAGTTCTCCGTCGATACGTTAGACGAGTCAATTGGGGGCTTAATGGTAAGCACCTCTAAATCTACCTTTAGACGCTTGAGCGAGGGAAACTCCTCATAGATACCGCTGAAGTCGAATGGCACCAATGCGCCAGTTGCCTCGTCGGTCTTCATACCGATAGTACCACCGGTATATATTATAAGTATTGATGAACGCTTCATTGTTCCTTAAATACGCCATTAGTGACGCACTAATAACCACAAAGATAGACAAAAAAATGTTATCGCAGAATTTTTATCCACTTTTTTTTCGTCTACGGGGCTATAATTATGCATATTGCGCATATCACAGATTGAATATGCGCCTTGTTGTAGCAGAGGTTATTTCGTCGATTTTTTCGGGTGTCGTGCCGTGCAACTCTGCCACCTTATCGCACACATATTTCACATACGACGACTCATTACGCTTACCTCGAAATGGGACAGGTGTGAGGTATGGGCAGTCGGTTTCTAAGAGCAACAACTCCGCAGGGAGTTCTCTAACCACCTCAGCCACACCACCATTCTTAAACGTAACAACTCCTCCAACGCCAAAGACAAAATCGCCACAGCGCAACAACTTATGCGCCATATCTACATCCGAAGCGTAGGCGTGGAAGACACCTCTTAGGCCTCGTCCGCGATAGGTTGCCACGGCATCGACCATCTCCTTATAGGCCGAACGAGTATGTATCGCCACGGCCATATCATACTGCAGGGCGAGTTCGAGTTGTGCGTGCAACACCTCTCGTTGTTGGCGGTAGAAATCCTGGCTCCAATAGAGGTCGAGACCTATCTCACCGACACCACATAGCCTCATTGGAGGGGCTTTCAACAGATGCTCCACCGTATCAAGTTCCTCTTTCCACTTCGGATTATCGTTTACCGAGGTAGGGTGCAGACCTACCATCGCCACACATCGCTGAGGATTCTCACGAGCCACAGCAAACATAGCCTCTCGGCTATCGGAATCTATATCGGGTAGAAGCAACATCTCAACTCCCGAATCCCAGGCACGCTGAAGCACCTCGGCACGATCCTCGTCGAAGGCACTATCGTATATATGTGAATGAGTATCAATCATCTCTATTAAATCTTTTCGTACATCTTTCCCGAGAGACGGCGTATGAAGCCCTTGATTTCCAATGTCATAATCGACATTGTTAAATCACCCATCGTGAGCCCCGTAGCCTCCAAAAGTTGGTCATAGTTTAGGGTTATTGCGCCATCCAAGGCGTTCAGGATAGTCAATTCCGAAGAAGTGAGGCCACCCTCCTTCTCAAGACGACCTCCTGAGTTTGTCGCTACGGGTTTCGCCATAGCATTCCAATTCATATCCTCAATTATGTCGTTCGGTGTGAGGACTAAGCGCGCCTTGCCCGAACGGATAAGGTTATTCGTTCCAAACGATGTGGAATCGGTTATACGGCCAGGTATCGCCATCAGCGTACGATTGTAGCCATCGGCCATATCCGCCGTTGCCAACGAGCCTCCCGAAGCGCCAGCCTCAACAATCAATGTTCCCATACTCCAACCAGCAATTATGCGGTTGCGAGCCAAGAAGAGTTTACCATTCTGCTTGGTCTGCGAGTGCAACTCCGACACCAAGGCACCCCCATTATTGATGATATCCTCGGCCAAGGCACGGTGAGCCGTTGGGTTGATATCTGGCAAAGGATTAGCCATCACCGCAATACTTGGGATGTGGTTGGCTATGGCAGCACGGTGGCTTGCCGCATCAACGCCATAGGCCAAACCGCTGACTATGGAGAGGTTATAGACACTACTTGCAAGTCCGCCAATCATCTTGTCAATGACATTGAGTCCTGAGGGCGATATTTCGCGAGTACCCACCACCGAGAGCGAACGCTTGGTGAAGGCCTCGAAATTTCCCTTGACAAACAGCACGTGAGGGCGGTCGATAGTCTCCAACAGCGGTTTAGGATATTCGCTATCCTCTACCGACACCGCACATATACCGCGCTGTCGGCAATAGGCAGCCTCACGCTCCGCATCCTTGAAACACTCCTTACTGGCTATCTGCTGAGCAACACCCTCGCTGATGCCATAGAGACTCTGCAACTCCTTAGCAGGAGTGGCAAAAATAGCCTCCGAAGAGCCGAGCGAGTCGATAAGAAAGGCTAACTTGCGACTTCCTAAACCTCGCACGAAGAGTATGGCTAAGTCCTCGAACTTCATTTTGGGCTACTTAATGGTTTTACATATAATGAGGGAGGGTCGCAACTCGCGATTGACAACCCTCCCCAATCCTTAAACTATCCGCAGTGGAAGTACTTACGCACGAGTTCAAGCATCTGCTCTCTGTCGTTACCTATATCCTCACGAAGAGTTCTATCGTTGAAACTACGCAGAGCCTTGAGGATGCCATCAATCATCGCTGGACTGAAGACACCGTAGCGCTCGAAGATCTCACGCTGACGCTCCAAGCAGTCTGCCGAGAGGGCACAACTGTCTGGCAGATGCTCCAACTTCTCAAGACGGTCAGCATTCTCCTTCTGGTGAATATTGACATTGACATAAGTGCGCTCAGCAATAGCCAAGGCATCCTCCATCTCGAAGCCATAGCGACAAGCCACGGCGAGACCTGCGATAAGTTCGTAAACATCTGCCGAACCATCTGGAGAGCGCATCTCCACGGTCTGCTTCTGTGTTGTGTCGATATTACTATCAGCCTCCAATGGGTTTGCTATGCGACACATATCGCTCTTAGCAGTCCAGCCCAATGGTACTCGTACCAATACCGAACGGTTGCGATCACCCCAGCATACATTCGTTGGAGCCTCCTGATGTGGCACAAGACGGAAGTATGATGTAGGGTTGGTGTTACCAAAGGCTGTGATAGATGGAGCCAACACCATCATACCAGCGATAGCCTTGCGTGCCTCGTCAGACAATACACCATCCTTAATCATCACGCTACGACCATCCTTCATCAAACGCATATGGATATGGAGACCTGAGCCGGCCTTGCCCGCAGTAATCTTTGGCGCGAAGGTAATATCGAAACCGTAACGGTATGCCAAGTTGCGAATAATCCACTTAGCCAACACGAGTTGGTCGGCAGCATCGGCAGCCGATACTGGGAGGAACTCTATCTCATTCTGCTCATATACGTAACCGTCGATGGTGAAGTTACCCACCTCCGAGTGGCCATACTTAATCTTGCCACCCGCCTGAGCGATGTAGGCCATACACTCTGTGCGGAACTCGTTGAACTTCGCAAATGGTGCCGACTCGTGATAACCCTTCTGGTCGGTTGCTGGGAAGAGCGACTCGTCAGGAGCAATGACGTAGTACTCCAACTCACCCATCGCCTCGAACTGCATACCCGTAACATCCTCGAAGGCACGCAACGCCTTGAGTAGGGTGTAACGAGGCGCTGAGGCCAAAGGCTCACCATCCTTATTGAAGAACGAGCATAGCATACTCAACGTAGGAATCTCGGCAAACGGATCGAGGAAGGCGGTGCTAAAACGTGGCACGACATAGAGGTCGCTACTACCAGCCTCGATAAATGGGAAGAGGCTCGAACCATCGACACGCTCACCACAGGTGAGGATTGTATCGAGGTACTCTATATTGTTAATCACAAAGTTAAGTGTCTTGAGACGACCATCGCCCGCAGGATACATAAAATTGACCATACGCACCTCATTCTTGCGAATATACTCGATGATATCGGCCTTTGTAAACTCCCTTGCAGGCTTACCCAAAAAGGCAACCACCTTGTTGGGATTAAGTTCTAACTCCTTGTTCATATTTTTTGAGTTTTATATGTGATAACATTCCTAAGCAAAGTTAGAAAAAAATGGAAACTTTCACAACATTTAGGGAGAAAAAGATATCCATCGAAATACTTTTTCACTCTACCTCAACATAAATGATGCCCCTCTTTGTTGTGAGAGGGGAGGGTAGATTTGGCCTATCGCGAAAGAGACCACCCTGGGATAGTACAGAAACGTACAGCCCAGAGGGAGGGGGCTTTGGAGTGCGCATCTTTGTTGTGAGAAGGGGTTAGATTTGGTCTATCGCGAAAGAGACCACCCTGGGATAGTACAGAAACGTACAGCCCAGGGTGGTCTACTTTTGGGATGGGGCAAAGATGACCCCTTATCACAACAAAGAATTACTCTTCGTCGGTGTCGGTATAAGCCTTCAACAACTTATCCTGAACATCTGCTGGCACCTGCTCGTATGATGCGAACTGCATTGTGTAGGTTGCTGCACCAGAGGTCAATGATGACAATGATGTTGAGTAGCGATAGAGCTCTGCAAGAGGCACACGTGCATTGAGGCGGTCGAAGCCCTTATCTGACTCCATACCCATAATCATAGCACGACGGTTCTGGAGGTCGCTCATTACAGCACCCATATACTCGCTTGGGGTAAGTACCTCTACGTTGTAGATAGGCTCCATAATCTTTGGACCTGCATTGCGGAACGCATCCTTGAAGGCGTTACGGCCTGCAAGTTTGAACGAAAGCTCGTTTGAATCTACTGGGTGCATCTTACCGTAGTAGATAACAACGCGGATATCACGAGCGTATGAACCTGTCAATGGACCCTCATCCATCTTCTCCATAATACCCTTCAAAATAGCAGGCATAAAGCGTGCGTCGATAGCACCACCAACGATAGAGTTGTAGTACTGGAGTTTACCGCCCCAAGGAAGGTCGTACTCCTCCTTACCCTTAACGCTCACTGCGATCTCCTGACCATTAACCTTATACTTTGTAGGTTCTGGCATATCGTCGTAGTAAGGCTCGATAACCATGTGTACCTCACCGAACTGACCTGAACCACCAGACTGCTTCTTGTGACGGTAGTCAGCCTGAGCAACCTTAGTAATAGTCTCGCGATATGGAATCTTTGGAGCGAAGTACTCGATCTCCATCTTATTCTCAGTTGAGAGACGCTGCTTGAGGATGTTGAGGTGGTGCTCACCCTGACCCTGGATGATAGTCTGCTTAAGTTCCTTAGAGTACTCTACAAGGATTGTAGGATCCTCATACTTAGCGTCGTTGAGCAACTTGCCGAGTTTCTCCTCGTCGCTCTGCTCCTTTGCCTTAACGGCTGCACGGTAGCGAGGCTCTGGGAATACGATAGGCTCAACAGCAACAGGTGCAGAAGGTGCTGCGAGTGTATCGTTAGTGCGTGTACCCTTAAGTTTAACGGTGCAACCGATATCACCTGCTGACAACTCAGTAACCTTAACACGGTTCTTACCTGCTACGGCGAACAACTGAGACAACTTCTCCTTATTACCTGTACGTGAGTTCACAAGTTCCATACCCTCGGTAACCTTACCGCGAACTACACGGAAGTAGGTAATCTCGCCGATATGCTGCTCGATCTGACTCTTGAATACGAATGCTACGGTTGGCTCCTCCTCGTTTGCTACGAGTTCCTCACCCTCAGTTGAGAGGAATGCAGGTGCCTTCAATGGGCCTGGACCTACGTTGATGATGAACTCCATAAGACGCTTAGTACCGATGTCGCGCTTACCTGAAGCACAGAAGATAGGCATAATATCACGCTTAGAAACACCAAGTTTCAAACCGGCACGGATATCATCCTGAGTAAGTGAACCCTTCTCGAAGTAGAGCTCCATAAGAGCGTCATCATATACAGCAGCAGCCTCAGCCAACTCCTGATTCAAAGCCTGTGCGCGCTCAAGTTCGTTCTCTGGGATGTCATACTCCTCACGCTTACCGTTCTCGTCTACGAACTTATACAACTTCATCATCAATACGTCGATGAATGAGTCGAAGCCAGCGCCCTGGTTTACAGGATACTGAACGATAACAGGCTTAACAGAAGAGTTAGCACGGATACCCTCGAGAGTTGCCTCGTAGTTTGCCTTGTCGCCATCGAGTTGGTTGATAACACCGATGAGAGGCTTGTTGAGGATGCGAGCGTAGCGTGACTGCAACTCAGAGCCTACCTCCCAGCCATTCTGTGCGTTGAGTACCATAACGCCAACGTCACCTACCTTAAATGCTGAGAACAAAGATCCACAGAAGTCGTCTGAGCCTGGGCAGTCAATGATATTGAGCTTGCGACCCATAAACTCTGTGAAGAGGGTTGTTGAATATATAGATCGTTTATATTCATGCTCGATATCGGTATTATCCGAAATCGTATTGTTATTCTCGATACTACCCCTGCGGTCAATTACCTTACCCTCGAAAGCCATTGCTTCAGCAAGGGTAGTTTTACCGGCGCCAGGCGCACCAATAAGAACGATGTTCTTAATCTCTTTTGCTAAATAGTTTTTCATAGTATAATAGTTTTTTAGGTTTTTTTGTATCCTCTTAAGCGGTATTTTGCGCCACAAAACGGGAGCGCAAATCTGCTTAAGTGTCTTTGTGGATTATAAAATTAAAGACTTTTTTTCAAACTGCAAAATAAAAACCAATATTTTTCAAAAATAGGTTATTTTCTTCCACTTTTGCAAACCCCTCTCCCTTATATAAATATGGTATAGCCATTTTATCCGCTCCTCCACCACTCAAAAATCTATCATTGCAAAAGTCAAAAATCAAGGCAATTCGTCCACATTATGAATATAGTCTTTTTCGCTGAGTTATTCAATCCGAAAGATAAGCGACGAGTTGCACCTTTTCCAAAATATTATTAACTTTGTTTTACCTAACCACTTAACCTACTAATGAGACCTCTTGGGCTACATAGAGCCTTGATGCTCGCGCTACCTATTCTACTATGCTCTATCGCCACATCATTAGCCCAAGATGTGGACTACGACTATCGCTACTATAAGTTCTACGACGAGGAGGAAGAGGATGAGTTACCGTTGGTGGTCGTTGCAGACACTATAACACCCGTCGATGAGAGGTCTATACGCTATCCCTCACTCAGTTACGGTGGCTACGCACTCAGCCAATTAGGATTTCGCCAGCGTGGAGGAGGATATGATGAGGAGGTGTGGCTCGCAAACGAGATAGCACTGAATCGGAATACCGCATACACGCTCCAATCGTTAGGCATCGACAAAGAGGTCTCCACCTCTCTTCTACCCCACGGCAACACCTCCACCACTCGCCTACTCTTAGGCCGTGAGCGAGGCTATAGCCACGAGGGACAATACATCAACACAGAATTCTCGGGACGACGCTACCTCGGAGGCATCCTCCACCGAGCGGTATGGAAGCCTCTGACCAACGGCATACGCCTTGATGATGGTTGGACAATATCGCATATCGCACGTATCAAGGCGGGTAATGACTTATATATCAAGGGTGTACACAACAATAGTGCTGACTTAGCAGTCGAGGCCACTCGCAGCGACCGACGAGGCGCACTAAGCCTAATCGCCCTGCTCCCCTACTCACACCGAGGCCTGCGTCAAGCATCCACAGAGGAGGCCATCTCGCTCACCTCCAATCCGCTATACAACCCCGCCTGGGGACTCTATCGTGGCGATGTGCGCAACTCTCGCATCGCAACCTCACTGTGTCCCGAAGCGATTGCCGTATGGGACTACCGACTAACCACGATATCAACCCTACACCTCTCGGCAGACTTGGCCTTCGAGGCTACTGGAACAACCTCCTTGGCGTGGTTTAACACCCTAACACCAAGACCCGACTACTACCGCTATATGCCCTCCTACTTCAATGACGAGGAGACAAAGCGCCACGTAACAGATAGTTGGACTCAGAACGACTTAAGATATACGCAGATAGATTGGGATGAGTTGTACTACACTAACACGCTCCAACCCGATGGCCACGCACGCTATGCCGTGGAGCGTCGTCGGAGCAACACCACCACAGCCCAACTATCTGCCGTCGTGGAGAATAAAATCGGCAACTTAAATCTCTCGGCAGGACTCAACCTCCACTACAATACCTCGCACAACTTCAAGGTTATGGACGACCTTTTGGGTAGCGACCATATCGTGGACCACGACTTCTACCTTATCAACGACGAGGCCTACTCCAACCACTTGCAAAACAACCTATTAACACCCAATCGTATAATCCACGAAGGCGACCGTTTCGGCTACGACTACCGCATCAACGCCCTCTCGCTTATGGCCTTCTGCAACGCAAAATGGGAGTATGACGAGGGCACTGTCGAGGGTCGCCTATCGGTTGGTTCAAAGGGCATACAACGTCGTGGCTACTACGAAAAGGAGTTATTCCCTGGTGCAGGTTCGTTGGGTCGTTCGACACAATATTGGAGTTCGCCATACCTATTTACCGCGGCTTGGCAACACAACTTCAACAACCACAACATAACCCTCTCTGGCGCAATCGAAGGTCGTACACCGCCAAGTAGCGCCATATTTCTTCAAGAGGAGTATAACAACCGCCTTGTGAATAACCTCACCCTCGGCACCAACTTTTCGTTCGACGCTTCGTACAATTACGCGATATCTAATCGCTTAATAATCAAGTGCTCTCTATTTGCCTCTACACTCCTTAACGGCTTCGACGTGATACACTTCTACAGCGACATCGCCCAGACCTATTCCGTCGGAGTGGTGCGCAATATCAACATCATCCGCTGTGGCATTGAGGCCTCGGCAGATGTTACTTGGTCGCGTCTCCTCTCCTCATCCTTCTACGCCTCATACTGCGCCAGCCGCTACACCGATAATGCCATCGTCGAGACCTATGCCGACACCGACAATAGGCTGATATCTATCTCCGAGAGTTTTATGCGTGGCAGAAATACAGGTACGCCCGAATTAGCACTCTATGGCAACCTGAAGTTCCGTATGTCGGGTTGGAGCGCAACCCTGGCATTGGGCTACACAGCAAACAGATTCGTCACGCCGTCGTTCGTACGTCGCACGATGAATGTCCTCACCCACACCTCCTCCGAGGAGTCGCGTGAGGGGCTCCTTGCACAACAACGCCTCGGCGATATATTCAATGGCGAACTAAGCGTCTCAAAGTATTGGAGGTTAGATAGTTGTTCACTCCGCATTGGCGTTGATATTCGCAACCTCTTCGGGCAACACACCATCTATAGTGGCTACGAGCAGAACCGCATCCTGCGTCACGAGGTTATGGGCCGAGGCTATCTCAGCCCGATGGACAACCGCATAACCTACAACTATCCTCGCACCTTCCGCCTAAACCTCTCGATTTGGTTTTAGCGCAAAATATATTTGCAACATTTGCCTTTCTATCTTTTTTTTCCTATCTTTACCCCGATTTATATATATACGTGATTAATTGTATGAGTTGCAATAAAAAACATATACCAGAAATGGGCCGTGGATGTTGCTTCTGCGACTGTGGCGACGAGATCGAAGCCGTAGCAGTTGAGGGGTGTTATAAACTCCACGAGACTAATTGGTTGGAGGAGTATCCTGTGAACATACCATCGGATATCTTCGAGGTGAGGTTCAAGAACACACGTCGCTCCTACTACCAGAATGTGAACAACCTCGACCTCAAGCGTGGCGACATCGTTGCGGTGGAGGCACAGCCAGGCCACGACATCGGCATCGTATCGCTCACAGGCGATATGGTGGCTAAGCAGATGCGTCGTGTAGGCTTCAACCCCCACAATGGCGAGTTCAAGAAGATATACCGCAAGGCCCGTCCATATGATATCGAGCGCTGGCAGGAGGCGATAGCCTTGGAGCACGAGACGATGATTGCTTCACGCCAGATTGCTGCGGAGATGGGTCTAAATATGAAGATTGGCGATGTGGAGTATCAGGGCGACAAACTCAAGGCCATATTCTACTATATCGCCGATGAGCGTGTAGACTTTCGAGAGCTGATCAAGGTCTTTGCCGAGCGCTTCCACATACGTATCGAGATGAAGCAGATTGGCGCACGTCAGGAGGCTGGACGCATCGGTGGTATCGGTGCTTGTGGTCGTGAGTTATGCTGTGCGTCGTGGATGTCGAGTTTCTCCAGCGTGACGACCAATGCCGCTCGTATGCAGGAGATTTCTCTAAACCCACAGAAGTTGGCTGGTCAGTGTTCTAAGTTGAAGTGTTGCCTTATGTATGAGTACGACGTATATGCAGACGCTTGTCGTGCTATACCACGCCTAAGAGAGCCACTGCAGACTATCGATGGCGAGTACTGCCTCATCAAGACCGACCCATTGGCAGGAATGATGTCGTTCTCTACGAGCAAGAATACCATCGCCAACCTCACAACAATTCCCGCTTCGCGTGTCAGAGAGATCATCGCCCTAAACCGCGAGGGCGTCAAGGTTGATAAGTTGGAGGGTGAAGGTATGGAGCAGGTGGCCGAGCCTACATATCGCAACGAGGAGGATAGCATCACCCGCTTCGACAACAAGGGTAGCAAGCGTAATAAGCGCAACAAGCGTAGCCGTGGCGACAAGGGAGACCGTGGCGACAAGGGAGACCGTGGCGAGAAAGCACAGAAGGGCGAGGGTAGCACAGAGGCTACCGACAACACCCCAAAGAGCGAGGAGCGTGAGCCTAAAGAGAATCGCGAGCCTAAAGCACCTAAGGAGCATAACCAGCCTCGTGACGCTAAGCGTAACGTCGAGGGTGGCGAGGAGCACCAAGAGGGACAGGAGCGCCAAGAGCGTGGCGAGGGTCGCAACGACCGTAACCGCCACCGCAACTTCCGCCGTGGCAGACGTAATGATGGCAACCGTAGTCGCAACAACGGCAACCGCAACGAGGAGAACAAGGAGGGTAACAACTAAAGAGTCTTAGAGCGACGAAACCTACTATAATGAAGCGAGTTACCTATCTTTTTATCACACTCCTTACACTCCTCTTCGTGGGCTGTAATACCCACCAGATGAGCGATATTGAGATGCACGACACCGAGCGCAAGATGTGGAACAGCATCGAGGAGTTTTACTACGACAATGTAGATACTCTTTCGTTGCGCGACATCTCTATCGTCGTGCGCTACGACAAAGGGTATGTCGCCGATTCGGTGGCAATGAGCATCGTGAGCATATCACCCGACTCGTTGGTGGTGGAGGAGCCATTCACTCTCCACATCCCCCGACTCTCGAATCTGCGCCCCGAGACTCAAACCTTTGTCTATAGGCGCAATGCGTTGCTCAAGACCCCTGGCAGATACCGCTTCCGCCTGACCCCTCACACCGCTATCGAGGGTATCAACTCCGTAGGTATTGCCATAAATGCCTCGAACAGCGAGACCAACAAGTAGAAACGAACGAAAAAACATATTAACCCAATGGGAAAAGATAAGTTACGAAAGTTTGCTGAAAACCTTACATTCAAGTGTATGGTACAGCCAGAGTTTGACGACATATTCCACAAGGACCACCCTCTCAAGGGTAAGTGGCATAGCGACTTCTTCCACAACGACAACCCAATCATTTTGGAACTCGGCTGTGGCAGAGGCGAATATACCGTGGCCCTCGCGGAGCGCAACCCCGACAAGAACTACATAGGTATCGACATCAAGGGCGCACGTATGTGGCGAGGCGCAAAGACCGCTACGGAGCGCGGTATGTCGAATGTAGGCTTCGTACGCACACGCATCGAGTTTATCCGCTCGTTCTTTGCCGAGGGCGAGATTGCCGAGATATGGATCACCTTCCCCGACCCTCAGCTCAAGAGCCGCCGTGCCAAGAAACGCCTCACATCTCCACTCTTCTTGGCCGACTACAAACGAATGCTCGAAGAGACAGGTGTAATCAACCTGAAGACCGATTCGAAGCACCTATTCAACTATACCGCCGCCGTGATTGAGCGTCTCGGACTCAAAGCGGAGGTACAGAACGACGATATCTATGGATCGGGATATGCCGACGAGGTACTCTCGGTAAAGACTGCCTACGAGACAAAGTTCGTAGCGATGGGCCTACCTATCACCTACACACGCTTCAGCCTCGAAGGATGTACCGACTTCGAGTACTTCGACTGGGAAGGCGACGACATCTTAGAGAAGGATGCCGAGGAGAATAGAACTAAGGCTTTTTAATTGAGGAATTTATGGGAAAAAGAAGAAAGGACTACCCACTTATTGAGGGACTACATATAACCACCTTGGCTGCCGAGGGAAAGGCAATGGGAAAGGTGGATAATCAGGTTGTCTTTGTGCCTATGACAGTACCTGGAGATGTTGTAGATGTGCAGATTCGCAAACACCACCGCCGCTTTATGGAGGGTGTCGTGGTGCGCTTCGTGGAGAAGTCGCCACTGCGTGTAGAGCACTTCTGCGAGCATTTCGGCATCTGTGGCGGTTGCAAGTGGCAAAACCTACCCTACGAGGAGCAGCTCAAGCAGAAGCGCCAGCAGGTTATCGACCAACTCGTGCGCATCGGTCACCTCAATATCCCTGAGGTGTTACCCTGCCTCGGCTCGGCACAGACACGCGAGTACCGCAACAAGTTGGAGTTCACCTTTGCCGACCGTCGCTGGCTTACCTACGAGGAGATATCTTCGGGCGATAACATCGAGGCTGCACCTGCCGTAGGTTTCCATATCCCTGGCTGTTTCGACAAGGTATTGGATATCAACAAGTGCCACCTTCAGATAGACCTCTCGAATCGTATTCGTCTGGCTACTAAGGCCTTCTGTATAGAGAACGGCTATTCGTTCCATAACGCTCGCGCCCACGAGGGCTTGATGCGAACAATGGTTATCCGCACCGCCTCAACAGGCGAGGTGATGGTGATCGTGGTATTCAACGAGAACGACACAGAGCGCATCAACGCCCTTATGTCGTATCTCAAGAGCGAGTTCCCTGAGATTACATCGCTTATCTATATGATTAACGAGAAGTGGAACGACTCGCTCGGCGACCGTGAGCCTATCTGCTTCGCTGGCAAGGACCACATCATCGAGGAGATGGAGGGACTACAATTCAAGGTTGGCCCAAAGTCCTTCTACCAGACAAATTCCGAGCAGGCATACGAACTCTACAAGGTCACTCGCGACTTTGCCGAGTTGAAGGATAGTGATACCCTCTACGACCTCTACACAGGTACGGGTACCATCGCTAACTTCTGCGCCCGCAGAGCCAAGCGTGTTGTCGGCGTGGAGTATGTTCCCGAGGCTATCGAGGATGCTAAGATCAACTCTATGATTAACGGCATCGACAATACAACCTTCTATGCTGGCGATATGAAGGATGTGCTTAGCGATGAGTTCGTAGCACGTAATGGTCGCCCCGATGTCATCATCCTCGACCCACCACGTGCGGGTGTGGACGAGAGGGTTATCGAGGTTATCAAGAGGGCAGCACCAGAGCGTATGGTATATGTTAGTTGCAACCCCTCGACTCAGGCTCGCGACCTAGCACTTCTCGACGATATGTACGAGATATTGGCTGTTCAGCCCGTGGATATGTTCCCACATACACACCACGTGGAGAATGTCGTGAAGTTGCGAAAGAGATAACAGTGGTTATACTACCACACTTAACCTTACAAAGCGAGGCGTGTCCGATGATGGACACGCCTCGTTTCATTACTCCTCTTTATTTTAGTCGAGCGGATAGGCTGCAACGAAACAATCCTTGATTCGCAACTCTTCCTGATGAGCCTTGAGGTTGCTCAAGGTAACATCACCCACGATATAGTTATAATCATCGGATGTGTACTGCTCACGTATCTTTGTAAAGTTCAACAGATTACGTTGCTCTGCACTCTTATAGCGGAAGTAGACACGGAAGGTATGCTCGGTGGTGTAACGAGGCAACACCGAGTCGTTGCGCTTCTTGTACTCGTAGCGATAGTTGTAGGCACAAGCGGTGATATCGCTAAGCACAGCCGAGCCAGTTGGGTGACCACCAGCACCACGACCGAACATAAACTGTTTGTCGTAGAACAAACCCTTGATTACCACGCCATTGAACTCATCCTCAACACTATAGATATACTTGTTGCGAGAGATCAACTGAGGCAACACACACATAATAAGTCTATCATCAATCTTCTCGACGTGTGCTACGAGTTTGATACGGCGATCCTTCTCCAAAGCGAAGCGGATGTCGGCATCGTTCATCGTAGAGATACCGTAGGTGAGAATCTCCTCGGGAGCAACATAGACACCGAAGGCGTGAACGGTGATGATGATGAGTTTATACAACGAGTCCCAGCCATCGATGTCAAGTGTTGGGTTGCTCTCGGCAAAGCCCAAGTCCTGTGCCAACTTCAAAGCGTCGCCATAGGACATATGCTCGTTGAAGATCTTCGAAAGGATGAAGTTTGATGAGCCATTCAAGATACCCTTCACCGAGCAGAGAAGGTCGTTGTCGTAGTACTCTTCGAGGTTACGAATCACTGGAATTGAGCCACACGCCGAAGCGTCGTAGAGCAATGGAGTGTTGTACTGTGCCTGAATGTCGATGAGTTCAAGGATATGGTGACCCAACATCTTCTTGTTGCCTGAAACTACAGGAATGCGACTCTTCAACGCACGCTTAACGATATCGTATGCTGCTTCGGCATCGTCGATAACCTCGACAATGAGGTTGATATCCTTATCGTTGAAGATGTCGTCGGCATTGTTGGTAAACTCAGCCTCTACGCCACGTGGCTTGTTAAGATCGCGCACACATACACGCTTGATGTGTACATTCTCCGAATTGATACGCTTAAGAACGTCGTACAAACCGCGACCCACATTTCCAAAACCAAAGAGTCCTATATTCAAGTTTTTCATAACCTACTTAGTATTTATAAAGTTCGTAATTATCCTATTTAATTTGTCGTGTTCAACCAAAAAACCATCGTGACCAAACTCCGACTCTATGAGGTGATACTCCACATCCGAGATATGCTCCCTAAGAGGGATGTGAGCCTCGGGAGGAAAGAGTATATCGGAGGAGATTGCTACGACCAACGTGCGAGCCTTAATGGCACTGAGCGCCTGGGCAATTGAGCCTCTCTCTCGGGCTATGTTGTGAGAATCCACCGCCTCGGAGAGTCTGTAGTAGGAGATGGCATTAAACCTTCTGCGCAACTTTTCGCCCTGATACTGCTGATAACTATGCGCCCTGCGCTCGAAGGAGATATCGACGTTGTTATCCTGCTGTGTTGCGTTATAGGCAGCACCTCCACGATAACTAATGAGGGCTATGGAGCGTGCTACGGCCATACCATCAAGGCCTGCATCATCGCGTCGCTCACCCCAACTCCTATCGAGGCGAATCGCCATTCGTTGCGACTCATTGAAGGCCGCAGCCCAAGGCTCAGAACAAGTCGTTGTGGCAATAAGGGCTAGATGCTCCATAAAGTGGGGTTCCATAATCGCCCACTCCATACACTGGAAACCTCCGATGGAACTACCGATTAGCATCTTCACTCGCTCGATACCCAAGTGGCGGGCCAAGAGTTGGTGGCATCGCACCATATCGCGCACCGTGATACGTGGGAAGTCGTAGTAGTACTTCTCGCCCGTAGCAGGGTTTATCGACAACGGAGAGGTGGTACCATAGTGGGAGCCAAGGAAGTTTGCGCAGATGATAAAGTAGCGCGAAGGGTCGAGGAAACGCCCCTCCTCCACAGTATGTGGCCACCAATCGGCAACATCGGAGTTCGCCGTAAGAGCGTGACAAACCCAGATAACATTATCCTTAGCCTCGTTGAGTTCTCCAAAGGTGTCGTAGACAATATCTACCTCTGGGAGTATCTCGCCAGACTCAAGGCATAAAGGGGTGTTATGATGATAGACCTTACTCATACCTCAACGCCTATACGTTTGCAAGAGCCTCCTCGTAGTCAGCAATGATATCCTCCACATTCTCCAAACCCAACGATACGCGCAAGAGTGTAGGTGTGATACCTGCGGCACGCTTAGCCTCGTCGGATAGTTGCTTGTGCGTAGTAGAGGCTGGATGGGTAACGACAGATATCGAATCGCCAATCATAGTCATATTGCCCGATAGTTTGAGGCTCTCGACGAACTTAATGGTAGAGTCCAAGTCGCCCTTAAGTTCTATGGTGAGAACAGCCGAAGCGCCAAAACGATAGTACTTCTGCGCCAACTTATATGATGGGTGATCCTCGAAACCTACGAAACTAACTCGCTCAACCTTAGGGTGCTGACGACAGAACTCCGCCAACTTATAGGCCGACTCTACCTCGTGCTTAACTCGCAACGACAATGTCTCCAAACCGAGCAACATCAGATAGGCGTCGAAGGCCGAAGGACAACAACCGAAGTCACGCATACCATCCACTCTACACTTCACTATAAAGGCCTGAGGGCCAAAGGCTTCGTAGAGGTTTAGGCCGTGATAACCCTCCGATGGACCATCAATCTGAGGAAACTTACCCGACGCACGCCAATCGAACTTACCGCCATCGACGATGATACCGCCCATAGCCGTACCGTGACCATTAATCCACTTTGTAGCCGAGTCGGTGATGATATCTGCGCCCCACTCGAAGGGGTTGCAGAGGTAACCTCCCGCACCAAACGTATTATCTACGATAAGTGGGATATTGTTACTATGCGCCACCTCGGCCAACGCCTCGATATCTGCAACACGGCAGGTAGGGTTACCCATAGACTCCACAAAGACTGCACGAGTATTCTCGTCGATGAGTTTCGCGATATCCTCTGAGCTATCGCTCTCGGCCAAACGACACTCGATGCCGACGTTGCGCAACGAGATAACAAACTGGTTATGAGTACCACCATAGAGGTAGGGCGATGCCACAATATTCTCACCCGCCTTAGCCAAGGCAGTCACGGTAAGAAGTATGGCCGACATTCCCGATGCTGTAGCCAAAGCGCCTACACCACCATAGAGGGCCGCGATACGCTCCTCATAGGCCGCTGTTGTAGGGTTGTGGAGGCGAGTATAGATATAACCTGGCTCACTAAGGGTGAATAGGTTTGCGGCATAGTCACAAGTTGGGAAGTGGTATGCAGCAGTTGGATGTATGGCGATGCCTCGTGCATTAGACTCATCGACGTGGTAACCACCGTGAATCTGTAGCGTCTCGAAACGTAGTTTTCTATCTGACATAGTATATCAATATTAAATATATACAACAAAGTTCGACCTCAATGGTTATGAGGCTCAGTTAATTTATGAAAATGGGTTGGAGAGGTGTGGCGCGTAGCCACATAATATATAATAGTGCCTAACGGCACATTCGCATAGACATAGTGATTTGTGGAGCAGAAGCACCACAACGAGTAGAGTTGCTATGTCTTGTCGTCTTCATCTTTAGGTCAGTAGGTTACACAAAGATAAGAAGAAATATATTATTTTGCAAAACTTTTTTCGTTTACTTCCTTTTCACCACCACATTGCGGGCCTCCTCACGCCCCTCGGGTGTGGTGATTACGTCGTACTCCACACGCCAATTATGCTTTAGCGTGCGATAGCCATCGCTCACAATAGCCGTAAAATGGACATAGGTATCACTGCCCTCATCCGAAGTAATGAAGCCATAACCACGCTTATCATCGAACCATTTCACGCGACCATTCATACCCTATTATCATTTTTGGTAGTTCAAAGTTACGAATTTTATTCTTCGGAGCAATACTCTGAGACCTTTTTTTTGCGTTATATTTGTAAAATATGATAAAATCTCTTATATTTGTCGAAGAGTATTAAGTCACTAACAACATAAAACTTGGTGTTATGAATATGAAATGGAAGGTTGCTCTATTGTCACTTCTCGGTTTCTCGACCGTAGCGTGCTGTGGCACTAAGAAGGCAACAAAGAGCGAAGATAAGAAGAGTCAGGATATCGTTACCGAGGAGGAGGATCCACGCATTATGCTTATGTATGGCGTGCCATTCCCTGACGGCACTGTAGTTCGCCCTATCGATGATGAGAATACACCTAACAAGGGTGGCGTTCCATTCCCTGACGGCCGTGTTGTAAGCCCACTCACTGAGGAGGAGGCTGCAAAGCGCATCGAGCAGATGGAGAAGGCCGAGGTTGTTGAGGAGACTTCTCAGGAGTAACACCCCTCACATTGTGAAAGGTAAGCGTTTAGGTCTTAGGAAGTACCTGGGACTTAAGATATTTAAGAGCATCTACGACGGTGTCGTGGAGCGTCACAGGTTGCGTACACTCTTTTGGGAGTGTACGCTTCGTTGTAACCTGCGCTGTCGTCACTGCGGTAGCGACTGCCGTACCGACGCCTCGGAACTCGATATGCCACTTCAGGACTTCCTCGATGTCCTCGACAATGAGGTTACGCCAAACGTAGATCCCAAGGAGGTGTTGATTATCTTCTCGGGTGGCGAGGTCTTGGTGCGCAAGGATTTGGAGGAGGCAGGTCGTGAGGTGACAAAGAGAGGTTATATGTGGGGTATGGTAACCAATGGTCTGAGCCTCAGTCAGGAGCGACTACACGCCTTAGTCGATGCTGGACTGCGCTCAGTATCTGTAAGTTTCGATGGTTTTGCAGATATCCACAACGACATTCGCCAAAACCCCGATAGTTTCGCTAAGGCCGAGCGTGCCATAGGTTACATCCGTCAAGTTGAGGGTCTTACCTACGACGTTATCACCTGCGTAACGCCAGCCATCATAGAGCGTCTCGAAGAGTGGAAGGAGTACCTCATCAGCCGAGGCATCTCACACTGGCGCATCTTCTCGATATTCCCTGCTGGCCGTGCCAAGCGCGACGACAAACTACACCTCAACGCCGAGCAGTTCCGCTCGCTTATGGAGTTCATCAGTCGCACACGCAAGGAGGGTCGCATAAACTTAAACTACGCCTGCGAGGGCTTCTTGGGCGGATACGAAACAGAAGTGCGCGACCACTTCTATATGTGTAATGCGGGCATCACCGTAGCCTCAATTCGTGTGAATGGCGACATATCGGGTTGCACAAGCGTTCGTGGCAACTACGCACAAGGAAACATCTATCGCGACAAGTTCTGGGACGTATGGCAGAACCGCTTCACAGAGTACCGCGACAGGGAGTGGACCAAGTGCGACGAGTGCAGCGACTGCAAGGTATGGGAGTTCTGCCGAGGTGGAGGTATGCACCTACGCGACGACAAGGGAAAACTTATGTATTGCCACTATAATATGCTAAAGTAGAGCATCGCTTAAGTGCTAAAATAGTTATGGGTTAGATTGAGCCTTCGCTCTAATCTAACCCATTGTCATTGTACAAGATACTTCCTACTCGATTATTACACAACGGTTTACGGTTGGAGAATCAGGCGAGGTGAAGGCCTCGACATTGTCGCCCACCCACGTAGTAGCGATACGATTAGGATCTATGCCCCTTGACTCCATATAGTTGGCCACGCTATAGGCACGCTCCTTAGAGAGTTGTTCGTTACGCGCAGTACTTCCCGTCTCCTTGTCGGCATAACCGACCACCATAAGTGGAGAGTCGAGCCCCTTAACCTGTTCGATATAGTTATCCAACGTAGCCTTAGCATAGTCGCTCATCTTACTCTTTCCAATCTCGAAGAATACTACACACTCAGGCACCACACACCTCTTCTCCTCTTTTTCAAGGCTCCTCTTGCTCTGCTCCAAGTCGTTAGCAAGGCTTCGATTCTTATTGGTGAGCGATTGCACCTGGGATAGAGCGCTCTGCAACTCCTTGTCGCGGGCTATGAGTTGCTCCTCAAGAGCCATAGCCTCTAGGATATAGCCATCTACAACAACTTCGGGGTAGGCCCTCGACCATTCACGCTGATTGAAGCGATAGGCCACACCCACAGAGGCCGACATACCAAAGGTGTAACGGCCACCACTGCGTATCTGCTCTGGGAGCGAGTTCTCGGCGAACAACCAAGTGCGAAGGTCCAACTCTATATCTAACTGAGGGATTACCCTAAACTTACTCAACAGACCCGACGAGAAGGCAAACTCACCATTATAGGAGCCCACCGACTTCTTAGTCCACGACATCGCAGTATAGCCAAAGCCAAAGTAGGAAACTGCACTATAGAGCCTATCAGGCTTATAGCCACCAATCCAGTTCGACATATTGACTAAGATGTCGCCGTGAACAAAGATATAGGGCGTTTTGAAGGCTCCGTCACCAAATCGAGACATATCGTAGGAGTAGTTGCGAAACTCTCCTGCATCGACCTGTAGGCGCATACCAAGCACAGGGGCAAACCACTTTCTAGCGCTCAGATTGGCATTCCAGCCATTCCTCTTAAGGAATTTTCCAGGGTCACTACCCCACTTTTGCGACAACTGCAAGAAGGAGTTACCTCCTCCAATGGCCACCTCCCAATTATCCCAAAAACGGTTGGTCTCAAAACCTCTCCAACGGGGTTGCTCTTCACCCTCGCCCGCAAAAGCACTCGCGGTGGTGAGGATGGTAGCCATAACGATACAAAGTATTAATCTTCTCATAAACAAAGCATTTATGTATTTTACACACATTATGTTGCCTACGAGATATTCAAATACCACGCCAAACAATAGAACTATATGTGGGAGAGGTGGAGAGTTTAGAATGGATAGCCCACACCAAAGTTAAGGGCCATATTACTCCACTTGAAGTCGTGAATCCAGCGCTGACCCTCGGGCATACCTGGGTTATGTAGCTGAATACCAAGGTCGAAGCGCAAAACCACAAACGTAACATCGATACGCAGACCAAGTCCCGTATTGAAGCCGAGTTGTCGATAGAAGTTATTGAATCGGAAGACCTCCTCAGGGTCATTATCCTCCGTATCACGCAGATACCACACATTTCCCAAGTCGCAGAATAGCGCACCGTGGAAGATCCACCACACCGGAAAGCGGAACTCAAGGTTGGCTTCCAAACGTACATCACCCACCTGTGCAGGGTAGGTAGCATCCTTTGGTTGTGACTTATTACCAGGGCCCAAGGTACGAGGCACCCAACCACGCATAGAGTTAGCACCACCACAATAGAACATTCGATCGAATGGTATAGAGCGACCCATAGAGTTGCCGTATGTGACACCGACACCACCAAAGAGGCGACCCGCAAGGGCCATCTTATAGCCGAGGTCTATCTTATGGCTGGCACTCAACTCACCGCGCACATACTGCGAATAACGGACACCCAAAATCTCGTAATACTCCTTGCCTGGGGCGTGGTGCGAGAAGAGCGACTCCAAGCCCTGTATAAGGTTACCCGCACTCTCAAGGTTTGCACGCACGATGGTAACATTCTGGTCGAAGTCCGAACGCTGGGTATTATAAATCCACGAAGCCGAGAGTCCCGCCGTAAGTTGCGACTCGAAGGAGGTCTGCAAATAGCGGTTGTCGATATCCTCAAGGAATTGCTGATTCACACTCTTCACATCGATCCAGTTGATATCCACGGGGCGCAAGACAAACGATGAACGCTCACCCTGTTGCCAACTATAGGCCCAACGAGTGGTGAAGATATTACGGCGGTAGTAGGGTCTATCCTGATAGTCGAAGGCCAACTCGAGGCGTGTACGTGCCTGCGCCACATTGTCTCGAGGAGCAATCCTAAATGGAGCCAAGAATCGAGGGAACGAGAGGCCCGCGGTGAGGCCAAACTCCTGAGCCGTGCGCTTCTCAACATCGCGGGCATACATAAACTCGAAACCAAAGCGTGCCGCAATATCGAAGGCCTCGGCACCACGAAAGACATTCTTATTCGAGTAACCGAGCGTAGCACTAAGACCATAGAACGTAGAGGTTGAAGAGGCCTCGACCTCCACCTTCATACTCTGCTTAAGGGCTGGCGTAGCATATATGTTGCAATCGAGGTAGGACTCCTTGGTGTCAGTCACGATAGACATAGACTCTCCCTCACCGACATAGGTGATGAAGTTGCCGTCGGATGGCACCCTGTCGAAGACGATCTTAGAGTTGCGGAAGAAACCCAACGACATCAACTCCTTATTCGTACGCGATATCTGCGAGGCGTCGTATATATAGCCTGGATAGATAGGTATAGTGCGACGCAACACCGAATTACGCAGCTGTGGCGTAGTCTTCTTATCGCGGATAATTTTAAGTCCGTAGTAGTCAATCGTGTCAATCTCAGCATCGCTCCTAAAGCCCGATGTCGAGCGAAGCATAGGGTCGTAGGTAGGATATACATTGATGTTACGCAGACGATAGACCGAGTTATCCTCATAGACAGCCACACCACGCTCGTCGTAGCCCGTGAGCGTAGGTCGTATTATCATACGCACCTCGGCATTGACACCTCGGCCTATGGTATCTACCTCATAGGATATGTTATTAGCCGTAAAGTCGAAATAACCTCTATTATTGAGCATACCCGCTATACGGTCGCGCTCGGCATTGAGTCGCTCGATGTCGAGGATTGAACCTCGCTCAAGCGTCGAAGAGGCTGTGTCCGAAAGGATTATATCGCGCAAAGACTCGTCGCGGAAGTCGTAGCACAACGAGTCGATACGCGTAGGCTCGCCCTGCTTGATGACGTAAGTGAGCATCGCACGTCGCTTGCGGCTGGTGGTATCTACATCACACCTAACACTCGATGAGAAGTAACCTCGGGTATGGAGGTATGTCTGCAAATTCTGCAACGACTTATCTGTCAAGGCGCTATCCAAGAGGACAGGCTCCTCGCCAATCTTACGTTTGAAGTTATTCCACCAATTATCCTTCTCGGGATTTGCCTTCTCATATACCCACACGTAGAAGTCGATACCAAAGATTCGCTTATTGGGCGACTGGCGCACGTAGGTCTCAAGACCATCCTTATCCAAGGTGATACGCTCGCTTCGGGGAGTAGATTTATCCTCCTCGAACTTTACTCTGGTGAGCAGGTACTCACCCTCGGGCAAGGAGCGGGTAACACTACACGAAGCGATGACAAGCATCATCGCTACAAGTAGCATATATCTAATAAACCCGAGCCTCATACCTTATGCCCCTCTTTGGTTGAACTATCTGTTTACACTCTCAACAAAACGCGCCCATGCCTCCTCTTCGCCACTATGAACCGCGACCTCAAAATCGAAGGCATCCTCATCAAAACGTGCCACGCCACGCCACTCAAACGAGGCATTACCCTCCAGGCGTGTAACAATCTCATCGCCCAAGAGCGTTGTGCAGTGGACCTTACCACCACGATTGCGCACCTCGATACGCTCGCCACGCACAACAAAGCCAAGCAACGCAGAGGCTGTAGCAGAGGCCGTCATTGCCGTACCACACGAGAGGGTGATTCCTGCGCCACGCTCATAGGTGGCGACAAAGATGCTTCGAGGGCCTCGACACTCATACAACGATACATTTACACCATTGGGGAAGAGTTCCTTGAGTACCTTGACTCGCTCACCCAACTCTGCGAGGTGTTCCAACGAGATGGCATCGACCTTTGCAACAATATGGGGATTACCCAAATTGAGTGCCGTAAATTCCAACTCGCCATCCAAAGCCTCGATCCTACGACCAAGAAAACTACTCTTGGGGTAGAAGAAGGCGAAATCGGGACTCGACGTGCGGATAGGGATATCTACCGAATAGGTGGGAATACCCTCACCGATAGCCTCGGCCTCGGCAACATTATAATCTCTACCGCCCGAACGAAGCAGACCCCTCGGGCCAATATAGCCACGCTCCATAGCATAACGAGCAACACACCTTATGCCATTACCACACATCTCTGCGTGTGTACCATCGGGGTTGAGCATATCCATACCGTAGCAACCATCGTCGTAGCGCACAACCAGCAAGATGCCATCGCTTCCGATGCCTCGCTCTCTGTCGCACGCCACACGTGCAAAGCCACTCCAATCCACATTAGCCAACGCCTCGTTAGCGACACAATCCACAAGGATAAAGTCGTTACCCGAGCCTTGACACTTTATGATATCTATATTAGCCATACTCTCTGTTTCGCCGAAAACTCTCTTCATTACGTATATATATCGTTCAAAGTTACAAAATATTTCCACCACTACAAAATTATGGGTACATAATCCCACCTTTTTGTCGCGACCTATTGTCTATGTCCACTTTTTTTTGTAATATTGTAAAGCATTAACCTTAACTATATACCTATGACCGAGAAGTTTATTATGGCGGGCGAGACCCCTATGCACGTTGCCGACACGGAGCGTGGCGAGCGCTGTGTGGTGTTGCTACACGGATACTTAGAGTCGATGCTCGTATGGGATGAGTTTGTCGATTTGCTAAAGAGGGATCTTCGCGTGATAACGCTCGACCTGCCAGGACACGGTGTCTCGATGATTAATGGTGAGGTACATACTATGGAGTACTTGGCTGATTGTGTGGCCCTTACGATGGACGCATTGGGCATCGACAAGTATAGTGTCGTGGGTCACTCTATGGGTGGTTACGTGGCATTAGCAATGCTCGACAAGTACGCCAAGCACCTCGAAAATATCATACTTCTGAGTTCAACCACCTCGGCAGATAGCCAGGAGAAGTGCGATAGACGTCGTAGGGAGATAGAGCTTATCAAGGCGGGTAAGAAGAATACGTTGGCACGTCTGGTGCCTCACGTGGGCTTCGCTACGCAGAATGTAAATCGCCTAAAGGACTATATCGAGGATATTCGCGAATTGATACTTATCTCCGAGGATGAGGGCGTCATTGCTATCCTTGGCGGAATGATTGAGCGCAAAAGCCGAGGCGAGCAGTTGCGCGACAGCAACATCCCCCACCTCTTCATCTTTGGTCGTCACGACTACTACATCCCTCAGGAGGTTGCAGACGAGATGATAGAACAAGACCCCAACGCCAAGGTTGTTTGGCTTGAGGAGTCGGGCCATATGGGATTCTATGAGGAGCCAGAGAAGTGCGCTGAAGCAATACTCAATATGATAAAAGCATAACAACTCAACAACTGCATAAGTCGCACATTTTACGACATATGCAACAAAAAAAGAGCGTGTCCCAATCTGGAACACGCTCCTTTTTCTATATTAAGGATTACTCCTCGCTTGATGTCTCCAAGTCGGCACGCAAGCCTACGATCAAATCCTCGTAGTCGCGCAAACCTGTACCACCTGGGATAGGGTTACCTGTGATAACATTCTCCTTAAGATTAACCAAGTCATCAGTCTTCGCCTGGATAGCAGCCTCGTTGAGGACCTTAGTGGTCTCCTGGAACGATGCAGCAGAGATGAAGCTTGATGTCTGCAATGCAGCACGAGTAATACCCTGAAGTACCTGGTTAGAAGTAGCAGGAACGATAGGACGTACCTCAACGAGAGCCAAATCACGGCGCTTCAAAGCCGAGTTCTCGTCACGCAACTTGCGCATAGAGATAATCTGACCTGGCTGAACATTCTGTGAACCACCTGCCTCGGTTACTACAACCTTGTCGTAGAGTTCATCATTAACGTCCATAAACTCCCACTTATCAACTACCTGATCCTCAAAGAAGCGGGTATCTCCTGGATCCTCGATCTGTACCTTAGACATCATCTGACGAACGATAACCTCGAAGTGCTTATCGTTAATCTTTACACCCTGCATACGGTAAACCTCCTGTACCTCGTTCACGATATACTCCTGAACTCGGGTAGGACCGAGGATGCGCAAGATATCACCTGGAGTGATAGCACCATCAGAGAGGGCCATACCTGCACGTACATAGTCGTTCTCCTGAACGATGATCTGACGTGACAATGGTACGAGATACTTCTTCTGGTCGCCATCCTTAGAGGTAATGATAATCTCGCGGTTACCACGCTTGATCTTACCGAATGTTACCTCACCA
Organism: Alistipes sp.; assembly: GCA_017555905.1. GTDB lineage: Bacteria > Bacteroidota > Bacteroidia > Bacteroidales > Rikenellaceae > Alistipes. Next base: position 10,129 of record JAFZFP010000019.1, on the reverse strand, counting down.
TCGATCTCCGATACGATTGCTGGGTTAGATGGGTTACGAGCCTCGAACAACTCGGTTACACGTGGAAGACCACCGGTGATATCGCCACCAGACTTACCTACAGCACGTGGAATCTTGATAAGGATGTCACCTGCGTGAATCTTACCGTTGTTCTTAACCATAATGTGGGCATTAACAGGCAAGTTGTAAGCCTTAACCTCTTCACCCTCCTTGTTCACAATCTTAATCACAGGGTTCTTAGTCTTATCCTTAGAGTCGATAACTACGCGCTCAGAAAGACCTGTCTGCTCGTCACGCTCCTCACGATAAGTCACACCCTCGATGATGCTCTCGTAAACAATCTTACCCTCAGTCTCAGCGATGATAACTGCGTTATATGGATCCCACTCGCAGATCATATCACCCTTCTTAACCTCATCGCCATCACGCATATAGAGTGTAGCACCATAAGGCAAAGCGTGAGTATAGAGTGTAATCTCAGTCTTAGGATCTACGATGCGAATCTCCGACTGACGAGACATAACGATATTGATTGTGTCACCTGCAGAGTTCTTACCCTTAATAGTGCGCAACTCCTCAATCTCAAGGCGACCCTCATACTTAGAGACTACGTTAGTCTCAACTGTAGAGCCACCCGCAACACCACCGACGTGGAACGTACGAAGTGTAAGCTGAGTACCTGGCTCACCGATAGACTGTGCTGCAATAACACCTACAACCTCACCCTTCTGTACCATACGTGCGGTAGCAAGGTTGCGACCGTAACACTTAGCACATACTCCACGACGAGCCTCGCAAGTGAGTACCGAACGAATCTCTACAGACTCCAATGGTGACTTGTCGATAGCCTCGGCAATCTCCTCGGTAATCTCCTCACCAGCACGGCAGATAACCTCGCCTGTGGTTGGGTGAATAACATCGTTCAACGCTGTACGGCCCAAGATGCGATCGTACAATGTCTGAACAACATCCTCGTTACGCTTGATAGCAGTAGCAGTAAGACCACGCAAAGTACCGCAATCCTCCTCGTTGATGATGACATCCTGTGCCACATCCACCAAACGACGAGTCAAGTAACCTGCATCCGCAGTCTTCAACGCCGTATCCGCCAAACCCTTACGAGCACCGTGGGTAGAGATAAAGTACTCCAACACCGAAAGTCCCTCCTTAAAGTTCGACAAGATAGGGTTCTCGATAACCTGCTGACCACCCTCAACACCTGACTTCTGTGGCTTAGCCATAAGACCACGCATACCTGAAAGCTGACGAATCTGCTCTCGCGAACCACGCGCTCCTGAGTCAAGCATCATATATACTGGGTTGAATCCATCCTGGTCGGTCTGCAAGGTGTGAACTACCTTGCTTGTAAGACGGTTGTTGATGGATGTCCAAATATCGACAATCTGGTTGTAACGCTCAGAGTTGGTGATAAGACCCATATTATAGTCGTCGATAACGGCATCTGCAGCAGCATAACCCTCGTTGATAAGATCCTGCTTATCCTCTGGGATAATTACCGCGTCGAGGTTAAACGATAGACCACCCTGGAATGCCATACGGTAACCCATATTCTTGATATCATCCAAGAACTTAGCAACCTTATCAGCACCTGCCTTCTTCATCACAACTGCGATGATATCACGCAAAGAACGCTTAGTCAAGATTTCGTTGATGTAGCCAACCTCCTGTGGAACGTACTGGTTGAACAAGATACGACCGATGGTTGTATCCTTCAATACGTACACCTCGTTGCCATTCTCATCGAGATCACGCACACGGCACTTTACCTCGGCGTGCAACTCAGCACGCTTCTCGTTGTAGGCGATAATAGCCTCCTCAGGACCGTAGAACTTCAAACCTGTACCCTTAACACCTGGACGTGGCTTGGTGATGTAGTAAAGACCAAGGACCATATCCTGTGATGGTACGGTAATAGGCGCACCGTTAGCAGGGTTGAGGACGTTGTGTGATCCCAACATAAGGATCTGAGCCTCAAGGATTGCAGCGTTGCCCAATGGCAAGTGAACCGCCATCTGGTCACCATCGAAGTCCGCGTTAAACGCAGTACAAGAGAGTGGGTGGAGCTGCATTGCCTTACCCTCGATAAGCTTTGACTGGAAGGCCTGGATACCGAGACGGTGAAGGGTCGGAGCACGGTTCATCAATACTGGATGACCCTTGATGACATTCTCCAAGATACCCCAAATAACGGGATCCTTTCTATCGATAATCTTCTTTGCTGACTTTACGGTCTTAACGATACCACGCTCGATGAGCTTACGGATAACGAATGGCTTGTACAACTCTGCCGCCATATCCTTTGGAATACCCATCTCGTGCATCTTAAGCTCTGGACCAACGACAATTACCGAACGTGCAGAGTAATCGACACGCTTACCCAACAAGTTCTGACGGAAACGGCCCTGCTTACCCTTCAACGAGTCAGACAATGACTTCAATGGACGGTTAGACTCATTCTTTACGGCATTGCTCTTACGTGAGTTGTCGAACAACGAGTCAACAGCCTCCTGCAACATACGCTTCTCATTACGCAAGATAACCTCTGGTGCCTTAATCTCGATAAGACGCTTAAGACGGTTATTACGGATGATTACGCGACGATACAAGTCGTTGAGGTCCGAAGTAGCGAAACGACCACCATCAAGTGGTACCAATGGGCGCAACTCTGGTGGAATAACTGGAATGTCGGTAAGTACCATCCACTCAGGCTTATTCTTGCCGTTTGAAGCACGGAACGACTCGATGACATTCAAACACTTGAGTGCCTCAGTCTTACGCTGCTGTGATGTCTCACGTGAAGCACGGTCACGCAAAGCGTATGACATAGAGTCGAGATCTACCTGCTTGAGGAGTTTGAGGATAGCCTCACCACCCATCTCGGCAACGAACTTCTCTGGATCATCATTGTCGAGAGCCTGATTTCCCTTAGGAAGTGCAGCAACGATATCGAGGTACTCCTTCTCTGAGAGGGTCTGCAAACGCTCAACACCCTGCTCCTTAGCAGCACCCGCATTGATTACTACATAGCGCTCGTAGTAGATGATAGCCTCGAGTTTCTTCGATGGAATACCCAACAAGTAACCAATCTTTGATGGCAACGAACGGAAGTACCAGATGTGAACTACAGGAACAACCAATGAGATGTGACCCATACGCTCACGACGTACCTTCTTCTCAGTTACCTCTACACCACAACGGTCGCAGACGATACCCTTATAGCGAATACGCTTGTACTTACCGCAATGGCACTCATAATCCTTTACAGGACCGAAGATGCGCTCGCAGAACAAACCATCGCGCTCGGGCTTATATGAGCGATAGTTGATGGTCTCAGGTTTGAGAACCTCGCCGCTCGACTGGGCGCGAATCTCCTCAGGAGATGCAAGACCAATCGAAATACGGCTATAGCTGCTCATTCTATTATTATCTTTATTAAATGACATAGTGTCCAAGTTTTAAAGTTCGCTTACTCAAGTTTTACCGACAGTGCCAAACCACGCAACTCGTGCAAAAGCACATTCATTGCCTCGGGAACACCGGGGCGTGGAAGATTGTCACCCTTGACAATAGCCTCGTACGCCTTAGCACGTCCGACAACATCGTCTGACTTGATAGTAAGAATCTCCTGCAAGATGTTGGCTGCACCGAAGCCCTCGAGTGCCCAAACCTCCATCTCTCCGAAACGCTGACCACCAAACTGTGCCTTACCGCCCAATGGCTGCTGTGTAATGAGTGAGTATGGACCGATAGAACGAGCGTGCATCTTATCGTCGATCATATGACCGAGCTTAAGCATATAGATGACACCCACGGTTGCTGGCTGGTCGAAACGCTCACCTGTACCACCATCATAGAGGTAGCAACGGCCACTGCGTGGAACACCTGCCTGTGCGGTATACTCGTTGATCTGCTCCAAAGAAGCACCATCGAAGATAGGCGTAGCGAACTTGAGACCAAGCTCCTTACCTGCCCAACCAAGAACAGTCTCATAGATCTGTCCGAGGTTCATTCGTGAAGGCACACCAAGTGGGTTCAAACAGATATCCACTATAGTACCATCCTCCAAGAATGGCATATCCTCGTCGCGAACAACCTTGGCTACGATACCCTTGTTACCGTGACGACCCGCCATCTTATCACCTACCTTAAGCTTACGCTTCTTAGCGATGTAGACCTTAGCCATCTGGATAACACCTGAGATTGGAATCTCGTCACCATTTGTGAGGTTGTACTTCTCACGGTTCACTGCCGCAGCAATCTTCTTACACTCGATAGTGTAGTTGTTGATGGTCAATGAGATAAGTGCATCATCGTGCGCATCTCCTGTCCAACGGGTCTGACCCAACGACATATAGCCGTTAGCGACACCTGTCTTGCTGTCGGTAGAGATTGTCGCGATGCTCTCGAGCATCTTAATACTGAACTTCTCACCTGGAGCGAAGAGCTCTACGTTGTAGTAGTCGTAGATACCTGTGGTGGTCTTACCCTCCAACAAGCGCCACAACTTCTCAACAAGAATCTTCGTAAGGTCGGCTACCTGTGCTGCGTACTCGGCATCGAGCTGATCCATCTGAGCCTTCTCGGCTGCACGATTACGCTTACCCTCCTTCTGTGTGTGGCTATAGAGCTTAGTATCGATAACCACGCCGTGCAATGATGGCTGCGCCTTAAGCGACGCATCCTTAACATCACCCGCCTTATCACCGAAGATAGCACGAAGCAACTTCTCCTCTGGTGAAGGATCGCTCTCGCCCTTAGGAGTAATCTTACCGATAAGGATATCACCAGGAGTAACCTTGGCACCTACACGGATAATACCGTTAGCATCCAAGTCCTTAGTTGCATCCTCCGATACGTTAGGAATGTCTGAGGTAAGTTCCTCGACACCACGCTTAGTATCACGAACCTCCATAATATACTCATCAACGTGTACAGAAGTGAAGATATCCTCACGCTGAATACGCTCTGAGATAACGATAGCATCCTCGAAGTTATAACCCTTCCAGGGCATAAACGCAACCTTCAAGTTGCGACCCAAAGCCAACTCGCCACGCTCGGTAGAGTAACCCTCGGTAAGGATCTGACCCTTAGTAACCTTGTCGCCAGTGAGGACAGTAGGCTTAAGCGTAACTGTTGTATTCTGGTTTGTACGACGGTAACGTGGGAGAGTGTAGACAGTAACCTCTGGTGCAAAGGAAGCGATCTGCTGGTCCTCGCTACGCTCGTAGCGTACCTCGATGCGTGTAGCATCAGCAAATACTACCTCACCCTCACCCTCGGCAACAACCTGAACACGGCTGTCTACGATCATATCCTTCTCGATACCTGTACCTACGATAGGAGCCTCAGGACGAACCAATGGCACTGCCTGGCGCATCATGTTAGATCCCATCAACGCACGGTTAGCATCATCGTGCTCAAGGAAAGGAATAAGGCTCGCTGCGATAGAGGCAACCTGGTTAGGTGCAACATCCACGAGGTCTACCTTAGTGTCGTTAACAACAGGGAAGTCGGCACCAAGACGAGCCTTGATACGATCAACATTGATGAAGTGACCGTCGTCAGTGAGTGGCTCATTTGACTGTGCTACGACCATACCCTCCTCCTCCTCGGCTGAGTAGTAGCGGATATTATCGTTATTGAGGTCTACAACGCCCTCATTTACCTTACGATAAGGTGTCTCGATGAATCCCATATCAGAGATCTTTGCGAATACACACAAAGATGAGATAAGACCGATGTTAGGACCCTCAGGAGACTCAATAGGACACAAACGACCATAGTGGGTATAGTGTACGTCTCGCACCTCGAAACCTGCGCGATCACGTGACAAACCACCAGGACCCAACGCCGAAAGACGACGCTTATGCGTAATCTCTGCCAATGGGTTGATCTGGTCCATAAACTGTGACAACTGGCTGGTACCGAAGAATGAGTTTACAACGCTCGCCAAAGTCTTAGCATTGATCAAATCCTCTGGGGTAAATACCTCGCTATCACGAACATTCATACGCTCACGGATGGTGCGAGCGATACGTACCAAACCTACCGAGAACTGGTTAGCAAGCTGCTCACCTACCGTACGTACTCGACGGTTAGACAAGTGGTCGATATCATCAACCTCTGCCTTAGAGTTGATAAGTTTGATGAGATACTTGATAATCTCGATAATATCCTCGCGAGTAAGTGTACGGATCGCTGGATCGATCGAAAGATCAAGCTTCTTATTGATACGGAAACGACCTACGTCGCCCAAGTCATAACGCTTGTCAGAGAAGAACAACTTCTCGATAACGTCGCGTGCAGTAGCCTCATCTGGTGGCTCCGAAGCGCGCAACTGCCTGTAGATGTAAACCACGGCCTCCTTCTCGGAGTTACAAGGATCCTTGTGGAGGGTGTTGTAGATAATCGAGAAGTCGATACCTGATGGATTCTCATTGTGCAAGAGAATGGTCTTAGTACCTGACTCGATAATCTCGTCGATGTGGCTCTCCTCGAGCTCTACCTCACGGTCTACGATGACCTTGTGACGCTCGATAGAGACTACCTCACCTGTATCCTCATCTACGAAGTCCTCTACCCAAGTAGACAATACACGTGCAGCAAGCTTGCGGCCTACATTCTTCTTCAAGTTAGCCTTGCTAACCTTAACCTCGTCTGCGAGGTCGAAGATCTCCAAAATCTGCTGGTCGGTCTCGTAACCGATAGCACGCAAAAGGGTTGTTACAGGCAACTTCTTCTTACGGTCGATGTAGGCATACATCACGTTGTTGATGTCGGTAGCAAACTCAATCCACGAACCCTTGAATGGGATGATACGTGCTGAGTAGAGCTTCGTGCCATTTGTATGCATACTCTGGCCAAAGAATACACCTGGTGAACGGTGAAGCTGTGATACTACTACGCGCTCTGCACCATTGAAGATGAACGTACCACGCTCGGTCATATAAGGGATAAGACCGAAGTAAACATCCTGTACTACTTCATCAAAATCCTCGTGCTCGGTGTCAGTGCAGTAGAGCTTAAGCTTAGCCTTGAGAGGTACACTATACGTCAAACCACGCTCCAAGCACTCCTCGATAGAGTAGCGAGGCTGGTCGATGTAATAGTCAATAAACTCCAGAACGAAGTTGTTTCTTGTGTCGGTGATCGGGAAATTCTCGTTGAACACACGGTAGAGACCCTCATTCTTGCGGTTCTCAGTCGTAGTGTCAAGCTGGAAGAAATCTCGGAATGACTTAAGCTGAATCTCCAACAAGTCTGGGTATGGAACCCTATTCTTGATGGTAGAGAAGCTTATACGTTGTTGTTGTGTTGTGGACATATAATCCAATAGTTTTAGTTGAAGAACTATAATTGAAAAACCTATAACCGTCGGCTAACCATTTCCGACAAACGACGTTCGAATATCTCGGTCAAACCCTTCAACTCTCGCTCGGCGACAAACCTCGTTGGGCAATCCATCGTCCCTTCTACTCACAAGGAGTGTTCGCGACAACAGAAAAACTTCACAACTTAGTTGTCTACAGTGAGCAAAGAACCTTCGGGTTTAAGAGGTCTTATCCAAGAGCCTCGGCACATAGACCTAAGTCTAAGACGTCGGCAAATTCACAAAACCTCAGAACTAAGATACCCACCACTCCCCTAACATCACGGCAAGACGGCACAACCTCCATCTCGCTAGCACCAAGGAGCAACGACCTGGGCATAAGTCTGAAAAAAATATGCAGGTATTAATCCTACCAATGCCCTCAGTGTCAATGAAGTACACCCTGAGAGCATAGACATTTCTAATAAGCGGGCACAGCTCAACTACGCACTCCCGAATATTAGACCACAAAAGGCATAGAGCTTACTTTTACGTAAGCCCTACACCTTAATGGTAGTGAGAGACTAAATAATCCCGTAGGAATTACTTAAGCTCAACCTCAGCACCAGCCTCCTCAAGGCTTGACTTGATTGACTCAGCCTCCTCCTTAGAGATACCCTCCTTGATTGCCTTAGGAGCGCCATCAACCAAAGCCTTAGCGTCACCCAATGACAAGCCAGCGAGCTCCTTAACAACCTTGATAACCTGAAGCTTAGCCTGACCAGCGCTCTTCAAGATTACATCGAAAGTTGACTTCTCAGCAGGAGCAGCCTCACCTGCGCCAGCTGCTGGAGCTGCAACTGCAACAGCTGCTGCAGCAGGCTCAATACCGTACTCCTCCTTGAGGATAGTAGCCAACTCGTTTACCTCCTTAACAGTCAAGTTTACCAACTCCTCTGCCAATACTTTTACATCTGCCATAGTTGTAATATTTTTTTTAATTTTGTTTTTAATCTAAAAATTAGTTATTTCTCTCCTCGAGAGCCTTTACGAGGCCCGCGATTTTCTGACCTGCATTTGACTGCAAAGCAGAGATGACATTCTTAGCAGGCGACTGCAAGAGCAATACGATATCGCCGATAAGCTCCTCGCGGCTCTTGATGTTGCAAAGAGTGTCGATTTGGTTGTCACCTACGTAAACGCAACCCTCAACATAGGCTGCCTTCAATACAGGCTTGTCGCTCTTCTTGCGGAACTCCTTGATGAGCTGTGCAGGAGCCTTACCTGTCTCGGTGAACATAATTGATGTAGAGCCCTTCAAAGTGGCTACCAACTCAGCGTCAGCCTTCTCGACGTTCTCCAAAGCCTTGCAAAGCAATGTGTTCTTAACAACAACAAGCTTAATCTTCTTCTCGAAACACTGGCGACGCAATGCTGCAGTCTGCTCAGCGTTCAACGCCTCGATGTCTACCAAATAGAAGTGAGGGTAGTTTGTGAGCTGCTCGCTGAGACCGTTAATAACGGCCAACTTTTCTTGCTTAGTCATAATTTTCTATCCTCCTTCAATTATTTAACGTCTACTGATTTGGTATCAACCTCAATACCAGGGCTCATTGTTGTAGAGAGATAGATGCTCTTTACATATGTACCCTTAGCAGCTGCTGGCTTGAGCTTAATGATTGTGCTCATAACCTCGTGTGCGTTATCTACAATCTGCTCGGGAGTAAATGATACCTTACCGATAGATGTGTGGATAATACCGTACTTATCAACCTTGAAGTCGATCTTACCTGCCTTAACCTCCTGAACAGCCTTTGCTACGTCCATAGTAACAGTACCTGTCTTAGGGTTTGGCATCAAACCGCGTGGACCCAAGATACGACCCAAAGCACCTACCTTACCCATTACGTTAGGAGTGGTGATGATTACGTCTACATCTGTCCAACCGCCCTTGATCTTCTCAATGTACTCGTCAAGACCTACATAGTCTGCGCCTGCTGCCTGAGCCTCAGCCTCCTTGTCAGGAGTACAGAGAACCAAAACACGTACAGTCTTACCTGTACCGTGTGGCAAAGTCACAACGCCACGAACCATCTGATTAGCCTTACGAGGGTCAACGCCCAAACGGACGTCAATGTCTACTGAGGCATCAAATTTCGTAAAGGTAATTTCCTTCAGAAGAGCTGCAGCCTCAGAAAGCTTGTACGCCTTGTCCTCGACCTTAGCGTAAGCAATCTTTTGATTTTTTGTCAACTTACTCATTCTTGTAATGTTCGTTACATGTTAGGAAATTCACCCACTACGTTGATACCCATACTGCGAGCAGTACCAGCAACCATACGCATAGCAGCGTCAATAGTGAAGCAGTTCATATCAGGCATCTTGCCCTCAGCGATCTCCTTAATCTGGTCCCATGTTACCTGGCCGACCTTCTGGCGGTTAGGCTGAGCCGAACCTGCCTGGATCTTAGCTGCTTCCTTGAGCTGAATGGCTACAGGTGGCTGTTTAACTACAAAGTCAAACGACTTATCGCTGTAAACAGTGATGATGACTGGAAGAACCTTACCTGCCTTATCCTGTGTACGTGCATTGAACTGCTTACAGAAGTCCATAATGTTGACTCCCTTAGAACCCAATGCAGGACCAACTGGAGGTGAAGGATTTGCGGCACCACCTTTAATCTGCAATTTAATAAATGCAGCAACCTCTTTTGCCATAATTTTCCTTGGTTAATTATTCTTTTTCAACTTGTGTAAAGCTCAACTCCATTGGAGTCTTGCGGCCAAAAATCTTCACACT
>JAFZFP010000005.1 GCA_017555905.1 Alistipes sp. | reverse complement strand
GTATGCACACTATGCCTTTGTACTACTGCTGTATGACTCCATACGATGCTAAGTTCGAGGGCTTGCACATCTTGTTCGACAAGGACAATGTACCTAATACTATTGGTGAGTATATCGCTAACCAGGGTCTTCAGCAGTTGCGTATCGCTGAGACCGAGAAGTATGCTCACGTAACCTTCTTCCTTAACGGTGGCCGTGAGGATAAGTTCGAGGGTGAGGAGCGTATCCTTGTTGCCTCTCCAAAGGTTGCAACCTACGACCTCCAGCCAGAGATGTCGGCTTACGAGGTTAAGGATAAGTTGGTGGAGGCTTTGGGCGAGCAGAAGTATGACTTCATCTGCCTTAACTTCGCTAATGGCGATATGGTGGGTCACACAGGCGTTTACGAGGCTATCGAGAAGGCCGTAAAGAGCGTAGATGAGTGTGTTAAGGCTGTTGTTGAGAGCGCTAAGGCTAATGGTTATGAGGTTGTTCAGATCGCTGACCACGGTAACGCTGACTTCGCAATCAACCCTGATGGCACCCCTAACCCTGCACACTCACTCAACCCAGTGCCTATCGTGGTTGTGTCGGATAGAGTGAAGAGTGTGAAGAGTGGTGTTTTGGCCGACGTAGCACCTACCATACTCGACCTTATGGGCTTGCAGAAGCCTGCCGAGATGACTGGTGAGTCGTTGGTAGATTTCAAGTAGTAGAGTATTCACTAAGTAATGGAGAGTTGTTCCGTTGGAGCAACTCTCTTTTTATTTGGTAGGGTAGATTGAAGACAAAAAAAATCCGCCCCTCGAAAGGAGCGGATAGTTATTATGATCGGAGAACACCTATTAGTTGATCATAGGAGCGCCAGCAACCATATTCTTGTCGATGCGAAGAGTTACGTTGCTATCAACCTCGATGAGCAAAGAGGTCTCGTTCACCTCCTTAACAACGCCATAGATACCACCAGCAGTGATAACCTTGTCACCCTTCTTCAAACCCTTGCGGAAATCCTCCATCTGCTTGCGACGCTTTGACTCTGGACGCCACATAAAGAAGTACATAATGGCGATCATTGCCAAAATCATAATCCAGAATGTCCAACCAGAACCAGCAGGCTGAGCCTGTGCCTCTGCCTCAGCAGCAACAACGTCAGTTCCCTCTGCAGGAATCTCAACAATAGTCTCAACAACCTCTGGAGCAGCCTCGACAACCTGAGTCTCAACTACCTCGCCATCAATAAAAAGTAAATTCATCGTTTTGTTAGTTTTAATGTTTATTTTGTTTGCTATAATATCTTTGTTCGTGCCAACGGCTATTAATATAATAGGTATAGCCGTTATATCCTCCCTTTTATTCTATCTCTGCACCAATCCACAGTACAATGGGCGATGCCTCATTCGAGGTGGTAATCTCCATAAAGTTTCCGACAGATCCCCATTCGCCTCGTGAGTCGAAGTATAGTTCGATGTCGCACTTGTCGCCAGGCGCTATAGGCTCACGGTTTAGGTCGAGCCACATACATCGGCACTGCGTTGAGTAGTCCAGAAGTACTAACGGGGTAGCGCTCTGGTTTATTATGCGGATATTTGTAATAGTCGTTGAAGAGGCTTTAACGTAGCCTATATCGACCAAAACCTCACAAACACCCTCGCCACTATACTCTGCAACGATGCCGTTGTACTCAACTTCAGGAGCCTGCTCAAGTGACTCTTTATGGTTGGTGTTACATATCAAAACGAGTGCCACAACCGATAGTAGCGCAACAACAACCGCTACAATTGCCCAAACTCGTCTCATTGTTGATCCTTAGATTAAAGGAGGCCTCGGCCACTCTTGTTGATAAGGCCCTGCTCGGTAAACTCAGCAACCACCTTGTCAAGTACACCATTTACGAAGTTGCTACTTGTAGGTGAAGAGTAGTACTTAGCGATGTCAATCCACTCGTCGAGGGTTACCTTTACAGGAATTGAGTCGAACTGAGTCAATTCGGTGATAGCAATAGAGATAATCAAACTATCCATAAATACCACTCGCTCTACATCCCAGTTCTTTGAGTAGCGATCCACAACTGCCTGGTTGTCCTCGTAGTCCACCAATGACTTTACAAATAGACGCTTAGCAAAGTCGAGGTCCTCATCGCTCTTGAACTTAGGCAATACCTTAACCTCTGTATGGCTACGCTTGAGGTGCTGAACTGTGCGGATAGCGAGGAAGAGGGCAAAGCCGTAGTCGTCGGCCCACAAAAGCGACATCTCGGTAACAACCTCTGCAAGTTGCTCATCATCCTCAAGCCACTGGAAGAACTCCTCGACGAATTTTCGGTCATCAGTAAATGTAGATACCGAAGCCGACATATAGTTCTTGTAGAACTCCGTTTCGATAAGGCGGTTGTAGACACCCTTGATGGTGTCGTGCTGATTCGCCCAGCCCAACTTGCGTGATGCGAGAACGTCATTCACCGAATCGCTGTTGGCGATAAGTATGATAACGGCATTGTCCACGAAACGACGGTTAGGGTTGAGATCCTCGTAGGTAGGCAACTTCTTCTGCTTAGCCAACTCTATACGAGACTCGGCATATCGCGCAACCTCCACAACGAAAGACATCATCTGGAAATAGAGGTCGTAGGCTTTATCAATAGATTCAACGAGATACTTCTCCGAAGCCTTAAGGTTATCGGAGTCTGACTTGAGATGTGCGTAAAGGGTTTTAGCAACCTTCACTCTGAGCAATCTTCTACTCAACATAATTAATGAACTGAATCGGTTTATTGCAAAAATGCGTCGCAAAGATAACAAAAAAATAACAAATAGTAGATAGTGAGAGAAGAAAGTTGTCCTATACCTCCACTTTTATTGAATATCTCGATAATTTTACTAAATTTGCATTAGAAACTAAAACCTTAAAACTATGAATAACTTCATATACAACATTCCTACAAAGGTCTATTTTGGAGAGAATCAACTTGAGAATTTGGGCAAGGAACTACGTAAGTTTGGTCGCCGTGTGCTTTTGACTTATGGTGGAGGCTCGATTAAGCGTATCGGTTTGTACGACAGAGTCCTTGAGGAGTTGCGCAAGGCTGAGATGGAGGTTTTCGAACTCTCAGGTATTGAGCCTAACCCACGTATCGAGTCGGTGCGCAAGGGTGTCGAAATCTGCAAGCAGGAGGGTATAGATGTCCTCTTGGCTGTTGGTGGTGGTTCAACCATTGATGCTACGAAATTTATGGCCGCAGGTGCTTGTGTCGATCACGACGCTTGGGAGTTCTTCGGTGCCAATGCCAAACCAATTGAGAGCGCATTGCCTATCGTCACTATCCTTACCCTCTCGGCTACAGGCTCTGAGATGGATACCGCAGGTGTTATCTCAAACTTTGAGACAGGCGATAAACTCGGCCGTCTTGCACCAGCGCTCCTTCCAAAGGTGTCGTTCTTGGACCCTACGCTCACCTATTCGGTTGGCAAGTTCCAGACTGCAGCGGGCTCGGCAGATATTATGTCTCACATCCTCGAGGTTTACTTTAATACTCAGAAGGACCTCTATATGCTCGATTGTTTTATGGAGGGTATGCTCAAGACGGTTGTTAAATATGCGCCTATAGCGGTCAATGAGCCAGAGAATTATGAGGCTCGCGCCAACCTTATGTGGACATCCTCTTGGGCTATCAATGGATTTATTAACGGTGGTAAGCGCAAGGCGTGGAGTTGCCACCCTATGGAACACGAGTTGTCGGCAGTCTATGACATTACCCACGGCCTTGGCCTTGCAATCCTTACACCTCGTTGGATGGAGTATTGCTTGGATGAGACAAATGTCGATAAATATGTGCAGTATGGCGTCAATGTCTTTGGCATAGATAGTTCGATGGATAAGATGGCTATTGCTAAGGAGAGTATTCGCCTAACATCAGAGTTCCTCTTCGATAAACTCGGCCTTCAGCGCACCTTTACCGAGGTGGGTATCAAGCGTGAGGACTTCGAACTAATGGCCAAAAAGGCATGTCGCTACGGCGATATCAAGGGCTTCAAAACTCTTGCCGTAGAGGATGTAATTCGCATTTTTGAGATGTGCTTATAATGTTAATTACACACCTCAAAAAAAAACTATCGGCTGTTCAACACTTCGTTGGACAGCCGATACTCTTTATTGTCTTGATGTGATAGGTTTACTCTGCAACCTCAAGCACAATGTTGTATATGCTATTAGGCTCGAACTCAGGGTTATAGACAAGCACGAAATTCTCATCTACTACAACATCCCACTTCTCGCCATCTGCTAACTTTGGAGACTTCAGACGCTCAGGGAAGAAGTAACTGAATGGCAAATCAAGGACGTGTTCCTGCTTGAACTTATCACCCACCATACGCTCCAACGAGAAGTTTTCGTCGGTGGCGATGGTGATAGTGTAGCGACCATCCTCATAATTTGTTGAGATGGTGTAGTCGCACTCTGCCTCCACGGATTGCAGCATAATACTCCACTTAGGGTCGCCATAGTAGGCCAAGACATCGCGGTCGTGCCAGAAACCCATCATATCCCAATCCTGGGCATTCTCCATATCTATCTCTCGGCCTAAAACCTCCGATAGACGCTGTGCTGCACACTCCAACTCGCTCCAGAAACCCTCGTGGTATGTATATCGCTCATTGATAAGTTCTGGATACCACTCATTCTGCTGGTGAAGGAAGTCCTGCTGATTCATATATGTAGCCTCAGCAAGGGTGTAGCGCTGAGGGTTTGTCACCCAATACTTCAGTGCACCCCAGCCATTACGGCCGTGCCAAGTAGTTACTACATAGCCTAACATCGTAGATACGTTTGAGCCATTCATCCAAGCAGCGGCCATACTCTCCTTCGTATTGTTCATATCACCGATAAGGCAGTTACCCACAGCGGCATATACTCGACGCTTGCCCGACTCCTTGATATCGCTCTCTTGGCCAGTAAAGATATTCTCGGCGTACAACTTGCCGTTGCGAGGCTTGATGTGACCAAGTGAGTAGGGCATTTCGAGGTTTTTCTGTGTAGCGTGAGCAGCAGTGACGATAAGGTCGGGATCGTAACTCTCATACAACTCCTTAAACTTATTCAATACCTCCTCCTTTGCTACGGTATCGGTGACAATCTCAGCATCGCGACCTCTCTTATATCCCCATAGACCCCGGGTGTGATCATCTACCCAGGCATAGTTATCAAACCATTTTGCAGAGTTTAACTCCATAATCGTTGCCACAGCATCCTTGATAACCAATGGCTCGGTGCTATTCTCCACCATACGCATCGCGGAGTCTGGTGTATAGCCCGTGATTATACCCCAAAGGAAGTCGGCATAGATATCATCATCCACCTCGCGACACATAAGGTGAAGATCGATAACGTAGTCTCTACCAATATTCTCAGGAGTATCTACAATTGCCACATAACGTGGGTTTATCTGGCGAAGTGAATCGAGAACATCGCGCGGTGCTTCAGCAAATGTTATGATAGAAGCACTATGTTTGGTTGCCAAAGCCTCGGCAACACCTCTCCACTCCGAGTTGCTGTTAGCCACTTCGGAGATAAGCACTACATAGTTATTTGGCAAGGTGTAGGTAGGCTCTGCCTTGCAACCAAATAGCACAGCAACCAACAAAAGGTTAAAGAAAAGGGTTAGTTTACGCATCGTAAATTACTTATTATCAATTAGCGAACGTATATTCTGGATTAGCATACCCACAGCAACTGAGTTGAAGCCACCCTCTGGAATAATCACGTCGGCGTGCTTCTTCGATGGTTCAACAAACTCTTCGTGCATAGGCTTTACCGTTGTTGTATACTGGTCGATTACAGACTGCATCGTTCTACCGCGATCACATACATCTCTTAGGATGCGACGAGCAAGGCGGATGTCGGCATCGGTATCAACAAATACCTTGATATCCATCAGTTCACGCAACTCCTTATTATCAAAGATAAGGATGCCATCGACGATAATAACCTTCGAGGGCTTCACGAGAACTTTTTCATCTGTACGATTGTGATCTACGAAGGAGTAAACAGGATGCTCGACTGGTACATTCGACTTGAGAGTACGAATATGCTCCACAAGCATATCTGTATCGAATGCTGCGGGGTGGTCGTAGTTCAACTTTGTGCGCTCCTCGTATGTGAGTTCTGGGTGCGCTTTATAGTAATAGTCGTGGCACAATGTCGCCACATCGTCATCCTTAAATGCCTCTTGCAGACGCTTAACGAGAGTGGACTTGCCAGAGCCCGTGCCACCTGCAACGCCAATAACAGTAACTTTCATAATATGGTATAGTTTAAAAATTGGGGTCACACCTTAAAGGCGCAACCCCGATAAATCTAACGATTAAGCATCGATATTTGCATAGTGTGCATTCTTCTCGATGAAGTCTCGTCGTGGGGGAACCTCGTCACCCATAAGCATTGAGAAGATGTGGTCGGCCTCAGCAGCATTCTCAACAGTCACCTGGCGCAAGATGCGGGTCTCAGGATTCATTGTTGTATCCCACAACTGCTGTGCGTTCATCTCACCAAGACCTTTGTATCGCTGAATATGAACACCCTTAGAGCCAAACTCCATAGTGATATCGTCGCGCTCTTTGTCGGTCCAGCAGTAACGCTCCTGCTTACCCTTCTTAACAAGGTACAAAGGTGGGGTAGCGATATAGATATGACCATTCTCAATCAATGTCTTCATCTTGCGGAAGAAGAAGGTGAGCATAAGAGTTGCGATGTGCGAGCCATCGACATCGGCATCGGTCATAATGATAATCTTGTCGTAACGGAGTTTCTCGATGTTGAGCGCCTTGCTATCCTCGGCAGTACCAATCGACACACCAAGCGCTGCGAACATATTCTTAATCTCCTCGTTCTCCCACATACGGTGCTCCTGAGCCTTCTCCACGTTAAGAATCTTACCACGGAGTGGCATAATAGCCTGGAAATTGCGGTCGCGGCCCTGCTTTGCAGTACCACCCGCAGAGTCACCCTCGACGAAGAAGATCTCGGCGATAGAGCGGTCACGGCTTGTACAGTCAGCAAGTTTACCTGGAAGACCTGCACCCGAAAGTACGGTCTTACGCTGTACAGCCTCACGAGCGTTACGTGCAGCGTGGCGAGCCTGAGCAGCAAGGATAACCTTCTGAACAATAGCCTTAGCATCCTTAGGATTCTCCTCGAGGTAGTTGCTCAATGCAGCAGACATCGCACGGTTTACAGCACCAGCAATCTCGTCGTTACCGAGTTTTGTCTTTGTCTGACCCTCGAACTGAGGCTCTGCAACCTTAACAGAAACCACCGCAGTCAAACCCTCACGGAAGTCATCGCCAGAGATGTCGAACTTTAACTTAGACAACATACCGCTATCCTCAGCATACTTCTTAAGAGTACGTGTAAGTGCGCTACGGAAACCTGTGAGGTGAGTACCACCCTCGATGGTGTTGATATTATTTACATAAGAGTGTACGTTCTCCGAATATGAGTCGTTGTACTGCATAGCAACCTCCACAGGAACACCGCTCTCCTCGGTGTCGAGATAGATGATCTTCTCGATGATCTTCTGACCACGGGTAGCATCAAGGTACTCGACGAACTCCGAAAGACCAAACTCTGAATAGAAGTGGTTAGAGAGTGAGTTGCCCTCCTCATCCTTGACGCGGTGGTCGGTCAATGTGAGGTGAATACCCTTGTTAAGGAATGCCAACTCACGAAGACGGTTTGCTAAGATATCATATTTATACTCTGTAGTAAGAGTGAAGATTGAACCATCTGGCTTGAAGGTGATGGTAGTACCGCGGTCCTCGCAATCGCCAACAACCTCTACGCTTGATGTTGGCACACCCTTAGAGTAGGTCTGACGATAGATCTTGCCACCACGGTGAATCTCTGCAACGAGTAGGGTAGAGAGCGCATTAACACACGATACACCCACACCGTGAAGACCACCAGAAACCTTGTAACTACCCTTGTCGAACTTACCACCTGCGTGCAACACGGTCAATACAACCTCCAATGCAGACTTACCCTCCTTCTCGTGCCAATCGGTTGGGATACCTCGACCATTATCTCGGACTGAGATAGAGTTATCCTCGTTGATAGTTACGTAGATGTCGGTACAGTAGCCAGCAAGTGCCTCGTCGATAGAGTTATCCACTACCTCATAAACAAGGTGGTGAAGACCCTTCTCACCGATATCACCAATGTACATCGCCGGACGCTTACGAACGGCCTCAAGACCCTCAAGGACTTGAATATTCGACGCCGAATACTCCTCCTCGTGTTTCATTACTTTTTCCTGTTCGGTACTCATATATTAGTTTTATTTATATATTCTATATAAAACGCACAAAGATACAAATTAAAATTCAACTTGCAAATATTTTGAGGGGATAAAATAGGGTTTATGCCAAACAATTTTTTAGTGCTTAAAACACTCATATATTCGATTTCGCGCATTATCACTCACTCATCATCAATATTCTACCATTCATCGAAAAAATAACGCAAATGAGTTGCATTTTAACCTTAAATAACTTAACTTTGTATGATATGAGCAAGATTAAAAATGTAGTATTCGATTTGGGTGGAGTTGTATTTGCCCGAGACCCTCGAAAGTTCGAGCCAGAGTTTATAAAGTTTTTCTCCTACATTATGCTTCCCGAAATGCCACATTTTTGGGAGGAGTACGACAGGGGTGTATCAACCTACGAGCAGGTGCTTTCCGACTTGGCGGAGTATAACTCTTGCGACAGGGAATTGGCCGATAGAAACCTCAAACGCTCGATCCTTACACAGGAGGAAATTCCTGCAACGAAGACCCTGATTGAGGATTTGAAGTTAGCTCAATATAAACTTTATGTACTATCGAATATGTCGTTGGAATTCATAGAGTTTCTTCGCAAGAAGGATGTTTATAAAAATTTCGATGGCGAGGTGGTATCTTGCGAGGAGCATATCGTAAAACCAGATGCCGAAATATATCGATGTCTGACCACTCGTTACGGGCTCGACGTAGCCGAAACGCTATTCATCGACGACCGCCAACAGAACGTAGATGCAGCACGCAATGAGGGATGGCTAGGCTTCAAATTCGACCCACGCAACCCTGAGGCTAGTTGCCAAGAGTTGCGAGATATATTGCTCAAGAAGTAGATTAAGACAAACAATAATTAACCATAAATAATAAAATATGACACTAAACCTTAGATTAGAGTACCAGACCGCATACGGACAGGATTTGTATGTGGTTGTTGGCACCGAGAAGGAGAAGGCATATCCTATGCACTACGTTGGTAACGGAGTGTGGAGTGCATCGCTCAAACTTACCTCTGCCACAGAACTCTCGTACCACTATGAAGTGCGCTATGGCGATATGGTCATTCGCAAGGAGTGGGGTGGCAAGCACACACTTTTAATTGATAAGAAGGCTACAAACCTTCGTGTTTTGGATAGTTGGCACGATATGCCAGCCGACCGTTCGTTCCACTCGTCGATGTTTACAGATGGTGTATTCCGTCGTATCAAGGCTAAGAAGGCTCAGGGTATCGCAGATGGTTACCTAACTATTCTTGCCGATATCGCTGTTGTTCGTCCCAACCAGCACGTTGTACTCGTTGGTGACGGCAAGGCTTTGGGCAACTGGAACGTGAGCAAGGGTGTTGTGATGAACGACGCTCAAGCCCCTATCTGGAGCGCACGTATCAAGATGCCTAAAGAGGCATTTGCCTATAAGTTCGTTATCGTAGATAGCCAAACCAACGAGGTAGTTGCTTGGCAGTCAGGTGAGAACTACTACTTCGCATACGGCACCGTAGCAGATGAGGCATTGGTTGTTGATGGTCTTAGACCACAGTTCGATATGGCTCCTTGGCGTGGAGCAGGTGTTGCAATCCCTGTATTCTCATTGCGCTCTAAGTCAAGTTTCGGCGTGGGCGAGTTTAACGACATCAAGTTGATGGTCGATTGGGCTGAATTGACAGGTCAGTCAATCATCCAGATCTTGCCTATCAACGATACCACAATGACTGGTACTTGGCAGGACTCTTATCCATATAACGCCAACTCTACTTTTGCTCTTCACCCAATGTTCCTCCACCTCCCTGCTGTAGGCGAACTTAAGGACAAGGAGACTTTGGCACGTTTTGAGGCTTTGGGCAAAGAGCTCAATACCTTGCCAAATGTTGATTACGAGCGTGTAAATAATGCAAAGGCCGAGTACCTTCACCTCCTCTTTGAGCAGGATGGCAAGAAGACCCTTGCATCAAAGGAGTTCAAGGCATTCCTCTCGGCTAATGAAGAGTGGTTACGTCCATACGCTGTTTTCTGCGCACTTCGCGACAAGAAGGGTACACCAGATTTCAGCCAGTGGGGCGCTATGGCGAAGTACACAAAGGCAAAGGTTGCTAAGTATGAGAAGGAGAATAGCGCCGAGGTTGCTTACCACTACTTCGTTCAGTATCACCTCTCTAAGCAGTTGCGTGACGCTCGCGACTACGCACACTCTAAGGGTGTAGTTCTCAAGGGTGATATTCCAATTGGTATCTCTCGCACAAGTGTTGATGCTTGGGTATATCCAGAACTCTTCCATATGAACTCTTCAGCGGGTGCTCCACCAGATGACTTCTCTGTTATGGGTCAGAATTGGGGCTTCCCAACCTACAACTGGGAGAAGATGGCCGAGGATGGCTACGCTTGGTGGAAGGCTCGTTTCGTGAAGATGTCGGAGTATTTCGACGCTTACCGTATCGACCATATCCTTGGTTTCTTCCGCATTTGGGAGATTCCACTCGATGCAGTAAACGCACTTCTTGGTCGCTTCAACCCTGCATTGCCATATAGTTATGAGGAGATTGCTTCGTATGGTTTCCGCTTCGAAGGCTGGCACTGTGGCAATATCTCTGAGACCGACAATATGCTCTTTGTGGAGGATAGCGTACAGAAGGGTAAGTTCCACCCACGCATCTCAGCATTCTCTACCGACTGCTATCGTTGGCTTGCCGACGACCAGAAGGAGGCTTACAACCGACTCTATAACGACTTCTTCTACCGTCGTCACAACGATTTCTGGAAGTGGGAGGCACTCAAGAAGTTACCACCATTGACCGAGGCTACAGGTATGCTCGTATGTGGTGAGGATCTCGGTATGATTCCTGACTGCGTACCATCGGTTATGTCTGGCGAGCAGATTCTCTCACTCGAGATTCAGCGTATGCCAAAGGATCCTAAGGTAGAGTTTGGCTCAACGTACGATTACCCATACCTCTCAATCTGTACCACTGGTACCCACGATATGAATCCATTGCGTGCTTGGTGGGAGGAGGATAGAGGTGTAACTCAGCGCTTCTACAACCACGTTCTTGGCGCTTGGGGCGAGGCACCATACTTCTGTGAGCCTTGGATTTGCGAGCAGGTGGTATCTATGCACCTCAAGTCTCCAGCGATGCTCACCGTTCTTCCTTGGCAGGACTGGGTTGCTATGGATGGTGGTTTGCGTCGAGAGAATCCACACGACGAGCGTATCAATGTTCCAGCAAACTCTCGCCACTACTGGCGTTACCGTATGCACTTCTTCCTTGAGGAGTTGCTCGAGGCCGAGGAGTTGAACAAGATGATTCGCCATAAGATCGCCGAGTCTGGCAGATAGTCGAAAATGGAAAAATCGTAACAATAGGAGGGTGGAGACAATTCGTTGTCATCACCCTCCTAAGTTTTAGAACGAGACGGAAATGGAGATAAATATCTCTATCGGCTCGAAAATATTTAGCATTTAGACCAAATTTATGTGATAAAACCGATATTGTTGTTGTTGCATTATCTTTAAAATATTGTAACTTTGCCCCAAACTAAATACTATGGTTAGTATTTAAGAGGTTTTTAAGAATAAAAAACGAGGCGCATAGCAATCGCTACACACCTCGTGAGTGACTCCGAAAGGATTCGAACCTTCATCGTAAGAACCGGAATCTTAAATTCTATCCATTGAACTACGGAGCCGTGGCGCAAAGATACGATATTTTTTGAATAAATGACGAACAAATATAATAATTGGGAAAGGTTGGAGAAGGTGATCGAGCATCTCGGGCTCAGCATCATCACCTTTGCTAAGCAACTCGGAATGCCACGTCCCGAGAGTTTATATCAGATTCGTAAAGGCAACTTCGGCATCTCTCCCGACTTGGCCGATCGTATCGTAAGACTCGACCCTAATATCGACCGCACGTGGCTTCTGTCGGGCATCGGCTCAATGCTTAAGAGCAAGCCTCTGGAGTCAGTAACTATTCCATTCTATCCTCAGGATATGGAGGAGGTTATGCCCTTTATTAGTGACACGATCACATCTACAGTGGTGCAAGTGCCTTATAATGTTGATTGCGACTATGTCGTGCGCACATTTTCTCGCCCTATGAGCGATCCCTCTACTGTGGCTAACGACCTCTTCCTTAAGCGTATCACCAACCTCGATGATATGGTACAGGGTAACGAGTATGTTATGCACATCGAGCCCCGCGTACTATGGCGCAAGATTCGACTTCTAAAAGAAGATGATGGCAAAATTAGGCTTGTAGCACGCAACCGCGAGGATTTTCCCGATATTATCGTAGATAGACGCGATATTAAGGCTTGCTGGAGGGTTGTTGCCCGAGTAGCGATCCTCGAGAGTTAAAAAGAGAATAAGTTAAAGAATTTTAAGATATGAACCTATTGTCAATCGTTTGGAATTGGGACCCAGTTCTTGTATCATTGGGCAACCTCGATATTCGTTGGTATGGTCTTATGTGGGCCATTGCCATCCTTGCAGCGGAGCGCATCTGCTACTACACCTTTAAGCGCGAGGGTCTCCCTCCACGTACCCTTGAGTCTGCCTTTATATGGGTAGTCCTCGGTACATTCATCGGCGCACGTGTGGGCCACTGTCTCTTCTATGAGCCAGAGGTATATCTCGCTGAGCCTTGGCGCATTATCACAGACATCCGTAATGGCGGTATGGCTAGCCACGGTGCAACAATCGGTATTATCCTCGGCTTGTGGTTCTTCGTTAAGCGCAACCATTTGCCCTTTATCTGGGGTCTCGACCGCATCGCTATCGTTGCTCCTCTCAGCGGTGCTATCATCCGCTTGGGTAACCTCTTCAATTCCGAGATCGTCGGCTATCCTACCGACTCGGCTTTGGGCTTTAAGTTTATCTACCACGACGCACGTAGGGCATGGATGGAGTTCGCGGGCGACGTACCTCAAGAGATTATTGATATGGTACCTGCTCGTCACCCAGCGCAGTTGTACGAGGCATTGTGCTACTTCCTCACTTTTGGCATTATATTCTGGATGTACTACAGCAAAGATTTAGGTCGTCGTCGCCCTGGATTCCTCTTTGGTTCTGCTATGATTGGCATCTTCCTCACCCGATTCTTTATCGAGTTCTTGAAGGAGCGTCAGGTAGATTTCGAGATAGGTATGGCCCTCGATATGGGACAGTTGCTTAGCCTCCCATTTATTATTATCGGTATCTTTATGATTGTACGATCTATGGTGCGCCCAGTAGTGACAGATATAAATGCTGTGGTCGAGCGTGCTAACCGTGAGTATGCTCGTGAGGATAAGAAGAGTGCAAAAAAGAAATAGGGTAGCGCAATGGTTAGCGAGGTAAATAAACTGATATTCAACACACTAATAACTTCTGGCGGAGTGCTTTTGCCTGAGGTTGGTACCATATTCATCGAGCGCAAACCCGCCACTGCACTCTCTAAGAAGAGGATCTCAGCACCACGATACGAGTTGTCGTTCTCAAGCCATAGATCAGCGACTTCTATCGTAGATAGCATCCAACAAGCAACTAATATCTCTGAGAAAGAGGCTCTCGATATCTATGGTCGTTGGCTCGACAAGGTGAGTATTGATGGGGTGGTCACCATCGAGGGCGTAGGAGTTTTGCACAATAAATCCTTTGTGGCTGATAGCACTATTTTATCGCAGTTAAATCCATTGAATAGTGCTGTAATAGAGGTTGTTACAAAGAAAAATAGGGTAGCGCTCTATCTTGCTCTCCTATTGTTGATACCTACAATCATTGCAGGCGTTAAATACTTCGTTTTGCCAAACGATAACGAGCAAGAGAATGAGATTGTTGCAGAGATCTCAGAGACAGAAGTTGTGCCTCAGCCAGAGCAGATTGTTACCCCTATTGTTGAGGAGGTAGATATTGTTACCGAGGAGGTCGAACTTATCGAGCCAGTTATTGAGCAGATAATTCAAGAACCTGAGCCAGAGGTTATTGACGACTGGAGAGAGAATAGCGATATACGCCATTGGGCCGTTATTGGCAGTTACTCCACCGAGGAGAATGTAAATCGTGCCATTGCAACCCTCGAAAAGCAGCACCCTTACCTCAAGTTTAGTTCGTTTAAACTTGGTTCGATGTATGCTGTTTCACCATTCGGAAGCACCGACAGAGAGGCTTGTGAGGAGTTCGTATCGAACTACAGCGACGATTTCAAGCAGATTTGGATCCACACACCTAAGCGATATAAGGAGTAGATATGTCCGTAGCACAAGTATTGATTAATATCGTTAATGCGTTCTATATTAAGCCAATAGAACGCATTGTATCACGCAATACTTTTGCTTATGGATTCTGTGGAGGTCTGAATATGACGCTTGATATAATATGGTATTACCTTATTTATCACTACGTCGTAGCCGAGCAGTATATATACATAGGTAACCAATGTATATCCCCGCATATTGCCTCGTTGTGTATCGTCTTTCCAATTACCTTCTTCACCGGTTTTTGGCTTAATCGTCACGTGGCTTTTAGAGTTTCGCACCTTGCTTCTCGCAAACAACTTCTGCGTTATGCTCTTTCGGTTGCTGGCTCGATAGTTATCAACTACGTCTGTATGAAACTCTTTGTTGAACTCTTTATGTTTTGGCCAACGCCTTCAAAGATGCTAACAACGATTGTCTCGGTGGTCTATAGTTACCTGGTTACGCGATACTATACTTTTGCAGACAAATCAACCACGAATAACTCAACAGACAGAGAGAATGACTCGACTAACGTGGAGGATAATTCAACAGACACACAGTAGAATTCCTATCAGGGAAACAGATAA
Organism: Alistipes sp.; assembly: GCA_017555905.1. GTDB lineage: Bacteria > Bacteroidota > Bacteroidia > Bacteroidales > Rikenellaceae > Alistipes. The sequence continues at coordinate 70,266 of JAFZFP010000005.1, read as the reverse complement.
TTTAACATAATATAAATATTACGACACAATGGATATCACCTTAGCAATAGTAGCACTTATACTAGGACTTGTTGGTTTAATTGGCGTTATTGTGCCTGTGTTACCTGGAACAATACTTTCATTCGCAGGACTTGTTTGCGTATTCTTAACAACGGGTTCAACAATCACCGTGTCACAACTTTTAATCTGGGGAACGGTCTCTGTCGTGGCGATTATTCTCGACTACATCCTTCCTGGCTACTTCAGCAAACTCTTTGGTGGCACAAAGGCAGGAATCACGGGTGCTACCATAGGAACTTTCGTAGGCCTCTGCTTCGGCATTCCCGGTATTATCTTTGGTCCATTCGTCGGAGCGATTATTGGTGAGGTTGTAGGAAGCAAGACTCCATTAGAGAAGGCCTTTAAGGTAGGATTTGGCTCGTTGCTCTCATTCCTTGCTGGCACAGGAATTAAACTCGTTGCAGGAGTTTATATGTTCTACCATATAGTAAAGGTGTTTATAGCAGTTGTGATATAAACGTCCTTTATATAATATAGGTATACACTTTAGAAATCAAGCAGTTTGTATTTCTCTCTGGTCTGCGACATAGAGAGCAATTCCTCGAAATGCCACCACTCTCTGCGGTAAGGCACTAATCCAGCCTCACACATAATTTCAAGCAATAGAATCCTATTATTGGCCGACTCGTATGAGATAACTCCGCGTTTTGCCAAGGATTTAACATAATCTCTATAAACCTCTATTGTGCGAGTAGATGCTACATTAGTGTCGGGTGTACCCTTAACCGACGAGGCCTCGCTAAACTCATCAAATCCCGCACCCATATCGAGGGGTGTACCATCGTTCGTAGCGATTGTAAGATCCACGGCTACACCAAAATTATGACGGCCACCGAGCGTGCTATTAGCAACAAACGACTCAAGTTCAGTACCTTCAACAGCCTTACGCATAGCACGTTGCACACTTAAAGGGCGTGCTGTATCATATATGAGTAAAGTATAGTTGGGGTGTCGCTGTTTTAGAAGTTGCTGAGCCTTGACTACCCTACTGGCAAACTCAGGTTCGAGAAACGCCTGCTCCAACTCGCCATACATATCCTTGCCGACAAAGTTGTCCGTCGAGGAGTATTTCAAATCGACAAGGATATCCGAATCGAGACTCTGTATATCTACAAGTCCAGCCTCGACCATCTTTTCGACCAACACACTACCCTGCTGTGGGTAAGCCGATGTATATAACAGAGAGGCAAGCGCTATAATTAAAATCTGTTTCATACTATATTTTTTACAAATATAATGTTAATTTGGCATCAGAGGTCGTAAAAATCAAAAAAATATATTAACTTTGCACTGAAAAGTTGGAATACAGAAACAAATTAATTAAATATAAAACATTATGACAAAGAGATTTTTTGCATTTTTTGCGACTATCGCTATTTTGCTAACCGCTTGTGAGCCAGCAAATACAGATCCAACCGGTGGCAACGAGCCAGGTAACACTACTCCATCATTGACTATCACCTCTGCATCTGAGGTAAATGTTGGTTATGGCAACGCAGTGAGCGTGATCGTTTACACACTCAACAACCCTACAGAGGAGTATAAGGTAGAGGCAGCAGCCGATGTAGAATGGATTAACTCATTCGACCACAGTAAGATGGGTAACATCAAGTTTACTGTTGATGAGAATAGTAGCTACGATGCTCGCCAGGGTATCATCACCGTATCTTATGCAGATGTTGATTACACTGTAACTGTAAACCAGGAGGGTACACCACGTCCAGAGGAGCATAACATCGAGGCTCCATTCTTGCTCGGCCACTACTACGGTGACTACGCAGGCAACAACTATAACTACTACGTTTGCCTCTCAGAGAGCGACTACGACGCAAACACATCGTTCTACGATGCAGGTTTCAAGTTCTTCCTTGACGTATATTCAGACCAGCGCCCAGCAGATTACGATCACATCAAGATTCCTAATGGCGTGTACACCTTCAATATTAACAACGACGGTACCGCTGGTACATTCTTGGAGTGCGCAAGCCTTTACAAGGAGTACGATTCAACTGGTTTCGAGATTAATCAGCGCCTCTACCTTGATGGTACACTTACCGTAACCGACGACGAGGTAAAATTTGAGGTTACATTCGAGGATCCAGAGGATACTTCTATCTATGTAGTAACCTTCAGCGGTGACTACTCTATGGTAGACTATCGTTATATGTCAGGCGGTATCTACTAATCGATATTGACCAATAAAATAATAGGTTGTTCTACGCAAGAACAACCTATTATTTTTTCTATATAACTGAGGTTAAATATCTGATATCGAGACAATATTATTAAGTACCGCATATATGGTCAATCGGCCTATTGAGCGTGTTTTTAACTTCTCTGAGATATTGTTTCGATGAAATACGACCGTCGCTAACGAAATGTTCAACGCCTCGGCAATCTCCTTATTTATAAAACCTTTTACGACATACGCCAATACATCTCTCTCGCGCGGAGATAGTTGGGCCGGCACCACAGATAATGTCTCTCTATCCTCACCACTACCAATATGTGTAGAGTGGTGTCCGTGGCCCGATGGATGACCCATCTGGTGAATCTCTATTATCTGACGAGCAATCTGTTGCTCGGTCGCTGTAGCATCAATAATGCGTAGTCCCGACTGGATAAACGTAGGTGCTTCACCCTCGGCAACTACAATTGTGCGACGAAGGTGTGGTTTAAGTTCCTCGCTATTGTGAAATAAGATTGTCGGAGAGACAAAATAATGCACCACCCTCAAAGATGGTGCATTACGAAAACTCTCCATACTATTGTAGCATACAACATCCACTCCTGGCACCATATCTTGCAGAAGGCTACGCAAGGCCATAGCCATAAGCGTATTCTCGATGATGATGACCATTTGTGGTTGCATACCCTACTTTCGCTCTATATAAACCTCCATCAACTTAGCGTTACCCTCGAAGTGGATATCACCCATCTCGGCAGGAACAAGTACCACCTCACCCTCATTGAGAGTCTCCTCTGAGTCGTCGGCAACGATTCTTACTGAGCCATTTAGGGCAATGTATATAACAAACGAGTCGAGCATTGTGCGGTCGAGACTCTTTGTGCCATCCACATCGTGCAGGGTCATAGTGAAGTAGTTAGACTCTATAACCGTAGCCTCGCCACCACGAGTCAAGTCGTACTTGCGGTGCAACAACTCAGCATCGGCTTCGAAATCAATGGCATCTACAGCCAACGACGTATGTAGTTCACGGCCCTTGCCCGAAGCATCAACTCTATCCCAATCATAGATACGGTAGGTGACATCCGAAGTCTGCTGAACCTCCACAACTTCAAGGCCTGCACCCAAGGCGTGTACCGTGCCAGCAGGGATGAAGAATACGTCGCCTGGTTTTACGGGAACTCTATTGAGAAGTGGCTCAAGACGAGACTCTGCAACAGCTGCAATATACTCCTCGCGAGTGATATTCAAATCCTTGAAGCCGAGATATATAGCAGAGTCGGGCTGACAATCAACCACATACCACGCCTCGGTCTTACCATAACTATTGTGGCGCTCCAAGGCCAGACTATCGTCAGGGTGTACCTGAACAGAGAGTTTGTCGTTGCAGTCGAGATACTTCACAAGCAGAGGGAACTCCAAACCATAAATCTCGAAATTCTCCTCGCCAACGAGTTCACCCATATACACCTCGATAATCTCCTCAAGGCTATTTCCCTTAAGAAAACCATTCGACACAACCGAGACATCGCCCTTCACAGAAGAGAGATCCCAACTCTCTCCATAAAGTTTATCCTTTGCCAGACGGCTCGCTGCCTTACCCTTCTTCTTGAGAATGGCACTACCGCCCCAGATACGCTCCTTGATGCGTGGCTTAAACTTAATTGGATACAACATATAATCTTTCTAAAATAATGATTCAACGTATGTTACTACATCATCAACCGTAGCAGTGAGTGGGAATACCTTGCTTGGCTTGATAGTGAAAATCTCCTTATTCTGCTTCGCAGCCTCCTCACCAGCACCCGTGATATTGAGCATAATGCAAGCATCCTTCTCAACCTTGCCACCCTCGACCATCTTGATAAGCGAAGCGAGTGCCACACCTGCTGCCGGATGAATGTCAATACCCTCCAGATCCTTGAACAGTTTGCAAGCTCTGCGAGCCTGTGCATTAGTAGCAACAACTACATCGCCATTGGTCGCCTTAAGTGCATCGTAGAGTCCACCTGCCAAGGCGTAAGGTGGCTTACGGTTAGACAACACCTTCGCATCGATAAGTTCTGCGTCACGACGAGCCTTATGCATCTCGTATGGCAACATATCGCGAGAATCGGCACGCCAGGCGTCGAACATAGGCACAAATGGAGCATTCTGAGAGACAATGAGTTTCATAAGGTTATCTCCATATCTTCCATCCTCGATGAGTCGCATATTTGCCTCCCACGCAGCGATAGCACCTGTACCACTACCAACGGCCTGGAAGTAGTAATCAGGAATCCGACCGATTGTTGTAACGGCCGAAAGAACGGTCGTTGCCATACCATCGCGACGAGCAATATTCTTTGCGCCACCCTCAGCATACATCTTCGATGACTTGAGAGCCAAGAGGCTGAGATAGATAGCATCGTAGTAGTCGCCACCCTTCTCACACGCGATAAGTTTCACACAATCGTTGATAGGCTCTGTGAACCAGAGAGATGAGAGATTGTCAGATGGTACAACCAACAACAACTTGATATTATTATCTGAACATACACGAGCGAAGGCTCTTGCTGTATTACCCGCTGATGCCACCACCAATACACGATCCTCATTCTCATCAATACGTGCGCATACGCTGTAGGCCTCAGTCTCCTTGAACGAACAAGTTCTCATCTTCGCACCTCGGCGAGGAAAATAGCCGTTAAGGGTGATCCACAAATTGCTGAGACCCAAATGTTTTGCCAAAGCCTCACTCTTATAGGTCACTGGGGCAGAAGAACCCTCAAGGATGCGCTTTACAGGCAACCAGTCGCAGAACTTATAGAAACCATAACTCTCAGGCTTAAGTTCCAACTGCTTCTTCGAGTAGTTTGCACGCACCAATGAAGGGGTTTTGCACTCTGCATCATCTAATACCCATCCTGCATCGTCGAACTCTCGGCCCGTAGCGACACACTTCAAAGTGTACTTTGTAGGTTTGAAATTCTCCATATATAAGTTTTTATTACACGTTTTACCACCATAAGTTTATATCGTGCAAATTTAATCCTTTTTTTCGGGATTTCAAATAAGTATTGATGGTAATTCAAAAGAAAGATTCAAGGGTGTATTTTATTAAAAAATTATCATTATCTTTGTATGATATATACAAAAAACCGGGATATATATCGAAGAATTATAACCTATAAATTACTTGATATGAAAAAGCGTAGTATATTGATAATACTTATTTTAGCATTAGTCGCCTGTGTCATAATTGCACTCTTTACTTTTCGCAAGACCACAGCCGAGCCGGTGAGAGACAAGGTTGATGCACTCTGCTTCTACTATCTCAACTTAGACCAAATCGCCAAGAAGGGCGCTTTTGACACCCATTTTTCGGCCGAGCAACGCAAATTAATTGCGTCGGTACTTAAGACAGAAGTCGAGGATCCTGAGATGGCTCAGCAATTAGAGAGTATAATTACAGATGTAAACAACAGTGGAATCGACTTTACAAAACCTATCTACTGCTATATGGATAGCATAGAGTCGGGCTATGTTTGCGTTGCCGAAGTGTTGAACAAGAGCAAGATATATGGGTCACTTAAACTACTTTCTACATTATACGACGTAGATATTACCCTTGAGGAGATCAACGGAATTAACTATACTAAGGGGTTAGACAACATTGCAATTGGTTATACTGACGACCGCTTTATTGCCGTTGTTAATAGCCAAAATAGCGACGCTACACTTACCAATGCACTGACTAAAAACCTTGCCGACCTCACCATCTTCGGAGAGTCGGATATGGCATCATACATCAATCTCAACAAGGCCCTTAACGCTATCGAGACATCTTTAAACGAGCCAACCGATGCGACAACACCTACCATTAGTCAGCAACTCGTTGCCGACTTTAGGACAAAACTCACACCCGATGCAAACATCCTAACTACCGCAACCTTTGAGTTAGGACGTGCAACCATCGACCAGCGAATCAATGGTGCCGACCTCAGTGGTTATAATGAATTCTTCCACAAGGGCGAGAACAATCACCTTAACTACCTAAGCAATAACGTAATTGCAGTTGCCAACTTAGGCATTAATGGAACTACGTTAGCCGAGTTATTCAACGAGATAATAAGCAACGAGACTGTTCGACATTACGCTAATTTCGGCAATGAAATGGCAATATATTTTGCCGTTGCAAACGACGTTATGGAGTCCATCAATGGCGATGTTACAATAGCACTTGAGACCCTTGACGGCAAGATAGTCGAGAAGGTAGACTACTACTGGGGTGGCACGCAGTTAGTACCCTCAATAAGTGACCTTAAGGCATCCGCAATGGTAGATGTTGCAGATAGTTACATTATCTCAAATATCCCATATTTTACTATGGGTCTGCTCCGCAAGGTAGGTGACAACCACTATAATACTAAGTTAGGTAACTACAACTTCACCCTCCAGCAGAATGAGTCTGGGCTCCTCTTTGCGGGCGTAAACACTAAACTCGAACCAGCAACAGCACCAGCAACCGAGAAGACGTGGGCTACGGAACTCGAAAACTCCCTCGGCTATATAGTAGTGGACTTCGATAACTTGACAACATCTACCTTTATAGAATCGGCAAGCAAGAGGCTATTGGACAGCGAGACCTACACTCTTTACAGCGCATTTGCACCTATGCTTAGTTTCGGTTATATTGCAATTATGGAGTGCGATCACAACCAAGTGGTCATCTCATTTGACAATCAAGAGGAGAATTCACTCAAGCAGTTAAGCGACCTATTCCTACCTATTGTAATAGGTGAGATAAATAAAACACTATTCTAATAATCAGCATATATGGATATTATTAGATTAAACCGAGTAGTCCCTCAGATTTTTTCCAACAGAGAGGATCTTAGTGGCGATATATGGGGCAAGGACTTTAGTTTCGAGCGAGGCAAACGCTATCTTATCAATGCCTCATCAGGCACAGGAAAGTCCACGCTTTGCAGTTATCTCTATGGTCAGCGTGGCGACTATCAGGGCACAATACTCTTCGACAATAACGACATTAGCACTCTCTCTACCAACCAGTGGTGTGAGATTCGACAGCAGAGCATAAGCCACCTATTCCAAGACCTCAAACTTTTTGGCGAACTCACTGCTCTACAGAATGTTGAGATAAAGAATAATATCACTCACTCGAAGAGCCAGTCCGAGATTTTAGCCCTATTTGAGGAGTTGGGAATTTCCGACAAGATAGACACACGCATCGACCGCATATCCTTTGGTCAGCAACAGCGCGTGGCACTCATTCGTGCGCTCTGCCAGCCCTATAGTTTTCTACTTCTTGACGAACCGATCTCCCATCTCGACGACGCAAATAGCGAGATTATGCGCACTATTATCGAGCGCGACGCCAAGGCAAAGGGCGCCGGCATTATTGCCACCTCAATTGGTAAACATATTAATTTCGACTACGACCTATGTCTAAATCTATAACGCTCATCTGGCAACTTCTCCGTAAGCACATCAGCATTTTCGAGTTGGCTATCTTCTTCATTGCCAACCTAATAGGAATGGTCGTCATCCTTGCTGGCGTACAGATATATAGCGACCTAAAGCCACTTCTCTCGGGCGAAGAGGCCATTATCGGCAACGACTATATAGTAGTTACCCACCCAGTAAAGCGTGTTGGCATCAACGCCACATCGTTTAGCAACGATGATATCGAAGAACTTCAGAATCAGGAATTTGTAAAGAGCGTCGGTCGATTTACATCCTCTCAGTTCGAGGTGGATGGTAGCATTGTCTTTGGCGGCCGTAGACTCTCAACGATGCTATTCTTCGAATCTATCCCCGACGAGTTTATCGATGCAATTCCCGATACGTGGGGTTTTACGGAGGGCGACACAACAATTCCTATCATTCTCCCTCGCAACTACCTTAACCTCTATAACTTCGGCTTTAGTAGCACTCAGAAGTTGCCACAAATTACCGAGACGATGGTTAAGAGCGTAAACCTCGGCATCGAACTCTCGGGAAATGGCCACACCAACGAGTTTACGGGGCGAGTTGCAGGTTTTTCGGACCGTATTAACACCATTCTCGTTCCTGAGGCCTTTATGTCGTGGGCGAATGGTTACTATGCCAATGTAGCGACAGACTTCCCAACACGTCTTATACTTGAGGTTGCAAACCCCAGCGATCCCAACCTTATGGAGTTCCTCGAGGCGAACGACTACGTATTGGAGAGTAAGCCGGCCGAGAGCGGAAAGGCTCTATTTATACTTAAAGTATGTGTTGCGATAATCGTTGTTATTGGCGTTATATTCAGCCTTTTGTCTATAATAATCCTAACACTTAGTATTCATCTGTTGTTGCAGAAGAATATTACAAAACTCGAGACACTGACACTCATTGGCTACACCCCAAGCCGTGTGGCTATGCCATACAACGCCTTGACCCTTGCACTCAATGGTGCTATTCTTATACTAAGCCTTGCGGTCATCTTCGTGGCACAGAACATCTATAGTGACTACCTATCACAACTTGACGGCATTACAATATCAAGTTCGCCAATCGCGTCGATTGTTGTAGGCGTAGCACTAACCGCGCTTATTACGGCATTTAACATCTTTGTTATAAATCGCAAAATCAAGGAGATATCTCGTAAACGATGATACGCCAAGCCCGCCCTGAAGATATTGATGCCATTATGGCAATTGTAGGCGATGCCCAAAAGGCATTAGCCGAACTTGGCATCGACCAGTGGCAAGATGGCTACCCAACTCGTGATATCATCCTAAGTGATATTGCGCTCCAACAAGGCTATATATACGAGGATGCAACAGAGGGTATCGTTGGCTACTCGGCTATTGTCCTTAGTGGAAAGGAGGCATATAATCAAATAGATGAACGCGAGTGGAACACCTCGAAGGATTATGTTGTTGTTCACCGTCTCTGCATCCGAAACGCACTCCGCCGCAAAGGTATAGCCACTGAGTTAATGCAATATGCTATAACCAAGGCCAAGGAGGCCAATCTCTCAGGATTCCGCATTGATACCCACAAGGGCAATATTCGTATGCTCTCCCTGCTCGAACGTCTCGGCTTTAAACACACTGGGCTAATACTCTACGAGAGTGGAGAAAGAGAGGCTTTTGACCTAAATATTTGATTGAAATAACAAATTATAATAAGTTGCTATATGGCAAGTTATCTACAAGTTGAAAATATATCTAAATCCTATGGCGATAGAGTGCTATTCCAGGGTATCAGTTTTAATATAAACGAAGGTGACAAGATAACCCTCGTTGCGCCCAACGGCACTGGTAAGTCCTCGTTGCTCAAGATTTTGGCTGGCGTGGAGCACTCCGACAGAGATGGCGAGGTTAAGTTTATGAAGGATATCCGTGTTGCCTTTCTCGATCAGGATACCACCTTCGACCCCAAGCGCACCATCTTCGAGGAGGTATATTCTCATATGGGTTCACTCTCTCCCGAACTCAAGGAGTATGAGGAGGCCTTGGAGAGTGGCGACGAGAAGCGCCTTGAGCGTGCCATAGCAGGTATGGATGCCTCGGATGGTTGGAGTATCGAGCAGAAGATTCGACAGGTACTTTCGTCACTAAAACTTGAACGATGGAATCAGCCTATGGGCGAACTCTCAGGAGGAGAGGCCAAGCGTGTAGCATTGGCTTGTATGATGCTCCAGAATGCCGACTTCCTGATTATGGATGAGCCTACAAACCACTTAGACATCGACATTATCGAGTATCTCGAAGGCTATCTTCAGCGTTCACGTTGCACCCTCCTTATGGTAACACACGACCGCTACTTCTTAGACCGAGTCTGCAATACCATTATGGAGATTGACCATGGTAAGTTGTTTGCCTACCGTGGCAACTATAGCGAATACCTCGAAAAGCGAGAGGAGCGATACCTGAATATGCAGGCCGAGATAGATAAGTCGCGCAACTTACTACGCAGGGAGTTGGAGTGGATACGTAGCACACCTCAGGCCCGCACGGGCAAGGCTCGCTACCGCATTAACGCCTTCTACGACCTCAAGGACAAGGCCTCTGTAAGCCTTCGCACAGACATCGTAGAGATAGATGTAGCCTCATCACGCCTTGGTCGCAAGATTATTGACTGTATGGATGTGTCGCTGAAGTTCGACGGGCAGACTATGCTCGACAACTTCTCATATAAGTTTACACGTGGTGAGCGTGTGGGCATCGTAGGTCGCAATGGCGTGGGAAAGACCACCTTTCTCAATCTTATGTCGGGCCGTTTGGCTCCCGACTCTGGTGTTATTGAGCAGGGCGAAACACTCCGTATAGGCTACTACTCACAGCGAGGCATAACCTTTAAGCCTGGACAGACTGTATTGGAGTGCGTACAGGATATTGCCGATGTGGTAAAGGCTTCGGACGGCCACACCATCTCAGCCACGACATATCTCAATCGTTTCCTCTTCCCTCACGAGACCTTCAACAAGCGTGTCGATATCCTGAGTGGTGGCGAGCGTCGTCGTCTCTATCTGCTCACCGTACTTATGCAGAACCCAAATATGCTGATTCTCGATGAGCCTACCAACGACCTTGATATTATGACGTTAAACGTCTTGGAGGAGTACTTAAGCGAGTTTAAGGGGGGCTTATTAATCGTATCGCACGACCGTTATTTCCTTGATAAGTGCGTCGATCACCTCTTTGTCTTCGAGGGTAATGGTCGCATCAAGGACTTCGTTGGACACTATAGCGAATACCGTGAGTATATCAAGGAGAAGGAGGCTGCGGAGCGTAGTGCCGAACGTAACTCTGCCCCCCAGAAGCCACAACAACAGCGCACCCACGACACCTCGAAGCGCAAACTGTCGTTCAAGGAGCAGAAGGAGTTGGAGCAGATTGAGCGTGACTTAGCCTCGTGGACCGAGGAACGCAAACAACTTGAGGAGGAACTCTCATCGGGTACACTACCCTACGACCGCCTCACCAAGTGTTCTGAGCGCATAGAGGAACTCATAGCCCTCATCGACGAGAAGGAGATGCGCTGGTTGGAACTCAATGAGTAACAGACTAAAAATAAGAGATGGTGTCCACACATTGTTGGACACCATCTATTTTCATTATTAAATTACTGAATCTCAGATTCACCCTCTTCATCAATCCAAGGCACTATCGCCATATCCTCGGTAGTGAGTTCGGCCACCTGCTCATCGCTAAGCAAGGCATCCTCGCCATTCTCGAACTCAATGTCGGAGAAGCTGCTGATAGTGAGCTGGTATGATGCGTAGTCGTTGGCGTTGCCAGCATAGTCAGAACGCTGAGCATAGATGCCATAGATGGCTATAATGGTAGCCTTCTCGCCATCCTTACATACGTTGCGACGCACGAAACGAGAGTAACCACTTGTACGCAAAGCATATACACCATTCTCAGAGCATACGGTAGCATCAGGGTTATAGGTAAAGAGTACCGATCCATAGAGGCTACGACCCTTATCATCCTTGTATGCCCAGTGATACCAAGGCTTAGAGACAGTTGGGCGCACATCGGTATACAACCAACTTGGGTAGATATTCTCGAATGAGCCACTCTTCAAGCCTGGTCGAGTCTCACCATTCTGGTTCTTGACACCTGCATAGTGGCACTGCAAGCCTTCGAAGCGCATCAAACGGCCGAACATAATTTCGCGCTGCTTAATCTCAAACCTCTTGGTATTATCACCACTCAAACTACCCCAATTCTCGTCTCGCTTATCACCCCAAACCTTACCTTCTAGTTTAATAATCTCTGGGCTAAATACCTCCTCGTAGTTCTCTAGGGTTACGGTGATGATATCAACACTTGTTGGATCACTCTTCCACTGCTCGTAGGTACCCACCTTCAAGCCACCTTCAACAGGGCCACCTGGGAAGACGTGCTTGTCGATAATCTCCTGCAACTCGATATTAGAGTTAGCATAGTACTTATGCTCACCAGCCTTATTCCAAGACTCCGATGGCTCAGCACCCAACGAGAGCATCATTCGGTAGTTACCCAAGTAGAGGCCCTTGAGACGTACATATACCCAAGTACCCTTCTTATAACGAACACCTACGTTGTTGTTCAACTTAATCTCGATACCCGAGGTCTCATCCTGAATGAAGAGCGACTTATATACGTTACCCTCCTCGTCGTCAGAGATAACCTTACCCTTGATATATACATCCTCATTAGGGAAGATATCATCTCCAATAAGTTTGTAGATGGTGTTACTCCAACCGCTATTAACACCCGTATTGCTAATCTCGCCAAAGGCATACTTCAACTCCGCAATAGAGATACGCAATGCAGCAGGGAACTTCTCCTCGTATGACTGGTCGTCGTAAACCTTACGAGGGCCTACCATCGTATGCTCTTCGTAGCATCCTACGGTAAACACCGCCAATGCGATAAATAAAAATAATCTATTTAGTTTCATAAAATCACTCATTTAACCGTTAGAATCTAAAGTAAACATTTAGATAGTAGTTAAGACCATTCATATAGAAATACTTTGAGTCGAAACGCGAGTAAGTCGTAGGCTTATGAACAATCTTCATCTCGCCATCCTCATTAGGGAAGATAATCGGATCGCCAATCTTGTTGAGACGCATCTGCTCATAACCACCCGTACGAATAGTCTGATTATTGAGGATGTTGTTCACCTGAAGGCTGAAGCCAAGAGTATATTTATACTTGATGCTCCAGTTCTTACCAATGCTTGCGCTAAGGGTGTAGGCTTTACCCAACTCCTCCTGTGCGCGGATATCCTCGATAACACCCACTACGTATGCCTTCTGACGGCCCGACTCCAAGTTATCCCAATCGTAGATGCGCTTGATCTCGTTCTCGAGCGACTGTGTACGATATACTGGGTTCATTGAGAGGTAGAGACGGTCGTAGAAGTTGAAATCTACGGTAGCATACCAGTTCTTTGGACCACGGAAGTTGAGACCTACGTTGATAGCAGTCTGAGGTGTACTCTCCACCTTCATACCCTTCCACTTAACGACGCTATGCTCAACATCTGTTGCGCTGTTATCAATCATCTGAGTAAAGGTTGGGTTAGAGGTGTAGATATAGTCACCAAGGCTCACAGCACCCTGCAATGAGAGGCCCCAAGCAATAGGAATGCTCAAACCAAGTTCAACACCCATATAGCGCTTATCGATGCCCGACATTGCGAAGTTGGTGAATGAGTTCTGAGTATCGTCATAGAATGAGATAACCTTCGACTGATCCATCATCTGAGTATAGTATGCCGAGAGTCTTGCACGAATCCACTGTGTACGAAGATTGTAGGTAAGGTCAAAACCGTAAATCTTCTCACTATCCAAACCAGGGGTAATCTGGTTACGTGTACGTGCCGACACGAAGGCGTTGTTGAACATTGGAGCGTTCTGCATAATCGTAGCATTTGCCTCGATAGAGTGCGCACCAGAGAACTGGTAAGCGAGGTTTACCTTGCCCTTGTATGTAAAGTTCTCAATCTTGTCGGAGTTGCCCAACGAGGTCTTTCCTCTGTCGCCTCCAGCGTTGGCATTTTGGAAGAGACCCTTCTCCCAAAGACCCTCACGCCACATAGACGAAAGACCTGCCTCAGCACCGATATTTGCTGAGAAACCTCCAGCCGAAATCTCGTACATAGCCCAAATCTGACCCTGACGAACGTGAGCGTAGTAGTCGTAGCCATACTTATCACCTACTCTAACAGCCTGTGCGTGACCGTGTTCGTTGTAGTAAGCCATATTATTCTGGTATGCCTCGGCATTGCTACCGAAGTCGCGCTCAGCGAACTTATCTACGTCCAACCAGTAGTCACCACCGAGGAGATCCTTCACAGTGCTGTAGTACTCCGTACGATTGACACGCGCACGAACACCTGCAGTGAGTTTCGAGTTATTACGGAAGTGGTGAGCAATCTGTGCTGCAAAGTTGTAGTCAAGTTGGTCTGTGTGACGCTCCTCAATCATTGCTACAGAACGATGTCCACTACCATAAGTCTCGTTGGTCTCACCCATCATATTATCCTGAATCAATCCATCGAAGTCGATATAACCATCCCAGTTCTGCAAGAACTCGACATACTTCAAGCGGTCGGTCTCGAGGTCTGTTTCAGTAAATGGAAGGGTCAAGTCGTTGTTATCAGCGAAGTTATTGAGTTGCTTACGACGAGCCAGGCGATCACCATAGTATGATGGTAATTTACGGTAGTAGTCTGGACGTGGATCCTCACCCTTATACCAAGTAAGAGCCGAGTAGCCATTGAAGCCAAAGCGCAAAGAGGTTGCTACTGAGAGGTTAGTGCGCTCAGCAATCTGCCAATTGTAGTTAAGCATAGCGATAGGCTCGTGCATACGACGTACACGTGCGTTGCGCTCCTCACCATTCTGAATACCTACGTTAGGGTTGTAGTAGTTGTCGCCCCAAAGGTTGTATGCCTCCTGTGTTGAAGCCTGCTGGGCACCACGTGTGGTTGGTGCGCCAAGGATAGTTGCCGAGAGGCGGTGACGAGAATTAAACACCTTCTCTGCCGAGAAGAAGTAACCGTAAGCGTTGTAGTAAACGCCATCAACATAGCCGTTACCACCCTGACGAGTAGAGACCGAGAAACCATACGACCAGCCGTTATCCAACATACCTGATGCGTAACTGAGCATCACGCGGAAACGGTAGAGTTGGGTAGAATTAACTACGCTGGCACGGAAACCCTTACGCAACTGCGAAGCACGAGCATTAATATTTGTCGTACCAGCCACGCCACCAAGACCATAGTCCGACATCGTCAAACCTGATGTGGTCTCCTGATTGCGTGTAGCATCATTCAAACCGCTCCACAACGACCAAGGGCCATAACTTGTGAGCGCATCGTTGAAACGAATACCATTAAGGTAGACATCCTGATACTGAGAGTCGTAACCACGCACGTTGAAACGCATCTCCGAGAAGCGATAAGATGCGATGTTATTGAAGATATCCTTCGATGCCGAGAGTGTTCCTGGCAACGACTGAGAGTCGCCCGCAGACTCAACATCGGTATCGAGTTCTGCGAAAGCCGAGTTATCTACAGTGACAATACTATTTGGCACCATAATAACCTGTTGCATATCGTGGACAAGTTCCTTGACACGTACCATCACCTCCAAATCCTCGAAATCGGGACTTTCGAAGCGAAGAAGATACTGACCTGGCTCCAAGCCCTTGATGATGAACTCACCATCGTAGTCGGTGGTCGTGTTCACCGCGACATTGTCTACGAAGATGGCGACACCATTAATTGGCTCGCGACCATCTCGTGAGACCACCACACCCTTCATACCGCCAGTCTGCGCATAGAGACTCACGGCGAGGAGCATAGCAAGAATCGTTAATAAAAATCTCTTCATATTATCTCTATTTTGTATTATTTACCTATATAAATATATACGGGGAAGTGGTCGCTGAAACCATTCTGGAAGTTATTGGTCACAAACGTACGCAATGGATAACCCTTGTACTTACCCTCCTGCTGAAGCATATATGGGCGTGTGAAGATGTTACCATAGTACTTGTTGCCCTTAATCAACTTCAACTCGCCACTTTTAGCATTCACCAAATTCTCGGTAACGCAGATATTATCGAATAAGTTCCACGCATCCTGATAAGCCAACGTACCGAGGCCCGCACGCAACATAGCATTGTATGGGTTGAAGAAGTCACCCTCGACGAGCTCCTTAACCTTACCCTTAGCACCCATAGTCTTCACAATGCTGGCATCCGTAGCATCATCGTTGAAGTCGCCCATAACAATCACCTTTGTAGCAGGATTCTCTCTAAGGAGCGAGTCCTTAATCTGGCGAATCTGTCTTGCACAAGCATCGCGCTTGAACTGCGAAGCCTCCTTACCACCAAGGCGTGATGGCCAGTGCGACACGAGGAAGTAGAATGGCTCATCCTCGATCGTACCCCACATAACCACCAAGTCACGAGTGCGGAAGTTTGGCAACTCCTCGACCTCGAGTTTGATATTATCCGAGCCCTCGATTTTGAAGACATCCGAGCGATAGAGGAACGCTACATCCACACCACGAGCATCGGGTGAGTCGTAGTGACAGATGCGGTAGTTGGCTCCCTTAAGGTTTGGTTGTGAGATGAGATCCTCCAAAACGGTGCGATTCTCAATCTCCGACACACCAATTACTATAGGGTAATCCTTCTGTATCTTAGCGATATCGAACAACACGCGCTCCATATTGCTAAGTTTCTTCTGATACTTAATCTCGTTCCACTGCTTGATACCGTTTGGTGTGAACTCCTCGTCGTGAGTCTCGGGATCGTCGTAGATATCGAACAAGTTCTCTAAGTTGTAGAATACTACTGAGTATGGCTTCTCCTGCGCATAAAGAGTTGCTACAGAGAATAATGCTATACACAGCATCAATAGATTTTTCTTCATATCGTTAAATTTAGTTTTCGTTCACTCCGTTACTGCGTTATACCCCACTCCGAGGCCACTGCCGTACGCTTCACCTCTGCCTCGATGGCATCATCGAGCATCGGGAAGAATGTGAAGCCGGTAATCTCCTCGAGTTCCGCTACCGAAATGCAATCAGTAGCCTTGATATTTGTATCGTTACCCGTGTCGGCGTGCTCCATCCAGAAGGCGATAGCCCTAAGTTGTGAAGCATCCGAAATCTGGTCTATACGCTTACCCGTATTACCCTTCTTCGTGCGAAGCAAGGCCTTGTAGTAGTATGTTGGCGTAGGACATACGTTACCCGAACGGTCGTTTGTCTGTTTGTAAATAGATGAGTGGTGCTCACCCTCGAAGTATGCTCCCGTAACTACGTAGAGCGTATCCGAGCAGATCATATTACGCACCTTGCCCTCCAAAGCACCCCACTTCTTCTGGTTGAAGTTAGCCTGCTGAGGGGTCATATTCGTAGCATAGAAGGTCTGATCCATCATCTCCTGCGAACACTTGCGGTCGGCAGCAGGGATTTGGTGACCTCTATCATAGCGACCATTATAGGAGCCAGCACCCATATTCGCCTGACACGACGTGCTTACCGTAGGGTCGTAACCAAAACTACTATAGTCGCGGTTACCGCTGCCCGTAGTATATGACGAATGGAGCGGATAGGCCACCCAAACCGATGCACGATAGTCGGGATCGAAGCAGAAGGTATAGTTTCGAGCATTACTCTTTGAACCCATCCTGCCGTAATGGGTATTATAGATGTAGTTATCCTCGTTCTTACAGAGTGGCAACTCTGCCCACTCCCTATCTATGGCGATGGTGCTATCGTAACTATGTTGTGTGAATTCGAGTTCGAAGACCTCCTCATCCGAGAACTCTACGACAACCACTGCATCACGGCTCTGGCCCGAAGGATTCTTGTCGAAATAGATATACACTACCTTATCGCCAGTCTCCATTGTTCCCTCGATGTAGGTGGCACCGTTAGAGAAGTGCGCCCAATCCTCCGCAGACTCTACGGCGATTGTGTAAGACGTACCCTGTTGCGCACTAAGCACCACAGCGCAATTCTTACTATCACCCTTAATCTCCGTATTCGAAATATAGGCTTTACTACCAATCTTCTCTACTGGCACAATTTCACATCCAACCATCATAAGCACGACCAAAATCGCACTCACAACCACCGACATTATCCTCTTTGCTCTACGCATAAATTTTTTCCCGATTAATCTTATCTTCCTTTCCTCTTTTCTCTTTCCTCTTTCATCTCCTCCCCCTTGGGACTGTGGGTGATTGCTCACCCACAGTTCACAAAAGGCGAGAGTTTATTACTCAGCGTAAGTTACTGTCAAGCTGTTCATTCTTACCTGACCACCAGTGAGTGACGCAATAGTGTAAGATGAAACTGGTGACGAGAATGTAACGGTAACGATGCTACCATCAACAGTCACGTTGCCTGAGGTGATTGAATCCTTCAATGCTGTAGCGTATGAGCCACCGTTGCAGGCAAAATCGATCTTCGAGATTGCGTGGTCGCACTCAACGATAAGCTCGGAGCTCTTGTAGAAACGAGCTGGTGCTACATAATCAGCCACATTGCTTGTTGAAGCTCCTTTGTTGTTGGTTAATGTGATACCATTAGCCTTCCAAACCTGCTTAGAGGTATCCCAACTAACTCGGTTGCTAGCATCTGCGAACGATAGAGTAGCCTCGTTCTCTGGCTGCTCCTGCTCAGGAGCCGAAATGTGAGAGACGTAGACTCCACTACCCATCTGAGGAGCATCATTGTAAGAGGTACGCTTACCACGAATAGTAAGTGTATC
Source organism: Alistipes sp. (assembly GCA_017555905.1). Taxonomy (GTDB): domain Bacteria; phylum Bacteroidota; class Bacteroidia; order Bacteroidales; family Rikenellaceae; genus Alistipes. Next base: position 51,741 of record JAFZFP010000005.1, on the reverse strand, counting down.
TCCCTCCTTCAAGCCAAGTGATGTGAAGACTTTGTTGCCATCCTCGTCGTAAATACCATAGACGTAGACGGTGCCAGTAGCATCCTTAAGGTCGAAGTTACCATAGTTGGTATTTGCCACATTCTTAATCACACCTGTAAGCTCATAAATAGTTTCACCCTCAGCAGCAGCCAAGAACTCTGCTACTGTAGCCACAACAACCTCACCTGGGGTAGGCTCTGGTTCTGGCTCTGGATTTACTGGCTCACCACCAGGAGTCTCTGCACCAATAGGCTCATCAGTAAGCTTAACACCGCAAACGATTACACGTGGTGCGATATCTGGAGCCTGACCGCTATGTGTAGTAAGAGCGAAATCTGCATTTGTTGAGAACTCTACCGTTGAAGACTCTGTCAAGCCCTCGAACTGGAGAGAGAAGTGGTCAGAGTCAGCAAATGAGAGTTCTGGATTTGTGTAAGGAGCGTTGTCGTGAGCACCTGCATTGCCTGCGAGATTCACCGACTGTGCTACGCCACCATCAACACGAACGTAGAGCGTAGCAGTTGTGCCATTCCAAGCACCAGCGTAGAAGTTCAAATACTTTGTACCAGTCACGCTTACCGCACCAGAGGTAAACTTACCCTGCAGCTTTGACTTACCCAACTTGAAACCAGTAACAGCATTGCCCGCAATTGTAGTGTTCTTAAGAGAGTAAACAGCATTTGTTGAATTATCCGATGAGCAAACAAACGCCGAGTCTGACTCATAAACACCATTTGCAGGCACGTTAGGCTGATCGGGATTCTCTGGCTCGTCACCACCACCAGGCTGCTCTGTAGTGCCATTAGCGAGGTCAATCTCCTGACCACCCTGGCCTAGATCCAAAGTGACGTCATCGAGACGGTATGCGCTCTCAGCGAGTGCTGTGAACTTGATGTAGAGTTTCGCAGGGACTGTCTTCAACGTGAAGTTTGCAGTAGCTACATTCCAACGACCCTCTGCAGTACCAGCGAAGGTGTACTCCACGTTAGACCAAGTGGTGCCATCAGCAGAGAGCTGAACGAGGAACTCAGATGGGGTGAAGATGCTACCCAAAGTCTGTGAGTACTTCTCAGTACCGAAGGTCAAGGTAAGGTTCTTCTGTGAAGACTCAAGGGCTAGGTCCTTAACCATAAACCAGGCGTTACCCTTGCCAAAGAAGATGTTATTAACACCCGAACCAGCATAGTCAGAGTAAGAGCCATCAGAGTTAGAGTTGTTACGAACGGTTGCGTTGTAACCCTCATAACTTACATTAGTAGCAGCAGCACCAGCAGCATTCTTCATCTGTGGGAAGTCAGTGACGTATGGCCAGTAGCCCTCACCATCCTTCACTGCGCCCTGACCGTCGAAGTTATCGTAGTAGAGAGCGTCGGTTGTTGGAGGCTCTGGAGTCTCAACCTGGATATTGTCGAGGTCGATAGTCTGGCCACCGTTACCAGTGTAGAACTTAACATCGTCGAGACGGTAAACCGAAGCAACCTTAGCCTCAAACTTGATGTGAAGAGTCGCGGTTGCAGCAGCCAAAGTGAAATTAGCAGTAGCCACATTCCAACGGCCAGGCTCAGTACCTGCGTAGGTGTACTCTACAGGCGCCCAATCAGTACCATTCTTAGAGATTGATAGGATAAACTCCTCGGGGCGGAATGTGCTATCGCCATCCTGAGAGTACTTCTCGGTACCGAAAGTAACCTTGAAATTAACACCCTCCAATGGAGTGATATTGTTGATCTGGAAGTATGCGCCACCACCGAAGAAGATGTTGTTAGAACCAGAACCTGCGTAGTCCGAATAGCTACTGTTAGATGTTGAGTTAGCACGAACAGATACACCTGCACCGCTATAAGTTACATTTGCACCAGCAGTACCTGTAGGGTTAGCGAACTCAGGGAACTGGTCAATATAAGGCCAAGAACTATTGCTATTACCATACTCCTTAGTTGCCTCTCTACCATCGAAGTTATCGCTGTAGAGTACCTCCTCTTCTACGGTAGGTGCCTCGTTAGCAGACTGAGAGACCTTAACCTTGCGAGTCTCCCAAACGCCATACTCCTTGTGGATTGAGCATACCTTGAAGGTAGCCTCACGCATTACACCGCTGTCGTTCATTGATACCGCAACAACGACCTTACCATCGCCCTCACCAGCCATAGGGGTAACGGTAACCCAGTCGATGTCGTTCTCCACACGCCAAAGCGAGTTGGCTGTGATGTCAAGAGTCTTACTACCCTCTTCAACGGTGAAGTTGAGAGTCTTAGCAGAGACCTCTACGGTAGGGTTGGCAACGATCTCGTCACCTGCCTCCTCACACGCTACAAAGCCCAAGGCAGAACCAAGGAGCATCGCAACGGCTACAAGAGATCTGAAAAATCTATTCTCCATAACTTTTAAAATTTGAATTATAAAATATTTGTTCCGTATCTATTTTATTCAACAAATCACTCATACGCGCACGTACGCATAGCAAGTTCGCAAATTTAGTATAATTTTTGGATAAAAAGAAAAATTCTATCAATAATTACTAAAATCGTATCAATAGTCGTTATCACATAGTGATAAGTTCGATGGATTGTTACTATTCGAAGACGATATATTTTGTATTATTCGACATAAAATTGTATATTTGCATTTGGTAAATTTAAATCCATTATGGGCGTAGACAGAAACTTACGAAATATAGAGAGCGACAAGGAGTTTGAGGGCAGAATACGCCCCCAAGCACTCAACAATTTTGCTGGTCAGGACAAGATAGTATCCAACCTCAAGATATTTATCAAGGCCGCCCTTATGCGTGGCGACTCCCTCGACCATACCCTACTGCACGGTCCTCCAGGATTGGGCAAAACTACTCTTGCCAATATCATTGCCAATGAGATGGGGGCACAACTGCGTGTCACCTCTGGCCCAGTATTGGATAAACCTGGTGACTTAGCAGGCCTCCTTACTAATCTTAACCCTGGCGACGTACTCTTCATTGACGAGATTCACCGCCTTAGCCCCATAGTCGAGGAGTATCTCTACTCGGCAATGGAGGATTTCAAAATCGACATCGTCTTGGACAAGGGTCCTGCGGCACGTTCGATACAGATTGACTTGGCGCCATTCACCCTTGTCGGTGCAACCACCAGAAGTGGTCTTTTGACCTCTCCCCTACGCGCACGTTTCGGCATCACCTGCCACCTCGAGTACTACGATGCGCCTATTCTTTCGAATATCGTAAAGCGCTCAGCGTCAATACTCGACATCTCCATTGATGATGACGCATCACTCGAAATAGCACTCCGTTCGCGTGGCACACCACGTATCGCCAACGCCCTACTTCGTCGTGTTCGCGACTTTGCTATGGTTGAGGGCGAGGGACATATCGACGTAGATATCACACGCTTAGCCCTCTCGGCACTAAACATCGACTCTCGAGGTCTCGACCAGATGGATAACAAGATTTTGGCTACTATTATCGAGAAGTTCAACGGAGGCCCCGTGGGTCTAAACACCATAGCCACCGCGGTTAGTGAAGAGGCTGGAACTATCGAGGAGGTCTACGAGCCATTCCTAATCAAAGAGGGCTATCTTAAGCGCACGCCACGAGGCCGCGAGGCAACGAAACTTGCCTACAAGCACCTCGGCTACGACTATAACGACATCGACCCCGAGCCAAGCCTTTTCTAATGGTCTCCTTTTAGTCGAATCGACTAACACATAGCCACATAAAAGAGAAATCCGACAATGGAAAGCCCATTGTCGGATTCTCTTTTGCAACACCTATCTGCGTTGCTTTCGCCTCTATAATTAAGCGATAGCTGTAGAGATAAGGAATGTTGCAGCAACACCCAAGATAGCGTACAACTCAGGGAACGCAGCAAGGATAAGGGTCTTACCCATAACGTCGTTACCGTTACCGATAGCAGCGATACCGTTAGCACAAACCTTACCCTGGAACAATGCTGAAGACAAACATACGATAGCCATCAACAAACCTGCACCAAAGATACCTACAGCGGTAAGCATAGACATAGCGTCAGAGATAAGACCGCTAACCATAAAGTAACCTACGAAACCGTAGAGACCCTGAGAACCAGGAAGCGCAGAGAGAATCATATAGCTACCGAAAGCACCGCTATTCTTCTTCAAAGCGCCTACAGAAGCCATACCACAACGTGCTGTTGCTACTGCTGAAGCCAAACCTGATACACCGACCATAAGGACAACGCCCAAATAAGCCAAAATTAATGCTGAATTCATAATTGTTTAAAGTTTTTAAATTGTTAATATTTACTTGTTTACTTATTCATTTTTCTCACAGGGTCGAATGAGCGCTGGCCCATCTCGAAACCTGCATTCTTGTAAAACTCAACGAAGGTCAAACGCATAGGGTGAACGAATGACGAAATCGCTGACATAAAGAGGTTGATACCGTGACCAATCAAGAGGATAATCGATGCTGCAACAATCTGCAAAGCAACGACATACCACGCCGATCCAGCGATACCCTCCGAGAGACCCGAAAGTCCCATAGCCAATGAGTTGAATACCTGAGCCAATACACCGCCCGAAAGACCGATAGCAAAGAGACGGATATAACTCAATACATCACTCAAAAGACCTGTAATATTGTTGTAGGCATCCCAAAGGCCTGCACCAATGTTGATAAGCGGATTGCGCTTAACATTGTTCAACAACAACATCAACACTGCACCAACGCCCACCAAGCCGTAGAAGATTGGCGACGAAGCGTCGAAACCAGGGATACCGAGGCCGAACATAGGAAGACCAACAGCCAATGCACCCGACAACAGGATGATAAACCAACCCAACGAACCGAAGGTAGAGGTAAAACCAAAGAGTTTAGCCTTCATATAGATATTGATAGCCATACCCACCAAAATCTGGAATACACCAATAGCCAACGATATTGAGAAGAAGTCCTGCTGGAAGTCGAGGAACTTAATCACAGGGGCATAGTCTGAGATAGCAACTCCGAAGAAGGAGTTAGCATAGAATCCGAACAATACGGTAGCCGTAGCACATACAATAGAGAGCCAAGCAGCCTGACGAAGGCCAGGACCACCCTTCTTCAAGAGTGCCAAACCAGCAAGCAACAACACCAAACCATAACCTGCATCGCACAAACAAATTGCGAAGAAGAGCATATAGAATGGTCCGAAAATTGCTGTTAGATCCAACGTACCATACTTAGGGAGTGCGTACATAGCACCGATAAGTTCGAACAACTGCGCAAACTTATTATTCTTAAGTTTCACAGGGGCCTCATCATCGATAGTTGCATCACGACGCTCATAGATAAGGTTAGGATACTCGTTCAAGAGAGCATCAACCTTTGCTGAGGTCTCAGCCTCAGCCCATCCCTCAAGGATAAGGAGACGGCCATCCACCTCTCGCTTAGCCGTAGCGCCTACCTTTAAGCCTTGAAGTTGCTCCTTAAGCGCACCACACTCCTGAGCGATAAGTTCCTTAGAGCGTGCAGCACGTGAGAACGACTCATTCAAAGCCTTGTCCTGAGCCTTGAGAGCAGCGATCTCCTTGCGCATAGCCTCGCTATCCATATTTGGCAAGCGAATCTCCTGAGCATCAAGAACAAACGGTATACTACCTACAGTAATGGTTGCGAAATAAATCATCGACTGAGTACGACCAATCTCGCTCAAGGTAACACCCTCTGGCAACTCCTCCATAACCTTTGCAAAGGCGGCTGGCTGAGCCATAAAGAATCTAAGGTTGATACCGCGATTAGCCAAGCGAGTGATCTCGTCGTTAGAGAAATGGCCCCAAGGCTCAGTCTCGTCGGCGAGTTTCTCGAGACGAGTAATCTCCTGTGTGATTCGCTGACGCTCCTCACGAGCATTCTCATACAACTCGTAGGCCTCAGCACCATTAGCACACTCCGCAACACCCTTATTATACTCCTCCGAAGAGGTGAACGAGCCAAGGAAGTCGAGGGCCTTGTTATAAGCCTCGATATCGAGAAGCAACGCTCTATCGTTCTCAGATGGTTCCCAGCCCGAAGTGGTGATATCCACCAAGCCGAGTTCGCGCAACTCCTCCACAAAGCGCTCCTGCTCCTGAGCATAAAGCACTATGTCGTAGCGTATCATCTTACTTATCATACGTTAGGCTCCTCCATAGCCGCGGCTTGCGCCTGTCGAGTTTTTACAATCTTCTGAGCAGACTTACTTAGGTTCTCCTCGTCCTCCATAAATCGCTTAATCTTACGTATAGCATCCTCATACCCTGGGATTTGCACCTTTTCGTAGAGGTTTACTTTCTGAGTAGTTTTGCGACGCGCATAGTCCAAAAGAGCCATCTTACGGTTATAGACCTCAAACTCGATACCCAAACGAGACATCTTCTTGAGGACTCTCAAACCCTCAGCATACCATACTGGAGCCGAGAATAGGTCGTAAGGTTTCTCCTCGTAAACTATATCATTTAATATAGGTACGCGCACGCCCGCAATCTTCTGTGATGCCAATTCGACATCTACGATGCGGATAAGATCACAATCAAACTCTCCCCATAGCTGTACCATATAGTCGTACTGAGCGATCAACTCATCCAACTCCCTACGGTAGGCCAATGCAGAGTCCTTCGCACGCTTAACCTCCGAACGCAATGCACTCTCCTTACTCTTGATGGTAGGCAAGGCATTCTTTCGGATTTTGAGTTGCTTATTCAACTCACCGAGCGAGGTCTTGTTATACTGAAATTTGATTGCCATAAGCCTTTATTATGCTTTCCAATATTTTTCTGCGAGTTCCTGCTTGATACTTACCTCACCCTTAGAGAAGTACTTAGCAAACAGAGTCCAAGCGATGTCAAGCATCTGCTCGATCTCGATGTTTACGTCGATAGAGAGCAACTTCTCTGAGTAGTCGCGAGCAAAGTTCAAAGCACGCTCATCGTAATCTGAAAGGTCGAAACCGTTCTCCTGCTTAGTCTTAGCATTAGCAGCATCTGCATACAAACGTACACAAGCGTTCATTACCTGTGGGTGATCCTCACGGGTCTTCTTACCGATAACCAACTGCTTAAGACGTGACAACGAACGGAATGGGTCTACGATAACCTTACCTGTATCGGTATCGTTACGCAAGAACAACTGACCCTCGGTGATGTAACCAGTGTTATCTGGAATAGCGTGGGTAATATCGCCACCAGAGAGGGTTGTTACAGCGATGATGGTGATAGAACCACCATTTGGCAACTGCACAGCCTTCTCGTAGATCTTCGCGAGGTCAGAGTACAACGAACCTGGCATAGAATCCTTAGAAGGGATCTGATCCATACGGTTAGATACGATAGCCAAGGCATCGGCATAAAGGGTCATATCGGTCAAAAGCACCAATACCTTCTCGCCCTTATCCACTGCGAAATACTCCGCTGCGGTCAATGCCATATCTGGCACAAGAAGACGCTCAACTGGAGGGTTATCCGTAGTGTTTACGAACGACACGATACGGTCCAACGCACCAGCATTCTCGAAGATCTGCTTGAAGTACAAGAAGTCATCGTTTGTAAGACCCATACCACCAAGGATAATCTTGTCGGCCTTAGCACGGAGGGCTACGTCAGCCATAACGACGTTGTAAGGCTGGTCAGGGTCAGCGAAGAATGGAATCTTCTGACCTGATACGATGGTGTTGTTGAGGTCGATACCTGCGATACCAGTAGCGATAAGTTCTGATGGCTGCAAACGACGATATGGGTTTACAGTAGGACCACCAATCTCACGAGCCTCACCCTCGATCATCTCACCACCCTCGAGTGGCTCACCGTAGGCGTTGAAGAAACGGCCTGCCAAGGCGTCAGATACGCGCAACATTGGAGGTGCGCCGTGGAATACCACCTCAGTATCGGTGGTAAGACCCTCGGTACCCGCAAATACCTGGAGCGTAACCTTATCGCCCATAATCTTTACCACCTGAGCAAGACGGTCACCTACCGTAGCAAGCTCGTCGTTACCTACGCCAGTAGCACGAAGCGTAATGGTCGCCTTGGTGATATTATCAATCTTTGTATATACTTTTTGAAATGCACGTGTTGTCATAACTTGTTCTTTTTATTTTGCAAGTTTGCTATTTACCAACTCCTCAATCTGAGCGCGGAATGACTCAAACTGCTCTGACTTCCACTCCGAGTAGTTCATCTGGCGGAATGTGTAGATAAGCTGCTTGAAGAAACTTGAACATACCTCGAAGTTCTCCAAGTCGAATGACTTACCACAGATATCCAATACCATATTATACATCATCTTCTGGCGCTCGATAGGACAGTTTGCATCGATATCATCGAAGGCATCCTGCTGCAAAATTACCGAGTCGAGCAACTCGCTCTTCCAGAAACGCTCGTGGTACTCTACTGGTACACCATCATCACCCACGATGTTGATCTGGTCGTTAGCCTCCTTACCACGCTGCATAACGGTCTTACCAGCATAGACGGCATCAACCCAGTTCTTCTCGATATGCTCATCGAGGTAAGAACGTACCTCAGGATACTCCAAATACTTAGAGTAAGACTCCAATGGATCGATCGCTGGATAACGCTTAGAGTCGGCACGACCCTGAGACAACGCATAGAAACAACGTGCAGCCTTCTTAGTAGACTCGGTCACAGGCTCCTTGAGGTTACCACCCGCAGGAGATACAGTACCAAGGAAGGTTACAGAACCAACCTCACCGTTGTTCAACTTAACCAAACCTGCACGTGAGTAGAAGTTAGAGATAACTGCTGAAAGGTCCATAGGGAAGGCATCCTGACCTGGAAGCTCCTCCAAACGGTTAGACATCTCACGCAAAGCCTGAGCCCAACGTGAAGTAGAGTCTGCCATAACCAATACCTTGAGACCCATCGAACGGTAGTACTCACCAATGGTCATACCTGTATATACAGATGCCTCACGTGCCGCAACTGGCATATTAGATGTGTTACAGATGATGATTGTACGCTCCATAAGCTTGTGACCAGTACGTGGGTCCACCAACTCTGGGAACTCAGCAAAGATCTCCACAACCTCGTTAGCACGCTCACCACACGCTACGATGATGATAACGTCGGCCTCGGCCTGCTTAGAGATGGCGTGCTGAAGCACGGTCTTACCAGCACCGAAAGGACCTGGGATAAAGCCTGTACCACCCTCTGCCAATGGGTTGAAGGTATCGATAGCACGAACACCTGTCTCCATCACACGTGATGGACGTGGCTTCTCGCTAAAGCAACGAATTGCCTGCTTAACTGGCCACTTCTGAACCATTGTGATATTGTACTCGTTGTTGTCGGCATCAACCACAACAGCGATAGTGTCAGTAACCTTGTACTCGCCTGCAGCAACAACACTCTTTACAGTGTAGTTACCCTGCATAATGAATGGCACCATAATCTTGTGCATCACCCACTGCTCCTTAACCTCACCGAGCCAGTCACCAGCAGACACCTTATCTCCCGCCTTTGCGAGTGGCTTGAAATCCCACTTAGCGTCGAAGTCGATTGGGTCGGTAATAGAACCACGGTTAATGAACAAACCATCCATCTTCTCCAAGTCGTTCTGGAGACCATCGTAGTTGCGTGACAAAAGACCTGGAGCAAGTGTAGCCTCGAGCATATGACCCTCGAACTCTACCTTATCACCAATCTTAAGACCACGTGTACTATCGTAAACCTGTACATAGGCCTCGTCGCCTATGACCTTGATGACCTCAGCCATCATACGGATATCACCGCAATATACGTGGCATATCTCATTCTGGCCCACAGGACCATCAACCTTCGCGATAACGATGTTCGAGATAATACCGTTTACACGTCCTAAAGTTTTCATTCGTTTATTTAGTTTTATTGTTTATTCACAAGCTCCTTAGCATCGAGACTCTCAATGAAGCGGTTGAGCATCTGGCGACCAACCTCTGGTGAGAGGAGTGTCCAGCGTGCTACGATATTCACCTTAACAAGGTATGAGAGGATGTAGTTGATATCGAAGTAGTCGAATACGGCAATCTCCTCAGCCTCCGACCAACGGATAGCATCAATCTTGCGCTCCTTCTCCACGATGTTTGGCTCATCGGTAATTGCTGAAATTACAGCATCGATATATGGGAGTTCGCCACGCAAACCGAAGTCCGCAGCAGAGGAGCGAGCAAGTTGCTCAACAACATCACCACCACCTACCAAAACATCCTTTACCTGACGACCTGCTTCACGAGCGGCAACGGCAGCAGAGATATTGCGAAGGGTGCGATCGAACTCGCCCCAACCCTTGAGAAAACGGCTCTTAGACTCAGCCAACGTAGCGTAGTAGGCACTAAAGATGGCCTTCTCCACACTCTCCTCCAATACAACATCGCTATCGCGCTCCTCGTCATCAGCCTCGACATAGAGTTTCACAACATCAGCCACTCGCTTAGGTAAGAGGGCATAGTTGCGATTGTTGAGTAGATCATCCAATTGCTCGACAGTAAGGTTACCGAGTTGATTGTAGCGGTTGCGACCAACCATACGTGCGATAACATTCTCGCAGTCGTAGTAGCCATACAACAACTCCACAGCCTTACGGTCTTGCGCAGTCAGTTCATCGAGAATCTCATCGAGAATCTCTCTGACACTGAAACCCTTGGTATCAGAGTCCAACGCCCACTCGCGCAGACTTGAGACCAAATAGAAATACTCCGTAGAGAACATAACTACTTAAAGAGCATATTAGACACCTTCTCGCGCAAGTACTCCTTCAACAAAGCGTCGAAGCTCTCGTCAGTGAACGAGATGTAGTAGCCACCATCCTTCTGGCCGAGTTTGAAACCAGAGGTAACAGCCTTAGAGTAACCAACCTCGATACCTGCCTTTGCGAGTTCTGCTGCGCTCTGCTGCATAGCAGCGTCGAGCGCTTCACGCTTAGCCTCTGGCAACAAAGCCTGAAGCGACACGTTATCGGTTGCAGAGGTCCAGTTCTGAGCCACTGCCAACAACATATCCTTTACGAAAGTAGCATCGATAGTTGCAGCCTTGATAGCAGCGTTGGTAGACTTCATAATCACAGCCTCGGCCAACTCGCTCTTAATCTTAGATACTGCCTGACGACCAGCCAATGTGATCTCGGTCATAGCATTCTTTGAGATATCCTCGACACGAGCCTCGGCAGCCTTTGTGATAGCCTCAGCCTCAGCCTTTGCCTCAGCAATAATCTTGGCAGCGTTCTCCTTAGCCTCAGCCACAAGACGCTCAGCCTCCGAACGACCCTTCTCCAAACCATCGTTGTAGAGCTTTTCGGTAAGCTCCTGAAGTTTGATGTTCTCCATAAGTAATACAGTTTTAAGTTTTATATCTAATTATTTTGTTTTTAATTTCGCTCCTTAAAAACAACCCTCTCACACTCAAGTTCTCTTTTATGCGATAAGGTCTCAACAAAAATCCCACAAATATAGGCTTAATTTTTGTATCTATCAACCCTTCCCAACTCTTTTTTTTCAGATTTTTATGCACTTTCCCTATATTTAATAAAATATTGCGAAATAATCACTCACATACGCAACCATTTTCTCGTCCCTTTAGCGCCATAGAAAATTGGTCGAAATGGGCAATTTCACAGAGACATCTGCCCACCATAACAACGGTTTTTAACCCTCCCGTATTGGTTATTCAAGAATTATTTGTATCTTTGTTCATTATGAAACAGCAGAGCAATATCGAGCCTATCGTCGTCACGCTCGACGCCGGAGGCACAAATTTCGTTTTTGGTGCTATGCAGAGTGGTAAGCCCTGCGTAGAGAGCATCACGCTACCATCATTAGCACACGACCTCGACCTTTGCCTTGGCAACCTCACTAAGGGTTTCGAGCAGATTATATCTTCGCTTAGCCAGAAACCCGTTGCCATTAGTTTTGCCTTCCCTGGCCCTGCAGACTATCGCAACGGCGTCATCGGAGGCTTCCTACCCAACTTCCCATCCTTCAGAGATGGTGTCGCCCTCGGCCCTATGCTTGAGGAGCGTTTCGGAATCCCCGTATTCATTAACAACGATGCCGACCTCTTCGCATACGGCGAGGCTATGGGTGGCGCACTCCAGCGTATCAACCACCGTCTGGCGGAGTGTGGCTCGGCTAAGCGCTACCGCAACCTCCTGGGTTTCACCTTTGGTACAGGCTTCGGCTTCGGCTTTGTTATGGATGGCAAACTCAACCTCGGTGACAACTCGTGCGTCGAGACCTTCTGCCTAAAGCACAGAGACCATCCCCAATTTATCGTCGAGGATGGCATCGCCATTAGAGCCGTAAAGCGCGTATATAGAGAGCTTTCGGGAGATAATAGAGAGCTTGAGCCACGCGACATCTACAACATCGCAGAGGGTACATTAGAGGGTAATAAGGAGGCTGCGAAGGAGGCCTTTGCGACTCAGGGTCGCGTAGCGGGTGACGCTATGGCTACAGCCGTAACACTTATGGATGGACTTATCGTTATCGGTGGCGGTCTTGCAGGTGCATCAAAGTACTTTATGCCAGCCCTCCTTGAGGAGATGCGCTCAAAAATCAGCACTATGTCGGGCGACACTTTGAACCGTGTGCAGATGAAGGTCTATAACTTAGACGACGAGGCTGAGTTCCAGGCCTTTGCTAAGGGAAACTCAACCACAATCAAGGTATATGGTAGCGACAAGGAGGTTGTCTACGACCCAGAGAAGCGTGTAGGCATCACCATCTCCGACATCGGAGCAAGTAATGCCGTTTCGTTGGGTGCGTATCTCTACGCCTTGGACAACATTTAGCACAACCCTTTTGAACACAAAATAGGCTCGGCAGGAACACCCTACTGAGCCTATATTTTTCGACGTTAGCCACTACCTATGTGGCTCCATACGGTTTGCTATCTGCGACGTATTGACATAGAACATCGAACGCTTATCCACTGTAACAAAAGATGTTACACCCATAACATCCACCATAAACACCTCATCCATCTTCAGTAGTACCGACAGCGGAATTGGCCTTACCTCAAGCCTCATATCGAGTTTTGCGATGGCAGCACACGTTGCCACATACTCCACCGACTCGAACTCCTTAGGGGTATAGACCTTACCGCGATAGATAGCAAAGATAGGTCTCCAGGGACGACTAACAACATTGCCCTCGGCATCGACCCACAAGGCTACATCGCCACGCCCTAAGATACGGCTATCGCACATATCGTCAAACGCCACCGTCACCGATGTCTGCGCCAACTCACCGCTACACTCCGCCAGGATACTCACCGCACGAAGTCGCTTAGCACGCATCGTCATACCCTCGTAATAGGTGGGCATCTCCACCTCGAAAGAGAGGTGTCCGTAGGGGTCGAGACGCATCGCCACAGCACAACTCAGCGATGGCGACACACGACACAACTCCAGGAGTTTTGTAATGATTCGCTCGGCATCCTCGACCTTGCACAACGACATATAGCCATAGAGACGTGCCGTAGCCTCACGCATAATAAGAATATGGCGCGAGAGGTTGTGGGCACGATAGCCAATGGTATGGATTCGCTGAAGGACATAGGAGGCTGGGCGCACGAAATCCGACGCCTCGACAACCTGTCCATCATTCCACACCAACAACTTCATAATCAGTAATTAATGGCGATTATATAAATATCTTTAGTAGCAACTCTTTCAACAATTCACCATTGTCCAAACCACCACTATTGACACCCTTACTCTTGGCATCATACTCTCTGAGCAGGCCCAGCACATTAAATAGTTTTGGTCCGCTCCAACGGCCAATATTAGCTCTCAATTCCTTCAAGGCGTAAAGGTTGTTAGCACGGATAGCGCGCATAAGGTCCATATCCGAGGGCATAGCAACACCCTTGGTACGACTCTGCCAATTGTGGTAGTTGAGCAAGAATAGTTGCTGGAAGAGACCAAACAGAATGGCAATGGTCTGCGTTATAGGGTAACTCTTTGGATTCTTGGCGAAGTGGTCGGCAATGCGCATCGCTCGGCCAACATCCTGCTTCATCACAGCGTCGTTAAGCTCGAAACTATTAAACTCCTTCGAGAGGCCCACGTACTCCTCGATATGGCTATCGGTGACACTCTTCACCCCCTCGGGCAGTGAGACCACCAACTTATCTATCTCGCGCACCATACGGCCAATATCCATACCCACGTGTTCCTTAAGCATTGCCATCGCCTTAGGATCCATCTTTAGACCAACTGAAGCGATATATGAAGTAAGCCACGTATCAACCTCATAATCACGTGGTCGCACCGACTCATACACACAACCACTCTTCACACAACTCTTATAGAATGCCGTGCGCTTGTCGATACCTCTACCCTGCTCCTTATTCTTATAGCAGATGATAAGAATGGTGGAACTCTGCGGATTCGAGGTATAGTGAACAAGATTCTCTATCTTGGATAGTTGCTGCGCCTCACGCACGATAACGACCTGATAGGAGCCCATCATAGGCATCTGGCGAGCAAGCATAATAATTTTGCCCGTATCGCTATCCTGACCATATACCGTAACCTGATTAAACGAGCGCTCAGCCTCATTGAGAATGGTGTTAGCAAGGCGCTCGGCAATAGCATCGATGAAGTAGCCCTCATCACCCGAAAGCAGGTAGATAGGGGCAAAACGGCGAGAATCTATCTCCTTGATTATAGCATCATAGTCTGCTACTGCATCACTGAATTTCAACGACTTAGCCACAACTATCTAAATTACAATGTATAACAAACCACACGTAGGACATTCTCGGTCTTGCGCGTAATAGCAAAGCGGTCATCCAACCTACGACCTACCACCCAGACGATATTGTCGCCCGAAGTGAGGACAAACTGACGGCTCTTCTCGGCCATCGACACCTTCTTATCGATGAGGAAGTCGCTGAGTTTCTTCTTACCCGCCATACCGAATGGTTGAAACCAATCACCCTCGCGCCACTTGCGCACAGTGAGTGGGAAGTGCAACTTATCGGCATCTATGAGCGCCACGTTATCGCCCTGGTCGAGACTATCGATAAAGTCTATATTGCAATACTCGTAGTACAACACCTGACCACCAGCATAGGAGCGAACGGCACCCTTTTCGACCACAGTCTCGCAACTATCATCCTCCTGAATCGGAGCAATAACCACGTCGCCCCTATCGACTACGGCAACCCACTCGCGAGAGTAGAATCTACGGCCCGTAGCGTCGCAATCGAGGGCGTGGCAGAGGGCATCGACAACATCGCCCTTGAAACCATACTCCGAACTAAGTATCTCATAAATAACATAATTGCGAGGGAGCGTAGGGCGAATCTGAGCGACCTTAAGACGGTGAATATTGCCATACGTCTCAAGAGCCTCACCCTTGACGATGTCGATTGCCGAATTGATAAAGTCCTGAGCCTGACTGAGTCGTGCGATATTGCGTCGCATAATGGTAGTAAACTGCGGATTAATCTCCTTGAGCATCGGCACAACACCCAAGCGCACCTTATTGCGCAGATACTTTGTCGTGCGATTCGACGAATCCTCCCTGAAGGGGATATGGTGGGCTATGGCGTAGTCGTGGATATCCTTGCGTGTAGCAAACATCATCGGGCGCACCACACGGCCAACCTGCGTAGTGATACCCGTGAGGCCTCTAAGGCCCGTGCCACGAAGCATATTTATAAAGAAGGTCTCGATGGAGTCGTTGCTGTGGTGGGCAATGGCGATAGTCGTATAGCCGAACTCGTCGCACAACTCCTTAAACCACGCATAGCGCAACCTGCGAGCCGCCATCTCCATAGACTCTCCCGTGCGCTCCATCTCTTGCGTGGTATCGAAACGACGGTTGAAGAACTCCACACCATAGCGTTTAGCCTCGCGCTCCACCAACAATTCATCCTCATCGCTCTCTGTGCCACGTAGTTGGAAGTTGCAGTGTGCCACTCCAAACCTATAACCCGCAGCCGCAGTGAGGGCCATCATAACCATAGAATCGACACCTCCCGAGACCGTAAGAAGAATCTTGTCGTCGTGGGTAAAGAGTTCGTTCTCCTCGATATATTTTTCAAAACCGTCAAGCAACAGCATATCTCTACAATACATTTACCTCAGGGCTTATCTCAACCCCAAATTCATCCATCACCCTCTGGGCAACGAAGCCAGCCAAACGCACAACATCGCCACCCTTAGCACCTCCGTAGTTCACCAACACGAGGGCCTGTCGGTCGTGAACACCGACACAACCATCACGCCAACCCTTCAAGCCAGCCTTGTCGATGAGCCAGCCAGCGGCTAACTTGCAACGACTATCATCGCCTGGCACAGGGTAGTTTGGTGCATCGGGATACTTTTGTAGCAACTGCTCCAACACACTACGCTCGACGATAGGATTCTTGAAGAAACTACCAGCGTTACCCAACACCTTAGGGTCGGGCAACTTGCTCGAACGAATAGCGCAGATAGCCTCGCGTATATTCCTAAGCGTAGCACCGCCACGAGCCTCGACCTCCTTGATAACATCGCCATAGCCGAGATTTGGGCGAGGTGTACGGCTGAGTTTCAACTCCACGGCAAGGATAATGGCAACACCCTTCAACTCCTGCTTAAAGATGCTCTCGCGGTAGCCGAAACGACACTCCTCATTCGCAAGGCGCACAACCTCTAAACTCCTGGTATCGAAATACTCAACCACGGTTATCGCATCCTTTGCTTCAGCACCATAAGCTCCGATATTCTGCACTGGCGCAGCACCCACAGAACTTGGGATAGAGGAGAGGTTCTCTATACCCCACAACCCCTGCTCAACGCTCCACTCCACAAGGTCGTCCCAGTCGTGACCAGCCTCGACACGCACAACGACATCTACCCCATCGTCGGAAAGGATAGTGCGGTTGGAACATACGGGGGTGAGAATTATTCCGTCGTAGTATTGGGTAAAAAGTGTATTATTTCCAGCGCCAAGGACATACCACTTCTGCGGTCTTTCGCTACCGAAAATAACCTTCAACTCCTCTGCGCAATCGAACTCTACAACCAAACGAGCAGTTTCAGAGACACCAAAACTGTTGCGAGAAGCGAGATTTATATCATTATATATACGTTTCATAATGCAAAGTTAAAAAATTTTTACTATATTTGGGAACTATTTCGATAATAATCTTTCTATCGAAGAGGAGACAAGCGAAAATATACTAACAAATAATATTCTTAGCGCTATGTTTACAAGTGAAGAGATTAGACAGATTGAGGCCCACGGCTTAACTGTGGCTCAGGTCGAGAGACAGATTGAGAACTTCCGCACAGGATTCCCCTCACTCCCCGTAGTACGTGCAGCATCTGGTGGCGATGGTGTTCGCCAGTTCAACGATGACGAGATTGCTGAGCGCCAGCGACTCTACGAGGAGGCTACCATCCGCACCATTAAGTTCGTGCCAGCATCGGGTGCTGCAACACGTATGTTCAAGGAGTTGTTCGAGTATGTAAACGACGACAAGCGCACAGCGGGCATCGACAAACTCATCACCAACCTCGAGAAGTTCGCCTTCTTCCCCGAACTTGCTAAGTACCTCAAGCCCCAGATCGACGACAAGGATGTGGTACGCAACATCATCGTCGATGGTCTCGGCTATGGCTCGAAGCCAAAGGGTTTGGTGACCTTCCACGCCTACAAGGAGGGAGCGCGCAAGCCTGTCGAGGAGCATTTGGTGGAGGCTGCACTATACGCTTCGAATGGCGACACAGCAACTATCCACTTCACCGTATCACCTGAGCATCAGGCTGGTTTCGAGGCCCTTCTTGAGGAGCGACAGAGCCACTACGAGCAGAAGTTTGGCATCAAGTACAACGTAGGTTTCTCAATCCAGAGCCCTGCGACCGACACCATCGCTGTAAACCCTGACAACACCCCATTCCTCACCGACGACGGCAAGTTGTTGTTCCGTCCTGCGGGCCACGGTGCGCTCATCACCAACCTCAATGAGTTGGATGCCGACATTATCTTTGTGAAGAACATCGACAACGTGACCACCGACGAGCGCAAGCCCGACACCGTAACCTTCAAGAAGGTGTTGGCTGGTGAGTTGCTCCGTCTCCAGGGTCGTGCCTTCGACCTTCTCCGCGGTTTCGAGCGTGGCGAGGATAGAGTTGCTGAGGCCGTAGAGTTCTTGGAGAAGGAGCTCTGTTGCAAGCTCCCTGAGGGTGCTTCACGCGAACTCGTTGTGGCAACCCTCGACCGCCCTATCCGTGTGTGCGGTATGGTTAAGAACGAGGGCGAACCTGGTGGTGGCCCATTCTGGGTACGCGACGACGAGGGCCGTGAGCAGTTGCAGATTGCCGAGTCGAGCCAGATTTCGAAGGAGGATATGCACCTTATGAAGGAGGCTACACACTTCAACCCTGTAGATCTCGTTTGTGGTGTTATGCGCTACGACGGCACTAAGTACGACCTTACAAAGTACACCGACCCTAAGACGGGCTTTATCTCGTCGAAGTCGGCAGGTGGTCGTGAGTTGCGAGCGCAGGAGTTGCCAGGCTTGTGGAACGGTGCTATGGCAAATTGGAACACCCTCTTTGTTGAGGTACCAATCACAACCTTCTCTCCAGTAAAGGTTGTTCAGGACCTCCTACGCCCAGAGCATCAATAATCGGCAATCGCTAAAGAATAGACAAAAAGGTGGAAGGTAGTATGACTTTTCACCTTTTTCTTTTCCAGTTTAAGAATAGATTTTGTATCTTTGTCGCGTTAAAAAATATAATAGTATGCGAAAACTACGCAATATTGCAATTATCGCCCACGTAGACCACGGTAAGACTACGCTTGTAGACAAGATGATTATGCAGGGCAACCTGCTCCGTGACAACGAGCATACGGGCGGAGACCTCATTATGGATAATAACGACATCGAGCGAGAGCGTGGTATCACCATTCTTTCGAAGAATGTGTCTGTTATATACAAAGACTACAAAATCAACATCATCGACACCCCAGGCCACGCCGACTTCGGTGGCGAGGTGGAGCGTGTGTTGAATATGTGCGACGGTGTTATCCTGTTGGTGGACGCCTTTGAGGGTACTATGCCACAGACTCGCTTCGTACTACAGAAGGCCTTGGCATTGGGTAAGAAGCCTATCGTAGTGATCAACAAGGTCGATAAGGAGAATTGCCGTCCCGACGTGGTGAACGAGCAGGTATTCGACTTGATGTTCACCCTCGGTGCTACGGAGGAGCAACTCGACTACAAGACCATCTACGGTTCGGCAAAGCAGGGCTGGATGTCGCACGTGCTCTCGGAGCGCACAAACACCATCACCCCACTCTTGGATACCATCATCGACGAGATTCCTGAGCCAGAGGTTGTGGAGGGTAGCGTGCAGATGCTCGTGACCTCGTTGGAGTACTCATCATACGTTGGCCGTATCGCTGTGGGCAAGGTAACACGTGGCTCGCTCACCGCTGGCCAGAACGTAACCCTCGCTAAGCGTGACGGCACACTCATCAAGACCAAGATTAAGGACCTTATGGTCTTCGAGGGCTTGGGCAAGGCTAAGGCTGAGCGTGTGGAGTGTGGCGAGATCTGCGCACTCGTAGGTATCGAGGGCTTCGAGATTGGCGACACCATTTGCGACTTCGTGAACCCTGAGCCACTGCCACCTATTGCGATAGATGAGCCAACGATGTCTATGTTGTTCACTATCAACAACTCACCTTTCTTCGGCAAGGATGGCAAGTATGTAACATCGCGTCACATCAAGGAGCGTCTCGACAGAGAGTTGGAGAAGAACCTCGCCTTGCGTGTTGAGCCAGGCCAGAACGCCGACTCGTTCGTAGTCTATGGCCGTGGTGTGTTGCACCTCTCGGTGCTTATCGAGACTATGCGTCGTGAGGGCTATGAGTTGCAGGTAGGACAGCCTAAGGTTATCACCAAGGAGATTGATGGCATCAAGTGCGAGCCAGTGGAGGAGATGACCGTGGATTGCCCTGACGACTGCGCAGGTACGGTAATCGAGCTTACCACACGTCGCAAGGGCCAACTCGTGAATATGGAGTCGTCGAACGAACGTACTCGCTTGGAGTTCATCATCCCTTCGCGAGGCATCATCGGCTTACGCTCGACGATGATTACAGCGACTGCGGGTGAGGCGATTATGACCCACCGCCTCAAGGACTTCGAGCCTTGGATGGGCGACATCGACAACCGTAGCGTGGGCGCTATCATCGCATCGGAGACGGGTACGGCATACGCCTACTCTATCGACAAACTCCAGGACCGAGGCAAGTTCTTCATCTCGCCTATGGAGCAGGTCTACTGCGGTCAGGTGATTGGCGAGCATACACGCTCGAACGATATCACCGTGAACGTGACCAAGGCAAAGCAATTAACGAATATGCGTGCATCGGGTTCCGACGAAAAGACCTCGATTGCTCCGCCTGTCATCTTCTCGTTGGAGGAGGCTTTGGAGTATATCCGCGAGGACGAGTATGTGGAGATTACCCCTAAGTCTATGCGTCTGAGAAAGATACTTCTCTCGGAGGTAGACCGTAAGCGTGCATCTAAGGAGTAACGTATAACCTAAAAATATAGAATCGTATTATGGAGAAGAAAATTGGTATTGCTTGCGACCACGCAGCATACGAACTCAAGGAGTTCTTGGTAGGCTACCTCTCATCTAAGGGCTTTGAGGTTAAGGACTTCGGCACACACTCTGAGGAGTCTTGCGACTACCCAGACTTCGCTCACGCACTCGGTGAGGCTCTCGACAAGGGCGAGTTGGAGCGCGGTGTGGCTCTCTGTGGCTCGGGCGAGGGCATCTCTATGACCTTGAACAAGCACCAGAGCGTACGTGCGGCACTCTGCTGGATTCCTGAGATTGCGAAACTCTCGCGCCAGCACAACAACTCTAACGTCTTGGCTATGCCTGCACGCTTCATCTCTAACGACGAGGCGTTGGCTATGTTGGACATCTGGCTTGAGACCGAGTTCGAGGGTGGCCGTCACCAGCGTCGCTTGGACAAGATGCCACTTCAGAAGTAGGCCTACTACGACAACAGCATCGGGGCAACCATCCTAAGGGGGTGGTTGTCCTCTCTTTTTCACCTCTCCGAATCGCTATAATTGGGGATGTCGTCGCCCAGATAGTAGAAAATCCTATAATAAATAGTAGTTGCATAGTCTCTATTTATAGAATATCTTTGCACCGTGAAAAGATATATTGCCATACTAACACTCGTTGTGTTATGCGCGACCACGGCTGTTGCGCAGGAACTCGCGGATTCGCTCTACCACCATTTCGACGAGGTGGAGATTAGTGCCTCGCTGAAGGGTACAACCACTCGCTATGCCCCAGTCACGGCAACCACACTCTCGCTACGCAGCCTTGAGAATCGCGGAGTGGGCTCGATAAAGGATATCTCGACCTTGGCGCCCAACTTCTACCAGCCCGACTACGGCTCGTCGATAACCTCCTCTATCTATGTGCGAGGCTTTGGCTCGCGTATCGACCAGCCCGTCTTGGGTTTGACCATCGACAATATCCCCGTGATGAACAAGAACGCCTTCGACTTTGACTTCTACGACATCCGCCGTGTGGAGTTGCTCCGAGGACCTCAAGGTACGCTCTATGGTCGCAATACGTCGGGCGGAGTGATGAACATAACCACCCTCTCGCCAATGGTTTGGCAGGGTCTACGCGCTATGGTGGAGCGCTCTACCATAAACTCCTACCGCGCCTCGGCATCCTACTACGCCAAGCCTACGGAAGACTTCGGCTACTCCTTGGCCGTGGGCTACAACCACGATGGCGGACACTTCACCAACCACTATAACAGCACCATTTGCGACGACGGAGACAGCGCCTCGGCACGCCTGAGAGTGCAAGCAAGCAAGGGGTTCTGGAGTTTCGACAACACCCTCTCGGTGGGCTACACACGCGAGGGAGGGTACGCCTACCACCACATACAACCCGAGACAGGCATCGTCGAGGAGGTGGCCTATAACGACCCTTCGAGTTACGAGCGACTGAACATCAGCGAGGGCTTCGTGGCTTCGTACACCACCCCGACACTCGACCTCTCCACCATAACGAGTTACCAGTACCTCGACGACTGTATGACCCTCGATCAGGACTTCTCGCCAAGGTCGATGTTTACGATGCAACAGATGCAGAGGGAGCATACTCTGACGCAAGAGGTTGTGGTACGCAATAAGGAGCGAGGGGTATGGCAGGGCATCACCGGAGCCTTCCTCTTCGGTAAGTGGCTCGATATGTCGTCGCCCGTGACGTTCAAGGAGGATGGCATTAACGACCTGATACTCGGCAACATAAACAACGGCATCCACAACGTCTTTCCCGACAGCAATATGCTCTTCAGCACCAACGAGTTCGTCATCGAGAGCCTCTTTGCGATACCCACCTACGGCGCTGCGCTCTACCACCAATCCTCGGTGGAGTTGGGTAACTGGTCGTTAGTGGCTGGCCTACGCCTCGACTATGAGTATGCCACGATGGAGTACAACTCCTTCGCCTCGGTACCCTACCGCTTCGATATGACGATGCCCGACTTCAAGGAGTTTCGCACCGAGTTCAAGGGCAGGGAGCGCCAACACTTCTTCGAGATACTGCCAAAACTATCGGCCGAGTACACTACCCCGATAGGCGACATCTACGCCACCATAAGCCGTGGCTACAAGACTGGTGGCTACAACACCCAGATATTCTCGGACATCCTCCAGTCGAAGATGATGACCGATATGATGGCGGACCTTGGCATAGAACTTGACTCGGCTGAAGGGGCTACCTCCTACGACACTGCCGAGGCCACGAAATACAAGCCCGAGACGAGTTGGAACTTCGAGATAGGCACACACCTAAGCCCAGCCGAGGGTCTAAACCTCGATGGCGCAATCTACTGGATAGAGTGCTTCGACCAGCAGGTGACGGTACTACCCAAGGGCAAGAACACGGGCCGTATGATGTCGAACGCAGCACGTGCAAGGAGCCTCGGCATAGAGTTCTCGGCCGACTACACCCTTAAGGGGCTCAACCTACGTGCCGACTACGGATACACCAACGCCAAGTTCAGGGAGTATGACGACGGCGTGCAGAACTACCGAGGCCGTTTCCTACCCTACGCTCCGCAGAATACGGTGGCCCTCTTGGCGAGTTACACCTTCACCATCCAGAACGAGACGCTGAAGCAGGTAACCCTCTCGGCGGACTACCGAGGCATAGGCGACATCTACTGGAACGAGACCAACTCGCTGAAGCAGTCCTACTACTCGTTGCTCGGTGCGCAGATAGCCCTAAGGCTCAACGCCGTGACGCTCGCGGTATGGGGCAAGAACCTCCTAAATACCGACTACAACACCTTCTACTTCAAGTCCGTGGGCGAGGAGTTTTACTCTAAGGGTCTCCCTCTGCAAGTAGGCGTAAGACTAAGTTTAAACCTTTAATCGATAGATAGTTATGAAGAGCATAAGACGATTTATTTATATGGTTGCGCTCCTCGCCTTAGGTGTGGGATGCGACACTGGCGACAACAACCTACCCACCAAGCCCGTGGAGGAGGAGTGCTACATCGGCACTCTTAGCGTGGACCAGAACGACGGCACATTCTACTACCAGAGCAACGTGAAGACCACCTACGAGATTAGCGCTGAGGGGCGACTCAGTTTTGCGATGTACAGCGTGAAGTTCGCAGAGGGGATGCCCATAAAACTAAATATGTTTGTGGATGGTGTGGAGTTTATAGAGGAGGATGGCCAATACACCCTTTCGGGCAATGGCATAGTACCCTACGCTATGGGTGGTCCATTCGAGAAGTTCACCATAACCAACCTCACAGGAGGGCTCACCGAGGAGAGTTTCTCGCTTGAGTTCCTCTGTGGCGAGTACCCCGTGACCTACAGCGGAGTGTGGCGCACAATTTAGGCGCCCCCGAGAGAGAAAAGAGAATTGGCTGAGCAGGAGTTCCACTCAGCCAATTCTTTTATATGGGGCCCTCGGTTAGACCTTTGGGTTAGTCTCTCGTTCTCACCCTCGTTCACACCCTCCCCCTCTCGTCGGGCCCTCGGTTAGAAGAGGTAGCCCGTATTGATGTAGAAGGCACCGTTGCCATCCTGATTCTTGATGAATGGGTCGCTGCTGAACTTGCTCAGTGGCAGACCATACTCGAAGGCTACGATGAAGTTCTGGTTCATAATGAAGCGCAAGCCACCACCCACGGTGATATGTGGTCGGTCGGTGGTGCGGTTGCCAGCCTCGGCCATATAGGCATCGTAAGAGGCACGATACTGCTCCTCGCCCTTGAACGACATATCGAAGTTCTTGGTGACCATAGTACCGTCGCTGAAGAGGCTGAGACCGAAGGAGATATTCTGCTTCCAGAGGCGGAACGACACAAAGCGCCAGCGCAACTCCACATTGTACGAAGCGACATCGAGACCCTGCACACGGTTACGCATAATACCGCGGATGGTGCGGTAGCCACCCATACCGTCGCGGTCGTAGTTAGCACCCATTACGGTAATGAACGGTAGCACGTAGTAGGGGGCATCCTTGCCGAAGGTACCCTCGTAGTTGAGGCGGTAGGCGAAGGTGAGGATGTCGTTATCGACGATAGGCACATAGTGGCGGAAGGTAGCCGAGTAGCGGTAGTAAGGGTTGGTAGTACCCAACCACTTAGGGGCCAACGTGGCGTGGGCCTCGGCCCAGATACCGCGTGAGGGAGCGCCCTCCTTATCGCGTGTGTCGTAGAGCAAGCCTAAGCGCACGGTGCTGTTGATACCACCCCAAGCCTCCTCGTCGGAGATGATACCCCAGTCGCGGTAGAGGTCAAAGATGGGCTTCTCGTAGTTCGCAGCCGTAGGGTCGGTAGGGAACAACTTCTCGGGGGCCTTGTTCTTGTTAATCTTGTCGAAGTTCAGGGCCTGCTGGTTGTTGTAGCCCTGCTTGAGCCAACTGAAGTGGTAGCCAGCCTCCCAGAAGAACTTGTTCTGCCAGATGTTACCCGTGAAGTCGGCCTTGAAGAGCAAGGCGAGGCGGTTGATACGATACTTGGGGGTGTAGATAAAGTCGTTGGGGTTGCTCTTATCCTTACCCGCCTTCACAGCCGCGTGGTCGAAGTAGGACATATAGCCGTTGAAGCCATAGAAGTCCATAGCCTTGTCGTTGGTGAGGGTGAAGGTCGAGGAGAAGCGCACACCAGGGATCGAGAACTTGTTATCGTACGACACCACGAACAACTGCGAACCCTTGGTGAAGAACGATGCCTCGAAATACCACTTCTGGCGTGGGTTGGGGTACTCGGAGCCGTCACCGAAGTCGAAGATGTTGAGCAGAGCGCCGAGTTGGAAGCCCTTGTCGGCATCGAAGGCTACGGCAGGCAGAGGGCCATAGTTGTAGCCCGTCTTGATGATTTCGCCCTTCTCGTTGAGCACCTCGTTCTTCTTCATCTTCTTTTTACCCTCGGCAGGTTGCTCGGTGGCTACCTCGGCTGTCTCCTGAGCGACAAGTGCCACAGGCATACAGAGCAACATTAGGGCGAGTAGGAATCGTGAAAGTTTCATAGTTACTACTTATTATTTTCGAACATTAAGTCTCTAATCTTGTTATACTTAGCCACCAAACCCTTGTTACGATTGAACTTCAAATCCGAAACGATGATGCGCAACAAGTAGAAGCCCTCGTGGGCGAGGATAGGGGCTGGCAGGAGCGCTAAGGTGATAGGCAAAGCCCACTGCCAAGGGGCTACGACGTATGCTATGATGGAGTAGATGATCATCAGCAAGGGCCAGCCCACAAGGTTGATGACATAGCGCACCGAGTTGTGGAAGGCCATATCCTTGAACCTCTTGTTGAGGAAGTTGCTCAACAGCGTGAGGGGCAAGTTAGCCACACTGCACGTGAGCGTGTAGGGCAGTGTGAGGATGAAGATAAGGAGTTTGAGTACCGTAGAGAATACGGGGAAGCGCATAGCCACCGACTTAAGGCTTATCTCCTCCTGCTTACGCTCTGTGCGGGCCTCGCGAGCGAGGTCCAAGAGGCGCTGGGCGAGTTCGGGATTGGCGTGCTTGAGGTACTCCAAGTGCTTAACGGTCATATTGTTGGCCTCGAAGTTGAGGTCCATACCTCGCAAGTGGCCATACTCCTTGTCGTGCTTAAGGTGGAGGCGCTGGCGGTGGACCACAGCCGCACATATCTCGTGTGTAGCCTCGTAGTTCTCGTCGTTGGGGATGTAGTAAATCGAGGAGTGGATACGCTCCTCAAGCACCTCGCGCATAGCGTTAATCTGCTCCTGAGGGGTGAGGTCGGGGTGCTGGGCGAGGAACTCTCCTACGTTGATAGGCTCGCCTACCTGCACACGCAAGGAGCCTCTGAAGCGGAAGAAGTTGCCGTAGCGCAGACCGAGGGGTACGATATAGAGCGGTGTTTCGGGCATAAGTTCGTGGGCCTGCATAGCGATACGGAAGATACCCTTCGACAGCGGTAGAGCCGAATACTTTGCCTGGTGCTGACCTTCGGGGAAGATGCAGAAGGGGATTCTGTCGCGTAGCACATCCACGGCACGCTCGATGGTCTCGTTGTTCTTCTTCACCTCGTCGATACCATCACGCATACGCATAATGGGCATAATCTTGAGGAAGTGGAAAATCTTGGCTAAGGTAGGATTCTTGAAGATGTCGGCACGGGCCACGAAGACCTTAGGGCTACGGTCCATAGCCAAGACCACCATAGCATCCATAAGTGCGCCTACGTGGTTGGGGGCATAGATTACAGCACCATCCTTGGGGATGCGCTCACGCCCTACGTAACGTATCTTGCGGTAGGAGAGTTTCAGCACCAAATCGGTGTAGGGGCGCAGGAAACTATACAACCAGTCGCTATCTTGAATCTTCTTCTGTTTAGCCATAACTAACTAAGCCTCAGTTTTTTGTCTACGGAAAATCGATGAAATAGTCAAGCCCGACACTATATGCCAGATGCCCCAGAGGGCTGTGATGATGACCATACCGCCATTGTGGCTCCACAAGGCTGGGTCAAAGATTGCGGGGTTGAAGAGCAAGGCGAGGCCGAGGCCAGAGTTCTGGATACCTACCTCGATGGTGAGGGAGCGGCGGTCCAGAGGTGGCAACTTCATAAGTCCACTACCGAAGTAGCCCGTGCTGAGGGCCGAGGCGTTGTGGAGGGCTACGATGACCAAGGCGCAGAGGATGCTCGCATAGACGGCCCACTTGCTCTCCAAAGCGGTGAGCACCTGGGTAAGCGACACTGCCACCATACCGATAAAGAGCAGGATGGAGAGTATCTGCGCAGGCTTCATAATACGCTTCGAGGCGTTAGGGAAGTAGTGGGCGAAGAGTACACCTGCGATGATGGGGAGTCCGAGGATGAGCAGAATCTGCTCGAGCATATCCATAAATGGGATTTCGAGGGTGGGGATATCGTTTCGCACCGCAGCGAAACGGCAGTAGAGCGTTCCCCAGAACCAGAAGGAGAAGGGGGTAACGAGCGGAGCAAAGGCCGTAGTGATGGCGGTCATCGACACCGACAACTCGACATTACCCTTCGACAGCGACGACATAAAGTTCGAGATGTTGCCACCAGGGCAAGAGGCTACCAGCAACATACCGATAGCGACCATAGGGGTAATGATTGGGTTGAGGATGATTGCCAAGAGGCAGGTGACGGCAGGGAGGGCCACCCACTGCAATAACATACCGACGATCACCGACTTCGGATTCTTGAAGACCTCCTTGAAGGTCTGTACCTTGATGCCGAGGGCTACGCCAAACATAACAAAGGCAAGGATGATATTGACGATGACCATCTCGCCTGCTCCAAGATTGATATTCAACGAATCGAGGAGTGCCAACTGTTCCTTCATACTATCTATATTTTCGGTTATTATTCAAAACCACGAGCGAAAAAAAGAGCATAATCTTCGCTTTTACATCCACAATAGGACAGACAAATTTATAAAAAAATTTAAAGATTGCCAAGAATTGATGGCATATTTTCGATATTCGACGATACGATTACGCATTTATACTTACGCTTTCGGTTGGCAAAACCGCGAAAAATAACTATATTTGCAATGGCAAAATCCTAACTTTTTATCGTTATGACATACCTCATTTTCACCCTTGCGACGCTCTTCTTCCTCATCACCCCTGCCGTGGTGGTATGGCTCTGCCGTCGTGTGGCACTGCTCGGTAAGATAGGCCCTATAATGGTGCTATACGCCATCGGTATCGTGGTGGCTAACCTACCCTTCCA
This sequence comes from Alistipes sp., assembly GCA_017555905.1. GTDB lineage: Bacteria > Bacteroidota > Bacteroidia > Bacteroidales > Rikenellaceae > Alistipes. The sequence continues at coordinate 23,483 of JAFZFP010000005.1, read as the reverse complement.
CTCCGCGGAGTTCTCTGCCGTGGCCACGCTCCTGCCTAATGTGATGGTGCCGTTGGCTATCCCTATGATGCTCTTCGGGTGTGAGTTCTCGCGTAACCTCGTGGGTACGCAGTTGAGGGTTGTGGTGAGTGGCTTCCTCTCTGTCGGTGTGGCCATTACGGTTGGCTACCTACTCTTTGGCAAGGGGCTTAAGGAGGGTGCCGAGGTGGGAGGCATCATTTCGGGAATGTACACCGGAGGTACTATCAATGCCGCTGCGCTCCAGACCATCCTGCGCACCGAGAGTAGCACATTCACCCTGATAAACTCCTACGACATCATCATCTCGTTGCTCTACTTTGTCTTCCTCTTCACCTTTGGCATACGCCTCTTCCGCTGGCTCTATGGCCCTAAGGGTGCAACCACTGCGACAGCGTCGGTGGAGGGTATCAACCCCTCCTATATGGCTGAGGAAGAGAGCAATAACCCCTACGAGGGACTCTTTAGGCGTGAGGGAGTGAGGGAGTTGGCCAAGATTTTCGGTGTTGCCATAGCCATCGTAGCCCTCTCGGGTGCTGTGGCCCTACCCTGCTCCGAGCGCTGGTTTATGGTGGTCTTTATCCTGATGATTACTACGTTGGGCGTAGGCGCTTCGTTCATCCGTCGTGTTAGGGAGCTGAGGCGCAGTTACGATATCGGCCTATACCTTATATATATATTTAGCCTTGCCATAGCCTCTATGGCCGACTTCTCGACCCTCGACTTGCGGAGTGGTCTTAACCTCATAGCCTTTATGTCGTTTGCGGTCTTTGTGTCGCTCTTCCTCCACGCCCTTGTGTGCCGACTCTTGAGGGTCGATGCCGACTCTATGGTCATCTCCTCGGTGTCGTTCATCAACTCGCCACCCTTTGTGCCTATGGTTGCTGGGGTGATGAAGAATAGGGATGCTATAGTCACGGGCCTAAGCGCAGGCATCATAGGCTACGCCTTGGGCAACCACTTCGGAGTGGCGATGGCCGAACTACTACACTTGCTTGCTTAGTGCTTTTTGATTACCTTTGCACCTAAAATCCGTAACGTATGAAGATTGCAGATATCGAGTTGGGCGAGAAGCCCCTGTTCCTTGCCCCGATGGAGGATGTCACCGACCCCTCGTTCCGCTATATGTGTAAGCGGTTTGGTGCCGATGTGGTCTACACCGAGTTCATCTCCTCGGATGGCCTTATCCGCGATGCCTGGAAGTCGCGCGCTAAGTTGAACATTGCCGAGTTCGAGCGCCCCGTGGGAATACAGATCTATGGCCACCTGATAGAGCCTATGGTCGAGGCGGCTCGCATTGCCGAGAGTGCCAACCCCGACATCATAGATATCAACTTCGGATGCCCCGTGAAGAAGATTGCTAACCGCGGTGCGGGCTCGGGTATGATGAAGGACCCCGACCTTATGGTGGAGATGACGCGCCAGATAGTGCGTGCGGTGAACAAGCCCGTGACCGTGAAGACACGCCTCGGCTGGAGCGACGAGATGAAGAATATCGAGGAGATAGCCCTCCGCCTGCAGGATGTGGGTATCGCGGCCTTGACCATCCACGGCCGTACCCGTGCGCAGATGTATCGTGGCGAGGCCGACTGGAGCCTTATCGGCAAGATTAAGAACGACCCTCGCATCCATATCCCCATCATCGGCAATGGCGATGTCGATTCGGCTGTGAAGTGCAAGGAGATGTTCGATAGGTACGGCGTCGATGGCGTGATGATAGGCCGTGCGACATACGGTCGCCCCTGGATTTTTAGGGAGTGCAAGCACTTCCTCCAGACGGGCGAACTACTCCCCCAACCCTCTGTCGTAGAGCGTGTTGCCATAGCCAAGGAGCATTTAGCCAAGTCCCTTGAGGTCAAGGGCGACAGGGTGGGAATCCTCGAGATGCGTCGCCACCTAACCAACTACTTCAAGGGCCTACCCGACTTCAAGCAGACACGCCTCAAATTGGTCACCTCGTTCGACGTGGAGGAGATAGTTGCCACCCTCGACTACATTGCCGAGCGCTGGGGCGACTTCGATATGAGGGAGAGCGTGCCAGCACCACTCTCGCACGACATTTAGAGGATGAGCAAGGCTTTCGCCTTGCTCGTCTATTATATTAGGTCGCCGATATCCTCCCCCTGCCCAGAAGAGTGAGACTCCATAAAGGCTGAGATGCTATACTTGAACCCCACCTCTTCGGCTATGGGGGCGATGCGTCGGCTCCACTCCTCGAAGCCCTTGCCTTGGTCGGGGAAGAGGATGACCTTGCGCCCTTGGAGGGGGCGTAGGCGCTCGGTGCTAAGGCCCATCATAGAGTCCACCGCCAGCCACACCATATCGGGCATAAGGGCCGAGCCTATATGTGCCGTCTTGGGCCCCTCGGCAAGGGCCACGACAGCCGTCGGGCGCGACTTAAGGAGGTGTTCGCCATAGAGACACTGCACCAAGTTCCACCCCTCGGGTAGCACCCCCTCGGAGCGCATAAGGCTATGCACCCACCCCACATAACTCGTCTCGCCCTTGATGCGTTTGCCCGTCGTGGGGTCGTAGTTCATTATCTTTCCCGTGCGCACGTTGTTGTTGTAGTCCACCTGCCAGAAAATGGCGTAAGTGGCTGATATTGTGGGGTCGTCGGCCTCGCCACCCCCTATGTAGTAGTCGCTGATTATGCGCTGGGCGACACCCTCGCCAAAGGTCGCACGTAGCCACACCTTGTAGTCGCAATCCCTCCACAGCGTTCGCTCCATCACCCACCTCGGCAGTCGCCCTGGGGGCTTCGGTGGTACTGGCTTCGGAACAGGGCGTTCGAGCGTTCGAACGTACAAATCCCTATGTTTTTGTACGTTCGTACGATTGTCGTTATCTCTCAACCAAGGGTTATCCTCAAAGTATTGACGAGGGGTATAGTGATACCCACACTTATCAAGACGATTACACTTACCTACCCTCTCATTGACATATACGTTACCGTTATGTGTGTCAATGTATCGAGTAAACGTATACTTTCTACCACACTGAGGACAGTTGTATCGAGTACCACGACCACGATACCTCTCCAACTGATATCTATATTCACTATTCATATTGATACTTGTTAAATTATTTACCTACCGTACGTACGTACAAAAACATAGGATTTTGTACGTTCGTACGGCTACCTACTACTTATTCAACATATATTGAATCGATGATTTGCTCTTATAGCCTAACTCGTCGGCTATTTGCTGATAACTCTTGCCCTCTTGGCGCATTGCTCGGGCAAGGGCCACCTTCTCCTCCTGCTCGTCGTCGGTGCGTTCGCGCAAGGCACAGAAGGGGACTCGCTCGCCCGTGGCCTCGAAGTTGAGCCCTGGGCTGAAGCGCAACACAAAGGAGTCGTGCTTGTACTCGTCGGAGAGGTAGTTGCCCTTAACTACGCACAAGTGGCGCAGGTCGTGCTGGTCGGGGTCGGGGCGTAACTCCATCATTAGTCGCATCTTAGCCTCGAAGCCCTGCGAGCCGATGGCGTTGTGTTTCGAGGGGGCGAGGCTCTCGGTGCGCTTGCCCGTGTGGTGCAAGAAGATGATTAGCACGTTGTGCTTGACGGCCAGTTGCGAGAACTGGTTTAGGAAACTGCGCACACGGTTGTTCTCATTCAAGGGGCCAGTGTAGAGGTCGGCAAAGGCATCGACAACGACCAAGTCGCGAGGCTGGTCCTCGAGCATCTTGTCGAGATTCTCCACAAGGTTGTCCACCTCGAAGATGTAGTCGAGCGAGGTGAAGGCCTCCTTCGGTGTGGCGAGTTCCTCCAACTGCCTCTGCATCAGCACCCCCACGGCCGAGGCATCATCCTCGGTGGAGATATAGAGGGCGCTCTGGTGCTTGGGCCTCAGTTCGAAGCCGAGGTAGCGACGACTCCCCGATGCCACCGCCATAGCAAGACCGCGCAGGAGGGTCGATTTACCAGAATCGGAGGTACCCACCAAGGCCGCTAAGCCCACGCGCGGAAGGAGTGGCTCCATCAAGCAATCCATAGCCTCGGCCGAGAGGTTGAGCATATCGTAGCCATTCACCAAATACTTGCGAAAGGTCTGCTTCTCCTCCTCGACACGATCGCGCATCTGCTCCACAAGTTGCTGTGTGTCAGCGCGCAATTGTTCGATTAAATCTGTCATAGTTGTAAAATTTTATAGGTTTATAAATATTGAAAAAAGGTCAAAAAGATGTTGGTTTTGGGTCAAGCGTATATCAATTTCAGACCAAAAAGATATCAGAATCGGACCAAAAAGATGTTGGTTTCGGGTCAAGCGTATATCAATTTTAGGTCAATATTGTTTTGATTTCGGGTCAGAAACATATTGTTTTCGGGTCAATGATATGTTGATTTTGGGTCACACGAATATCAATTTTAGACCACGGGATATCAATTTTAGACCAATCTTATATCAGAAAAAGGTCAATGTTATTTTGATTTTAGACCAAAGATATATCAGATTCAGACCACGCGCTATATCAGAAAAGGGTCAAAAGTATATCAGTAATGAGTCAAACGATATATCAGAAAAGGTCAAAAGTATATCAGAAATGGGTCAAGAATATATCAATTTCGGGTCAAAGGGGTGGTAGGCAATACCCTCCCAAATGGGTCAAACCATTGAACTTTCGGGTACAAATATACAACATCAAAACCCCGTTGTCAAGTCTTTTAGGTAAAATAATTTTACACCAAAGATTAAAGCATTGAATATCAAGAACTACACGAGGTTAATAATTTTGCCCTATATTTCGCTTTTCCAAAAAAAGTTTGTATATTTGCGCCCATAAATATAAATATAGGTAACAATGGTCAATATTGAAGAGTTCGTTTCAAGCGTTGTGGCGCGTGCTTCGCAGGAACTTTACGGCACAAGCGACAACATCCAAATACAGAAGACTCGCAAAGAGTTCGAGGGCGACTACACCGTTGTAGTCTTCCCACTGCTCCGCGCATCGAAGAAGTCACCCGAGGCTACAGCAACGGAGTTGGGCGAGAAAATCGTGGCTACAACCCCCGAAATCAAGAGTTTCAACGTCATCAAGGGTTTCCTAAACCTCGTCGTAGATGCCTCGTTCTGGGCTCAGCGCTTCGCCGAGATTGTCGAGGCCGAGAACTACGGTATGGCAGAGCCTTCGGGCCGTACGATTATGATTGAGTACTCGTCGCCAAACACCAACAAGCCCCTCCACCTCGGACATATCCGCAACAACCTACTCGGCTACTCGGTGGCTACAATCCTCAAGGCCAATGGCCACAACGTCATCAAGGTAAACTTGGTGAACGACCGCGGTATCCACATCTGCAAGTCGATGTTGGCGTGGCAGTTGTATGGCGGTGGCGAGACCCCAGAGTCGTCGGGAATGAAGGGCGACCACCTCGTAGGTAAGTACTATGTCGAGTTCGACAAGCACTACAAACAAGAGGTCAAGGAGTTAGTGGCCCAGGGTCTCTCGGAGGAGGAGGCTAAGAAGAAGGCCCCCGTAATGGTCGCAGCACAGGAGATGTTGCGCAAGTGGGAGGCTAAGGACCCTGAGGTCTATGCCCTCTGGGAGAGGATGAATGGCTGGGTCTATGAGGGTTTCGACGTGACCTACAAGGCTATGGGCGTAGACTTCGACAAGGTCTACTACGAGTCGCAGACCTACCTCCTCGGCAAGAGCCTCGTCGAAGATGGCTTGAAGAAGGGCGTATTCTTCCGCAAGGAGGATAACTCCGTATGGATTGACCTCGAAGCCGACGGCTTGGACCAGAAGTTGCTCCTCCGTGGCGACGGCACATCGGTATATATGACCCAGGACCTCGGCACAGCACTCAGCCGTTTCGAGGAGAACAGCCTCGACGATATGATATATGTGGTGGGTAACGAGCAGAACTACCACTTCCAGGTACTCAAACTCGTGCTCAAGAAGTTGGGCTACGACTGGAGCGACAACATCTTCCACCTCTCGTACGGTATGGTGGAGTTACCCGAGGGCAAGATGAAGTCGCGCGAGGGTACGGTAGTGGATGCCGACGACCTCATCGCAGATATGGTGGGCACAGCACGCGAGATGTCGGCAGAACTCGGCAAACTCGACGGCGCTACCGAAGAGGAGGCTATGGCAATCTCGGAGATGGTAGGCCTCGGAGCGTTGAAGTACTTCATCCTCAAGGTAGACCCCAAGAAGACAATGTTGTTCGACCCACGCGAGAGCATCGACTTCAACGGCAACACTGGCCCATTCATCCAGTACACCCACGCCCGCATCCGCTCTATCTTGCGCAAGGCCAACGAGGCTGGCATCACCTTCGAGGGCTACAAGGAGGCCGAGTTGCTCCCCGAGGAGATTGAACTTATCAAGTTGCTCTCGGAGTACCCTGCCGTAGTACGCACCGCAGGCGAGCAGTTCGCCCCATCGGTCATCGCAGCCTACGCCTACGACCTCGCAAAGCAGTTCAATGGCTACTACCACGACCACTCAATCCTCAAGGAGGAGAACGAGGCAGTTCGTGCGCTACGCCTCACCCTCGCTTCGCAGATTGCCCGCGTAATCCGTTCGGCAATGTCGCTCTTAGGCATCAACGTACCAGAGCGTATGTAACCAACCCCCTAAAGGAGTGCTTCGCCAGTCGGGGCACTCCTTTTTTAATACCCCCACGCTATGAAAGAGATACTCTATACGACCCTCATACTCATTGCGCTAACCTTAGCAACGGGTTGTGGCTCAACACCTAAGCCCTCCACCGAGGAGGCCTCCGAGGAGACCACCTACGCCCCAGGTACTCGCACGATGAAGCGCAGTCGCCCCGACATATACTCCGTCTCAACACTCCAAGAGTACGAGGATATGGTGGCGACCTACTGGGACGACTTCGACTTCGACAGCCCCGAACGCATAGTGGAGTACGACACCTTGGACATCATCTTCGCCCTGAGCGACTACGTCACCGTCATCCCACCCTATAAAGCCGACTCACTCCTGCGCAACCTTATGTCGCGCGCCTCGGCACACCGCCCCACCCTCGACTTCTTCGCTATGGTTATGGAGGTGGTGCTCCACGACCCCAACTCCCCCGTGCGCAACGACGAGTACTACATCCCCGTACTGGAGACCCTCCTCGCCTCGCCCCTTTTGGACGAGTACAACCGCATAGCCCCCGAGTTCGACTTAGCCCTGGCCAAGCAGAACCGCATTATGCACATCGCCAACGACTTCGTCTACACCACAGCCAACGGCAAGAAGGCTCACCTTCACGACATTAGGGCCGATTATGTAATCCTTATGTTTAGCAACCCAGGATGCCCTATGTGCCGAGAGATTACCGAGGAGATTTGCGCTTCGCCCCTACTCAACGAGATGCAGGAGCGTGGCACCGTGCAGATACTCTCGCTCTACCCCGACGCGGACCTCACCGCCTGGCGCGACCACCTCGACGATATGCCCGAGCGCTGGATAAAGGGCTACGACGACGGCCTCGTAATATCGAGCCAGCGCCTCTATAACCTCAATGCCATCCCCTCGCTCTACCTGCTCGATTCCAAGAAGCGAGTGCTTATAAAGGATGGCACGAGCGTCGCTCAGATAGAGAACACAATAGCCATAGTGGAATCAAATAAGTAATTGAGTCTATGTTAGATATGGTAGGCATACTCTCCACCCTCGGAGCAAGACTCAGCGACTTCGGCCATACCCCCACCTCACAGAGGGTAATCTCAGAGGCCGTAGCCCAGAATGGGTGGTTCACCCCCACGGAGATCACCACTGCCGTAGAGGCCATCCGCGCTACTATGCTTAAGGAAGAGGCCCTCCAAGAGTGGCTCTCTCGCTACCGCATCTGCACCACCCCGAAGCGTGTGGCTATCATTATGGCGGGCAACATCCCCTTAGTCGGCTTTTTCGACCTCCTCTGCACCCTCTGCAGTGGCCACACGGCCTACGTCAAGCCATCGAGCAAGGATAGGGTTATGACCGATTACGTCATCGATTTGCTCAAGGAGATAGAGCCCTCCATCCCCATCTACACCTATGCCCCCACGGAGCAGTACGACCTCGCCATAGCCACGGGTTCCGACGAGGCCAACGACTACTTCCGTCGCCACTTCGCCACGACCCGCGCCCTCTTGCGTGGCAGTCGCCACTCGGTGGCTCTGCTCGACGGCACCGAGACGGAGGCGGAGTTGCAGGGACTTATGAGGGATATCACCCTCTACTCGGGCAGTGGCTGTCGCTCGGTATCCCTGATTTTCGCACCACGAGGCACCGAGATAGATATTCCGCGCACAGCGCCCACCAACCCCAAACTCGGCAACAACCTACGCTCGCGTCGCGCCCTCTACACCATCCAGAAGAGGCCCTTCGACGACTACCTTGCCTTCCTCTTGGTCGAGGGCAAGGAGTTCCCCACATCGTTGGCCGAGGTTGCCCTCTACCGCTACGACGACATCGCCGAGGTAGAGCGTTGGCTCGATGCGCAACACAATGGTATTCAGTGTGTTGTCAGCCACCTACCCCTCCCCAATGCCATCCCCTTCGGTCAAGCGCAATACCCCACCCTCAGTGACTACGCCGACGGAGTGGACACAATGCTCTTTTTAGGAAACGAGCCAATCGAGGAGTAAAAATTTGGTCGTTAATCTAAAAATTATTATCTTTGTCGCATAGCCTCCCACGGGCTATGCTTATACTATGCAGAAACTCTACATCATAGCAGGTTGCAATGGCGCAGGTAAGACCACAGCATCGTACACGATGTTGCCCGAGTTGTTACACTGCCACGAGTTTGTCAATGCCGACGAGATTGCACGAGGCCTCTCGCCCTTCAATCCCGACAGTATGGCCATCGAGGCGGGCCGACTAATGCTCCGCCGTATCAACGACCTGTTGGAAGAGGGTTCTGATTTCGCTTTCGAGACCACGTTATCCACACGTACATACCAGAAATTTATCGACCGCGCCCACGAACGAGGTTACTTCGTCTCGTTGCTCTACTTCTGGCTCCCTACGCCAGAACAGGCTATCGAGCGAGTGGCAAAGCGCGTGAGCCTCGGTGGTCACAACATACCCACCAACACCATCCGTCGTCGCTACGAGAGCAGTATGCGCAACCTCACCAAACTATACGTTCCGATATGCGACTACTGGGTCATCTACGATAACTCTACCGCCCAAGGGGTAAAAAAGATAGCTTATGGCTCGAAAAGTGAAATAAAAGAGATTGTAGATCCGTTAGCTTATCAGAAAATTTTGAGTTATGAGTGAGTTTGAGATTCGAGAACTTCAAGACCGCATCGACGCTGGCATCCTCTTAGCCCAGCGACGCCTTATCGAGCGCACCCGCAAGGATAATGGCGACTTGGTCGTTGTGCGCGATGGCGAGGTAGTGCGCCTCACCCCCGACGAACTACTCCGCGAATAGACCACACCAATAGAGATAAAATTAGGGACTCTCCGCTAAAGGAAAGTCCCTATATTTTTTGGATGGTTTACCACTTTTTAGAAGTCGTCGTCGGCAGGGTCGTCTGATGGAGTATCTGCATACTCGTCTGCACCCTTCAAATCATCCTCGTCGTAGTAAGTATCGCTGTCGTCGTCCTGACCATCATCGACCTTAACATCAATCTTTACCATATAGTAGGTATCGTCGGTCTCGTAAGGTACGGTGTAGAAGAACGAGCCATCTGGCTTGTCGTAACGTGTCATCACCTCGCTAAAGCCCAATGGGTAGAGCGCCTTAACCTCTGCCTGCTGTTCTGCGGTCAAATTGTGGAAACTTGTAATTAGTCGTCTCTTGGTATCAGTAGCCATAAAAAAGTATATTACGTCTTAAAGTTTCAGAAATTTTCCGCAAAAGTAAACACATTTTGATAATGTGCAAACATTGGCCAATATTTTTTTTATTTTTTTCATTTTTCTTCGTTGTTCCAAACAAATTATGTACCTTTACACGGTATTATATACTATAGTAGTTTATGAGCAAAGAACGAGATATAGCCAGGATGCGCGAGTTGGAGCAGAGCCTCGACTACCACAACCGACGCTACTACATCGACAACAACCCCGAAATATCAGATATAGAGTTCGATAGGCTCTTAGCCGAGTTGCAGAGCCTCGAGGCCCTGTACCCCGACCAGGCCGACAAGAACTCCCCCACGAAGCGTGTGGGTAGCGACCTCACGACCGAATTTCAGAGCGTAGAGCACCGCTTTGCGATGATGTCGTTGGCCAACACCTACTCCTCCGAGGAACTTGGCGAGTGGATTGACCGCATCATCAGGGAGGTCGGCGAGGTGGAGTTCGTCGTGGAGTTGAAGTTCGATGGCACCGCCATATCGCTCACCTACGAAGATGGCGCCTTGGCGCGTGCCGTGACCCGTGGAGATGGCCGTCGTGGCGACGATGTAACCAACAATGTGCGCACCATAGGCTCCGTTCCACTCAAACTACAGGGCGAGGGCTACCCCTCGTTATTCGAGATACGTGGCGAGATTATTATGCCCTACGCCTCGTTCGACAGGCTCAATACCGAGCGTGAGGCCTCTGGCGAAACACCCTTTGCCAACCCCCGCAATGCCGCTGCAGGTACGCTCAAGCAACAATCCTCGCAGGTAGTGGCCCACCGAGGTCTGGACTGCACCCTCTACCAACTCGCTGGCGACAACCTCCCCTACAAGACCCACTGGGAGAGTCTGGAGCAGGCCCGCAGTTGGGGATTCAAGATATCGCAACACACTACCATCTGTCGCTCACGAGAGGAGATAGAGGCCTTTATCGCCCACTGGGACGAAGCCCGCAAGAGCCTCCCCTACGCCACCGATGGTATCGTCATCAAGGTAAATAACTACTCCCAGCAACGCTCCCTCGGCTCTACTGCCAAGTCGCCCCGTTGGGCCGTAGCCTACAAGTTCCAGGCCGAGAAGGCCCTCACCAAGTTGCTCAGCGTAGACTTCCAGGTCGGTCGCACAGGAGCCGTAACCCCCGTTGCCAACCTCGACCCCGTGCAACTGGCAGGTACGGTGGTCAAGCGTGCCTCGATACATAATGCCGACCAGATAGCCGCCCACGACATCCGCTTGGGCGATATGGTCTATGTGGAGAAGGGTGGCGAGATTATCCCTAAGATTACGGGTGTGGAGTTATCCCTGCGCCAGAGCGATGCACAACCCTTCGAGTATATCACCCACTGCCCTGAGTGTGGCTCGGAACTCATACGCTACGAGGGCGAGGCCAAGCACTTCTGCCCCAACAGCGACAACTGCAAACCCCAGATTATCGGACGCCTCGAACACTTCGTCAAGCGCAAGGCTATGGATATCGAGGGCCTTGGCGGTGAGACCATCGAGTTGCTCTGGGAGAATGGTATGCTCGGCGACATCTCGGACATCTACCACCTCGACGCTCTGCGCCTCTCTGCCCTGCCACGCCTTGGCGAGAAGTCGGCAAAGAATATCTTGGAGGGTGTCGAGAGGTCTAAGTCGGTAAGTTTCGAGCGACTCCTCTTCGCCTTAGGCATCCGCTACGTGGGCGAGACCACAGCAAAATACCTCGCCACACACTTCGGCACTATGGATGCCCTTGCCAACGCCACCACCGAGGCTTTGGCCGAGGCTGAAGAGGTGGGACAGAAGATTGCTGTGAGCATCACCGAATACTTCGCCAACGACAAAAACAGATATATCATCGAGCGTCTGCGCGAGGCTGGGCTACAGTTCAAGGTCGAGGAGAAGCACCTCCTTTCCTCAGCCCTCACGGGTAAGAATGTCGTCATCTCGGGCAAGTTCGAGGGTCGTTCACGCGACGATATGAAGGCCCTTGTAGAGAGGCACGGAGGCAAGAACATAGCCGCCGTCTCGTCCAACGTAGACTTCATCGTAGCGGGCGAAAATATGGGTCCTGCCAAGCGACAGAAGGCCGAGAAGTTGGGCATCACGATACTCAGCGAGGCCGAGTTTATGGCCCTTATCGAGGGCGACAACAGCACGGAGCAGACCCCACACAACGCTCCAACCCCAAGCCCCACACGCCAAACCGAAGAGGCTGTGCAAGGCTCACTATTTTAACCACAGAGTATTAATTTAAAGAGTTATAGCGCGTTATGATACAGAATAAGATTCAGGGTGTGGGCGTAGCCCTCATCACCCCCTTCAACAACTACTCGGTAGATTACGAGGCCCTTGGCCGAATGGTAGAGTATGTCATCGAGGGCGGTGTAGACTATATCGTTGCCCTCGGCTCTACTGCCGAGACCGCAACCCTCTCGCTCGAGGAGCGCCAAGAGGTTCTCGACTTCATCGTCAAGCAGACCGCCAAGCGAGTACCCATCGTAGCAGGTATGGGCCACAACAACACGCAGGCCCTCGTCGAGCAGTTGCGCTCGTTCGACCTCTCGGGTGCCGATGCTATCCTCAGCGTCGTACCCTACTACAACAAGCCTTCGCAGGAGGGTATCTACCGCCACTTTATGGCCGTTGCCGAGGCCTCTCCCGTACCCGTAATCATCTACAACGTACCTGGTCGTACGGGTGTCAATATGACCGCAGAGACTACCCTACGCCTTGCCCACGACTCAGAGCGTATCGTGGCGGTGAAGGAGGCTTCGGGAGATATCAACCAGATGCAACGTATCTTGGATGGTTGCCCCAAGGAGTTCCTTGTGCTTTCGGGCGACGACGGCATCACCGTAGAACTCATCAAGCGTGGCGGTAAGGGTGTTATCTCGGTAGCGGCTAATGGCTTCCCCGAGCGCTTCTGCCGTTGCATACACCTGGCTATGGAGGGCAACTTCTCGGAGGCCGAGGCTATGATGGAGGAGTTCACAGAGCCTCTCCGCCTCATCTTCTATGAGGGTAACCCCACCAGTGTCAAGGTTATGACCGAGTTGAATGGTATCACCCGTAGAGAGGTGCGCCTACCGTTGGTCGAGGGTAGCGACGAGTTGGTAGAGGCCACAAAAAGTGCTATCCAAAGATACCAACTACGATAGGCAGTGCGTTGGTTCTTAAACGGAATCTAACAAAATTATGAAGAGGTTTGTAACGACTATTCTTACGGCAGTGGCATCGCTCCTATGGACAATGCCCGTAGTGGCTCAAGAGCGCATTGTAGTCCCCGAGGAGGAGGATATCTTGGCTAATACGCTCAACACAGCATCGCGCTACTACTACACCAACCTAATGCTCAACTACCGCAACGGCATCGAGCCATTAGACGAGATGGGCTACTACTATCTCTACTACGGCTTCCTCTACGACGAGGACTACCGCCCCTTTGCCGAGAACAGGGCGCTGAGCAATATGCTCGACATTATGGCGGGTATCGACCCCGAGCAACCCTCGGTCTACCAACTCCAGCGACTCATCGAGTGCGGGGTGGAGGCTATGGAGTTAGACCCCTTCAACCCCAAGGTGCTGAATATGTTGGCCTACGCCTATGGAGCCTTGGGCGACAGCGAGCGTGAGCGCCTCTACTACGACCACCTCACGGGTATCCTCCACGCCATAGAACTCTCGGGTACGGGTCTCAAGGAGGACTCCCCCTGGCATATCCTTATGTTCTCGCACGCCTACGACCTCCTCGCATCCAAGGGGTTAGCCTATGGCGAGGCTCGCATCATCAGCCGTTCGACGGAGTACGTACCCCTGCTACGTAAGACAGCCGACAACATCAAGGGCTACTACTTCGACTATAGCCGTGTCTACAGGAACAAGCCCGACGATGTCACCTTCAAGCGCGACAGAACTTGGCAGTTCAACAACCTAAAACCTCGTGAATACAGATAAACTTTTGTGGCATATAAGATAATTTTATTATCTTTGCGCCAAAATTTCCAAAAATGAGAAAACTACACAAACTCCTCTACATACTCGCTCCCGTGTTGCTCCTTGTTGGCTGTATCAACAAGAGTGAGCCAACCTACATCCTCGACATCGCCACCGAGGTTAGTTGCACCTGCGACGAGCAGTGCGTAGAGATACCCTACTCGCTCGACCCTAATTGCAATAGACACGTTAAGGTCAGCGCCTCGTCTGAGGCCGAGTGGCTCACCATAGATACTACCACCGAGGGTATGCTCAAAATCAACGTCGAGTACAACGGTGGCTACAACCGCACCACAGATATCGTCATCACGGCTACGGGCCACAAGAGCGCTACGCTGAGTTTCAAGCAGTATAGCATACCTCCTACCACAGCCAACCATACACTCATATTCTACTTCTTCGGCACCAGCCTCAAGCGCTACTTCGACACCAACCTAAAGGATGCCGAAACCGCTATCCGCAAGGGCATCCTCGGCAACAACAACCGAGTAATGTACCTGCTTCAGGAGGATAAGTACACCGCCAACATAGGCGAGATATGCTTCGATTCGGAGAGTGGCACTTACCGCAAAATCGACATCGAGAAGGTCTCGTTGAGTGGTTCTCGCATCACGTCGGAGACCATCGGCGAGAATATCGCCAAGATTGTAGATATCGCCCCTGCCGAGCGCTATGGCATCATCTTCGCGGGCCACGGTCAGGGCTGGGTACCACGCAGTTATCTCAACGGCAGTGCCGGCATCTCGACCCTCAGTGCAGGTATTCCACCATTCACTCCAGCCCCAGGAGCGGAGGTCACACGTGCCTTTGGAGAGTATAACGTGCAGATGGACATCAGCGAGATTGCCGAGGGTATCAACCTCTCGAATACCGAGATGGACTACATCCTCTTCGACGCCTGCTTTATGTCGAACATAGAGGCTATCTACGATTTGCGCAACTCGGCGAACTATATCATCGCCTCGCCCTGCGAGATTATGGGTCGTGGCTTCCCCTACGAGCGCACCCTACCCTACCTCTTCGAGGATGAGGGTCGCACAACCAACTACATCAAGGCGGCCGAGAGTTACTACCTCTTCTACCGCGACGAGTATGTAGGTGACTCACGCTGTGGCTCTGTTGCCGTCATCGACTGCTCGACGTTGGAGCCATTGGCCGAGGCTACCAAGGAGGTACTCCGTAGCGCAGTCTACGATTACGACAAGAACTACCTACAGACCTACGAGGGTCAGGACCCACACTACTTCTACGACTTCGGCGAGTGGGTGAATGTCGCTGGCACGGACCGCACCGCCCTCTCTACGTTCAACACCGCTATTCGCAAAACCGTGGTTGCAAAGTTTACCCTGCCTACGTTCTATTCGGCCTACGGCAGAGCGGGAACCTACCGCATCAACGAACTCGTCTATTCGGGCCTCACAACCTCTGCTCCAAACGAGGTATTTACCCCATTTTGGGAGCAGACCGAGTGGTATAAGAGCATTATGGAGTAGGATAATAAATAAAATTTATTACCTTTGCGCGGTTTAACCCAACTTTAGAATAATTAAAAGCAAAGATATATGTTTGAAAATCTAACCGAGAAACTCGAACGATCGTTTAAAATCCTCAAGGGTGAGGGTCGCATCACCGAGATTAATGTTGCCGAGACCCTTAAAGAGATACGTCGAGCCCTCATCGATGCCGACGTAAGTTATAAGGTTGCCAAGAACTTCACCGACGACGTGAAGCAGAAGGCTCTTGGACAGGATGTGCTTACCTCAGTTAAGCCAGGCCAGATGCTCACAAAGATTGTGCGCGACGAGTTGGCACTCCTTATGGGTGGCACGGCTACCGATATCAACCTCGAAGGCAACCCAGCAGTAATCCTCATCGCAGGTCTTCAGGGTTCGGGTAAGACCACCTTCTCAGGCAAACTCGCAGCCTTCATCAAGAGCAAGAAGGGCCGTCAGGTGTTGCTCGTAGCCTGCGACGTCTACCGTCCAGCGGCTATTGACCAGCTCAAGATTTTGGGTGAAACCGTAGGCGTAGAGGTATATACCGAGCCAGGTAACAACAACCCTGTGGAGATTGCTAAGAACGCTATCGGCTACGCACGTCAGAAGGGCTACAACACCGTTATCGTCGATACCGCAGGTCGCTTGGCTGTGGACGAGGCAATGATGGTGGAGATTACCAATATCAAGGCTACAATCAACCCATCCGAGACCCTCTTCGTAGTAGATGCTATGACGGGTCAGGATGCTGTGAATACCGCTAAGGAGTTCAACGACCGCCTCGACTTCGACGGTGTCGTTCTCACCAAACTCGATGGTGACACCCGTGGTGGTGCTGCTATCTCTATCCGCTCGGTGGTGAACAAGCCTTTGAAGTTCATCTCTTCGGGCGAGAAGATGGATGCCCTTATGGTCTTCCACCCAGAGCGTATGGCCGACCGTATCCTCGGTATGGGTGACGTCGTATCGTTGGTTGAGCGCGCCCAGGAGCAGTTCGACGAGGAGCAGGCTCGCAAACTCAAGAAGAAACTCATCAAGAACCAGTTCAACTTCAACGACTTCCGCGACCAGATTGCTCAGATCAAGAAGATGGGTAACCTCAAGGACTTGGCTTCGATGATTCCGGGTATGGGTAAGATGCTCAAGGATGTAGATATCCCAGATGATGCCTTCAAGCAGACCGAGGCTATCATCGACTCTATGACCCCCGAGGAGCGCGAGAATCCAGAGATTATCAATGCTCGCCGTAGAGAGCGTATCGCCAAGGGTTCGGGTACTACCGTTGCCGACGTAAACCGCCTCTTGAAGCAGTTCGAGCAGACTCGCAAGATGATGAAGACCGTGGCTGGCGGTGGCCTACAACAGCAGATGAAGCAGATGAAGCGTGGCGGTATGCCTCGCAGACGATAACCCTGCTACCGACAATAGCAAAGGGGCGAGTCCACTTAAGGATTCGCCCCTTCTCTATATTATAATCGGCTCTATAGACTGCTCACAACCACGCCCTCAAGCAGTGCCCAGCAGATATATCTTCCGCACTTGCCTACGAACATCCAAAAGGCTACGGGCAGAAACTTAGCCTTGTAGAAGCCAAGGACTATGGCAAAGAGATCGCCCACGAAGGGTGTCCACGTCAAAAGGGCCAATAGCGAGCCCCATCTCTCGACCTTAGCCTGGTGGCGAACGATGGTCTCGTGCTTGACCTTAAACCAGCGTTCGAGCCACTCCAACTTACCAAGTCGCCCCATCCAGTAACCAACAATGCCACCGAGCCAGTTGCCAAGCGTAGCAACCACCACCGTCGTCACGGGCTCACCTCCAGCGATGAGCATACCCAACAAAAGTACGTCGGAACTAAACGGGAATATCGTTGCTGCCAACAGCGACCCAAAGAATAGGCCTATATACCCAAAGTCCAAGAGCCACTCAGCAACCATACGTCATCTATAATTTAGGGTATCAACCAAGTCATTTAGGCGTCACCTATCGCGTACCGAAGATGCGGTCTCCAGCATCACCCAAGCCTGGGAGGATATAGTTTCGCTCGTTAAGACCCTCGTCGAGTGCTGCGAGGTAGATATCTACGTCGGGATGCCTCTCCTGCACAGCCTTAACGCCCTGAGGTGCAGCCACCAAGCACATCAAACGGATAGAGGTGTAGCCATCCCTCTTCAGGCGAGCAATAGCATCGCAAGCACTACCACCTGTAGCCAACATAGGGTCGGTGACGATCACCAAACGATCCTTATTCTCAGGCATCTTATAGTAGTAGAATACAGGCTCACAAGTAACCTCATCGCGGTACATACCGATATGTCCTACTCGTGCCGAAGGGATAAGCGCCAAGAGACCATCAACCATACCGAGACCAGCACGGAGGATAGGGGCAATGACCACCTTCTTGCCCGAAAGCGTAGGGGCATTCATCTTCTGCAAGGGGGTCTCAATCTCCTCGTAATCCAACGGGAAGTCGCGCGTAATCTCGTAGCCCATAAAGAGCGATATCTCCTTGAGCAACTCACGAAACATCATCGTCGATGTCTCCTTATTACGCATAATACTCAGTTTATGCTGTACGAGTGGGTGGTCGATAATGTGTAAAGCCATAGTGTTGTGGTATTAAAGTTATTAGTGCAAATTTAGTAATTTTTTACTACATTCACTCATCAAACTACCAAAAAAGCCACCCATCAACCTTTGCGGTGTAGGTGGCTCAATAATCAGCCATAACTTAGAGCGCGGCCTATACTACTTTGCAGGCTCCCACTTGCAACGCACAGGCGACACAATAGCGCCCTCATCCTTAAGTTGCTTCATAGCCTTATCAACCTCCTTGCGGTCGATGCCGCTAAGCTCAGCAATCTTACCAGCGTTTAGTGGCTCACCAGCCTGCTTCATTGTCTGCAATACTCTCTCTTTAGTCTCCATAGTCTTAGTATTTTAATAGTTTAAATTTCTAATTCTCTTCGTAATCTCCATATAGGGAGTGCGACCCTCGATATAATCCTCATAGGCGATCTCGGCATCAACCCCACGTAGCACACTGCACTTACCACATATTTCGCAGTTATGACAGCATCGCCACTTGTCGAGCACATACTCCAACCGCTCTTGCTTGGTCGAGTTGTCGATGTCTGGCGCACCTAAGGGTCTTATATCTGAGGCATCAGCACTCATAACTGTTGCTCTCATCTTAAAGTTGTCGCTTACGTTTATTACTCTTTTGTCACTGCAAATTTAATACAACTTTTTATAAGTTACAAATCGGTAATTTTGATTTACCTATAAGCAAAAACTATATCGAGAATAAATACCCTAAATCGTAGGGGCGTATCGATATTTTTACTATTTTTGTATGTAGAAACTAAAAACATACAGATATGAGACGACTTTTTTCAACACTATTACTTTTTGCTTTCGTGGGCTTGATGGGTTGCGAAGAGCCTACCCCAACGCCAACAAATCCTAACGACAGTGAGCAGGAGCAGAATCCATCAGATAATCCTGGAGAGAACCCTGAGCCTGAACCTGAGCCTGAGCCAGAACCTGAACCTGAGCCTGAGCCACTTCCAGAGGCAACATACGAACTCACAGAGAACATCCGCGCCTCTATCATTACATTGGAGACCAACGGCTTGCGCAACGACTACGTATCGTTCTACGACGACCAAACGCAGTACAGCCTATACATAGACTTCTATAACGAACTCGGTAACGACCACCTCCTTTCGGGCGTATATCCTATTGGCGATGGCTCGGTCGGCACTTGCGCACAAGAGTACACTTACTTCAGCCTCTACACTAATAGCGACCTATGGCGCTTCAGCGAGGGTCAGGCTACGGTGATTGCTGACACTGAGCACGAGTCGGGATTTACGTGGTACACTATAACAGCATACTTCACCATCCCTTCGGGCGAGACCGTATCGCTATGGTACGAGGGCCAGCCTACAACAATGTAGTAGAGATGACTTTGGAGAGAGAAAGGCCCTGGCTTTTCTCTCTCTTTTTTTGCAATTATACCTTTATATATAACAACAAGGATGTGAGACCTAACAAACCAAATGAGTCGGTAAAGTGGCGTATCACCTTTAGTCGCAAGACTTTAGGCGATAGGCTCTACTCCGTGCCGTTGCTACTGCTCCTACTACCCTTTGTTGTGGGCATTGCTCTTGCCGAGTATTGCGTTATCCCTCTATGGTTAGTCGTCGGCGCACTCTCGCTCTCGGCGGTTATGTGCTACGTGGCAATGGAGAGTCGGATCGCGCTACTATACGTGGCCTTGATGAACATTATGGCAGGGTATCTTGTTTCGGAGATATCAGAGAGACCTGCCTCTATGCCCTACGACAGAGCGGTGGAGATGGTTATAGATGTTAGAGGCATCCCAGCACAACGTCAAGGATACCGCGTTGCCGAGGGTCACATCACCGAGTGGCGAGACCAAAACGCCACCTACGAGGCCAACGACAGAGTTCAGCTGTGGCTTCGCTCAGACAGCATAGATGCTGGGGATAGAATAGAGATATGGGGTAAACTACGCCAACAGATGTCGCGTTACAAGGGGTATAACGACCTGCTCAGTTGTCGTGGCTATGTGGGAGGTGTAGCCATTGCCGACTACAATATTATCTCGCACGAACAAGGCTCCACATCCTCTCTCCAACAGCGAGCAATCGAAAAACTTACTATCTACCAAGCAGATAGCGCATCACACGCCACCGTCGAGGCTATGGTCGCTGGCTCGCGCCACGCTATGCCCACCGAACTGCGCGAAGCCTACTCCGCCACGGGACTCTCACACCTAATGGCCGTCTCGGGCCTACACCTCGGCATCGTACTTATGGTCGTCACACTCCTACTATCGCCCATAAGCCTCATCCACCGCGGACATATCGTGGCTAAACTACTGAGCATCGTCGCTCTATGGCTCTTCGCCATAATGAGTGGCCTCTCCCCATCCGTCGTGCGTGCCGCCATAATGTTCTCTGTGCTACAACTAAGTACACTCTCGACCTCGCCATACAACTCCATCAACACCCTCGCTGCCACCCTGCTCATTATGCTTGTCATAAGACCTGGCTACCTCTTCGACATCAGTTTCCAACTCTCGTCGTTGGCAGTTATGGGCATCCTTGCGTGGGGCGTACCCCTCACTCGCCTACTACATACGCGCAATTGGTTGCTCCGACACCTCACCTCCGCACTGGTCATTGGCACTGTCGCCACCCTCTGGACTCTCCCCGTAGTGTCGCACACCTTCGGCTCGTTGCCTCTCGCTGGCATTATCCTCACCCCCGTAGTCATAGCCTTAGCATACATTATCGTAGCCTCTGGACTCTTCACTCTCTTGCTCCCAGCACCACTATCACTACCTTTCGCCGTCGTTAGCGAGTGGTGCGCCAAATTACAGAATAACATTGTCCTTTGGGCCTCGGAACACAGCCTCACGGGCATAGAGTATGAGATGCCACTCAGCATCGTCGCACTCTGCTATATCGTCATAGCAATCATCACCCTCATCGTCTGGACAATTAGTCGCAAACGTGTGGTCGTCTTCCATACGTTAGGTATCGACGACAAGGATATTATATAAGGTTCTTCCTTATGCACGCAGTGCATCTCTTCCCAAACAAAGACACAAAAACAAAAAAGAGAGGAACGCAAATTCCTCTCTTTAGGTACTCGGAACCGGGGTCGAAGTGCGAAGCACTAGCGCGGACTCCGAGTAGCGCAGACTTTTTAAAGTCGAGCATTAAACATACTATTGTCCGCGCAACCGTCATTTAAGGTGAGCAGAGCGGAGACGAGTAACCGTTGATTGTTTGGGAAGAGAAAAAGCATCGCTTGGGGGGGGGACAATGCTTATGTCATAACAAGTTTACTTGTGTATGCAAATAAGCATTGGGTCTTATGCACGCAGTGCATCTCTTCCCAAACAAAGACACAAAAACAAAAAAGAGAGGAACGCAAATTCCTCTCTTTAGGTACTCGGAACCGGGGTCGAACCGGTACGGGCATTACTGCCCACAGGATTTTAAGTCCGGCGTGTCTACCTATTCCACCATCCGAGCCACTCAGTCTTCGAAAAGACGATGCAAATGTACGATTTTTATTTGATTCTGCAAACTGTTTTTACATTTCATTAGGCTTTAAACCCTATTTTATATCACATAGGCTGGCCGTTGTGGTCTAAACTTTGTAAGTAATGGTGGCGGAGTCTAAGGTTAGACCCCGATTAACATTTTAAAATTTACAACTATGAAAGCAAATGAAAAGAGTACCCCTAAGGGTAAGTCTGCGGAGCACACCACAACGAACACTTCGAAGACCCACCACTCTTCTAACACCTCGTGCGAGAACAAGAAGGGCAGTGGCTGTGGCACTAAGAAGTAGAAAAAAGAACAATGGGATGTGTGATACATCCCATTGTCTCATTTATAGGCTCTGTAATCCGATTACTCCTCGAAAGAGTGGATAACAACACCTGAACGCAACTTAGGCTCGAACCAAGTGGTCTTAGGAGGCATAATGTTGCCAGTGTCAGCGATATCGAAGAGCTGCTGCATTGATACTGGGTACAACGCGAAAGCAACCTTCATCTCACCGCTATCAACACGCTTCTGCAACTCGCCCAAACCACGGATACCACCTACGAAGTCGATACGCTTAGAGGTACGCAAGTCAGCGATGCCAAGCACCTTGTCCAAAACGAGGTTAGAGAGAACAGATACGTCGAGAACACCGATAGGATCATTATCGTCGTAAGTACCCTCCTTAGCAGTCATTGAGTACCACTCGCCATCGATATACATAGCGAAGTTGTGCAATGCGTTAGGAGTGTAGATCTCAGCACCCTTCTTCTCTACTACGAATGACTCCTCTACAGCCTTCAAGAACTCCTCCTTAGAGAGGCCGTTGAGATCCTTAACTACGCGGTTGTAGTCGATGATTCGGAGGTGTGATGCTGGGAAAGTAACAGCCAAGAAGAAGCAGTACTCCTCGTCGCCAGTGTGGTTAGGGTTCTTAGAAGCGCACTCCTGACCTACACGTGCAGCAGCAGCTGTACGGTGGTGACCATCAGCAACATACAATGCTGGGATACCCTTGAACAACTCAGTGATGCGGTCGTTAGTCTCCTTGCAACGGATAACCCACATATGGTGGCCAAAGCCGTCCTCTGCAACGAAGTCGTAGTCTGCCTCGTGCTCAGCAACCCACTTAGAGATGATAGCGTCGATCTCAGCCTCATCTGGGTAAGCGAAGAATACTGGCTCGATGTTAGCCTTCTGGTTGCGAACGTGGATCATACGGTCCTCCTCCTTATCAACGCGAGTAAGCTCGTGCTTCTTGATAGCGCCTGAGAGGTAGTCCTCATAGTGGCAGCACATAGCGATACCATACTGAGTACGGCCGTTCATAGTCTGAGCATAGATGTAGTAGTACTCCTCGTCATCCTGTGCCAACCAGCCCTTCTCCTTCCAAAGACGGAAGTTCTCCATAGCCTTCTCGTAAGCCTCCTGTGAGTGCTCATCAGCGATAGGATCGAAGTCGATCTCAGGCTTGATGATGTGCAAAAGTGAACGCTCACCTGCCTCAGCCTTAGCCTCTACTGAGTTAAGAACGTCATAAGGACGTGATGCAACCTCTGATGCCAACTCCTTTGGAGGACGAATACCCTTAAATGGCTTAATTCTTACCATATTGTTTAATAGTTTTAGCTTGGTTATTTTTATTCTATGAAGGGTGCCGACTTTTACATCAACACCCTATTAACTCATTTGCTATAAGCAGAATCCTACTTATTTACCTGGAAACGTACGTTGCCGTTTACGAAGTAATCAACGATCTGGCGAGCAGCAGCCAAACCAGCGTTTACGTTAGCCTCAGCAGTCTCAGCACCCTGCTTCTTAGGAGTACCGAAGTAGCGCTTGCCAAACTTCTCAGCGTAAACATCCTTAGCATCTGGAGCGATATCAGTGATATACTTAAGATCCTCGCGCTCCTCCATAGCCTTCATAAGACCCTCCTCGTTGATAACCTCCTTACGAGCAGTGTTTACGATGGTAGCACCCTTAGGCATAGACATAGCCAAGTCGTAACCGATAGAACCCTTAGTCTCAGCAGTTGCAGGAATGTGCAATGAGAGGTAGTCAGCAGCAGCGTAAAGCTC
>JAFZFP010000018.1 GCA_017555905.1 Alistipes sp. | reverse complement strand
TTTAGATTAAATGTACGTAATAGTAGAGATCGCAGGTCAGCAGTTTAAGGCTGAGAAGGGTCGTAAGCTCTATGTTCACCGTCTCCAGGGAGAGGAAAACTCTACCTTGAGCTTCGACAAAGTCCTGCTTGTAGACAACGACGGTCAGGTTAAGGTTGGCGCACCTGTTGTAGAAGGCGCTACAGTGAAGTGCAAGATCTTGAAGCACTTGAAGGACGATAAGGTTCTTGTGTTCAAGAAGAAGCGTAGAACAGGCTATCAGAAGTGCAACGGTCACCGTCAGTACTTGACGCAGGTTCTCGTTGAGGAGATTAATTGTTAAACCCTTAAAACGTAGTAAGAAATGGCACACAAAAAAGGTGTTGGTAGTTCTAAGAACGGCCGTGAGTCAGAGAGCAAGCGACTCGGTGTAAAGCTTTTCGGTGGTCAGTACGCTAAGGCGGGTAACATTATCGTTCGTCAGCGAGGCACAGTACACAACCCAGGTGAGAACGTGGGTATGGGTAAGGACCACACACTTTTTGCATTGGTTGACGGTACAGTTAGCTTCTGCAAGAAGGCATCTGGTAAGTCATTCGTTAGCGTAGTACCTATTGCAGAGTAAGACATAACGACTTGCACAGAGAAAAAAGAGAGCAGTGATGCTCTCTTTTTTTGTTGATAGTGTTTCGCGCAAACTGCATAGAGTGTAAAGAAATAGGGACTGTTCGACAATTTCGAACAGTCCCAACTATTTTTAGAGTCCCCTTCTTACTTCCTAAAGATGAAGTAGACGGCCAAGACTAAGCAGGCGAAGCCAGCGAGATGGTTCCAGCGCAAGGGGTCGCCCTTGACGAACAACACAGCAAAGAGTGTGAATACAACCAACGATATAACCTCCTGGATAACCTTCAACTGCCAAAGGGTGAAAGGACCTCCGAGTTCTGCGCTACCGATGCGGTTGGCAGGTACCTGGAAACAGTACTCAAAGAGGGCGATACCCCAACTGATAAGTACGATGGCTACGATGCCGTAGCGCTGAAGTTGTGACTTGAAGGCTATATGGCCATACCACGCCAACGTCATAAAGATATTGGAGCAGATGAGCAGTGCGATTGTAGATATTCCTTTGATCAACATACTGTCTTAGAGTTTCACGATTACGGTTTCTGTTATAAATAGGTGCAGAGGTTTTGTTCTGCAAGGCGCAAAGTTAATGAAAAATAGGTAATTAATACTCTCGTGGTGATGGAAAATTTGGGTATGTCGCAATAAAGTTGTACTTTTGCTCCAAATTTGCAAACCTTTATAAATTTATAAGATGAACAAACTATTTGGATTTTCAGTTATGAGTGTTCTTGCACTTACGGCTTGTACCACAAATGTGGATACTGAGTCTGCTGAGCAGCCTTGGATTGTCGATCGTTTCGATGATATCAAGGTTATTCGTTACGAGGTACCTGGCTTCGAGTCGTTGCCTCTTCAGGAGAAGGAGATGATCTACTACCTTGCTGAGGCAGCAAAGTGTGGTCGTGACATCCTCTTCGACCAGAACTTTAAGTACAACCTCGCAGTACGTCGCACATTGGAGACTATCTACACTGCCTCTGAGGTACGTGAGGGCGACGAGTTCAAGGCTTTCGAGAAGTACTTGAAGAAGGTGTGGTTCGCTAATGGTATCCATCACCACTACTCTAACGACAAGTTCACCCCAGAGTTCTCTGAGGCTTGGTTCCGCGAGCAGTTGGCAGCATATATCAACGACGAGAACCGTCAGATTGAGGATGACTTCCTCTGCCAGATTATCTTCGACGCTGAGCTCTACGCTTCACGTCTCAACCAGACTGCTGGCGTTGATGTTATCACCTCTTCATCAAACAACTACTACGAGGGTGTTACACAGGCTGAGGTAGAGGCTTTCTACGCAGGTATGATTGCTGCTGACGAGGGTAACCCAGAGCCTATCTCTTACGGTCTCAACTCTAAGTTGATGCGCGACGAGAATGGCAAGATCGTAGAGAAGGTTTGGAAGATTGGCGGTATGTACTCTCCAGCAATTGAGAAGATTGTTTACTGGTTGGAGAAGGCTGCTGCTGTTGCTAATCCTACTCAGCGTGAGGTTCTTGAGGCACTTATCAAGTACTACAACACTGGTGATCTCAAGGATTTCGATACATACAATGTTCTTTGGGTTAAGGATACTGAGTCTAACGTAGACGTAGTAAATGGCTTTATCGAGGATTATGGTGATCCACTCGGCCGTAAGGCTTCTTGGGAGTCTGTAGTAAACTTCCGCGACGAGGAGGCTTGCCACCGTACAGAGATTATGGCTGCTAATGCTCAGTGGTTCGAGGATAACGCACCTATCAACCCTGCATACCGCAAGGCTGAGGTTAAAGGTGTCTCTGCAAAGGTTATCACAGTGGCTATGCTTGGTGGTGACTGCTATCCTGCAACTGCTATCGGTATCAACCTTCCTAATGCCGATTGGATTCGTAAGGAGCACGGCTCTAAGTCTGTAACTATCGACAACATCACCTACGCTTACGATAAGGCTGCTCAGGGCAATGGCTTCGCTGAGGAGTTCGTACTCCGTGAGGAGGATCGCGAGCGTATGAGACTCTATGGTAAGTACTCTGACGACCTCCACACCGACTTGCACGAGTGCCTTGGTCACGGTTCTGGTCAGTTGGCTCCAGGTACTAAGGGCAACGAGTTGCGCACCTACTCTTCAACTTTGGAGGAGGCACGTGCTGACCTCTTCGCTCTCTACTACCTCGGCGATCCTAAACTCATCGAGTTGGGTCTTATCCCTACTTTGGATGTTGCTTGGGCTCAGTACAGCAAGTATATTATGAATGGTATGCAGACTCAGCTTTCACGTATCGAGCCAGGCAAGAACGTAGAGGAGTCACATATGCGTAACCGCAAGCTTATCGCTGAGTGGTGCTACGTTCAGGGTAAGAAGGAGAACGTGATTGAGATCGTTAAGCAGAATGGCAAGCATTATGTTGTTGTAAACGACTTCGAGCGTCTCCGTGAGTTGTTCGGTGAACTTCTCTACGAGGTTCAGCGCATCAAGTCTGAGGGTGACTACGAGGCTTGTAAGGAACTTGTTGAGCGTTATGCTGTTAAGATTAACCCTGAGTTCCACAACGAGGTTATCGCACGTAACAAGGCCCTCAATATTGAGCCTTACGGTGGCTTTGTAAACCCAGAGTATGAGCTTGTAACTAACGAGGATGGCGAGGTAGTTGATGTTAAGATTACCTACCCAGCAAACTACGTAGAGCAGCACTTGTACTACGGTAAGGATTACTCATTCCTTCCAACTTTGAACTAACCTTCAAAGGTTAAGCATACAAAAAGTGAGGGCGTCCACAGAATCTGTTGGACGCCCTCATCTTATTTATAGTTGTCCTCTATAAAAACTTCGTAGAGGTCATAGCACGTGTGGTACCTTGTGTTGGCATCTGTGCTGGAAGTTCTGCGCGACTGTAGATCGAGATGTCGGTAGGGTCGTTGCTATCCACCCACGTCATAGCGTCGCCATCTACGGTTAGGTAGTATGAGGTTGCCCACGCTGTGCCATCAGTATAGAGACCCTGAATGATGCCATCCTCGATTGATGCTGCGCTCTGGAATACCTCCCAATAACTGTTCTCGATACACTGGTAGAGGGTTATTCCTCCCGTAGCAGTGATGTCGAGATATACCTCAAACGATGGGGTTACGCCACGCCAAGTTGTAAGATGCCATACACCCTCAATTGTCGAGGTGTCGCCACCCACTGGTGGCTCTGGCACTATAGGCTGGTCGGGTGTCACAGGCTGGTCGTTAGAGGTGATAGTGACCTCGGCAATATTCGACGTACATATAGTTTTGTTAGCACCTGCTGAGATATGGCCCCTAATCTCGTATGTAGCACCCTCCACAAGATCGCGTCTTGCAATCTTTGTTGTGATGCCATTGCTCTTTCGCTCGGCCTCCACAATTACCCACTCGTCGCTGCCCTTTTCTCTGTAGGCAAAGCCGTAGAAGGGGGATGCTGAGTCGTAGTCGTTGGCAGAAATACCATCGTAGAACACCTCTGCCTCGAGAATAGATGCCTCGATATAGTTCTCCTTTAGGCTTACTATGGGCGCAGAGAACTCCGATGTAATATTGGCGTATGAGGTTTGGAACTCTCTCTCCTGTACATTACGTGTCTCAAGGTCGCTATTCTCTGGTACGAAGATAATGCGGTAGTCGTAGGTGCCTCGCTCAACGAGGTATTTGTGGCCCTGCATAGGTATATCTATAGTTAGGCGACCTGCGTTGATGCTGCTTCCCGCATACTCCTGAGTTACCCACTCGTTATTGGCCATTCCGTTGTTGTACTTATACTCAAACTTAACAAACGCAATAGCCTCATCCTTGCCATCCACTTTATACTCTATCTCGCTGAGGTTTACCGTAGCAAATAGGCCTTTGTTCAAATCGAAGTTGGTCTTTACACGTGTCGAAATCTCGGGCTTATGCTTTTGTGTCACAAACTCGAAACCATCACGTTCGCTACCATAACTGCACTCTACAATGATGTATGCAAAGTACTTGGTCTCGGCCTTGAGGTTTGTTAGGGTGAAACGTACGTTGCCCGACTCGGTCGTTGTGTACTCGGTCATCTTGCTGATGCTTGCTTCGTTGAGAGCCTCCCAATAGGAGATTGAGAATGTCGCGCTTTCGTCCTTGACACCATCTATAGTAACGTAAGGTTTCGCCATCTCCAGAGTTGCCTCGTTGTCGGTGGCCTCTATTGCGACATTACCGAAGTAGAAACATAGGTCTGGATGGTTTTCGGTGATAATAACTGGCTCGCACGAAGCACTAAAGAGTGCTACAGCAGCAAGAAGTGTATATATAAATTGCTTCATAGTCATATATGGTTTTAAGGGTTTACAACCAGCCACCATTCGTGGCCACTGAGCCTCGAACGACCAACTCTATTTCTCGCTCAACGATCATACCGCCCATATTGTAGTCGCCACCTACCTCGTCGCCACCGACGATAGCCGTAACCTTGATTCGACCGACGCCAGGTTTGGTGCAACTAATCTTGAGCATACCATCCACAATCTTAGGCATCTCAGTTATACCCAATGTCTCAAGCGTATCGTTGCTCATTGTGCATCCCTCATACTTAAGTGTCTTTGATGCTTCGCCGAAGAACGAGTCGAGCGAGAGGCTCTGCTCAGCACCTGTGCTTAGGTAGAGACAAGGGGTGTTGTCCATCTGCATAAGTAGCAGGTGAGCATCTATGTATCCCGTTCCGAGTTTATTCTTGTATGGTGCCAATTCAAACTCCTCTAGTCTACCAGAACTATGGCTGAAGTACTCACGTGAGCCGACCATATATGGGTTGATGTCGTGGACAGATGTAAGTAGGATGTTGCGGAACTCATCCACACTATACTGATACCCCCTCTTTAGAGCGTAAGAGAGGCCGAGTGCAGCGCAACCCGTTACGTGAGGTGTTGCCATCGAAGTACCGTGCATATACTCATATCCGCCACCTGAGAGGTCTAACGATGTAGATGATATAGCCATAATGGTACCATAGGTAGCATCGCCACCTGGGGCGCAGATGTTCACACCTGGGCCATAGTTGGTGTAGTAGGCTGGGGTGAAGTTTGGAGCCATTGCCGACACACATACATTACTGTAGTAGGCGCCAGGGTAGTCGGCTACGGGGGAAGACTCGTTGCCCGCAGCAAAAATCATAAGACCTCCATCCAGAGGACTATCCTTGCCACCTTCGGCTTTGAAGTATTCGATAGCCTTCTGCAGGACACCATTCCAGTCGGTGTAGTCCTTGTCGGTGTTGTAGGTATAGGGCTGATATGCCCACGAGTTGTTGGCAATGTCAGCACCATTATCTGCGGCATAGCATATAGCCTTGGCCAATTGATGAGCGTAGCAACCGTCGTTACCATCGAAAATCTGCACCGACATCAGTCGCACACCATCACCATTGCCCGTACCTCCCGCAATGCCACATCCCGAGTAGCCGTTGTTGTTCACTGCAGAGATAGTACCTGCCACGTGTGTTCCGTGGTCGCCAGGAGTGATATCACCCCAGTCCTTCACGAAGTTGTAGCCATAGACGTCATCGACATAGCCGTTGTTGTCGTCATCTACGCCCGTAAGGCCGAAATGCTCAGCCTCGTTGTACCACATATTATCCTCCAAGTCGGGGTGGTTGTACATAATACCGCTATCCACTACGGCTACGACGATACGGTTGTCACCAGTGCAGTATTTCCACGCATTGATGGCGTTAATATCTGCGCCAGCCACAGCATCGTCGCTCAACGAAGCGTCGTTGTGGTAGTGCCACTGATAGGGCAACTCAGGGTCGTTAAATGGGTACTCCACGGCACGTGTAGGCTCTGGACGGCCCGCAATAGTGCCGAAACTCTGGTATTCTGGACGTTTCATCTCTACGTCATACTCTACTCTGTCGATAGCCTTGTTTGAGGCGATGCGCGATGCAACAGCCTTTACATCGGCACTCTTGTCGAAGCGAAGTATATACCAGTTGTCTAACGAAGAGTACTCTCTATTGGCTGAGCGAGGGATGAGCAACTCTGCCTCGATGGCTATGCCTGCGACATCGCTGAAGGAGGGCAGTGTAGCCCCCTCGGCAAGGCGCACCAAAAGGAGTCCCTCTGCGGGTGTTGCCGACGGATTGACAATCTTACTCTGTGGCGTAGACTCGCTCTGTGGCTGACCCGTAGGATCCGTTACACAGCCTACAAAGAGTAGGGTTGCTATGGTAGCAATTAACGCTTTTTTCATCTTAGTTGTAGGTTTTAGGAAGACAAAAAAGGCGAAACTATAATACAATTGATGTATTATATGTTTTCGCCTTTTTATCCATTTTAGTATCGTTCTAAGGGTTAAAATGTGCCGAGACGGAATACTATCTTTTGGCAGTACAACTCGTCGGCTTTGAGTTCTATAGAGGGGAAGTGTGGGTGGTTTACAGCATCGCTATATCCCTGACACTCAATAGCCACACCTGCATAATCCTTGTAGTACTTGTCCGACTTGGTCAGAGGACATCCACCAGCCAACCAGTTACCCGTATAGAGTACGGCTGCTGGTTGAGACGAAAGGATTGTCACCTTGCGACCTGTAGCCTGACAACGCAACTCGCCTACCTCCTTGAGGATATTCTTCTGCCAGCCATCCACGGCAAAGCAGTGGTCGTAACCTCTGTAGGTGCGTATGTTGTTGAACTCCGAATCGATCTCCTTGCCAAACTCTCGCCACTCGGTAAAGTCGAGGGCAGTGCCCTTCACATCGAGTAGTTTGCCCGTAGGAATCTGCACTGTATCCATCTCCAACACCTGAGAGCAGTTGAGACGCAACTCATGGTCGAGGATTGTCTTGTCCGAGCCCTCGCCGTGGAGGTTCCAGTAGAGGTGGTTGGTGAGGTTTACCACGGTGGTCTTATTGCTCTTTGCGAGGTATGTAATTTCGAGGTTGTCCTCGTCGTCGAAGTCGTAGACCGCCTCGACAACCAACTCTCCAGGGTAGCCCTGCTCCATATCCTCGGCAATGTATGAGAATACCACGCGGTTGGTCTCTACACGACCCTCCCAATAGCGGTTAGCAAAGCCCTTAGAGCCACCGTGAAGGTGGTTAGGACCATTGTTTACCTCCAAACGGTACTCCACACCATCAACAACCATATAGCCACGTGCGATGCGACCAGCCACACGGCCTACGCTCTTGCCACTTGCTGCACCATCACCGATATAACTCAAGGCATCCTTATAGCCCAAAGCAACATCGTCAATGTTACCTTGACGATCGGCAAACTTCACACTCACGATCGAAGCACCGATGTTGCAGAGTTGTACCTCCGAGCCACGGCTATTGCGCATAGTGTAGAGTATGATGCCCTCACCCTCAGGTGTCGAGCCCCATATATGCTGTAGAATCTCCATTACTCCAAAGGTGTTACATTATTAATAAGGTTGTCGATACGAGCAAGACACTCTGCCTTGCCGATGAACTCCGTAACGTCGAACATACCTGGGCCCTTACCAGCACCCACCAACGCCAAACGCAAGGTGTTCATCACCTGACCAAGACCGTAGCCCTCGCGCTCAAGCCAAGCACGTACTACAACCTCGGTATTCTCCTTTGAGAAGTCCTCGATACCCTCCAAGACGCCTCGGAGAGCCTTAAGCATTGCAGGGTTGTCACCCTTCCACTGCTTCTTTACCAACTTCTCCTCATACTCGGTAGGAGCAACGAAGAAGAACGAAGTCAAATCCCACATATCTGTCGTTAGGGTCATACGCTCCTTCATAATGCCCGCAGCCTTACCAGCAACCTCGTCAGCGACCTCGATGCCGTGAGCTTTGAGGATTGGTTGCATATAAGGAGCCAACTGCTCGTCGCTTAGGGTGTGCATATACTGCGCATTGAACCACTTAGCCTTGTCGGGCTGGAAACGTGCACCAGCCTTCGATACGCGGTCCAACGAGAAGGTATTGATAAGTTCCTCCATAGAGAAGATCTCCTGCTCGGTGCCAGGGTTCCAGCCGAGCAACGACAACATATTGATAAATGCCTCAGCTAGGTAGCCATCCTCACGATAGCCACGCGATGTCTCACCCGTAGGTGATGTCCAGAAGAGTGGGAATACGGGGAATCCCATCTTGTCGCCATCACGCTTCGAGAGCTTACCACTTCCTGTAGGCTTGAGCAAGAGTGGCAAATGTGCGAACTCAGGCTGAGTGTCTGTCCAACCAAAGGCACGGTAGAGCAAGTAGTGGAGAGGCAACGAAGGCAACCACTCCTCGCCACGAATTACGTGCGACACCTCCATAAGGTGGTCATCGACGATATTTGCGAGGTGGTAGGTAGGAAGAGCATCTGCCGACTTGTAGAGTACCTTATCATCGAGGGTCGATGTGTTTACCTCCACGTGACCACGAATCAAGTCGTCCATCTTCACAACCTCGTTCTCAGGCATCTTGAAACGTACTACCCACTGGTCGCCACGAGCGATGCGTGCCTCGACCTCCTCCTTAGAGAGTGAGAGCGACGTAGGCAACTGCTCGCGCACCTTGAAGTTGTAGGCAAAGGTTTTGCCCGTAGCCTCGGCCTCGCTACGCAACTTATCCAACTCCTCAGGGGTGTCGAAGGCGTAGTATGCCCAACCAGCATCGATAAGCTGCTTAGCATACTTGAGATATATCTCACGACGCTCACTCTGGCGGTAAGGAGCGTGAGGACCACCAACGCCAACACCCTCGTCAATCTCGATACCACACCACTTGAGCGACTCGATGATATACTCCTCGGCACCTGGAACGAAACGCTGAGAATCGGTATCCTCGATGCGGAGAATCATCTTACCACCGTGACGGCGTGCAAAAAGGTAGTTATATAGTGCTGTGCGCACACCTCCGATATGGAGTGGGCCTGTAGGGCTTGGCGCAAAACGAACTCTTACTTCACGATTCATAATATCTTGATATTTATGTTGTTACTATTTAAATTACTTTGCCTTATGCTTAATCTTATACTCTGCACGTACGGTTACACGAGCCTTCTTCTCGCGTGAAGAGAGGTTGAACGAGCCACCTGCCGAGAACTCCTCGTCGCCAGTAGCTGCGGTAATCTGGAATACGCCTGCACGTGACATAATGAGGTTGCCGAGTTCTGCATCAGAGTTCTCGACGATGTTCTTAGCGCGCTCGTGAGCATCCGAAGCTGCTGCAGCCAAGAGGTCGAGTTTCACACTCTCCAAGCCAGAGTAGTAGTACAATGGGTTGTAAACCTCGATGGTGATACCACGAGCAAGCAATGATGGAAGCTCACGTGCCGCAGCCTCAGCGACATCGACATCTGACGACTCGATGGTGAACGACTGAGAGAGGTTATAACCAGTGAAGCGAGAACCGATGTAGTCGCCATTCTCATAAATAGACTCCGACATCTTGTAGGTTGAAGGCATATTGAACGAAATCTCCTCGCGCTTAACACCCTTAGAGGTGAGGAAGTTGATTACACTCTCACGGCTCTGCTCCAAGGTGCGGTAGCCCTCGGCAGCGTCGTAGTTCTCGGTCTCGATGTTACCGTTGATGACGATAAGGTCTGAAGTGAATACTGTCTCGCCAAGACCTGTAACGGTTACTGAGCCAGTGTTAGAGCGGTAGCGCTGAGTATAAGCCGAAGCAAAAACGATTGATGAAAGCACTACGGCTGAAGCGATGATGATATATTTCCAAAGGTTATTCATAAAATTTATAGTGTTAGATTGTTATACGTTAAATAGGAAGTGCATAATGTCGCCATCTTCGACCACATACTCCTTGCCCTCGATGCCAATCTTACCTACCTCACGGCAAGCACGCTCCGAGCCAAGTTCTACGTAGTCGTTATACTTGATAACCTCGGCACGGATGAAACCACGCTCGAAGTCAGAGTGGATGATACCTGCGGTCTCAGGGGCCTTCATACCACGACGGAAGGTCCACGCACGGCTCTCGTCTGCACCCGTAGTGAAGAATGTCTGAAGGTCGAGCAAGCGGTAAGCGGCTTTGATAAGACGGCTCACGCCCGACTCCTTAAGTCCCAAATCCTCGAGGAACATCTGGCGCTCCTCATAGGTCTCGAGTTCTGCGATGTCTGCCTCGGCACTCGCTGCTACGATAAGCATCTCAGCGTGTTCGTTGGCAATAGCAGCTCGTACAGCCTCGGTGTGGGCATTGCCGTTAAGGGCCGCACTCTCATCTACGTTGCATACATACAACACTGGCTTGTCGGTAAGGAGGTTGAGATCCCATACCACCTTGCGCTCCTCGGCACTGAGTTCCACGGTACGAGCCGAGAGACCCTGCTCCAAAGCCTCCTTATAACGGCAGAGGATGTCGTACTGACGCTTAGCAACCTTGTCGCCAGCGGTAGCCTGCTTCTGGCACTTGCCGATACGGTTCTCGATGGTCTCAAGATCCTTGAGTTGCAACTCCGTGTCGATGATGCCCTTGTCGCGCACAGGGTCTACAGTGCCATCAACGTGGGTGATGTTGTCATTCTCGAAGCAACGCAACACGTGGATAATAGCGTTGGTGTTACGGATATTAGCCAAGAACTTGTTACCCAAGCCCTCGCCCTTTGAAGCACCCTTTACCAAACCAGCGATATCTACGATCTCGATGGTTGTAGGCACAACGCGCTTAGGGTTGTCAATCTCTACGAGTTTTGTGAGACGCTCATCGGGTACGGTGATAACGCCAACATTTGGCTCGATGGTACAGAAAGGAAAGTTTGCTGCCTGCGCACGTGCGTTAGACAAGCAGTTGAAGAGTGTGGACTTTCCCACGTTAGGAAGTCCTACGATTCCACATTGTAATGCCATAATCTATATTTTCGTTTTTTAGTTTTCGTTCGTTTATTAATCTGCCTGCGATACATTTACCAAGGCCTCGCGGTAGGCGTTCAAAATCTGGGACTTAGCGATGAAACCTAAGTAGTGGTTCTCCTTATCCACCACAGGGAGCATCCACGTATTGCTCTGTTCGAAGCGTGGCATAATGCTCTGTATCATCTCGTGCTCCAGAATCTTATCTGGTGGCTGTATCATATAGTGCATAATTGACTTGCTCCACTTGTCGCGGTTGAACATATCGTGGCGTAGGTCGTCGAGTTGTACGATACCCAATAGTTTGCCATAGTTGTCCACCACGGGGAATATGTTGCGTCGAGCGTTGGAGATGATGTTCACCACATCTCCCAAGGTAATCGACTCCCTGAGACGTATGAAGTCGGTCTCCATAAGTTGGTCGAGGCGCAAGAATACGAATGCTGAAGAGTCCTTATCGTGAGTAAGCAACTCACCACGCATACGCAACTGCTTGGTGTAGATAGAGTCGCGGTCGAGACCATAGTTCACAGCAAACGAGATACACGACACTATCATCAGAGGGATGAAGAGTCCGTAGCCATTCGACAACTCGGCGATAAGGAATATAGCCGTAAGAGGGGCCTTCATTACGCCCGACATCACACCTGCCATACCTGCCAAGGTAAACGACGTAATCGATATCTCCCAACCAAATACCGTGCGACAGATTACCGCCAAGGTAGCACCAGCAAAGGCACCCACGAAGAGCGAAGGAGCGAACGTACCACCAACACCTCCAGCAGCATTTGTTGTCGCCATTGCCACAACCTTGAAGAGCATAATGGCGATGAGGTAGATGATGAGGAACCAGTCGGCCTCGTTGAGCGAATAGAAGAGGGTGTTGTTGAACAACTCTACCGTTTCGCCCGACATAAGACTGCTAAAACTGTTGTGACCCTCACCATAGAGTGGAGGGAAGATGAAGATGAGGATACCGAGGGTGAGGCCAGCATAGAGCCACTTACGCCACTGCTCGGTGATACCCTTGTAAAAACCTCCGACCTTCGAGTTTACTGAGGTGAAGTAGTATGCCATCACGCCACAGAAACATCCCAAGAGGATGAAGAGTGGTACTTGAGCCACCTGGAACATATCGCTCTCGGTAAGCGACACTGAGTAGATAGGCGAGAAGCCGTGCAACGAGAGCGAGATGATTGTTGCAGTCATCGAGGCCATCAACAGCGGAATGATAGATTTCGATGTGATGTCGAGCATAAGAATCTCAAGCACGAAGACCACACCCGTAATTGGTGCTTTGAAGACCGCAGCCACCGCAGCACCCGCACCACAGCAGAGCAACAGCGTGA
Source organism: Alistipes sp. (assembly GCA_017555905.1). Classification (GTDB taxonomy): domain Bacteria; phylum Bacteroidota; class Bacteroidia; order Bacteroidales; family Rikenellaceae; genus Alistipes. The sequence goes on along the minus strand of JAFZFP010000018.1, from coordinate 107,984 downwards.
TGTTTTTGTAGTTTAGTCGTGCTAGTTTACCGATGTTCGAGCCGATGGCGGCACCCGTAAGAACGATAGGTGCCTCGGGACCTACAGAACCACCAAATCCGATTGTCGTAGCACCACCCACAACCGAAGTCCAGCAGTTGTGGCTCTTGATGCGTGAGTCGTTACGCGACATAGCGTAAAGCACACGTGTAACACCCTCCGAGATGCCATCCTTAACGATATACTTCACGAAGAGCGTCGCAAGGATGATACCTATAGCGGGGTAGACCAAGTAGAGCCATTGTGCCTGGTCGGCAGGGGTCCACGACGTTAGCAGATGTGTGATGGTGTGGAGCAGAGTATTGAATATGAAGGCAACGACACCAGCGCACAATCCCACGAGGATAGCAAGAATTGCCATCGTCTGTGAGTTTGTGAGACGACGAGTGAGAGCCAAATATCCTTGGTAGATATACTCCTTTATGTTTTGAATTGTAGCCATTGGTTTTAAGTTGGGTTGAAACCTCGTTTTCGCTTACTCTTTGCGATACTCCGCAGCCTGACGCTCGATGAGTTCTCTATCCTCGAAGTAGTTGATGCGCATAGCGCGACGTACATCCTCCAAGGTCTCCTGTGCTGTGGCACGTGCCTCGTCTGAGCCCTTGCGAAGAATGTCGTAAACCTCTTCAATGTGCTGCTCGTAATACTTGCGACGCTCGCGAATAGGTTCGAGCATCTCCTCCAATACGGCGATAAGCAACTTCTTGCACTTTACATCGCCCAAGCCACCGCGACGGTAGTGGTCCTTCAAGGCATCGAGATTCTCATACTCTGGCAAATACTTAGCGAAATGCTCGGGGCGAGAGAAGGCATCGAGGTATGTGAATACGCAGTTGCCCTCGACCTTTCCTGGGTCTGTAATCTTGAGGTGGTCAGGGTCGGTGTACATACTCATAACCTTCTTCTTTACCTCTTCGGGTGAGTCCGAGAGGTAGATGCAGTTGCCCAACGACTTCGACATCTTGGCCTTACCATCTGTTCCTGGGAGGCGGAGGCAGGCTGCGTTGGTAGGAAGCATAATCTCTGGCTCGACGAGAGTCTCACCATATACAGAGTTGAACTTATGCACAATCTCGCGAGTCTGCTCAATCATAGGCTCCTGGTCGGCACCCACAGGTACAGTAGTAGCCTTGAATGCTGTGATATCGGCAGCCTGAGAGATAGGGTAGGTGAAGAAACCTACTGGCGTACCCTTACGTTGCAAGTTCTCCTCCTCGGCACCATTCTCTGCAAAACCTCTCAACTGAATCTCGGCCTTCACCGTTGGGTTGCGCTGTAGACGCTGAACGGTGACGAGGTTCATATAGTAGAATGCCAACTCTGTTAGTTCTGCTACGTACGACTGAATGAAGATGGTTGAACGAGTGGGGTCGATACCACAAGAGAGATAGTCCAATGCCACCTCGATAATATTTTCTCGAACCTTGTCTGGGTTGTCGGCATTATCTGTGAGGGCCTGTGCATCGGCAATCATAATAAAAATCTTGTCGTAGAGTCCAGAGTTCTGCAACTCTACACGACGGCCAAGTGAGCCGACGAAGTGTCCTAAATGAAGTTTGCCCGTTGGGCGATCTCCTGTGAGTATTATCTTCTTTCCCATTGTATTAGTGTATTATCATTAATTAATTGGCGAGCCTACCTTTGGTATAATACGCTCGTAGGCGACAAAAATAGGAAAAATTTGGCAATTTTACTATAGAGACTTGACTAATATAGATTTTTTTTATAACTTTGCCTATGCTAAACGGAGATAACTTATAATGTTATGACTATAATCCAACTTGAATATCTTATGGCAGTGGCGAATTGCGGTAGTTTTTCTGTCGCTGCGGAGCATTGTTTTGTCACACAGCCATCGCTCTCGATGCAGATTAAGGCGTTGGAGGAGGAACTTGGTGTAATCCTTTTGGATAGAACAAAGAAACCTATCATTCCAACGGCTGTTGGCGAGGTGGTCTTGGAGCAGGCTCGAGAGACATTACGCTCCTACAACTATATCCGTGAATCGGTTGCCGAGATGCGTGGCGAAACAGCGGGAAAGATGCGCTTGGGTGTTATTCCAACTATAGCCCCATACTTGTTGCATAAGTTTATCCCTCAGTTCATTAAGGAGTATCCACGCGTAGAACTTGAGATTCACGAGATGGTTACGGCCGATATTATCGAGGCTTTGAAGTGCGACCAGATTGATGCTGCGTTGGTGGCTTCGGGAACGTGTGGCGATGGTATCACCGAACACGACCTCTTCAGTGACCATTTCTATGCCTATGTCTCGCCATCACACCCTCTCTTCGAGCGATCGAATATCCGTATCGAGGATATCGACTTTAAGGACTTTATCCTATTGAGTCGTGGTAACTGTATGCGTGACCAGATATTTGAGTTGTGTCAGGCAGCCCACGATATTCCTTCCCATTTCTACTTCGAGTCAGGGTCGTTGGATACGCTTATGCGAATGGTGGATTGCACCTCGTGTATGACGATTATTCCGGAGATGGCATTGGAGTTTATCCCAGAGTCTCGCCGTAATAGAGTGAAGAGTATTGCTAAGGGTGTAACCTCTCGTCGTGTTGCTTTGGCTGTTAGTCGCACCTATGTAAAACAGTCCATTGTTGAGGCTCTGCGAAAGACAATCTTGGATTGCGTAGATCAGGAGAAGGTGTAGTTGATTAATTTGCTAATACTTAGATAAGTATAGTCCGATTGTATTGCGCAGTCGGACTATTTTTATTGTTTGTTTATTGGGAGTTTGAAATTTGTATAAAGACTAAGATATAGGAGAAATAGAACAATTCTTTGATAACCTATTTATGCTTATTTGCTAAGTGAAATTAGTAGGGTAGAATCGAAAGAAGATATTGTTTGACGACTATTCTTTGAACGATTGACAAGGTAATATTTCTTTTTTCAGTTTTTTTTATTATCTTTGCGAGGATATTGTATTTAAATTGTACGCTTGTGTACATTGTGTGTGCATTATGCGCGTGCGAAGATTTTGGAATAAACAGTTAAAAATAAGATTGTTACTATGGAGAATTTGGAGAAGTTGATTAATGCGATAGTTGAGGCTATGGACGATAAGAAGGCAAAGGGTATCGTTTCGCTCGATTTGTCGGGTTTTGATGGTGCTATTTGTTCGAACTTTGTTGTTTGTCACGCCGATTCTACAACTCAGGTAGATGCTATCTCATCGGGTATCGAGGAGAAGGTATTTGAGGTTATGGGTGAGTGGCCAGTACGTGTTGAGGGTCGCCAGAACTCATTCTGGGTAGCGATGGACTACTCTGATGTCATTGTTCACATTTTCCAGACCGAGTTGCGCGAGTTCTACCGCCTCGAGGAGTTGTGGGCTGATGCTCCAATTAAGCGATACGAGTTCGGCGAGTAATAAAAGAGGTTAGTAGTGCGTTTGTAACACATTACTAATTTAACACCTGATTATGAGAAAAAATAGGAAGCAGTCCCTGCAACCACGTTTCAATTTTATGTGGTTCTGGGCTTTGGTGGCCATAGTTATTGTTGGCTACTCTTTGATGGATTCTCCAAACACTCGTCCTGTGGAGGGTGATTGGAATATGGTTGATGAACTTGTTGAGAAGGGTTATGTAGAGCGCATAGAGGTTCGCGACAAGGAGGAGGCAAGTCTCTATTTGCGTCACGATATATTGGATTCGTTGGCTGCGGATGAGCGTTTCGCTACCGTGCCTATGACTGGAGTCCAGGTGGTTTTCAATACGGGAGGCGATGTTCAGTATTTTGCTGAGCGCCTTGCTACTGCCGAGGCTAAGGCCAAGGAGGCTAATCCCGATGTAGAGCCTGTTGTAGTGAAGTATGGTCGCACGGAGAAGGGTTGGATGGGCTACCTCCTTGAGTTCTTACCTTGGTTGATCTTCTTGGTGTTCTTTATCTTTATGATTCGCTCGATGACACGTGGTGCTGGTGGCGGTAAGGATATTATGAGCGTGGGTCGCGCTCGCACACAGACCTCGGATAAGGATGCTAAGGATAAGGTGACCTTCAAGGATGTTGCTGGTTTGGAGGAGGCTAAGATCGAGATTATGGAGATTGTAGACTTCCTCAAGAATGCTAAGCGCTATCAGGAGTTGGGTGCTAAGATTCCTAAGGGTGCGCTCTTGGCAGGCCCTCCAGGAACGGGTAAGACATTGTTGGCTAAGGCTGTTGCTGGCGAAGCTAATGTACCTTTCCTTTCGATTTCTGGTTCGGACTTCGTCGAGATGTTCGTGGGTGTTGGTGCTTCACGTGTCCGCGACCTCTTCGATCAGGCAAAGAAGGTGGCTCCTTGTATCGTCTTTATCGACGAGATTGATGCTATTGGTCGTGCTCGAGGTAAGAATTCAGGTTTTTCAGGAAATGATGAGCGCGAGAATACGCTCAACCAGTTACTTACCGAGATGGATGGTTTTCAGACCAATGCAGGTGTTATCGTCTTGGCTGCAACCAACCGCGTAGATATTTTGGATAAGGCGCTTATGCGTGCTGGTCGTTTCGACCGTCAGATTGAGGTGGGCCTTCCAGATGTTAAGGAACGTAAGGCGATCTTCGATGTACACCTCCGCAAGATTAAACTCGCAGAGGGTCTCGACAGGGAGTTCCTCGCTAAGCAGACTCCAGGCTTTGCTGGTGCCGATATCGCAAACGTATGTAACGAGGCAGCACTCATCGCTGCACGCCATAAGAAGAGTTGTGTTACACAGGAGGATTTCCTCGCTGCTATCGATAGAATCGTGGGTGGTTTGGAGCGTAGAAATATGCCGATGACCCCTGTAGAGCGTCGTTCTACAGCGATTCACGAGGCTGGTCACGCTACGGTTATGTGGCGCTTGATGCACTGCGATCCAGTGCTTAAGATTACCATCATACCTCGTGGTCGCTCGTTGGGTGCTACGTGGTATCTCCCCGAGGAGAGGGTTAATCATAACGTCGAGCATTTTATGCACAAACTCTCGGGATTGGTTGCTGGCCGTGTTGCTGAGCAGATGCTTATGGGTGTCACATCTACGGGAGCATTGAACGACTTGGAGCGTACGTCGAAGACGGCATACGCTATGGTAGCCTACTATGGTATGAGTCCAAAGGTTGGTAATGTTAGCTTCTTTGATGCTACGGGTCAGCGTGATACCTTCACAAAACCATTTTCGGAGCGTACAGCAGAACTTATTGACGAGGAGGTACGCCGTATCGTTGATGAGGCAGTGGCTAAGGCTCAAGAGATTGTGGTGGCCGAGCGCGAGAATATCGAGCGACTCGCCGACCTGTTGCTCGAAAAGGAGACTATCTTTACCGAAGATATTGAGTCTATCTTGGGTAAGTCAGCACAGCATAAGGAGGAGACTGAGACTAAGGAGACTTCGGAAGAGGTCGTTGAGGTCGTAACCGAGAGCCAGGAGAGAGAAGAGAATCGAGAGAACGAAGAGACTAACGAGTAATAAAATAGAGCGGGAGGATAACGAGTATGAGTGATAAACTTCGTAACCTGATAGTTAGAACATTGAGTGGTGCCGTATTGTTGGCAATTGTTGTGGCTACATCATTTATCGGCCTCAAGGGTTTTTCATCACTACTGTTGGTGATTATAGCCATCGGTGTTGAGGAGTTCTATACGTTGGCTAAGGCTAAGGGGGCTAACCCTCAGCAAATACTTGGCATCATCACCTCGTTGTCGCTCTTTGCCACAAGTTGCCACCTTGGCTTTCGTGCTATGAAGCCTTGCGAATCGGAGTTAGTGAATACTATGCTTATGGTTTCAGCCCTTGTGGCGTTGTTGGGCTTTGCCTTGATATTCGTGGCCGAGGTCTTCCGCAATAAGGAGAATCCTACGCTTAACATCGCATCTACGGTTACTGGTATCGTCTATGTGGCTTTGCCTCTGTCGTTGATGTTCTATGTGCCATTGCTCCTTGCCTATATGGGTGGTGGCGCTTTGGAGTGGAATCCATTGATCTTCCTCTTCTACCTCTTTATCGTCTGGGGTAATGATGTTTTTGCCTACCTTGTGGGCATCACCCTTGGTCGTCATAAGATGTGTGAGCGTCTCTCGCCTAAGAAGTCGTGGGAGGGTTTCTTTGGAGGAGTCATAGGTGCTATGGCTATGGGTGCTGTGGGTGCCTTGGTCGTGGGTGGCAACCTCGGAGTATGGCTTGGCCTCTCTGTTGTAGTGTCGTTGTCGAGTGTCGTAGGCGACTTGGTGGAGTCAATGTTTAAGCGTGACGCAGGTGTCAAGGACTCAGGCAATATTTTGCCTGGCCACGGTGGCATCCTCGACCGCTTCGATGCGTTGATTCTTTCTGCCCCCTTCGCATTTATCTACCTCGTTGTAGTTATTGTAGTAGCAAACTTATAATCGAATACTAACCTAAATACTATACATTATGAAGATTAACAAAGAGGGATATATCATCATTGGCATTACAGGCCTTTTATGTCTTTCGATATGGTTGCTTGTTTACCTCTTTTTGGATACGCCAAGCGCCATAATGTGGTTTATGTCTATATTTTTGCTCATCTTCTGGTTCTTCGTTGCGGCCTTCTTCCGTGAACCACGACGTGTCCAGATTCACGATGAGGAGTTGATATTCTCGCCTTGCGATGGCCGTGTCGTTGTTACGGAGGTTGTCGAGGCCGACGAGTATATAAGTGGTCCAATGCTTCAGATCTCTATCTTTATGTCGGTTACCAACGTACACGTCAATTGGATGCCAGTCCCTGGTGAGGTAGAGTATTTCAAGCACCACCACGGCCGTTTCCTTGTGGCTTGGCACCCTAAGTCGTCTACCGAGAATGAGCGTACCACTACCGTTGTGCGTCATACTAGCGGTTGCAAGGTTCTTATCCGCCAGATCGCTGGTTTCGTGGCACGTCGCATCGTAAACTACGTCAAGCCAGGCGATAAGGTAGACCAGAATAGCGTGTTGGGCTTCATCAAGTTCGGCTCACGTGTCGATTTGCTTATCCCTAAGGATGCTGAGTTGTTTGTTGAGATTGGTGACCCTGTCATCGGCTCGCAGACCCCTATCGCACGCCTCAAGCGTAACAACTAACAAAGGAGTTGAGGATGAACGTGGAGAGGATCATCAAAGGTGTAATATCTATTGCCCTCATTGGTTTGGTCTTGGGCCTTATATGGTATTTGTGGCAGATAGTGTTGTACATTATCTTGGCTGCAATCCTATCGCTCGTAGGCCGTCCTTTGGTGGTTAGGTTGTTGCGCATTCGCCTCTTCAACCGCACTATGTCGCGCACTATAGCCTCGGCCATCACCCTTGTTGTTATGTGGGTGGTCGTAGGTCTCCTCTGCTCACTCTTCATTCCATTGCTCTTTGGCAAGATCCACGAGTTGGCGGTTATGGATTGGGATGGCGTGACCACAGTTATAGAGTCCTCGATAAGTAACCTGCGTGTTATGCTTCAGCGCACATTCTCGTTGGAGTTTAACGATGTGGGTGATGCCTTCAAGAACTTTATGCTGGGTCTTGTAGACGTAGACTATGTGAAGACCTTCTCGAGTGTGGCTTCAGTGATTAAGAGTGCCGCCATAGCCTTCTTCTCGGTGTCGTTCATCACCTTCTACTTTATGAAGGAGGATGGTCTCTTCTACCGCCTTGTTGCGGTCTTCTTCCCAGATAAGTATCATACTAACGTATTCAATGCGTTGGACTCTATCACAGCACTTTTGTCTCGCTATTTTGGCGGTCTTATGGTTGAGAGTCTGTTGCTTATAGTGGTTATTTCGGTGGCGATGCTCCTCTTTGGTATGAAGAGTAGCGATGCCCTTATTGTTGGCTTGCTTATCGGTGTGTTCAATGTCATACCATACGCTGGCCCTGTTATCGGCAGTTTCTTGTCGTTGTGTGTTGCTATCATATCACCCATCGATGGCAATATATTACATACGGCCCTAATTCTCTGCTCAACGATTGCGGTCGTGAAACTCATTGACGACTTTATTATACAGCCGACCATCTATTCCGAGCGTGTGCAGGCTCACCCTTTGGAGATATTCTTGTGTATCTCCATAGCGGGTTATGTCGCAGGTGTGTGGGGTATGCTCTTGGCAATTCCACTCTACACCATTTTGCGCGTCTTTGCCCGTGAGTTCTTCTCGGAGTATAGTTTAGTTAGGAAATTAACAAGTCAAATGACTAAGTAGTGATGATTGAGATTGAGGCAGAGGTCGTTCACGGCCGTAAGATAGGTCGTGCATTAGGCTTTCCTACCGCAAATATGACCCTTGAGGGTTATCCAAATATAGAGCGTGGAGTCTATGTGTCGGAAGTAGTTATCGATGGAGTTTGCTATCGTGCTATGTCCAATGTGGGTGTGCGCCCATCTGTCGGGGGCAAGGAGTTGCTTCTTGAGACTCACGTCATAGATTTCTCTGGCGACCTCTATGGTCGTCGTCTTGTTGTGCGCCTAATAGAGAAGATTCGCGATGAGAAACGCTTCTCCTCTATCACCGACCTTAAGGAGCAGTTAGCCAAGGATTATCACTATATACGAACTATGTAGGCACACAACTATTCGCCCCATTGGCGATGCGCTATCTCCACTCCCAACATACCAACAATCCTTCGTGAGAGTTCCATACACAACTCCTCTATCGTCGTTGTGCCGAAGTAGAATGAGGGGGATGCAGGAAATATTATCGCTCCTGCTTCGGTTAGAGTTGTCATATTGCGAAGGTGAATTAGAGAGTAGGGGGCCTCTCTAACGACCACAACCACGCGCCTGCGCTCCTTAAGCATCACATCTGCCGCACGCTCAATTAGTGTCTGCGAAACTCCCGTAGCCAAACGTGCAACCGTGCCCATCGATGCTGGTACAACGAGCATAGCATCCCATTTAGCCGAGCCACTGGCTGCCGAGGCCCACATATCGTCGTTGTCGAAATATGTGATTCGCTCATCTTCGGGAAGTGTAATGCCCTCAGCCTTAATGACATCGGGTGCGTGCTTGCTTAGGATTACGCCCAATCTCTCAACCTCCTTATTGCTAAGTAGAAGTTCCAAGCATTGGCGAGCATAAATGGCACCACTGGCCCCTGTTATTGCTACAACTATCTTCATCGCTACAACTCCAAAATTTTACATTTCAACCCCAATTCGTGTGCCTTACGCAAGAGTATAGGCAATACATAACTGGTATTACGGAACGATTTGTCGCTGTCGTGTAACGAGATTATGTCGCCACCACGCAACCCCTTTATAGTGCCTCTGAGACAAGCCTTTGGCGATAGTTGGCGGTTGTAGTCTCGCGATAGTACATTCCACATCACCACACGGTAGCGTTGTGCTATTTGGCGCAACTGAGTTCGAGTGATACGTGCGTAGGGTGGGCGGAAGAGGTCGGTATGAAGCATATCGCCAGCCAGATCCACATCCTCAATATATCTATCAAGAGGCATACCCCAACCCTTCTGGTGGGAGTAGGTGTGGTTGCCAATCTTGTGTCCCTTGTTTAGTATCATCTGGTATAGGTCGGGATACATCTCTACGTTCTTTCCCAGCACGAAGAATGTGGCTTTGGCGTCGTAGCGCTCTAAGGTCTGGAGTATCCACTCCGTAACGCCTGGCGTAGGGCCATCGTCGAAGGTGAGGTAGATACCCTCGTTATCCTCGATACTCCATACCACATTCGGAAAGAGCCACTGTAGCAATATGCCTGGTCTTATTCTCATCCGCTTAATCTATCAAAAGTCAATCGTTGATGCAAAAGTAACTTATTTTTTTGTAAATCGAAAAACTATGACTACCTTTGTATATATAGCGACACGCTTTTTGCTCGCTATTTGTGGTTGAACCAATAAATTGTTTTAGAGTATGAAAAATAGAATCCTCACCTTTATCGCACTTGTTGCAGTGGCGTTGAGTAGCGGTTGTACCGTAAGAAATAGTATTCCTGAGAAGACAACTGCGGGTGAAGCCTACGATGTTGTGGTTATCTGCGACGATGAGTCTTGGCGTGGCGACTTGTCGTATGCCGTGTGCGATTTGTTGGAGGAGTCTGCCCCAGGTCTCACACGCCCCCAGGGCTACTTCAATATAGTGAAGCAAGTTGCTCCGCGCAATGCTTCGGATATCGATAGAAAATACCCTAACCTCTTTGTGGTGAGCATCAATCCTACGGTCGATGAGGCAACATACGCCGTGTCAAAGAATATCTATGCGCGCCCTCAGACCGTGGTTACGGTTACGGCTCCGAGTGTGCCATCTGCTATCTCCTTCTTTGAGGATGCTGATCAGGCCTTGCGTAATGAGTTCGAGAAGGGTGAGCGTAATAAGAGTAATAGATACTATTCGGTAAATCCAGCCGAGTTGCTGATGGCCGACTTCAAGGAGCATACGGGCCTAGAGATGATTATCCCGGCACACTTCTATAAGGCTAATACCGCAGATAAGGAGTTGTTGTGGTATATACGCGACTATCCCGCACGCGCTCAGTATATCTTTGCCTTTAAGACCCCTTGCGACACCACACTTCCCGCTGATATGCAGGCCCTCTCAGTTATGGGCGCTATAGACCAGAAACTTGCTACAATTTCAAGCAAGGGCGCTCAAGGGTCCTATATGCGACTCTCTAACGAGCCATCTTCGATGTCATTTACCCCCGATATCAATATTAATGGTCGCAATTGGTTTGAGGTGCGTGGCTGGTGGGAGGTTGCCAACGACTTTATGGGTGGCCCATTCGTAGGCTATACGACCATCGACGAGAATACCTCAGAGGCCCTCGTAGTAATCTTTGCTTTGTATGCTCCAGAAGATCCACAGCGTAATCTGCTTAGGGAGTTGGAGCATCTGATTTATACAACAAAGTAGATTGGAAGAGATATAAAGAAATAGGCTGTTGGGATAACCTAACAGCCTATTTTGTATCGATATGTCGTTGGTAGTCTATCGGTCAAATGCCTGAGCCTTAAGGGCAATGCCCTCGCCATCAGGAGTAACAAGTATCACGCCCGACTCCTCGCGAGTGATGTGGCCGATGACGTCTACTAATCCCAGTTTCATCACCTTCTCCTGCATCTCCAAAGGTACGGTGAAGAGTAATTCGTGGTCCTCGCCACCATTGAGTGCAGCGATAACGGGGTCGATGTGCATCTCTTCTGCGAGTTCCGATGTCTGACGAGCGATAGGTATGCGCTCGAGGTAGATGCGTGCGCCACACTTCGACGAGCGACAAATCTGTCGGAGGTCCGAAGCCAAACCATCCGAGAGGTCAATCATCGAAGTAGGCTTTATGCCCTCCTCGCGTAGAGCCTCTAAGACATTTGTGCGAGCGCGTGGCTTGAGGTAGCGCTCAAGGAGGTACTCATATCCCTGGAACTTAGGTTCTGGATTCTCGATATCTTTCAATACGCGCTTCTCTCGCTCCAAGAGATGGAGGCCCATATATGCGCCACCGAGGTTCGAGGTGATGCAGATGAGGTCGTGCTCCTTAGCACCCGAACGATAGGCGATCTCTTCGCGCTTGACACGTCCCGTAGCCGAGATTGTTATCACCAAACCATTCATCGAGGCGGTGGTATCACCACCCACGATATCTACGCCCAACTCCTTGCACGCCTGCTCCATACCCTCATAGAGCGCGTCAAGAGCCTCTACCGAGATTTTTGCAGAGATACCGAGTGCCACTACGACCTGCTCAGGGCGACCATTCATCGCCAAGATGTCGTTTACACCACGCACGATAGCCTTGTAGCCGAGGTGCTTGAGTGGGAAGTAACTAAGGTCGAAATCGATGCCCTCGGTCATCATATCCGTAGTTAGCAATAGCAACTCGTCGCCGAGGTCAATGACTGCTGCATCATCTCCCGAAGCCAAAAGCGTGCTGTCGTTTCGTCTCTTAAGTTTTGAGGTGAGACGATCAATTAGGCCAAACTCACCAAGAGTGGCGATTTCCGTGCTATTTTTCTTCTCCATCGGAATAAAATATGAGATGTTTTAAATATTTTCTAAATTTTTTGCAAAAGTATCGTTTTGATTGGAGAATTGCAAAAAAAAATATATCTTTGCGTCAAATTTTTTTAAAGCAACTATTAAAAATAGATAACGTAAAACTTAAATAAGATATGTTAAATATTATACTTTTCGGTGCTCCAGGTTGTGGTAAGGGTACACAGGCTGCTCGTTTGGCTGAGCACTACGATTTGTATCATATATCGACAGGTGAGGTTATTCGCTCGGAGATTAAGCGTGGTACTGAACTTGGTAAGAGTATGGAGGGTTATATCTCTCGTGGTGAACTTGCTCCCGATTCTATCGTAGTTGAGATGGTACGCGACTATATGCGCACTCACAACGATAAGGGTTGCATCTTTGATGGTTTCCCTCGCACAACGGCCCAGGCCGAGATCTTCGATACGTTGCTTAAGGAGATGGACTCTAAGGTCGATGTAATGATCTATATGGATGTTCCTGAGGAGGAGTTGGTAAAGCGTATCCTTCTTCGTGGTAAGGACTCTGGTCGTGCCGACGATAGTTCGGAGGATGTCATCCGCAACCGCATTGAGATCTATCGCCAGCAGACGGCTATCGTTGCTGACCACTACACCAAGCAGAACAAGTATGCCGAGGTTGATGGCTTGGGTACTATGGATGAGGTCTTTGGCCGATTGGCTGAGGTTATCGACTCTAAGCGATAGAAAATAAAAAAAATGTGATATTACGGGTGGGGCTGAAACAATAAATCGGCATCACCCGTATTTTATTATATATGAAAGGTCTAAAAATGCTACGACTCTCCTTGGTGGTGGCGATGCTCCTCTCGGTGGTTTTCGAGGTAGGGGCGAGAGGCTATAAAGTTGAGGAAGTCGAGAATGTACAACTAATAAATAGGGAGCGTTTCGTTTCGAATCCCGATGCTATCCTGCCGAGCGATGCTGTTGCTACGCTCGACTCGTTGTCTCTTTCGCTTAAAGAGAGAGGTATTGCCGAGGTTGCTATTGTCGTTTTGAAGGATATCTATCCTCAAGATATGCTGGGCTTCTCACAAGAACTTTTCAAGGGGTGGGGCGTTGGAGACGAAGAACTCGACAACGGACTGGGTATTCTGTTCGTCGAGGATATGCGTGAGATACGCTTCCATACGGGCTATGGCCTTGAGGGCGTGTTGCCCGATGTGCTTTGCTACCGCATACAGCAGGAGTATATGGTGCCATACTTTAGGGCTGGTGACTATGCAAAGGGTATGGTAGAGGGTATGCGTGCTATCGACGAGGTTCTCTCGGGCGGAGAGTTGCCACGTGCCTCGAATGAGGATGAGGCCGATACGGAGGCGATGATATTGGCCCTTATGATGGTGTTGGTGATGGTCGTATTGCCAATCATCTTAATACTTGTAAATCAGTATCAAAAGAATAAGTGTCCCTATTGCAAGCACCATACGTTGAGGGTTGTTAGCACCGAACGTATGCAGATGGGGCAGAGTACGATTATAGTCGAAAAACTCCACTGTGACCACTGCAATAAGGATCACGTTCGTCGTCGTAATGGTGATGACCATAATGATAGAAATGGTGGTAATGGTGGCAGAGGCATCTGGCTCTTTCCTATGGGCGGAGGCTACCGTGGTGGTGGCTTTGGCGGAGGCGGCTTCGGCGGAGGCGGCTTCGGCGGAGGAAGTTTCGGAGGCGGAGGCTCTGGCTCAAGTTGGTAGAATAAATAGAGATATTAACTAAAAACATAAAACTATGAAAAACAAAACTTTGTGGATTATCCTTGGCGTTGTCGCTGTGGTTGTCGTATGGGCAGTTGTCTCATACAATGGGTTGGTAACTAAGCAGGAGAAGGTGTCGGAGGCGTGGGCAAATGTAGAGACCGTTTACCAACGTCGTGCTGACCTTATTCCTAACCTTGTTGCTACGGTGAAGGGCTATGCTACTCACGAGGAGCAGACCTTGATGGCAGTGACCGAGGCACGTGCTAAGTCTACCTCATTGAATATCGACCCTACGACCGCTACTCCAGAGCAGATGGCCGAGTGGACAAAGATGCAGAATGAGGTAGGTTCGGCTATTGGTCGCCTTATCGCTATCTCGGAGAGTTATCCCGACCTAAAGGCAAATCAGAACTTTATGGATTTGCAGAAACAACTCGAGGGTACGGAGAATCGTATCTCTACCGAGCGTAGGGAGTACAACCAGCAGGTGCGTGATTTCAATGCCTCTATTCGTCGTTTCCCAACCAACCTTATCGCTTCGATGTTTGGTTTCGAGAAGATGGAGATGTTCGAGGCTCAGGAGGGTGCTGAGGTTGCTCCAGTTGTGGCATTTTAACCACTTGTTTGGTCGCTATTAAATCTAAGATTTAAGGGTGCTGGCGTATGGCTTTGATGGGCCTATGCCAGCACTCTTGTTTTATTGTCACCGAAAAAACTGCGCTTTTATCAACTAAAATATCAATTCTTGCCACAAAAAGCGACTCATATACTTTTATATTACCGCTCCTTTTTGTATCTTTGCAAAAAAGTATACCCTAACATAGAACAACGGATATGAATCAAACCGCGAAGATATCGATATTAACCATCACCCTTGTTGTCTGCACCATTGCTCCACTCTGGGCGCAAGTAGCAGAGCCAGAAAAGGGAAAGGAACTTGCTCCAACCGAGCAGTGGGAGAAGATGACTCCCGAGGAGTATATCTATAAATGGCGCACTACGGCGGTGGATAATATGGAGATTTATGGTATTCCCGCAAGTATCACTATGGCTCAGGCTATCCTTGAGTCGGGCTTCGGAAATGGCTACCTTGCACGTGTGGCAAACAACCATTTCTGCATTAAGTGTAAGAAGTCGTGGACTGGAAAGACCATTATTCACTCCGACGATAACCCCGACGACTGCTTCCGTGTTTACGATACGGTGGAGGCTTCGTTCGAGGATCACGCCGAATTCCTCAGTGAGGGAAAGCGCTATGAGTTCCTATTCGCCTACGATATCGACGACTATAAGAGTTGGGCTAAGGGACTTAAAACGGCTGGTTATGCTACAGCCCCCGACTATGCCGAGCGCCTAATCTCGCTTATCGAGCGTTATAATTTAGGGCTCCTCGACCAGAAGAATGGTATCGCAAAGTATGATGAGTATATGGCTAAGGAGTTCGCATCATTGGTTGAGTCGAATAAGGAGCCTTCGACAAGTGATGAGCCTCACGAGGAGCAGGCACCAGCGGAGGAGACCGTAAAGGATGCAACCAAGGCCTATGCCGATAAGGGTATCGACCCTAACAACTTCCGAGTAACGATAAATTCGCATAAGGGCTATAATGTCTATCTCACTAATGGCGCACACTACATTGTGGCTAAGGAGGGAGACAACTATGAGCGTCTTGGCGAGTTGTTTGACATCGCCCCTGCAACCCTCCGTAAGTTCAACGATGTATCGAAGGGTGTAGAGCCTAACGAGGGTGATGTGGTATATATCGAGCGCAAGGCATCACGTTGGAGTGGTAACGATATGTTGCACCGCGTGGCTGATGGTGAGACCCTCTACCAGTTGTCGCAACTCTATGGTATCCGCCTTCAGCAGTTGGCCAAGTTGAATAGAATCCACCCTGAGGAAAAACTCGTTATTGGCCAGTCGATTCGCCTACGATAGTGAACGAAAATAAATTAAGATATAGTGTATGAGTACATTACGAGAGAAAATTTTGGAGTCGATAGTTAAGAAATCTACTCTGAAACAGCAGATTTTTGATAACACCTTCTCTACCTTCAACGAACTCAAGGAGACCTTGTTCGAGATGGCTTCTGAGATAGATGATGAACTCGACGGAAAACTCGACCGCCGTGTGCGTATCGAGTACCGCGATAGAGGTAAGTTCGAGGCACAACTTCAGGTTGCTAGCGACATCTTGCTATTCCAGATGCACACCGACATCTTCGAGTTCGACTCTAATCATATCATCTGGCAGAATGGCTATGTCCAGCAGGATAGAGATAACTCCTACATTGGCGTTATCAACATCTATAACTTCCTCTCTGACTCGTTGAAGTACAACCGTAATGCCGACGAGGGTTACCTCATTGGTCGCATCTTTATCAACCGCGAGAAGGCCTTCTTTGTGGAGGGTAAGCGTCAGACTTTGGTGCGCCCAATGGCCTTTGGCAGTCGCAAGATTGATAGAGAGTCGTTGGTGGCAATCATCGAGACGGCTATAAACTACGCCCTCAATTTCGACCTATTGATGCCGCCCTACGAGGAGAATATACGTGTCACTGTCGATCAGTTCAACTCGAAACTCGATAACTCGAAGTTTACTACTGGTAAGCGTCTAAGTTACGACTTCTCGATAGATGATATTTAACCCGACGATAAATATAAAACCGATAAACTACTATGAAAAAAATCTTGTCTATTTTAGCCCTGTTTGGAGCGGTTGTTACTGCTTCGGCACAGGTTAGTTATTTGGAGATGGTCGAGAGTAGAGCGCAGAGTGCGCCAGAGTATATTGCGCCTCAGAGCCTCACTCCTGCCGAAGGTACTGACCAATATATGGAGTTGCGTGGTCGTGAAGTTCTCCTCTTCGACTATAAGAAGCCCTCTAATGGTACGGTAGTATTTACGGCCGAGAATCTCATTATGTCGTACGCTAAGTCGCCAGATGGCACTATGGCGCTCTATGAGATGTGGGATGGTGAGTCGCCACGTGAGGAGATCTATCGCCACTCATATATTTCGGACTACTATGTAGCGTGTCCTGATGGCTCGAAGATTCGTATCGACGATGTTCGTGACGTATGCTTCTCGCCCGACTCTCGCTACTTGGCTATGTCCTACCGTAACGATATCTTCCTCTACAACCTCGTGACCAACGACATCTTCAATATTACTGACGATGGTAATTGGAACCATATCATCAACGGTACTACCGACTGGGTATATGAGGAGGAGTATGGCTTTACGAAGGCCTATGAGTTCTCTCCTGATGGTTCGGAGATTGCCTACTTGAAGTTTGACGAGAGCCGAGTTAAGGAGTTCGAGATGATGCGTTTCGATAATAAACTCTACAACACAGCCTACCGCTTCAAGTATCCTAAGGCTGGTGATGAGAACTCTATCGTTACACTCCACGTCTATAATATCGCTACTGGCGAGACTCGTCAGGTAGATACTGGCGAGGAGACCGACCAATATATTCCACGTATCGGCTATACCCCTGCTGGCGCACTCTTTTACTACAGAGTGAATCGCCTCCAGAATCACTTCGAGGTAGTCCTCGTTGCCGAGGATGGTTCACAGCGTGTTATCTACGACGAGCAGGATGAGCGCTATGTCGAGCGTCCTAACGATAAGACCGTTACCTTCATCGATGGCGACCGATTCATCGTTCGGGAGGAGATCACTACAGGTTGGTTCCACCTCTACTTGCACTCTATCGCTGAGGGTCGTCTCAATGCCATTACAGAGGGTGAGTGGGAGGTTACCAACTTTGTTGGTATGGCACCTAATATGAAGAGCCTCTACTATATGTCTACCGAGCAGTCACCTTTGGAGCGCCACTTGTACACCATCAACCTCGATGGTAGCGATAAGAAGTGCTTGCTTTCGAAGCCCGGTTATTGGCGAGTATTCCCATCAGCAGATATGAGTTATTTCGCTGCCGAGCATTCGGCTACTAACTGCTACCCAACGGCTGCGGTATATAATAATAAAGGTAAACTTGTGCGCTCGTTGATGATTGATGAGCCAGCAACTGTAGAGCCTCCATACCAGCGCGTATATGCTACGTTTACCACCGAGCGTGGCGATGAGTTGCAGTACTTCCTTATCTACCCTGAGAATTTCGATGCGAATAAGCAGTATCCAGTCCTTATGACCCAGTATTCAGGCCCAGGCTCTCAGGAGATTGCTAATCGTTGGACAACCGACTGGGAGGAGACCTTGGCACGTAATGGTTATATCGTTGCTTGTTGCGATGCTCGTGGTACTGGCTACCGTGGCGAGGAGTATAAGAAGGTTACATACGGCAACCTGGGCTATGCCGAGGTTGAGGATCAACTCTCGTTTGCTCGCCATCTTGCGGCACAACCTTTCGTTGATGCTTCACGCTTGGGTATCTATGGTTGGTCTTATGGTGGTTTTATGGCTTTGGGTTGCGCACTTAAGGGCGATGGTCTCTTCAAGACTGCTATTGCCGTTGCTCCTGTGACCTCTTGGCGCTACTACGACTCGATCTATACCGAGATCTATAACGGCCTTCCACAGGATAACCCTGAGGGCTACGACAATAACTCACCAATCAATTTTGCTGACCGCCTCAGCCTCAACACCCGTTTGTTGATTATCCACGGTACTGCAGATGATAACGTACACTTCCAGAACGCTATGGAGATGTGTCGTGCCTTGAACCGTGCGGGTAAGCAGTACGATATGATGGTCTATCCAGACCAGAACCACTCTATGCGTCCCGACGATATGGTGAATATCCGTCAGAAGATGGTGGACTACTGTCTTGCAAATTTGTAGGCCAGTTGCCCTAAATAGACTCTATCGCCCGAAAGGTTTCATACCTTCGGGCGATAGTTTTTTTTGTGGGAGGAGTAGGGGGCGAGTAGTATAACCACATCATTAAAACAATAAGGCGTGTCCGATTTGGACACGCCTTTATTTGAATCGCTACAGCGCTTAATTACTTAATACGCTCGTAGTACTCACGGGTGCGGGTATCAACGCGGATCTTGTCGCCAGTGTTGATGAACAAAGGTACCTTGATAGTTGCACCAGTGTTTACGGTAGCAGCCTTGAGTGAGTTTGTTGAAGCGGTATCGCCACGAACGCCTGGCTCAGTGTATGTAACCTCCATATCAACGATTGGAGGCAACTCAGCTGAAAGAACGGTCTCCTTCTCAGTGTGGAACATAACCTCGACAATCTGGCCATCAGCCATAAGGTCTGAGTTGTTGATAAGGTTCTTGTCGATATTGATCTCCTCGAAGGTCTCGGTGTGCATAAAGTGTGCGCCGAGGTCATCCTCGTATGTGAACTGATATGGGCGACGCTCAACACGTACCTGCTCGATCTTCTGTGATACTGAAGAGAAAGTCTTGTCGAGTACGTTACCGTTCTCGAGGTTCTTGAGCTTTGAACGAACGAATGCAGGGCCCTTACCTGGCTTGCAGTGCTGGAAATCTACAACGATAAAGGTCTTACCGTCCATCTCTACGCACATACCAATCTTAATGTCAGATGCTGTAATAGTCATACTAAATATTGTTTTATAGTTAAATTATATATCTTTAGTAGAAGTGTAACCTTACGCTACAACCGCACAAAGGTAATAAATTTATTTTAACCAACAAAAAAATCATCAATATCACACCTTTATACATACCTATATCTACTATTTATATATGTGGCGACAGGGTGCGTGTCTTATTATTGTTTAGACTTGTGGGGCGAAAAAAGGACAATCATAGAGTGGAAAAGCAGAGTGTAGACCAATCTCTTTTAAGTTGTGAGGGGGGCGAAAAGGAGGGTTTTAGTTATTTTATTGGCATAAAACTTTAATTATTGAATAACTAATTGTATCTTTGCCCGAGATTTTTTACATAAACGAAATTATAATAACCCAAACATTTATAAATTATGAATTTAGATTGGCTCAAGGTCGTCGTTATGGGTAGTGGTGATCCTTCGCATCCATCTATTGCTCACACAGTATTTGTGTTGGCAGCGGTGATTGCTTCGGGTATTGCCTTCAGCCGCATAAAGATTAAGGGCATTTCACTCGGTATGACGTGGATTCTCTTCACGGGTATTGCCTTCGGACACTTCCTCGATTCAGGAACTATCCACCACGACACGTTGCACTTCATCAAGGAGTTCGGTTTGATACTCTTTGTATTCTTCATTGGTCTACAGGTAGGACCAGGTTTCTTCTCGTCGCTCAAGAGCGGAGGTTTGAAACTAATCAGTTTGGCCGCTTTGGTTATCTTGCTTGGCGTGACTACAACCTATGTGTTGCACCTCATCACAGGCGAGCCACTCCCAACAATGGTGGGTGTCCTTTCGGGTGCGGTAACCAACACACCAGGTCTTGGTGCTGCACAGCAGGCCTATGCCGACTCAGGTATGGCTAACCCTGCAATCGCAGACTCCATTTCGTTGGGTTACGCTGTGGCATACCCATTGGGCGTTGTCGGCATCATCGCCACAATTATCATTATGCGCTATGTGTTGCGCGTGGACTTCAAGAAGGAGGACGAAGGTCTTGCAGCGTTGAGCAACGAGACAAACCTCCCACATCGCTACTCTGTGGAGTTCAACAACACTATGTTGGAGGGTAAGACTATCGCTGTTGCACATATGCTTATTAACCGACAATTCGTAGTGTCGCGCGTAATGCACCAGTCTGGCGAGATTGTTATGGCCGATGGTAATTCTAAACTCACTGTTGGTGACCGTCTCCGTATCATCTGTACAGAGGAGGATAGCGAGGCTATCTTGGCATTCTTCGGTAAGCCAGTGGAGATGACCGCTGACGAGTGGGGTGCTACGGCTATGCAGTCTACACCTTTGGTATCTCGTCGAATCCTTATCACACGTGAGGAGATTAACGGAAAGAAGTTCTCGGATTTGCGCCTCAGAACTCGCTATGGTATCAACATCACACGTGTTCACCGTGCAGGTGTCGATCTTATCCCTTATCAGGGTATGGAGTTGCAGGTAGGTGATAAGGTTATGGTTGTAGGTCCTGAGGCTGCTGTTGCTCAGGCCGAGAAGGTGCTTGGTAACTCACTCAAGAAACTCGACCATCCAAACCTCTTGCCCGTATTTATCGGTATTGCGTTGGGTGTGTTGCTCGGCTCATTGCCTTTGATGAATGTGCCACAGCCCGTTAAGTTGGGTCTTGCAGGTGGTCCACTTATCATTGCAATCCTCTTGGGTCGCTTTGGTCCACACTTCCATCTCGTGACTTATACCACTATGAGTGCTAACCTTATGTTGCGTGAGATTGGTCTTGCAATGTTCCTTGCAGCGGTAGGTATCGGTGCTGGTGATGGCTTCGTAGATGCTATCGTTGGTGGTGGTTACAAGTGGATTGGCTATGGTGTTATCATCACCGTACTGCCATTGGTATTGGTAGCCCTCTTGGCACGTCTTAAGTTTAAACTCAACTACTATACTATTATGGGTCTGATGGCTGGTTCTATGACCGATCCTCCAGCCTTGGGCTTTGCAAGTGCATCATCAGGTAACGATATGCCTGCTGTAAGTTACGCTACGGTATATCCAGTAGTTATGTTCTTGCGAGTATTGACAGCGCAGTTGCTTATGCTTATGGCGTTGTAGCAAGGACTTATATAGAGTAAAAAAGTAATGATGCCCGAAAGAGCATCATTACTTTTTTTTGTTGCATTATTTAACGGTTACTACTCAATCAACGAGATGCTTCGCTGGATAAAGTCGGTAAGGTTCTTGCCCTTGAGCATACCGTTGGAAAGGAGGGCTAAATCGATAATCTGACGCACCTTGCGGTTCTCGCGACCAATCTCCTCGAGACGAGTGTCACGCTCCACGCGGAGTTCTGTGATGCGCTTAGAGAGGCTCTCCTGCATCTCCTTCTCCTCCGAACTCAACTCCTCGGCCTTCTTATCCTTGATAGTCTCCTCGAAGCGACTCTCCTCCTGCTCGGCAGCAGAGATCTTCTTATTTATGGTGCGCAACTTATCTCCGTAGGCGCTCTCCACCTCGCTGAGTATGTCGAGAACGATAGGGTGGTTGCCATTTACGGTGATGGTGAAGTTGTCGGGCATCTGACCATAGAAACGGCTCATATCGCCACCACTTGTTGCTGCCATCTCCTTCATACGGCGCATAAACTCGTTCTGTGTGATCACCACTGGGGCAGCATCTACGGCCATACCCTCGAACGAGATATGGTAGTTTATCTTCTCGTCGTTAGGCATCTGACTCTCAAATACAGGGCGCATAATCTGCTGCTGCTCAGAAGAGAGAGACATCGACATACGCTCCTCCTTGCGGATTAGGTTCTCCACAACGTCGCTATCTACACGCACAAAACGAATCTTCTCGTTCTTCGACTCGTAGTACTGAACGTAGTGATTGTCGAGTTGGCCATTCATCTCAAGGATGTCGTAACCCTTGGCCTTGGCAGCCTCCACGAAGGCATTCTTTCCTACCACGTCATCTACGTAGAGCATAATAGTAAAGCCATCCTTATCTGTCTGCGCCTCCTTCACCTTCTCGGTGTACTCCTCAGAGGTGTAGTATTTGCCCTCGATAGACTTCCAAAGCATAAAGCCGTGAGCCTTCTCAGCAAACTTCTCGTCGGTGAGGATACCGTACTGGATAAAGATTTTTAGATCGTCCCACTTAGCCTCGTAGTCGGGGCGCATAGTGTTGAACAACTCCTGGAGACGATCCGCAACCTTACGGGTGATGTAGCTTGAAATCTTCTTGACGTTAGAGTCGCTCTGAAGGTAGCTACGTGACAC
Source organism: Alistipes sp. (assembly GCA_017555905.1). Lineage (GTDB taxonomy): Bacteria > Bacteroidota > Bacteroidia > Bacteroidales > Rikenellaceae > Alistipes. The sequence continues at coordinate 85,467 of JAFZFP010000018.1, read as the reverse complement.
GTTGAGCGGAATGTCTGGCGAGTCGATAACACCGTGAAGGAGTGTCAAGTACTCAGGAACAATACCATTAACCTCGTCAGTAACAAATACTTGGTTAGAGTATAACTGTATGCGGTTGCGCTGAATATCGAAGTTAGAGTGCAACTTAGGGAAATACAAAATTCCCGTTAGGTTGAACGGATAGTCGATATTAAGGTGAATGTAGAAGAGTGGCTCTTCGCTTGTGGGGTAGAGGTCAGCGTAGAAGGCCTTGTACTCCTCGATGGTAATCTCCGAAGGCTTGCGAGTCCAAAGTGGGGTGGTGTCGTTAATGATGTTATCCTCGGCAGTATCTACATATTTGCCATCCTTCCACTCCTGCTTCTTGCCAAAGGCAATAGGAATAGGGAGAAAATGGCAGTATTTACGAAGGAGCGAACTAATCTCGTTACGCTCTGCATACTCCTTACAATCCTCCGAGAGGTGTAGCACGATGCGAGTACCACGCTCAAGTCTCTCCTCCAACTCCTCCATCTCGAACTCTGGAGAGCCTGTGCAACTCCAGTGAACGCTCTTTGCCTCGGTGTTGAACGACTGCGAGAAGATCTCCACTTTGTCGGCTACCATAAACGAAGAGTAGAAGCCCAAACCGAAGTGGCCGATGATAGCCTGATCCTTGTATTTTGCCATAAACTCCTCAGCACCCGAGAAGGCGATTTGGTTGATGTAGCGATCTACCTCGTCGATAGACATACCGATACCTCTATCGGTGATAGTCAATACCTTAGCCTCGCTATCTACATCTACGCGGATTGTTAGGTCGCCGAGTTCTACGTTTGCTTCACCCTTCGAAGCGAGGGTCTTTAGTTTTTGTGTGGCATCCACAGCATTCGAGATCAACTCTCGCAAGAAAATTTCGTGGTCGGAGTAAAGAAATTTCTTAATTACGGGGAATATATTCTCTGTTGTTACCCCAATTTTTCCACTTCTCATAGTTGTTATTTGTTATTAGTTGTTACGTTTCTGTTTTATAACCTCTTTGTTGGGAGGCAAACTATGTGCCACGCCTGAAAAAGTGACAAAATGTCAGTTTTTTCTTAGACGATGTGTCAGAAAGTTATGGCTGCCGAGAGGCATCGAGGCACGAACTTGGCATAATGTTAATCTGCTGTGAGGTTTATGGTTGAAAATATCGAAAAATTTATTATCTTTGCGTGCTAAACTATGTAATCAAAACATCGAAGGATGAAAAACATACGCAACTTTTGTATTATTGCACATATCGACCACGGTAAGAGTACGCTTGCCGATCGTCTATTGGAGAAGACTAATACGCTCAACCAGCGAGAGATGCAGGCGCAGGTACTCGATGATATGGACCTTGAGCGCGAGAAGGGTATCACCATCAAGAGCCACGCAATTCAGATGGAGTATAAGGCTCGCGATGGTCAGATGTACACTCTCAACCTTATTGATACCCCAGGACACGTCGATTTCTCGTATGAGGTGTCACGTGCTATCGCTTCGTGCGAGGGCGCATTGCTTGTAGTGGATGCTACTCAGGGTATCCAGGCACAGACTATCTCTAATCTCTACCTGGCTCTCGGACAGGATCTTGAGATTATCCCCGTATTGAATAAGATCGACTGTGAGTCGGCAATGATTGACGAGGTCAAGGATCAGATTATCGACCTTATTGGTTGTAAGGATGAGGATATCTTGTTGGCTTCGGGTAAGACTGGACAGGGTGTTGAGGAGGTCTTGGAGGCTATTGTCGAGCGTGTCCCAGCCCCAGAGGGTGACGAGAATGCTCCGTTGCAGGCCCTTATCTTCGATTCGGTATTCAATCCGTTTAGAGGTGTCATCGCCTATTTCCGTGTCTTCAACGGCACAATCCACAAGGGCGAACACGTTAAGTTCTTCAATACGGGTAGCGAGTATGATGCCGACGAGATTGGTGTGCTTAAGTTGAAGATGGTTGCTCGCGATGAGATTAAGGCGGGCGATGTAGGATATATCTGCTCAGGTATCAAGAACTCTACGGATGTTAAGGTGGGTGATACTATTACCTCGGTGGCTAACCCCGCTTTGGAGGCTATCGCAGGTTTTGAGGATGTTAAGCCTATGGTCTTTGCGGGTGTCTATCCCGTTGAGGCTGACCAGTATGAGGATTTGCGTGCTTCGCTCGAAAAGTTGAAACTCAACGATGCCTCATTGACCTTCGAGCCTGAGAGTTCATTGGCTCTTGGCTTCGGTTTCCGTTGTGGTTTCCTTGGCCTGTTGCATATGGAGATTATCCAGGAGCGTCTCTATCGTGAGTTCGATATGGATGTTATTACCACCGTGCCTAACGTGTCGTACCATATCACTACCACTATGGGCGAGGAACTTGAGGTTCATAACCCATCTGGCCTCCCTGAGATTACTAAGGTAGCAAAGATTGAGGAGCCATATATCCTTGCGCAGATTATCACCAAGTCCGATTTCTTGGGTAACGTGCTTAAGTTGTGTATCGACAAGCGCGGTGTGATGAAGAATCAGACCTTTATCACACAGGATCGTGTGGAGGTTAATTTCGAGATGCCGCTGTCGGAGATTGTCTTCGACTTCTACGATAAGTTGAAGAGTATCTCTAAGGGTTACGCTTCGTTCGACTACCACCGCACGGGCTACCAGTTGAGTAAACTCGCAAAACTCGATATCTTGCTTAATGGCGAGGCTGTCGATGCGTTGTCGTCACTTATCTATGCAGACCACGCCTACGACTTCGGTAGAAAGATGTGCGAAAAACTTAAGGAACTTATCCCACGCCAGCAGTTCGATATTGCTATTCAGGCCGCTATTGGCGCCAAGATTATCGCTCGTGAGACTGTCAAGGCCGTTCGTAAGGATGTTACTGCGAAGTGTTATGGTGGTGATATCTCGCGTAAGCGTAAGTTGTTGGAGAAGCAGAAGGCTGGTAAGAAGCGTATGCGCCAGATCGGCTCTGTGCAGGTGCCACAGTCTGCCTTCTTGGCCGTCTTGAAGATGGATTAATGGGGGTAAGCTCCTAATTTTAACCTATGTAACTAAAACTTCTAACTATATGAAGAAGATAATATTAGCCTCATTGTTGTCGGTGCTTTTGCTCGGCTCGGCAACGGCTCAGAACTATCAACCTACCGAGGAGAATTTGCGCTCTCGCAAGGAGTTCTCGGAGGATCGTTTCGGAATCTTTATCCACTGGGGTATCTATAGTATGTATGCCCAGGGCGAGTGGTATTTGCAGAACGCTCAGGGTATCAATCGTGATGAGTATGCTAAGGCTGCCGATGCCTTCTATCCTCATCGTTTCGATGCTAAGGAGTGGGTCTCTGCGATTAAGGCTTCGGGTGCTAAATATATCTGCTTTACCACACGCCACCACGATAGCTTCTCGATGTGGGATACTGCCGAGTCGGATTTCAATATTGTCGATGCAACACCATTTAAGCGCGACGTACTCAAGGAGTTGGCTGATGAGTGCCAGAAGCAGGGTATTGCGTTGCATCTTTACTACTCTCACGCTGATTGGTCTCGTGACGACTATCCACGTGGCCGCACAGGTTGGGGTGTTGCAGGTCGTAATTCAGAGTTGATAAGTTGGGACAACTACTACAACTTTATGAATCGTCAAATTACCGAACTATTGACCAACTATGGCCCTATCCGTGCTATTTGGTTTGATGGCTGGTGGGATCACGAGGAGGATGCTACACCTTTCGATTGGCAACTCGACGAGCAGTACGCTATGGTACATCAGTTGCAGCCTTCGTGCCTTGTGGCTAACAACCACCACGTGACACCTTTCGAGGGTGAGGATATACAGATTTTTGAGCGTGATTTGCCAGGCGAGAATAGCCACGGTTTGTCGGGTCAGGAGATTAGCCGTTTGCCTTTGGAGACTTGCCAGACGATGAATGGTATGTGGGGTTATAAGGTTGTGGATCAGAATTATAAGAGTGCAAAGACACTTGTTCGCTACCTTGTTTCTACCGCTGCTAAGGGCGCTAATTTGTTGCTTAATGTAGGCCCTCAGCCTAATGGTGTTTTGCCTGAGGTTGCCGTGGAGCGTATGAAGGCTATGGGAGAGTGGATGTCGGCTAATGGAGAGAGTGTCTATGGCACAGTGGCGGGTGATATTCCTCAGCACGAATGGGGATGCACCACACGTAAGGGTGACAAACTCTACGTTCACATCTTTGAACTCGATCACGAGGCTCTCTACTTGCCTCTCGACTGCAAGGTAGTCTCTGCTACAGCTTTGGTCGGTGGTCAGAAAATAAAGTTCGATAAGGTTAATGGTGGCATACTTTTGGAAGTAGGTAAACTCGATGAGGATAATATTGACTTTGTAGTCGAACTTATCACAAAATAAAATAGCCTAAGGGCGAAAAATATCGCAGTCCGCAGTTGTGGATTGCGATTTTTTTGTTATCTTTGCGCGATTAACGCGCGAATATTTGAGTTCGTCGAGTTGATTTGTTTGATGTTACGCCAAGTAAGGAAATACATAAACAATAACAAATAATTAAACTTTTAAAAATGCAGAGTAAAGGAATTATCAAGTGGCTTGCACTCCTTTTGGGTATTGCAAGCATCTGGCAGCTCTCATTCACCTTCGTTACTCGTGGTATCGAGGCAGAGGCTGCTAAGCAGGAGAATCCCCAGGCTTATCTCGATGAGAAGTGGGATCAGAATGTCTATTTCGGACATACTTACGGTGAGTGTAAGGAGAAGGAGTTGAACTTGGGTCTTGACCTCAAGGGCGGTATGAACGTGATGCTTGAGATTAAGGCAGAGGACGTTATCCGCACTAACGCTTACAACGACATCGCTGTAGCATCAAACAACCTTCTTCGCGACAAGATTGAGTCAGCATTGAAGGTAGCGTCAAAGATGGAGGGTACATCAGCAGTTGTTGATGCTTACCTTGCAGAGATGACCGCTGAGGATTTGAAGACTATCTATGGCACTGAGGATGTAGCAGTTATCGCAACTCAACTCAACGAGCACGTTGCTGGTTCAGTATCAAAGATGAACGAGGTGTTGGTAACACGTATCGACCTTCTTGGTGTTGTTCAGCCAAACATTCAGCCTGTTGCTGGTACCAACCGTATTATGGTTGAGTTGCCAGGTGTTAAGGAGCCTGAGCGTGTGAGCAAGTTGTTGGCATCTACTGCTAACCTCGAGTTCTGGCAGGTATGCGACACTGAGGATGTAAACGCTATTATGAAGACTCTCTTCATTGATGCTGACGCAGTTGTTCGTGAGTATCTTTTGGCTGAGGGTGCAGATGAGACTGAGGTAAGCTACACTCCACTTAGCGAGTTGCTTATGTCGTCTTATCCTGCAGTTGTAGAGAATGGCGAGGTTCGTTCATTCAGCCTCTACGAGCCATTGGTTGCTGCTGCTGACAAGTCTAACATCCAGCGTATCAACGACTACTTGGCTATCGACGGTGTTGCAGATATGCTTCCAGCAGACGTTAAGCTCGCTTGGTCAAACAAGAGCTCTACCGATAGTTCAAAGGGTGTGTTCCTCCTCTACGCTCTTAAGGGTAAGGATGGTGCATTGCTTCCAGTATTGGATGGTTCAGGTATCACCAACGCACGTGCTGCAGGTGGTCAGTATGGTGGTTTCGAGGTATCTATGACAATGGATTCAAAGACTGCAATCGAGTGGGGTAACATCACTGGTGCAAATGTAGGTCGCTCTATCGCTATCGTTTTGGATAACTATGTTTACTCAGCACCACGTGTAAACGACCGTATCGATGGAGGTTCTTCATCTATCACAGGTAACTTCACTGCTCAGGAGGCTGAGGATTTGGCAAGCGTACTTAGCTCAGGTAAGTCTCCAGCACCTGCAACTATCATCTACTCTGAGGTTGTTGGTCCATCACTCGGTGAGAAGTCTATCAAGGCTGGTTTGCTCTCATTCGTATTGGCATTCTGCCTTGTATTGCTCTACGTAGCATTCTTCTATAAGGCAGCAGGTTGGTATGCTAACTTGGCACTTATCTGCAACGTGTTGTTGCTCTTCGGTGTATTGGTATCATTTGGTGCAGTTTTGACATTGCCAGGTATCGCCGGTATCGTTTTGACAATGGGTATGGCTGTCGATGCTAACGTCATCATCTTCGAGCGTATCAAGGAGGAGTTGCGTGCTGGTAAGGGTCTTACACTCGCTATCAAGGACGGTTTCTCTAACGCATATTCAGCGATTATCGATGGTAACCTTACTACTATTATCACTGGTATCGTACTCTTCTTCTTCGGTACAGGTCCAGTTAAGGGTTTTGCTACAACTCTCGTAGTAGGTATTATCACATCGTTGTTCTGTTCAATCTTCATCACTCGCGTATTGATCGAGGCACGTGCAGAGCGTCGTGGCACTGTTTCATTCTCTCGTAAGTTAACTGAGAATTTCTTGCAGAATGTTAAGTTCAGCTTTATCAATAAGCGTAAGGTATCTTACATCGTTTCAAGCGTATTGGTAGTTGCTTCAATCATCTCGTTGATGACTATCGGCTTGAACCAGGGTGTTGAGTTTACTGGTGGTCGCTCATACGTTGTTAAGTTCAACGAGACTGTAAATATAGAGGATGTACGTAACAGCGTTTCTGCTGAGTTCGAGGCAGTTGCTGATGCAGCAAACTCATCTGTTGAGGTTAAGCAGTTTGGTGATGACAACCAGGTACGTATCGTGACTCAGTACCAGCCAGAGGGTCTTGAGGGCGAGGAGGCAAACGACGTAGTTGATCGTCTCTTGTTCTCTGCTTTGGATGAGTACTTCACAATCGATGGTTTCGGCTTCAATGAGTTCCGTACAGCTGGTGATGGCGTTTCTCAGTGGGGTATCGTATCTTCTGAGCAGGTTAATGAGTCTATCTCTTCTGAGATGACCGTAAACTCTATCATCGCAGTACTTATCGCGTTGGTTGCTATCGGTTTGTATATCGCAATCCGTTTCCGCCGTTGGCAGTGGGCTATGGGTGCTACAATTGCTTTGGCACACAACGCACTCTTGGTTATCGGTATCTTCTCAATGTTGTATGCTATTATGCCATTCAACTTGGAGGTTAATCAGGCATTCATCGCTGCGATCTTGACAATCATCGGTTACTCTATCAACGATACTGTGGTTATTTTTGACCGTATTCGTGAGTACATCGGTCTCTATCCAAAGCGTGATATCAAGACTAATATCGATAACGCTATCTGCGCTACCTTGTCACGTACCATCAACACTTCTGGTACTACATTGGTAACCTTGTTGGCAATCTTCATCTTCGGTGGTGAGACCATCCGTGGTTTCGTCTTCGCCTTGATTTTGGGTGTTGTTATCGGTACTTACTCTTCAGTATTTATCGCAACTCCTATCGCTTACGACCTTCAGCGCAAGGCTGGTAAGAAGCTCGAGGGCGTTGTAAACGAGGAGAAGTAGTCTAAAACGATATAATCGAGAAAAATAGGTCGCAATCTTTTGAGGTTGCGGCTTATTTTTTTATCTTTGCTCCACGATGTTGCCCGATTGGCAATTTGTGTTTAACGTAGTAATTTTAATTGTTATGGCAAATATATTTAGCAGTCTTAGAAACTACATCTCTCCAGTCTTCTTGACTATGCTCTTTGCAGCATTCGTGCTTTGGTACATTACGAAGTTAGGTGAGACCTATACGACAGATCACGAGGTCACTATCGTTGTTGATGGCCAGGAGTATGAGGTGGGTTGCACAATTCGTGGTAAGGGAACAAACCTCATCAGTTACACTATGTCGTCGAAGCGTAGTTGCTTCAGTGTGCCATCTACCGAGTTAAGTTTCGATAAGGAGGTTACCGACGATAATGGCGTAACCTATCGCCACGTTACGGGAGTCTCGCTTCAGCAGGCCCTCGCTGCTCGAATGAGCGATATCGATGTTGTGGCAGTTACCAACCTACCTACCATAACCTCTGTGGAGGAGTAACCTATTATATATATATATGTATAAGGTAGGTATCACGGGAGGTATTGGCTCAGGCAAGAGTACGGTGTGTGCCATCCTTGCCGAATTTGGTGTGGCCGTCTACGATTCCGACTCTCGTGCTAAGCGTCTAATGAATGAGAGTGATAGCCTCAGAGAGCGCCTTATAGAGCGTTTCGGTAACGAGGTTTACTCTGCTGAGGGACTTAATAGGGCATATCTTGCCGAGCGCGTCTTTGGCAATCCCGAAGAGTTGAAGGCTCTCAACGCTATTGTCCACCCTGCGGTTATGGATGACTTCGATAGGTGGGCCTCGGAGCAGGAGGGTAGTTATGTGGTCCTTGAATCTGCCATTTTGTTTGAGGCATCGCTCGATAAGCGGGTAGATGTCTCTGTTGCTGTTATGGCTCCTAAGGAGTTGCGCATCGAGCGTGCTATGCAGCGTGATGGCGCACAGCGTGAGCAGATTATCGCTCGTATGAACAATCAAATTTCAGACGAAGAGCGTGTCGAGAGGGCTAAATATACCATCGTTAATATAGATATCGACAACCTAAAATCTGACGTTGAACAACTTCACCGCCGATTAAATTATGTTGCTCAAGCCCAGCGAAATTAATCTCTCGGATAGCCACGTAATGGCTATCGTGAATGTCACCCCCGACTCCTTCTATGCATCGAGTCGTAACCACACTTTAGAGGAGTGTCGCAATCGAGTCGAGTCTGTTGTTGCCGAGGGCGCTACTATCGTCGATATAGGTGGCTATTCGTCACGCCCAGGTGCTGCGGATGTAAGCCTTGAGGAGGAGTGGTCGCGAGTTCGTATAGGCTTGGAGGCTGTCAAGAGCCTTGATAGGGGTGTGGTGGTATCTATCGACACCTTCCGTTCTGCTATCGTCGAGCGCGCCTTTTCGGAGTATGGCGATTTCATCGCAAATGATATATCTGCTGGTGAGCAAGATGAGGCTATGGCCGACGTTGTAGCACGTTGTGATATCCCTTATATCGCTATGCATATGCGAGGAGACTCCTCTACGATGCAGTCATTGACAGAGTACGAGGGTGGCGTTGTGTCGGATGTAAAGCAGTACCTTTTAAAGCGTTGTGAGGAGTTGCAACAGAGAGGTATCAAAAGGCATAATATTGTAATAGATCCAGGCTTTGGCTTTGCTAAGACCATAGAGCAGAATTTCGAACTCTTTAGAGGACTAAATTCTCTTAGGGAGTTGGGCTACCCAATCCTCGTTGGTGTATCGCGTAAGTCGATGATATATAAGAGTTTGGGTATTACCCCCGAGGAGTCGTTGCCTGGCTCGTTGGCCCTTGCGTGGGAGGCTCTTAGGGGAGGTAATGCTATTCTTCGTGTTCACGATGTAGCCCAGACGGTGCAGGTGCTTCGTTTGGCGAATATATATAATAAAAGATTATGATTGAGGTACGTAACATAAAGAAGAGTTATGGCACTTTGGAGGTGCTTCACGGTGTGTCGCTATCTGTGTCGGATGGGGAGATTGTCTCTATCGTCGGGGCGAGTGGAGCTGGAAAGAGTACCTTATTGCAGATTATGGGTTCGCTGATGTCGGCCGATAGTGGCGAGGTTATCATCGATGGGGTCTCTATCGCTGGACTCGGTGATGATGCCCTTTCGGAGTTTAGGAACCGACATATTGGATTTATCTTCCAATCCTATCAACTCTTGGCCGAGTTTACAGCCTTGGAGAATGTTATGATGCCTATGCTCATTGCAGGTGAACGTCGTGGTGATGCTGAGCAACGTGCTAAGGAGTTGCTCGAAATGGTTGCTATGTCCCACCGTTTGGAGCATAAGCCCGCCACTCTATCGGGAGGTGAGCAACAGCGTGTAGCCATCGCCCGTGCTTTGGCCAACCGTCCTGTTGTTGTGCTTGCCGACGAACCTACGGGAAATCTTGATACTCAGACTCGTGACGACATCCATAAACTCTTCTTCGAGTTGCGCGACCGTATGGGTCAGACCTTTGTGGTAGTCACCCACGACGAGACGTTGGCCGATATGTCCGACAGAAAAATTGTGATGAAGGATGGAGCGATACTATAACGATATGAGCCACGAGGAGATGTATGAACTCCTTGAGAGCCTGCACGATAAGTTTAATAATGAGAGTTTTATTGAGGCCGACCCGATAAGTGTGCCACACTCTTTCTCTCGTGCTGAGGATAGGGAGATTGCTGGTTTCCTCGCTGCTACTATTGCGTGGGGTAACCGTAGGGCTATTGTGCAGAGTGCCCACCGTATGATGCGCTATATGGATAATCAACCATACGACTTCGTTGTCAATGCCTCTAACGAGGAGATAGCAACACTCAGCAGTTATGTACACCGCACCTTTAATGGTGGAGACTTTCAGGATTTTGTTCGAGCATTACGCCATATAGTTACTAAGTGGGGTAGTGTTGGTGGCTATTTCGAGAGCCACTACGAGGAGTGTGGGGATTTGCGTAAGGTGTTGTCCAATTTCAGACACGACTTCCACGCCGTGGATCATAATCCCCATTCGGAGAAGCACCTTTCATCAATTGACAAGGGTGCTGCGTGCAAGCGCCTATTTATGTATCTTCGTTGGATGGTGCGTCGCGACGATAGGGGTGTAGACTTTGGCTTGTGGCAGAGGATTCCGATGTCGGCGCTCTATATGCCGCTGGATCTCCATACAGGAAGAATGGGTCGAAGCCTTGGACTCCTTAAGCGCAAGCAGGATGATTGGAAGGCTGTGGAGGAACTTACCGCCACGTTGCGAGACTTTTCCAACGACGACCCCGTGCGTTACGACTACTCGTTGTTTGGCGTGGGCATCTCGCGAATGTTCGACTAAATAGCCCTATATGTTTAAGTTTAAGCAATTTACCATTGATGATAGCCACTCTGCAATGAAGATTGGCACAGATGGTGTATTGCTTGGTGCGTGGGCTGATGTTGCTGGTGATAGCCATATTTTGGATGCTGGCACAGGTACGGGTCTTATCGCCCTTATGGTTGCTCAGCGCAATAACAAGGCTAAGATTTCTGCTATTGACATCGTAGAAGAGTCGGCTATGGAGGCAAGGGCCAATGCCGATAAATCACCTTGGGGTGGGCGTGTAGAGGTCGGTTGTGCCGATTTGCGTAGTTATCGACCACGACAGCAGTTCGATCATATTGTCTCTAACCCACCTTTTTTTGTAGATTCCATCCCTTCGCCCGATGCGGTACGTGCTATGGCTCGCCATACCACTACGTTGGATTATGCCGATATAGTCACGGCTGCTGAGGAGTTGCTTTGTGCCGGTGGAAGGCTTAGTATTGTACTTCCGTTTGAGTGTGGCGCACGCTTTAGGAGGGTTGCCTTCGAGCGCCTATGGCTGAGTCGTCAGACTACGGTGATAACACGTGAGGGGGATATTCCCAAACGTCTGCTTATGGAGTTTGTCAAGAGTGATAAACCCCTTATGCCCCGTTGCGATACACTCCTTATCCAACTCAATGATGGTGCATATACCGAGGAGTACCGCGCTCTAACACAAGATTTTTATCTTATGTTTTGATTGAACTAAAATAATTACGTATCTTTGTGCATTATACTAAAAAAGAGAGAGGTATGAGAAGATTTTTTCAGATATTTTTTGTGGTGATGGCGCTATCTATGGCCTTTGATGCTTCGGCTCAGCAGGTCGTCAAGAAGCGTATTGGTGTTTACCAGCAGAATGGCAATGTAGAGATTGCTGAGGCTACCACAACTTTGGTCATCGATTTAGTTGTTGAGCGTGAGCAGTTTGTAGCAGGCCCTTATGCTCGTTACGCACAGAAATACCTTGGCAACCGTGCCTCGTTGGTCGATAAGAATGAGTACCGCTTGGTTAGTGCCGATGTTGCGGTATTGCGTGATGAGGCCTACTTCGCTGAGGAGGCGACTATTGCTGTTGCCGAGCCACAACAGACCACTCAGTCGATGCTCTCTGTAGATAGAATGTCGGCTTCGGAGAAGAGCGCTGAGTCGTTGGCGAAGGATGCTGCCGACAAGATTTTTATGTTGCGCCGTTCTCGTTTCGAACTCGTAACTGGTGACTTCGGTGATGGTGTCTATGGTGCAGGTCTTGAGAGCGCATTACGCGAGATGGATAAGATGGAGAGAGAGTTGCTCGCTATGTTCTACGGAACAACCAGCGTAACACAATCTACGGAGCGTATTATCTATCCCGTAAATGCATCGCAGACCACATCTGTAATTGCTCGATTGAGTGCAACGAGTGGCATTGTCGAGAAGAATGATCTCTCGGGTGAGATAATTATGGTTGTCATCACCCCTTCACAGATGGAGTATCCAGCATCTGCCGAGAAGGGTAAGGTTGCCTACCGCTATGCTAACAATGCGGAGGTTGTCGTAGCCTTGGGTCAGCAGGTTATGGCACGTCGCATCTTGCCATTGTATGAGTTTGGTCAGACGGTGATGTTTCTCCAGCCCTCACGTTAAGATTTGAATCTATGGATTTTACACAGAGAATGATAGCCTTGCTCGGTAAATTGCGCAAGCAGATGAATGGCGCAGTGTCCGAGAGTATGGCAACCCACGGGCAGAACTACGGCCTTAACTATGGTGTTAGCATCGCTACGGTGCGAGAGATTGTAGCCCAGGAGCCTAAGGATTATGCCTTTGCTAAATATCTCTATCAGCAACAGGTTAGGGAGTTGAAACTCTGTGCTTGCCATATTGCTGATGCTAAGATGCTCGACACTCACGAATTTCCCTTTTGGTCGCGAGGTATTGCCAATGCAGAGTTGGCAGAGGAGTTGGCCTTTGCCTTGTTGTCAAAAATTTACGATATCAACTCGTTGATGGGAGTGTGGTCAACCGAGAGTAACGAGATGATTGCTTATGCAGCCCTTATGGCGGCATCACGCAATGAGCGCACCACCAGTGAGGTGGCCTTTATCGCCTCGGAGAAGGCCGTTAAGGCTAATCCAAACTCTACCTATATCGCACAGGGTGTAGTGGCTTTGATGTGCTACGTGGCCTCACGTGATAAGTCGGTTAAGGTTGGCCTACCATCGCTCTTCGAGAGTATGCCCGACTGCAAAACTAAGGAGATTATCGTTGATGAGTTGGGTTGGCGAATGGAGTATATGTAGCGAAAATATACCTATAATATGAGGGAACTTAAGGTAATACCTTGAGTTCCCTCTCTTTTTTCTAAAAGACATCTACCGTCTGGTGGCGACGGATGATGGTGCATAGCCTGTCGAAGGCGATGACACCGCTATCACGCCATATTGGCTCGCCACGGTGGAAGAGCATAAGTGTCGGCACGGAGACGATGTTGTATCGGCGGACTAATTCGCTATTCGACGCCGATGAGATGTCTATGCGCACGACGGTCACCATATCGCTCATTGCCAATGCCACACGGTCGAGCGTGGGATCCATAATCTTGCAGGCCCCACACCACGTGGCATAGAAGTCGATGAGTATTAGCCTCTCGGTGGCTACGATGCTATCAAAATCGGATGTTTTCATATAGTTGTAGTATTAAATTAAAAGACTCCCACGTTCTCTTCGGGGAGTCTCAAAATCTATACCGCTCTATATTATGAGTTACCTATCGCGCTACTCTCGGGTAAATATTGCTCGGGGCAACTGCTCGATATTGGAGATGAATATGACCTCTATGTCGCCACTGCGCTTGATGTTCTTATCCATAAATCCCGATACTACGATGCGCTTGAATCCCAGTCGTGCTGCCTCGCTAATGCGTTGCTCGGTGCGAGGTGCGGGGCGTACCTCTCCAGAGAGACCTATCTCGCCAGCACAACAGAGACCCTCCATAAGAGGTCTGTCGAAGTAGGAAGATATGATGGCTGCAGCCACAGCAAGATCCATTCCCGTATCTGCAATTTTGAAGCCTCCAGCAAAGTTTAGAAATACATCCTTCTGGAACATCTTCAATCCCACACGCTTCTCCAATACGGCCAGAAGCATATTGAAACGACGCTGATCAAAGCCTGTGGTTGAGCGTTGTGGTGTTCCGTATGCGGCTCCGCTCACCAACGACTGCACCTCGATAAGGTAGGGGCGTAGTCCATCCACAGTGCTACCTACGGCACAGCCAGCCAGAGGAGTGTCATAGTGAGAAAGAAGAATCTCCGATGGGTTCTCCACCTCCTTCAAACCATCCTCTCTCATCTCGAAAACACCTATCTCGAAGGTTGCACCAAAACGGTTCTTTAGACCTCGTAGGATGCGGTAGTTGTTGTTCACGTCGCCCTCGAATTGAAGAACTACATCGACGATATGTTCCAAAATCTTTGGGCCTGCGATAGTTCCCTCCTTGGTGATATGTCCGATGATGAAGATAGATATGCCGTTGCTCTTAGCAACCTTGAGCAGGGTGGCCGCGCACTCACGAATCTGGGTTATACTACCAGGGAATGAATCCACCAACTCGGTAGACATCGTCTGTATCGAGTCGATGATTACGACATCTGGTCGAATCTCTTCGATCTGCGCTACGATATTCTCGAGCAGAGTTTCGGTGTAGATTATACACTCCTGGTTCTTTATGCCTATGCGGTTTGCACGCGATTTAATCTGCTCGGCCGACTCCTCGCCCGATACGTAGAGCGTCTTGAGGTTGTTGCTCGTAAGGGCCAACTGTAACGATAGGGTAGACTTGCCGATGCCAGGCTCTCCGCCCAAAAGTACCAATGTTCCTGGGACGAGGCCACCACCCAATACGCGGTTTACCTCATTGTTGCCGATGTCGATGCGCTGAGTTGTGCTGACTTCGATATCCTGCACCCTTTGGGGTTCGGACTTTGGTGCTGTCACTACTCGCTGTGCCACCGACTTTGACTCCTTGGGTACTACGTGCTCGATGATGCTATTCCAGGTCGAGCAGGATGGACACTTGCCCAACCACTTAGGAGTTTCGTAGCCACACTCGGTGCAGAAGAATACCTTTTTAATCTTTGACATCGCAGTACAACGTGATTAGTTAAAGAGTCGTAGTATGTCGCTTCCGTTGGCATAGATGAGAAGCGCAATGAGTAGGTAGAAACCTATGTTCTGTGCCACGGTCATAAACTTCTCACTTGGCTTGTGACCCGTGATTAACTCCCAAAGGGTGAATAATACGTGACCACCATCCAATACTGGAATAGGCAAGAGGTTCATCACAGCAAGAATCACAGAGAGTAGGGCAGTGATATTCCAGAAACTATACCAGTTCCACGCGCTTGGGAATACGCTACCGATAGAGATGAAACCACCCATCTCCTTGTATAGTTTGGTCTCTGGCTTGAACATCATAACCAACTGATTCCAGTATGAACTAATCTCCTCGCCCGTATGCTTAAATCCCTGAGGAATAGACTCAAAGAAGCCGTACTCTATCTGTCGTGGAGCAACCGTAGCCACCATAACACCGATTTTTCCCGCCTCATCTACAGGGAGGGTGAGTGTCACTAACTCTTGGTTACGCTCTACGGTGAGGGCTACTTCGCTACCCTTAGCCTCGTTGAGTAAAGGTGTTGCGCTGATGAAGTCTGTTACTGCTACATCGTTGATAGCCACAACCTTATCACCTTTTATGAGTCCTGCTTGCTGGGCGCTCTCACGCTCAACACTCTTAATGACGAATGGCACGAACTCGCCGATGAAGTTGCGGAAACCGCCACGCTCACGCATCGCAACGAGGTCGTTGAGAGGGAGTGTGAAGGTTACCTCCTCCTGACCACGTACCACCTTAGCCTCGAGGTCGTGGTCCACTATAAGTAGTCGCTCTGAAATCTCGCCTATGTTGCCAATGCTCTCTCCATCAATGCTTAGGATTCTGTCGCCATCCTGGAAGCCGAGAGCCTCAGCCTCTTCGTTAAATAGATAGCCATTGACCATATCGTCGTTGTGGTAGTAGGTCTCGCCCCAGGTAAACATCATACCCGAATAGATGGCAATGGCAAAGAGTACGTTCATAACCACACCAGCCACCATAACAATAAGTCGCTGCCAAGCGGGTTTGCCACGCAACTCATCCTTCGTAGGCTCCAACGTGCGGAACTGCTCCTGCACCTCCTTGATAGCCTCGTCATAGCCCTTTATCTCGGCCTCAACCTCGGCAATCTCCTCGCTCTGGCCACCCTTCTTGAGTCTCTTAAGTCTCTCCTCAGCCTCCTCACGCTGTTTTGTAATCTCGCTCTCGCGGTCGATGAGTACCTCACGATTGTCGTAAAGACCTACGTAGCCACCAAGAGGAATCCAGCCGATGCCATACTCCGTATCTCCTACCTTGCGCTTAAAGAGCGAAAACCAAGGGTTGAAGAAGATATAGAACTTATCGACACGAATACCAAACATACGTGCTGTGATGAAGTGTCCAAACTCGTGGATAAGGACGAGCATCGAGAGTGATGCGAAGAATTGTAGTGCCTGAATTAAGATACCTGTCATATTTTGTTACCTTTATTTATTACTATAGTTTGAGATATTTGCGTGCCAACTCGCGAGCCTCCTTGTTGGCCTCGTCGTAGTCGTCGATTGTTGGTTTTGCCACAAACGTAGCGTTTCGAAGTGCATACCTTATTGTCTCGACGATATCGAGATATCCGCACTTGTGCGCCAAGAATGCCGCCACGGCCACTTCGTTAGCACCATTCATCGTGCAGGCTGCCGTGCCACCCTTGCCGAGGCAGTCGTATGCGATATCTAAGGCTGGGTACTTCTCCCTGTCCACATCCATAAACGAGAGTGTAGGGTAGTTTAGTATCGAGAACTCCTCCATAGCCTCTTCGCTACGCTCGGGGTATAATAGGGCGTAACTGATTGGTGTGTGCATATCTGCGGTGCCGAGTTGAGCCTTAACCGCTCCGTCGGTAAACTCCACCATCGAGTGAACTATCGACTGTGGATGGATTACCACCTTGATTCTCTCGGGCTCTATGTCGAAGAGCCAACGAGCCTCGATAACCTCGAAACCCTTGTTTACCAGTGTCGCAGAGTCGATAGTTATCTTTGCTCCCATCGACCACTGTGGGTGCTTGAGTGCTATCTCGGGTGTTACGCTTGCCAACTCCTCGCGTGGGATATTTCTCAGAGCTCCTCCGCTACAGGTGATTATAAGGTTGCGTATGTTGCGACGCTTTTCACCCTCGAGACACTGCATAATTGCAGAATGCTCTGAGTCTATAGGTAGAATCTCTACCCCCTTGTGCTTTGCAGCGCCCATTACGATATCGCCACCCACGACCAACGTCTCCTTGTTTGCCAAGGCGATGCGCTTGCCACTCTCTATGGCAAGGAGTGTGGGGTGGAGGCCAGCATAACCGACCAAGGCATTTACTACGGTGTCGCTACGATAACTGCGCGCTACGTGGTTGATAGCCTCACTTCCAGACATTACCTCAATTTTTGTATCTTTGAGCGCCTCTTTGAGTGGGGTATAGTAGCGCTCGTCGCCAATCACTACGCTCTCCACGTTGAAACTACGAGCCTGCTCAGCCAACTCCTGCCAGCGACTATGTGCCACGAGGGATGTCACCTGGAAACGCTCGGGGTGGCGACGTACGATATCGAGGGTCTGGACACCTATGGAGCCCGTAGAACCTAATATGCTTATCTTCTCCTTGCTCATAGCGACGACAATTTAAAATAGAATGTAACGCTCGGGATCCTGTGCTGTACCATCGCGCCACAACTCAAAGCCGAGTTCTGCGATGGTCTCCTCTTGGCCATTGTTCTCACCGATACGGCCAATCACCGAGCCACTCTGCACGGTCTGCCCCTTGCGTACGAGGCTCTCAGCGAGGTTCTTGTAAACAGATATATAACCTCCATTGTGCTGAATGGTGATGCTGCTAAGACCTTCGCTCTGGCTCTCGACGGCAATTACACTACCATTCTCGATGGCCATCACCGAGAAGTTCATATCCATCGGCATAATTGCGATGTCGAAACTCGACTCAGGTGCATCGAAGTTGCGTGTTATGGTGCCTCGCATAGGTGCGCTAAACATAGCGGCCTCCGAACGCAGTGGCTTGGTATTTGATAAAGAGTATTCGCTTGTGTTGCTTTCGAGGAGGTCTCTTAGGAGAGAGTCGGCACGTGTAGGGAGTATTCGCGACTTGTCGTAGCGAATGGTATCCGTTAGTACTGTAGAGTGGAGCGTAGGGGTACTTCCACCCATAATCGTAGCCACGGCCTCGTTATATGCTCTGATATCCTCCATATTGCGCTCGATGTCGTTTAGGCGCATAATGTTTTCGGTGAGTTCCTCGTTGAGTCTCTCGGCCTTAGTGCGGTATCCTGGCAGGATATCGAGAATTGAGGTGTAGGCCATAAGGACAAGCAACACCGCAAATATTATAATTAGCAACGTGACGATGCTACCCCAAAGGGCTAATGGCGAGATGTTTATCTTCCAATTTATTTCATCGTTTGCTCGGTTGCGCATCGACAGCAGTTGTTTTTCTGTCAAACGCTCCCATATTTCTCGTATCATAGGTTTCAACTTTTATATTTATCTTGCAAAGATAACGAAAATGAACAGATACTTTGTATTTTATAATAACTTTTTTACCTTTGTGCTAATAAATAATTCGATAAACTTGAATCTAATATTATGGTAAAACCAACACTTTTAGTTTTGGCTGCTGGTATGGGCTCACGTTATGGCTCACTCAAGCAGATGGATGGTGTAGGCCCTAATGGTGAGGCTATCATCGACTACTCGGTGTATGATGCTATACGAGCAGGCTTTGGCAAGGTAGTTTTTGTTATTCGCCACAGTTTCGAGGCGGACTTCAAAGAGGTCTTTAATGCCGAGCGTTTTGGCGGTAAGATTGCTGTTGAGTATGTTTTTCAGGAGTTGGACTACCTCCCAGAGGGCTTCACATTGCCTGAGGGAAGAGTAAAACCTTGGGGTACTAACCACGCTGTGATGATGGCAGCGGAGGTTATCAATGAGCCTTTTGCCGTTATCAATGCTGACGACTTCTATGGTCGTGAGGCATACGCCACTATTGCCGACTACCTCTCTGGTTTGGATGGTAGCAAGGATAAGTATTGTATGGTGGGCTATCAGGTCTCTAAGACTTTATCGGAGAATGGTACGGTGTCACGTGGCGTCTGCACCGTAGATTCGGATGGCAACCTTCAGGGTATGGTCGAGCGTACACAGATTGAGCGTGTTAATGGCACTATCCTTTTCCACGATGGCGGTGCTGATGAGCCTTTGGCTGAGGATACCCCTGTGTCGATGAACCTCTTTGGCTTCACCCCTGACTATTTCGTCTATTCAAAGAACTTCTTCAAGGAGTTCCTTAAGGCCAATATCGAGAACCTAAAGTCGGAGTTCTTCATCCCTCTTATGGTGAACAAGGTTATCAACGATGGTACAGCCACTATGCGAGTGCTTAAGACTACGTCTGATTGGTTTGGTGTAACCTATAAGGAGGATAAGCCACAACTTATGGCTAAGATTGAAGAACTTATTGAGCGAGGCATCTACCCACGCAACTTGTGGGAGTAGTACAACGGCTTGGTAATGTATATAAGGTTGCTCGAATAACTCGGGCAACCTTATTTGTTAAGTGGACTTTAGATGTGATTTACGTTGGTATAGTTTGATTGTCATTAATAAAAAAGGCTGTTCAACACAATTGCTGAACAGCCTTAATGGTTTAAATATTACGAGGTTATACCTCTGGGATTTGTACGCACTCGATGCCCACCTTCTTAAGTAGTTCGATGCCATCGTCATTGCGGTAAGGGTCGGCATAGACCACGCGACGGATACCAGCCTGGATAATCAACTTGGCGCACTCGATGCAGGGCGAAGCGGTGACATAGAGGGTCGAACCGTCGCAGTTGTTTGCACTCTTAGCAACCTTGGTGATGGCGTTGGCCTCGGCGTGGAGTACGTATGGTTTAGTCTTGCCCATATCGTCCTCGCACACATTCTCAAAGCCCGCAGGTGTGCCATTATAGCCGTCCGAGATAATCATCTTATCCTTGACAAGCAATGCACCCACCTTGCGTCGCACGCAGTATGAGTTCTCGGCCCAAACACGTGCCATCTGCAAATATCTTAAGTCGAACTGACGCTGTTTCTGCTCCTTGTATCCCATAACCACTAACCGAGTTTACCGTGACAATGCTTATACTTCTTGCCCGAACCACAAGGACAAGGGTCGTTACGGCCAACGCTCTTATCCACGCGGATAGGAGATGCTTTGCCCTTATCGCCCTGACCAGCATTTGCGGCAGCCTGAGTGCGCAATGCCTGCAACTTATTGACATCTACCTTGCTACGCTGCTCACGTGCCTGCTCCACACCACGATTCTCGGCTGTGCGCTCGTTTACATAAACCTTGTTGAGCGAGAGGAGTACCGTGCGGTTGATCTCCTCGAGCATCTTAGAGAAGAGTTGGAAGGCCTCCAACTTATAGATGAGCAATGGATCCTTCTGCTCGTAGGTAGCATTCTGTACGCTCTGACGGAGGTCATCCATCTCACGGAGGTGTACTCGCCAAGACTCGTCGATCGTGGTGAAGAGTGCGATCTTTGCGAATGTACGGTAGATCTCGGCACTCTTGGTATCCTTACACTTCTGCAACTCAACAGGTACGCTATATGTGAGGCGACCATCTGTGAATGGGAAGCCCATATTTATAGACATATTGTTCTCGAACTTAGCGTAGATAGGTGCCAAGCGAGGCTCGAAGAAGTCGGCAAAGAATGCCATCTTGCGCTCGTAGGCCTCTGTCAAGTCCCTCACGATAGCCTCGATAAGATCCTTTGGCTTCATCTTGTTGTACTGCTCCTCGCTAAGCGTAGTCTCCAACGCTACCTCGTACAACAACTCCAACTTGAAGTCCTCGAATGGGCACCCCTCGTTCTTCTCCACGAACTTAAGTGCAAAGTCGTGGCGAAGGTTGTTGAGGTCGATGTCGATACGATCTCCGAAGAGGGCGTGACGACGACGGGTATAGATAACCTCACGCTGTGAGTTGATAACATCATCGTAGTCCAACAAGCGCTTACGCACGCCATAGTGGTTCTCCTCGACCTTCTTCTGAGCGCGGTCGATAGCCTTGGTCATCATACCTGCCTGGATAACCTCACCCTCCTGGTGACCCATCTTGTCCATCATAGAGGCGAGACGGTCAGAGCCGAAAAGACGCATAAGTTTATCCTCCAATGATACGAAGAACTGTGAAGAACCAGGGTCGCCCTGACGACCTGAACGACCACGCAACTGTCTATCTACACGACGGCTCTCGTGGCGCTCGGTGCCAATGATAGCCAAACCACCAAGCTCCTTAACCTCTGGCGTAAGTTTGATATCGGTACCACGACCCGCCATATTGGTTGCAATGGTTACCTGACCACGCTTACCTGCCTCGGCAACAATCTGTGCCTCCAACTGGTGTTGCTTAGCATTCAACACATTGTGCTTGATACCTCGCATCTTAAGCATACGGCTCAACAACTCCGAAATCTCGACAGAGGTAGTACCCACCAATACTGGGCGACCCTCATTTACGAGGTTGGCAATCTCTGCGATAACGGCATTATACTTCTCGCGCTCGGTCTTGTAAACCAAGTCCTCACGGTCGTCACGAATTACAGGCTTATTGGTTGGGATAACCACAACATCCAATTTATAGATGTTCCAGAACTCCGTAGACTCGGTCTCTGCGGTACCGGTCATACCTGCCAACTTGTGGTACATACGGAAGTAGTTCTGCAAGGTTACGGTAGCGAAGGTCTGTGTAGCATCCTCGACCTTTACACCCTCCTTAGCCTCGATAGCCTGGTGCAAACCGTCTGAGTAGCGACGACCCTCCATAATACGGCCCGTCTGCTCGTCTACGATCTTCACCTTGTCGTCGATAATCACGTACTCAACCTCCTTCTCGAACATAAAGTATGCCTTGAGAAGTTGGTTCATAGTGTGTACACGCTCTGCCTTGATAGCGTACTCAGAGATAAGTTCATCCTTCTTCTGTGTACGCTCCATAGCGTCAAGCGATGTGTCGTGCTCGATCTCTGCAATACCAGCACCAATATCAGGAAGTACGAAGAAGCCCTCCTCGTTGAAACGCTTAGATGCCACCTCGTGACCCTTATCCGTAAGAATCAAGGTGTTCATCTTCTCGTCGTGAACAACGAAGTTCTCGTCGGTAATCTCAGGCATACGGCGCTCGTTATCCTGCATATAGATATTCTCAATCTTCTGCATCAATACCTTAACACCTGGCTCAGAGAGGAACTTGATGAGTGCCTTATATTTTGGCATTGCCTTATGCGCACGCAAGAGGAGTTTACCTGCCTCATCGTGGTTACCCTCAGCATAGAGACGCTTAGCCTCGGCAACATCCGATGCTGACATCTTGCTCTGAAGGTCATAGATATAGCGTGCTGCAGGCTGATACTCAGCAAAGAGTTGGTCGCCACCACGTGGTACAGGACCAGAGATGATAAGTGGTGTACGAGCATCGTCGATGAGTACTGAATCGACCTCATCGACAATTGCGAAGTGGTGCTTACGCTGAACGAGGTCCTTAGGTGCAGAGGCCATATTATCACGCAAGTAGTCGAAGCCGAACTCGTTGTTAGTACCGAAGGTGATATCTGCGTTGTAGGCCTTGCGACGCTCAGGAGAGTTAGGACGGGTGTTGTCGATGCAAGCCACCGAGAGTCCGTGGAACTGATACATAGGGCCCATCCACTCGGCATCACGACGAGCGAGGTAGTCATTCACAGTAACCACGTGTACGCCCTTATGTGCCAAAGCATTTAGGAAAACAGGGAGTGTA
Source organism: Alistipes sp. (assembly GCA_017555905.1). Lineage (GTDB taxonomy): Bacteria > Bacteroidota > Bacteroidia > Bacteroidales > Rikenellaceae > Alistipes. Next base: position 62,677 of record JAFZFP010000018.1, on the reverse strand, counting down.
GCCACAAGGGTCTTACCCTCACCCGTTGCCATCTCGGCGATACGGCCGAGGTGAAGAACAACACCACCAAAGAGCTGTGAGTCGTAGTGTACCATATCCCACTTGATGGTGTTACCACCAGCGGTCCACTGGCTTGAGTAGATAGCCTTGTCGTCCTCGATAGTTACCAAGTCCTGACGCTCAGCTGCGAGGTTGCGGTCGAAGTCATTAGCAGTAACCACCACGGTCTCGTTCTCAGCGAAACGACGAGCTGTATCCTTCATAATGGCGAAGGCCTCAGGAAGGATCTCCTTGAGCTTATCTTCGATTTTAGCATCAATCTGCTTCTCCAAAACATCGATAGCCTTAGAGATCTGCTCCTTCTCTTTGATCGACGTGTTGGGATCCTCCAAACGGTTATTGTTCTTTACAATCTCCTCCTCATCCTTGGCGATAAAGTCTGTAATCATCTTACTCAACTCAGCCGAACGAGCACGAAGTTCGTCGTTGCTAAGTTTCATAATTGTTGGATATACCGCCTTAATCTTCTCTACGTAAGGAGCAATCTCCTTGTAGTCGTTATCGGCTTTAGTGCCGAAAAAGAGTTTGATAATCTTTGATAAAATATCCATATTCGCGTTTTTGTTTTTACCTCTTAAGTGTTACGTACTCCCAAAGTGATACTTATGTAGTAATACATAACGCGCAAAGATAGGAATTTATTGGGAATAATCAAAAAGAAGTGGTTGTGATTTTCGCAAAATCCTCTCGAATTTCACAAAATCACAACCACAACTATACGATTTGGACTGCTTTCAGCGCTCCGTAGGCCTATGCCAAACTTTTAGGTAGGGTAATGGTGAACTCCAAACCACCCATCTTACGGTTGCAAACCGAGATGTCGCCACCGTGGAAGAGTATCGAGTTTTTCACGATTGAGAGACCCAAACCAGTGCCTCCCAACTTGCGAGAGCGACCTTTGTCGATGCGGTAGAAACGCTCGAAAATATGACAGATATGCTCCTCATCTACACCGATACCATTGTCGGCAAATGTGAGGGTGTAGGCATCGGCAGTCTCATTGACTAACTTAATGTATATGTCTCGGCCTCCAGAGTATGCTAAGGCATTGTCTGTTAGGTTTTTAAATATAGACATCAGCAAGGTTGAGTTGCCGTTGATAACCACCTTTTCAGGAAGAGAAATGTTCATACGCATACGCTTGTCGTCGGGCAAGAGTGCCACCTCCGAAGCGATCTCGTCGATGATTGCCCTGAGGTCGATACTCTCGCAGACGATACGCGAACTGCCATCCTCCAAACGGGTAATTGTTGATACGTCGTGGAGGAGTTGAGTCAGACGTAAGCAGTGGGTATAGCACTTCTCGATGAAGGCGTTACGCTCCTCCTCGCTTATGTCATTCGAGTTTATGAGCGTCTCTAAATAACCCTGAATAGCTGCCACGGGGGTCTTAATCTCGTGGTTGATATTGTTGGTAAGTTGGCGCTTGATACGCAACTTCTCCTGCTGCTCGTGCAAAGCTCTGTCGTGCTCTATCTGAACCTCCTTATTTGCCTGATGCAGACGCTGATAGAGGTCGATAATATGGCGTGAAACGTCACCGAGTTCGTCGTTTGCGAACTCTGGAATTGAGCCTATGTCGGCGCCACTCTCCATAGTCATCGCAGCGCGCTGAAGGCTTTGTAGATTACGATTGAGGCGTACGGCAAGCAGTAGGGCAATAACCACCGTTGCGATGGCTACACCGATGATACCAAAGAAGATACCCTCGTCGAGCGTATTAACGATATTTTGGTGGCTCAGTAACGAGAATCGGTAGATGATAAAACCTCCGATAAGCAAGATTGTGAGCAGGGCTAAAAGTAGGTACATTCCCCCGCGATAACTGAATAATTTAGCCTTCGAATCCATATCCATATCCTGTTCTTGTTATTATATGGTTACCATACTCTTTTAACTTCTTGCGCATACGTGTAATATTTACATCTATGGTGCGGTCCAAGACGATGACCTCCTCTCTCCACACGTGTTTCATTATCTGCTCGCGCGAAAGAATCTTACCTTTGTTCGATAGCAACAATTCCAAGATGTCAAACTCTTTGCGAGTGAGTTGTATCTCTTGGTTGTCGATGAAACAACGCTTATTCAGGATATTAACCTCCAACGTATTAAATCGTATAACGCTCTCGGTGTTATGCTCCACCTCTCGTTCGGGACGCGATGTGCGACGTAGAACACTACGCACACGAGCCATAACTTCGGCTAAGGAGTAGGGTTTCGATATGTAGTCGTCAGCGCCCATATCCAGTCCCTTGATTTTGTCGCTCTCGTTGTCCAATGCCGAACAGAAGATAATTGGGATATGAGAGGTCTCCTCTCTGGTTTTTAGAATCTTAGCGAAACTAAAACCACTAAGTTCTCCCATCATAATATCCAAAATTATGAGGTCTATGTTCGTAAGTTTTAGGGCCAAAGCCTCTTCGGCACTATAGGCCGTAACTACGTCGTACCCCTCTTTTGTTAGGTTGAATTTCAGAATCTCGCACAGCGACTCTTCGTCATCTACAACCAAGATCCTATATCGGTTATTATCACTCATACGATGTTCGATGCCCACTATTTTATATATTCAACTGATACAAAATTAATAACTATTTCCCAATGTAGCAAACTTGCTTATTACTTTTTTATTGATAATAATGGCAAATAATCGGCCACGTGTTACATTCTCTTAATCGTTTTGTAACAATTTTGTAACAATTATTTCTTAATTTTGTAAAAATATTTAGAAACCTATGGATTTATTTATCGTTATTACCCTTGCAATTCTCGCAGTTATGGGTATCATCGTCGGAGTCTCCAACGATGCAGTTAATTTCCTTAATTCGGCGTTTGGCTCTAAGGTGGCCAAGAAGAATGTGATTCTTACTGTGGCAGGAGTTGGTGTTATGGTCGGAGTTATGACGTCGAGTGGTATGATGGATGTTGCGCGTAGTGGAGTCTTCTATCCTGCGATGTTCTCTTACCAGGAGATTATGATACTCTTCCTCGGTATGATGCTCTCGAATATCATTCTCTTGGATATCTATAACTCGTTGGGTCTGCCTACGTCTACTACCGTTTCGTTGGTATTCGGTTTGCTCGGCTCGGCTATGGCCTTGGCACTATATAATATATGGAGCGATACCACTACGGCGAGTCTTGGAGAGTATATCAACTCGGGTAACGCCTTAGGTATCGTGTCGGGTATCCTGCTTTCGGTCCTCTTGGCCTTTGTTACGGGTCACCTTCTGATGTATATCTCACGTCTTATCTTTTCGTTCCGCTACCATAAGGTTTTCAACCGTTTCGGAGCCTTATGGTGTGGCATTACCTTGGCGGGTATCGTATATTTCACGGTGTTCAAGGGTCTTAAGAATTCGGGCTTTATCCCTGTGGTCTTGCTCGACTTTGTGAATAACAATACCAGTCTGTCGTTGCTTATCCTTTGGGTAGTTTGTTCGGTAGTTTTGTGGCTCTTGCAGCGTTTCAACGTAAATATATTGCGAGTATCAATTCTTGCAGGTACCTTCTCGTTGGCCTTGGCATTTGCTGGTAACGACCTTGTGAACTTTATCGGTGTGCCTTATGCGGGTTACGACTCATATATGATTGCCCATAATTCGGGTGTTGAGCCAACTTCGATGGAGGCTCTCAGCCAGCCTACACAGGCTAACTTCTGGATTATGTGTGCTGCGGGTCTGGTTATGGTCATCACGCTCTTTACCTCAAAGAAGGCTATGCGAGTGATTGAGACCGAGCGTAAGTTGTCGTCGCAGAGCGAGGAGGCACCAACCAACAGCGAGGCAACTGTGATGTCTCGTGGCATCGTGCGTGCAGTGCGTATGTTCAACGACTTCATTACACGACTAACACCAAAGTCTGTTATAGAGGCTATCGACAGCCGCTTCGAGCCACTTCCAGAGGATGAGCGCGGAGATGTCAATTACGACCTTATTCGTGCTACGGTAAACCTTACTGCGGCTGCCATACTTATTTCTATAGGTACACAACTTAAGTTGCCACTATCTACCACATACGTAGTCTTTATGGTCTCTATGGGTTCGTCATTGGCCGATAGAGCGTGGGGTAGAGAGAGTGCCGTTTATCGTATTACGGGTGTTACTACCGTTATTATGGGCTGGTTTGTTACAGCCGTGGGTGGTTTCGTTATTGCCCTTGCCGTAACACTTATCTTGGTCTATGGCGGTACTATTGCTATTATCTGTGTTACTTTGGTTTGCGTGGGCCTTATCATCAAGAGTAATATCTCAAAAAAGCAAGAGAATAAGGTTGAGGAGTCTGCCGTTGCTAAGATTGGCGATGCTCTTAAGCAGAGCCCTGAGGAGGCACTTATCACCTATACCGAACACGTATGCTCTTCTATGGAGAAGGTGACAATGATCTATGACCGCACGATTGTCGCTGTGTTCAAGGAGAACCGCAAGGTGCTTCGCGATATGGTCAAGGAGGCCGAGGAGTTCTATCACTCTACACGCCAGCAGAAGTATGAGTTGTTGCCATTGTTGCGCAACCTCGAGGATAGCGACGTGAATACGGGACACTACTACGTTCAGGTTGTGGACTATATCTCTGAGACAAGTAAGGCGTTGTTGCATATCACGCGCCCTTGCTATAAGCACGTAGATAACAACCACACTGGTCTTACCAAGGAGCAGGTTTACGACCTTAAGCGCATCAACGACCGTGTGGAGGAGATCTTTGGAGAGATTAATAATATGCTTCGCACACGTAGTTTCGACACTATGGATAAGATTCTTAATATGCGCGATGAGATGTTCGACCTTATCGACGAGGTTATGCAGAATCAGTTGCGTCGTTTGCGTGATACGGGTGGTTCATCGTCGGCTAATATGTTGTTCTTCAACATCTTGACTGAGACAAAGACTATGGTGCTTCACTCACGAAATATTATGAAGTCTTTGGAGCATTTCGTACATTAATAGTCCTATCTTTGCCCCCTTATCTTTGGGGGCGTGGATTACGGCTGATTGATATGTAAAGTAAAGGGGTGTCGTAATGACACCCCTTTACTTTGTTTGGTTATAGTGCAAGACTACTTACGAATCTCTGCACCAGTCTTCTGCTCCAATTGAGCCTGGATATTTGCCATAGTGCGCTCAATCTGCTTGTCGGTAAGGGTCTGGTTCTTATCCTCGAGGATGAAACTCAAGGCGTACGACTTCTTGCCCTCAGGGAGTTTGTCGCCCTCATAAACGTCGAACAACGATACAGACTTGAGGAGTTTCTTCTCGGTAGCAAATGCTATAGAGCGCAACTGAGAGAATGTGACACCCTTATCAACGAGGAGTGCAAGGTCGCGCTTAACCTCTGGGAACTTAGAGAGTTCCTTGAACTGTACCTTCGACTTCTTGGTCATCTTGATAAGTTGGTCGAAGTCGATCTCTGCGAAGTAAACCTCCTGCTTGATATCGAACTTCTTGCGAACGATAGGTGATACAGCGCCCATACGCAATACCTCCTTAGGACCCTGCTTAAGCACGATGGCATCAGCATAGAGGTCTGACTCAAGACCCTCACACTGCAAGGCGTAGATGTCGATGCCGAAACGCTTGAGCAACTTCTCGACCATAGCACGAAGTGTGAAGAACGATGATGGCTCAGCCTTAGAGTTCCACGACAACTGAGTTGCAAGGCCCGTTACGGTGATACCGATGCGGTAGGTCTCCTCATACTTAGCCAATGCGTTCTCCTCCGAAGCCTTCTCCTCGGCGAAAGAGTAACAGTTACCCACCTCATACATCTTGAGGTTGCCGTTACGACGGTTTACGTTGAGTTCCACTGCCTCCAAAGCATTGAACATCAATGTCTGACGCATTACGTTCAAGTCCTGTGAGAGAGGGTTTAGAATCTTTACGCAACGCTCCACAGGATATGTTGTGCAACCCTCATAGTACGATGACTTTGTGAGAGAGTTCGACATAATCTCGGTATATCCATTTGCCGATAGGTAGTCAGAAGCGATATTCTGGAGTCGGCTCTTGTCTGGCTTTGGTGCATACGACAAGGTCGAGTTCACGTGGTCTGAAATCTCGATGTTGTTATAGCCATAGACACGCAATACATCCTCGATGAGGTCGGCCTCGCGCTGTACATCTACACGGTATGGTGGCACTGCAACGTGCAATACCTCGCCCTCGCGACCACGTACCTCAACATCCAACGAGTCGAGGATAGTCATAAATGTCTCCTCTGCGATATTCTTGCCAATGAGTTTACGAGCGCGCTCCAATGAGAAGTCGAATTCGAAGTGCTTTGCTGGGGTAGGGTTGATGTCGATAATCTCCGAAGTGATGCGACCACCTGCCAACTCCTGCATAAGCATTGCTGCGCGCTTAAGGGCATAAACCTGAATGTTAGGGTCTACGCCACGCTCGAAACGGAATGATGCGTCGGTGTTGAGACCGAAGCGCTTAGCAGTCTTGCGTACCCATACTGGATGGAAGTAGGCACTCTCGATAAATACGTTCACCGTCTCATCCGAGATACCAGAGTCCTGACCGCCATAAACACCTGCGATACACATAGGTCTCTCGGCAGAGCAAATCATAAGGTCGTTTGCGGTAAGGGTGCGCTCTACGCCATCCAACGTAACGAACTTCTCGCCCTCGACAGCAGAGCGTACAACCACCTTGTTGCCCTCAATCTTATCAGCGTCGAAGGCGTGGAGTGGCTGACCCAACTCAAACAAAACATAGTTCGTGATATCTACGAGGTTATTCTTTGGGTTGATGCCTGCAGCACGCAACTCATTCTGCATCCACTCTGGAGATGGTGCGATTTTGCAACCACTCACGGTGATACCAGCATATCGTGGTGCTGCCTCGCTGTTGATAACCTCAACTTCGATGGTGCGTGATGTATCATCTACTTTGAACTCCTCAACCGATGGGAGGCGGAACTCTACACGCTCGCCACGGCTCTTGAGGTATGCAGCCAAGTCGCGAGCAACGCCAATGTGTGACGCAGCATCTACGCGGTTTGGAGTAAGACCGATACCGATTAGGTAGTCGTCAGCGATGTGGAGGTACTCCTTTGCAGGTGTTCCCACTACGGCATCCTCAGGCAACTCCATAATACCCTCGTGGTTGCGACCGATACCCAACTCATCCTCTGCGCAGAGCATACCCAATGACTCTACGCCACGGATCTTGCTACGCTTGATTTTGAACTCCTCATCAGAGTCGATAGGGTAAAGGACTGCACCAACGGTAGCACACATAACCTTCAAGCCCTTACGGCAGTTAGCAGCACCACAAACGATTGGGAGTGGAGCCTCGGCACCAACATCTACGGTAGTGATGTGGAGGTGGTCAGAATCTGGGTGATCCTCGCAAGTGAGAACCTCTCCAACTACAACACCCTTAAGGCCACCCTTGATGGTCTCTATCTTCTCGAACTCCTCTACCTCAAGACCGAGTTCGGTTAAAATCTCTGCCATACGCTCTGCAGAAAGGTCTGCGTCAAGATAGCGCTTTAGCCAATTGTACGAAATGTTCATAGTATATCTTTTTAATTATTGTCGTTTTGTATCGCTACGCACTTAAAAAAGAGTTCAATACGCCGATATAGCGATAATCGCACAAAGATATAAAAAAAAAGTGGAAAGGACAAACGATATTTACCTGATTATAATAATATTTAGGTCTAGTTATCCTTTCCACTGCTCTAAGGCCTTCGTTGTCGCTACCAAGGGCGACCACCACCGCCTCCGCCACCTGGCCCGCCTCCGCCAGGGCCACCTCCGCCAGGACCTCCGCCCGTATTGCCGATTTGGGTCACGACGCTTGAGGGGGTGAAGGTTGTGAGTGTCGTACCGCCCGACCATAGACCGTCGTAGTACCAACCCTTCCAATACTCTGAGTATCCGTCTATTGTGCCACCTGAGTAGATAGTATATGTGTTGCTACTCTTAATGTCCGGTGTCGAGAAAAATATGGTTGAGTTATTCATCGTCAATGGCAATACGAAACTAAACAACATATTGTTCGACGCATCGACAACGCCAATGGCCTGATTAACAGATGTGTTTACGCCACCATAAACCACCGAATACTGCTTGCTCGAAGTTGATGGAGTACCCATCATAGTACCACCAACGCCAAAGGCGTAGCCACCATTAATAATTAGCGAGGTGCTGTTATCCACGTCGATACCACCCTCGGGTTGTCCCGAACCGATACCTATGAGCAAACCATCGTTTAGTGTCAGCGTACCATTTGAGTCGACACCGTCGTTATTTGTCGCCTCGGCATATACTTTGCCACCATTTATAACGATGCTCTTACTTGCGTTAATGGCGTCGTCGTAGGCTTTGATTACCGTCTCTCCACCATTTACCGTCAGGGTATTCTTACTCTCTAATCCCTCTGAGCCTTCGCTTGCTCCTGTAACGGAGATGTCGATGCTACCACCATTAATTGTGATGTTGCCATCTGCTCGAATACCCTTGGGTGAAGAGGTCTGTTGTGACGAGTATTTATACTGTCTGCCTGTAGTTGTGATTTTGATGCTTCCACCATCTACAATAAGGTCTCCATCCGAACTAAGGCCTTTACCTCCCGAGCCACTCGACTTAATCTCGATAGAGCCGTTGATAATCTCTATCTTGCCGTCGCTCTTTATGCCTGAGGCCGAAGATGTGTCCTGACTCTCGCTGTCGTAAGTGGCATCTCCAGAGGTGGTTAGGTTGAGACGACCACCATCAATTACCACATCCATATCGCACTTAAGGCCCTTTGCCGCAGTGCCTGATACCGAGGCGGTTATAGCGCCACCGCCGATGTAAATTCCCGTGTTGTCGTCGCTGTCGCCCTTAGCGTGAATACCATTCTTTACTGAAGAGGTTACCGCCACCGTTGCACCTGGACGTTGATAGTAGCAACCATCGGTCACGATGGCGTGTTTATATAAGCCCGTTACCACCAACGCACCATATCCGCTGAGGATGATGTTGCCTTCGGTGAAGAGCGCTCCCTTGCGATCCTCGTTCACCGAACCTGGAAGGGTATAACTATCTGCCGAGTATGATGAGCAGTCCTTTAGACGGTTTGTTGAGCCATCTGCTAAGTCGATATATACGCGCTTCTTCGACTGCGAGTTGATAGCGGGACCTTGCTGAGAGGTGATGTCCACACCGCTTAGGGTGAGTTTATATTTGTTGTCGCTGTAAATCTTTAGACCGCCATTCTGAGTCTTTCCCGAAACGATGACCTCCACGCCACTTACAGACGTAAGGTCGAGACCAACGTAAGCACCGCTAGTATGAGGAGTGACCGAACTATTATAAGTCTCCACTATCGCACCATCTCCCTCGAAACGGACAACCACTTTATTGGGGAAAGAACAGAGTTCGTGGAAGTAGTCGTTGTTGCTACCCACTACGTCAATACTTCTGTCGTCGGCCCAGAGACCATTCCACACCTCAATAGTGTTGTCTACCGCAGGAGTATCTGGATTTTCGGGAGTAGGATTCTCCGGAGTCTCAGGCTCCTCGGGTGTCTCACCGCCAGGAGTCTCGGGGTTGTCCTCGCCTGGAGTCTCTCCGTTCTCTCCATTCTCCTCATTTTCATCACCGTTCTGTGAGCCATTCTCCTCACTTGAGGTGTCTGAAGGGTCGTCGGGCTGTTGCTCGGTGTTGATGGGAGTATCCTCAACGGTAAATTCGCACGATGTAAGCAGAAACGAAATAAAAATTGTCGCTAATACTGCTAAAATTACGGTGCCTAAGTGCTTCATTATTTGTTATTTATAGTGTTTAAACCACTTTTTAACTCGCTTCCATCCATCAACGCCTATGATCGTAAGGCCTGTATATTGTGTGGTCTTAGCCATTCCGAAGAGTATAAACCACAATACACCTTTTGCGGTGTTGGAGATTGGAAGGAGTGCTTGAGCAAACGAGAGGATATAGAAGGGGATGCAGAGCGCTAAAATTATAACACCCGTGCGAAATGAGAGACGAGCGAGCAACGCCTTAATTCTCTCTCCCACAGACCTAAACCACTCTCTCATCTACTACTCGTTGGCTATACCCATAGGGATATGTACTGCTGGTACGTTACGCAGATGGTCGAGGTGTGACATCTGGTCATCGAAGAAGATGTGTGGGCGCATAATCTCCAAAACACGATCCTTCGAGATACCGCCGAGGAAGAAGGCCTCGTTCACCTCCACACCCCAACTCTTTAGGGTGTTCACTACGCGCTCGTGTGCAGGTGCATTTCGTGCTGTGACGATGGAGATCTTGAGTTTTCGCTGGTAGTCGGCCTGTTGCGCCATACGCTCAATCTCAAGCTTCTGCAAGTTCGAAATCTTTATCAAGAGGTCTGCCAAAGGGCCTGGGTCTAACGGAGTTAGTGTCGCAGCCTCGTGCTTGTGGAAGGCCTTGAGACCCTGCTCCTGATATATCTTCTCGCTGTCGTCGTCAGCAATTACACCATCGAAATCGAAGGCTATGCGCAGTTGGTCATCGTAAACGTCGTCCATAACCTCGCTATCCAAGACACGACCCGCAGCATAACCAGCATTGCAAGCACACTTAACGTCTCGCTCAGAAGCCGAAAGGAAGAGCGATGCGTTGAATGCTGGGAGGTACTTATATGGCGATTCGCCCGAGAAGAATGAGGCACGAGTGATATCCAAGCCATAGTGCTTTATGGTGCGGAATACACGGAGACCCGTCTCAGGAGAGTTGCGCGAGAGAAGTACTACCTCCACAGGTTGCTCCTCAGGGAAGAGTTCGTTAAAACTAAGAAGTCGCTTGACGAATGGGAATGCAACACCCTTACCCAATGGTGAGTCGATGTTTTCTTCCTGATAGCGACGATACTCCGCTAAGCCTCGCTCGTTATATACCTTGTCCGATTCCGAAAGGTCGAACAGTGCCGACGACGACACTGCAACAACGAGTTTATTCTCGATTGGAAATGCCATATTTTATATGTTTAGAGTAGTCTCTTTTTTGATGGGATGACGATGAAGTCCTTGAGGTAGAATGGCTCGAAATATGCCAAATCCTCGAACTTCTCGGCCTTGAAGGCCTCCTCAGCAAGTGCCACGATGCCTCGTGCCGATGGGGCTACGTTGATATAGATAGCATCGCTGAGAGTCTCGCAACACTTCTTTGCGCCATTGCCGAAAATGACAAGTTTGCCCTCCTCGCGCCACTGCTTAAAACTCTCCTCCTCGACCACCTCGGCAACCACCTCAGAGAGTGCCTCTCCTTGGTTGTCGAAGATTTGAGCATATACCTCCATACGGCGAGCATCGACCATAGGGCAAAGACGTGCTTGGGCCCACTCATCCTCTTCGATGTCGAGGATGCCAGCGTCGTAGTCCTCACGGGCTACCTCGGTTAGGGCATCGAGTGAGCCGATGGCGATAAGTGGAATATTTAGTGCGTAGCAGAGGCCCTTAGCAAAGGAGACTCCGATACGTAAGCCTGTGTATGAGCCAGGGCCTTTGCCTACGGCAATAGCGTCGATGTCATCGGGTTGAACGCCAGTCTCCTTGAGGAGTTCATCGACGAAGAGCGCCACCTTCTTTGCGTGGTCACGACCCTCATCGCTCTCGCGAAGAGCCATAAGTTCGCCATCGTTTGCAAGTGCTACGGAGCAGATGTCCGTGCCAGTCTCTATTGATAGTATAAGTGCCATATTCTTAGATTGTTATTATCCGCGATGGCTCTTCATCGCCTTATCCATTTCGCGTTTAGCGTCGTTCTCTTTGATATACTCGCGCTTGTCGTAGGCCTTGCGACCACGAGCCAAGCCAATAGCCACCTTTGCCAAACCTCGCTCGTTGATAAAGAGGCGTAGGCCTACCACCGTAAGACCTCTATCTTGGAGGGAGCGCTGTAACTTATCCAACTCCTTACGGTTGAGCAACAACTTGCGGTTGCGCTTAGGCACGTGGTTGTTGCACGTACCCCACGTGTACTCGGCAATATTGACGTTGCGAATCCACAACTCGCCACGCTCGAAGTAGCAGTACGAATCTACAAGTGAGGCCTTGCCCAAGCGTAGCGACTTAATCTCGGTTCCTACCAAGACTATGCCTGCGATATACTCCTCGATAATCTCGTAGTCGAAGGTCGCACGTTTGTTGCGTATGTTTATATTTCTGTAGTCTGACATATTTCTTATAATCTAAACCCTTAATCCCTGTCTCACTTACCGCACTTTTATCCTGCTTAAGCAAATATCTCTCCGTTACGGCACGCCTTTTGCCACGAGTGGGGTTGGGTGGACTCGGTTAAAGGTAACTAATTCTTTTATCTTTGATATGTTTTACACATCTTTTAAGTTTATTTTCTGTTTGCACACTGTTGGCGTAGTGATACGTCGACGCCCCGAGCCCACCTCTTTTTTGTATGCTTGGTGTTCGGGACTCTTCCACACCACTAAATCAGTCTACCAACAGATTTCGCAATAGCCACACGGGCTGCGTGGTACTTTGTCAAGAGTGCGACTATCGCTGAGTCCTCCTCTCCCGCAGCGAAGCGAGCCTGCAACTCCTTGATGCGCTTATCCAAAGTTCGCCACTTATAGACGGTCATCGCCTTGGGTACACCCTCAGCAAGTTGCTCCTCGGCACTCTCGATGTGTACATCCTTCTGTTGCCAAATCTTGCTTATCACATAGTTGTCGTCGGAGGTGAGAAGGTCGATGCTCACTCGGCTAATGTTTGGGTCTGTGTTGTTGATGAATATATGCGTCGGAATCTCCGCACCGATACCCTTGACTTCCCACTCCTTGCGGTAGCAGTTCAGTATGTTGCGATAAACCTCTATCTCGAACTCCAATTCGTCGCTATCCAACTCCGAGAAGATGAGTTCTGCGACGTTGAAGTTGAACTCTACGCCATCCTCCAAGGTCGAACAATTGAGGTGTCCGTACTTTAGCAGATACTTTGTTAGTTCTCGCTCCAAGGTCTCGGCTGTTGTTCCGCCAGGTGTCGTTGTTGTTGGTTGTGGATCGTTGGTCTCTGGCTTGGCCACGTAGAGCGACGATGGGGTTGCTTGCTGGTGTTCGCGTAGTTGCTGGCGCTGAAGGAAGTCCTGAGCCTCGCGGTTGCCCTTTATACCATCCAACTCTCGTGCTACGGCAACGGCAAGGGTCTGCTGGTCCACCGACATAACCTCGGCACAGTGGCGCACATACTCCGACCTCTTAATCTGGTCGGGGATGAGCGAGATGGAGTGTACCATATCGTTTATCGCCTCGGTGCGCTTGAGTGGGTCATTTGTAGCCTCACCCAAGAGGAGACGCGCCTTGAAAGTGAGAAAATCCTGAGCGTTGTCGTTGATATATTTTACCAACTCTTCTGAACTATTCTCACGAGCAAAAGTGTCGGGGTCGTGTTCCTCTGGGAGTAGTACGATGCGCACATTGAGACCCTCCTTGAGGATGATGTCCACGCCACGTAGAGCCGCCTTGACACCCGCAGCATCACCATCGAACATAAGGGTAATGTTGTTAGTGAAGCGGTTGAGTAGGCGCACCTGATCCTCCGTGAGCGAAGTTCCCGATGACGCCACCACATTTTCCACACCCGCCTGGTGCATCGAAATAACGTCGGCATAACCCTCTACCAAGATGGCGTAGTCGGCTCGCTGAATCTCCTTCTTTGCGAAGAAGAGACCATACAATTCGCGGCGTTTGTTGTAGATGTCGCTCTCAGGGGAGTTCTGGTATTTGGCAACCTTCTTGTCGGTTCTTAAGGTGCGACCACCGAAGCCTACGACACGTCCCGAGATATTGTGTATAGGGAAGATGACTCTGTCGTAGAACCTATCGCGTAATGCTCCATCGCTCTCGCGCTCTATGGAGAGACCCGTCGAAAGGAGAAACTCCCTCTGGTAACCAGCCCCACGAGCATCATCGGAGAATCTACCTCCTTGAGAGGGGCAGAAACCGAGTCCAAACTTCTTGATTGTAGCGTCGGAGAAGCCTCGTAACGACGAGAAGTAGGAGAGTCCCACACTGCGACCCTCATCCTCGTAATGCATATATCGTTGGAAGTAGTCGGCAGCCCAGGCATTGAGTGCAAACATACTCTCGCGGTTGTTATTGCGAGCGATATCCTCGTCGGTCATCGCTTCCTCGCGTACCTCGATGCCATAGCGTTTGGCCAAGATGCGTAGTGCCTCTGGGAAGGTGGCACTCTCGCTCTCCATAATGAAGTTTATGGCGTTACCAGACTTTCCACAGCCGAAACATTTGTAGATACCACGTGCTGGAGAGACCTTGAACGATGGGGTCTTCTCCTGGTGGAATGGGCAGCACGCCTCGTAGTTCGCACCCTTACGTTTGAGCGTGACATAATCGCCAACAATATCTACGATATTGACGGCTGCATAAATTCGGTCTATGGTTTCGCGATCGATCATCGTGCAAATATACGAAAAGCCTATTAAAAAAGGAAGAGTTTCCCTCTTTTTTATTCTATTCGACTACGAATATGGTGTGTAGGGTATAGCCGAAAAGGAATTATTGGTCAATAATTGCTAATTCGACGACGTTTCGGCATTCTTCGTGGGGATAGTTATAGGAGTCCCGCTTGATAATATTTTACAATATACTCCAAAATCTCATCCTCACCCTCGGGGTCGTATTCCAATTTTAGGTCGTTGCCAAAGAGTTTTGCTAAGGCTTGATAGAAGCCCGCTGTGAAACCTGAACGGAAATCCTTGATGATACCAAAGACCGTGTGATTGGTCTCTCGGTCGATAAGTTTAAGAAGTATCTTGCCCTCGTAACGAGTCATCTTCCAAAGCATTGGCGATATCTCCTCCTTGAGTGCATCCTCAATTGTTGCAGTGTATGCCCTCTTATCCTTACGTCGCTCAAACTCAGCAAGTTTCTGGTCTAATCCCTCCATACGTTTTGCCGCCTCGATAGCCAATGGATAGACCTTTTTTACGGCACGTACCATTCGTTGGTGGTTTCTGAGGTCGCGCTTGCGGTGGTAGATACGAATCTCGGAAAGAGTGATGTATAGGGTGGAGTCGCCCTTAGAGTCTACGCCCCAATGTGCCTTGCGAATACCGCTCTTGTAGCGTTGTGCAATAACACTATCTACGCTTGTGAGGAGCGATAAAAGTAGTAGGATTATGAGGCATAGTCGTTTCATACTACAAATATAACGAAATTTTGTCTCGATTATGGTGTGCGATACCAAATTTATTACTATCTTCGCATTATAAAATTAGAAAACTATGTTGGAAATTGGACTAAAACATCAGAGCGTGATGCGTGTTATGGATGGTAACACAGCAGAGTATATTGGATCAGGCGATATGGCAGTTCTTGCTACACCAGCGATGGTTGCCCTTATGGAGAATGCCGCTATGTTGGCCGTTGCTCTACACCTCGAGGAGGGTGAGACAACCGTAGGCTCAATGATATCGACCTCACACCTAAAGCCCTCAAAGGTAGGCAATTCGATTAGTGCGATTGCTGAACTTAAGGCTATTGAGGGTCGCAAACTAACCTTTGCTATTTCGGCATACGACGGTGATACTCTCATTGGTGAGGGCGAACACATTCGCTTTATTGTAAATCGCGAGAAATTCTTGTGTAAGTTGTAGTTTGACCAAAAAGTTGTACGACTTACTGTAGTTCGGATGTAAGAATAGCCAACTAAAATTTTGCTATTTCAAAACTTTACACTATCTTTGCACCGCTTACGAGCAACGATTGAGCTATGGTGTAACGGTAACACAGCAGATTTTGGTTCTGTTATTCTGAGTTCGAATCTCGGTAGCTCAACCACAAAAAAGCAGGATGCTTAACGCTCCTGCTTTTTTGTTTTATACACCTATGTTCCTCACTCTTTTTATTCCACCTTGAAATAGAGTGTGGGACTTTATCCCAGAAGAATACGTGCTTGCTTGCGTGCAGCCTCTGTAATCTGACTTCCCGAGAGCATCTTGGCAATCTCGTCTACACGCTCGGTCTTAGATAGACGGCGAATGTTTGTGCGACCCTCCTCCTTGTATACCACGAAGTGTGCGCCCGACTTGGCTGCAACCTGTGGTAGATGGGTGATGTCGATAATCTGCATGGTGGTCGAGAGGTGTGAAATAATTTGGCCCATAGCATCGGCAATGCGACCCGAAACACCTGTGTCAATCTCGTCGAAGATAAGTGTAGGAAGCATCCTCTTCTCGGCAATCATTGCCTTGAGTGATAGCATAATACGCGATAGCTCACCACCCGAGGCAACACGCTCAACCTCCATAGGTTTTGTTGTTCGATTTGCTGTGAAGAGGTACTTTATAGAGTCACTTCCGAGCGGTGTTAATTCGCCCGTTGGCTCTATGGAAATTATGAACTGAGCATCCTCCATACCGAGCATCTTGAGGGTCTCAACCACTCGCTCTTCGATACTCTTGCACACCTCCTTGCGACGGTTGTGTAGGTCGTCGGCCATTGCTCGACACTCACTCTCAACCTCATCCATCCTCTGCTTAAACTCCTTGAGGTGGCTGTCGCTGTTATCTATTGTGCGGAGTCGCTCCTCAAACTCATTAGCCTTGTTTAGAAGGTCGTCGTATGAC
Organism: Alistipes sp.; assembly: GCA_017555905.1. Classification (GTDB taxonomy): domain Bacteria; phylum Bacteroidota; class Bacteroidia; order Bacteroidales; family Rikenellaceae; genus Alistipes. Next base: position 46,032 of record JAFZFP010000018.1, on the reverse strand, counting down.
TCTGCACGATGCTTCATCTGTAACGAGTAGATGGTGTTGAGCCTGTCGCTTAGGCGTTGCAAAGTCTCGGGGTCAGCGTCGATATGCTCCACCTCGTTGGCTGCCGTTGCGCTTATATCCTTGAGTTCTGCAACGACAGATTTTAGTCTCTGCGCCAGTGCTACACCCTCGGGGTATTTGTCACCTAATGAGGTGAGTTCTCGTTCTGAACGACTGAGTGATATGATTGCTCCAATCTCCTCATCGTCAAGCATATTGCGCAATGTGGTAAGCGCTTCGTTGATGTTGTCAGCACTCTCCAAAATTGCCAATTTCTGCTCGGTCTCAGCCTGCTCGTTACTCTTAAGTTTAGCCACCCTAAACTCCTCTACAGTATATCGCAACCACTCCTCGTCTCGACGTGCTGTCTCCATCTCCTCGACCATACGCTGATACTCCTTGCGGAGCGTGTGTAGCGCGTTAAGTCTCTGGTTATATGCTTCACGTAAATCGACAATTTCGGCAATGGTGTCGATGGTGGTTGTGCGGAATTCCTCCGACGAAAGTATTAGATTTTGGTGCTGAGAGTGGATATCTACGAGGTGTGATCCAAACTCCTTCAACACACTTAGTTGCACGGGCATATCGCCCACAAACGAGCGACTCTTGCCTGCTGGGGTAATTATTCGTCGAACTACAATCTCATCTTCATAGTCGAGGTCGTTCTCCTCGAATAACTCCTTGAGATCGAGCCCTTTAATATCGAAAGTAGCCTCTATGACACAGTTACGCTCAAGGTCCTTAGTTGCTTGGCCCTCGTTCTTAGCACCGAGCAACAGACCTAACGCGCCTAAGAGTATGGACTTTCCGGCACCCGTCTCACCAGTGATGAGGTTAAGATGCTCGTCCCACTCCACACGAAGGCTCTCAATCAGAGCATAATTCTCTATCGTAAGGCTTTTAAGCATAGTCTTTTATCTCTTGATACTCTCAATTTTATCCACAATAATCGAGGCAACCTCTCGCTTCGACATAAGCGGATGCTCCTGACTACCATTCGCATCGATAAGGGTAATCTTGTTGGTGTCGACACCAAAGCCTGCACCCTTGTCTCGCAATGAGTTAAGCACGATGAAGTCTAAGTTCTTGCGCTTCAACTTACCCTCGGCATTAGCCTCTTCGTCGTTGGTCTCAAGAGCAAAACCTACCAATATGCGGTCACCCTTTGTAGCGCCCAACTCCTTTGCTATATCCTTCGTGCGCTTTAGTTCGATAGACATATCGTCGTCCGACTTCTTGAGTTTTTGGTCGGCAACGCACTTAGGGGTATAGTCCGCAACGGCGGCACACATAACTGCACCATCAGCCTCTTTCCAAGCCTCGGTGGTAGCGTTGTACATATCCTCTGCCGTAACGACATCTACACGCTCAACACCCTTAGGAGTCTGGAGTGCGGTACGACCGCTTACCAAAGTCACCTTTGCACCACGCTGTGCCAACTCCTCGGCAATGGCATAACCCATCTTACCAGTAGAGTGGTTGGTGATGTAGCGCACAGGGTCGATAGGCTCGATAGTAGCGCCAGCGGTTACGATATAGTGCTTACCCGCAAGGGTCTGTACACTCTCCTTAGCAAAGATCGCCTTCACCTGCTTAACAATCTCCTCAGGCTCAGCCATACGGCCCTTGCCCACCAAGCCACTTGCTAACTCACCAGCCTCAGGCTCGATGATAGCAACACCGCGCTCGGCAAGCGTGCGAAGGTTGTTCTGGGTGGTGATATGCGCGTACATATCCAAGTCCATTGCAGGGGCAATGGCTACCTTCGAACGTGCAGAGAGATAGGTTGTAAGCAAGAGGTTATCTGCTACACCCGTAGTCATCTTAGCCAAAGTATTTGCCGTAGCAGGAGCGATAAGCAACATATCAGCCCACTCACCCAACGAAACGTGAGAGTTCCACTCGCCATTCTCGGGGTTGAAAAATTCTACGAGAATGGGGTGCTTCGAGAGCGTCGCCATAGTAAGTGGTGTGATAAACTGCTTTGCAAGAGGTGTCATAATCACCCTCACCTCGGCACCCTCTTTCACTAAAAGACGGCACAGCATAGCGGCCTTATATGCTGCTATGCTGCCTGTTATACCGAGTATTATGTGCTTTCCGTTAAGCATATCGTTACTCTGTTATGTACACAAATGCCCACAAGGGGTTTACTTCTCTGAGCCGTGGCGGAAGTAGATGTCACCATCGAGGAACTCCTCAGTAGCGATAAGTGCTGGCTTAGGGAGTCGCTCATAGTGGCGAGAAATCTCGATCTGCTCGCGGTTCTCGAAAGTCTCCTCCACAGCGCTATCTGTTGGTGCAGAGAAGTCTGCGAGCTTGCGGTTGAGTTCGATCTTAAGCTCTGTAGCGATCTGGTTAGCGCGACGAGCGATGATGTTGATGCTCTCATAGATGTTGCCTGTAGGCGTGTCGAGATCTACCAACTTGCGAGTTACAGTGTTGCTGGGAACGGTCTTCTTAATCTCCATAACTTATATTGTGTTTATTTGTTATCCTCTAAATAGTCTCTTCGGTTTTGCGATTCTTGTCGATAAAGTTTCGAGCCTCCTTTGCCATACGCTCAAGCTCCTTGAGGTATTTCGACTCTGGGTATTCCGCAAGGAATGTGTAGTAGTGGTCGAGCATCGCAATATATCGATCCAACTGTTTCGACTCCACCGAGTTTGCAGCCAACTTATAGGCCGATACCGTCGAGTAGTACATCATCTCCTCTGTTCGGTGAGAGTCGGGGTAGCGCTTCATAGCGTTCTTGAATGCCACGATAGCCGACTTGTAGCGACCAATCTTGTAGTAGGTGAAGGCGTTGATATAACTCTTCTCCATAAGTCGCTCGGTAAGTTCCTCGAGCATATCGTTGAACTCAGGGATGTATTCCGAGTCGGGATAGCGCGACATAAACTCCGTGATGGCGATGATGGCCTGGGTGGTTATTGTCTGATCACGCTCGGGCGGTGGTGACATATAGTAGTAGCAAAGCGCATACATACCCTCAGCCTCCTCGATGAATGGACTGCGGCTGAACTTGCGTCGGTACTCGTTGAGTAGGGTAGAGGCCTCGTCCCAACTATGGGTCTTGAACTTGCAACGAGCGTTGTAGAAGTTAAGCGAGTCCTCGCGCTGTGTTCCCACGTAGATATGGCGACACGCCTCGAAGAGTGTTGATGCCTTATCCCATTTCTCTTGTGCGTAGAGGTCCAAAGCCTGGTTGTATGCAAAGTTGGGGTCGCCCGACTTGAGAGCGTTGTTTACCACGCTACACGACGCTATAGTGATGGCAATCATCACTACCGTTGCTATATATCCAAAAACAGACCTCATTGCTACTAATTTTTTTCTCGCTTATGTACATAAGCGTACAAAGTTACACATATTTTTTGAATTAACGAACAATGTTGCAAATTATTGTTTGTTAATAGGTGCATATTGGCTATATGAACCGATAGTAGTGCGAGGTAAGTTATACGTAAAAAGACATCGTAGGCCTAAACCTACGATGTCCTATATGTTGGGCCGAAGTCCTAAATGTCGTGATTACTCAGCAACAACGGCAAACTTGATAGTAGCCTTAACCTCGCGGTGAAGCTTAGCAACAGCCTCGAACTCACCAAGAGTCTTTACAGAATCAACGGTGATGTTCTTGCGATCAACCTCGATACCCTTCTCCTGCAAAGCAGCAGCAAGGTCTGCAGAGGTGATAGCACCGAAGATCTTCTCCTCCTCAGCCTTAGCAGTAAGAGTGAGGTGAAGGTTGTTGATGGTCTCAGCCAATGCCTGAGCGTCAGCAAGGATCTTAGCGTCCTTGTGAGCGCGCTGGCGAAGGTTCTCAGCCAATACCTTCTTTGCAGAAGCGGTAGCAGCCTTAGCGAAACCCTGAGGAATCAAGTAGTTGTTAGCATAGCCAGGACGTACGTTAACGATGTCGTTTGCGTAGCCCAAGTTCTCTACGTCTTTGATAAGAATTACTTCCATAGTCTCTCCTCCTCTTTATTATTTCATATTATCGGTTACGAACGGAAGAATAGCCAAGTGGCGAGCACGCTTAACTGCCTGAGCTACCTTCTTCTGGAACTTCTGTGAAGTACCTGTAAGGCGACGTGGAAGGATCTTACCCTGCTCGTTAAGGAACTTCTTCAAGAACTCACCGTCCTTATAGTCTACATACTTAATACCGAGCTTCTTAAAGCGACAGTACTTCTTCTTCTTAACATCAACTGATACTGGGTTGAGATAGCGGATCTCAGATGCACCCTGCTGTGTGTTCTCTGCCATAGTTTACTCCTCCTGTGATTTGTTAGCAAGCTTAGCGCGACGCTTCTGAGAGTACTCAACAGCGAACTTGTCCTGCTTGAAAGTTAAGAAACGGATAACACGCTCGTCACGACGATACTGAGTCTCGAGAGTGTTGATGATTGAGCCCTCACCGGTGAACTCTACGAGGAAGTAGAAACCGGTAGTCTTCTTCTGAATAGGATAAGCAAGCTTCTTCAAGCCCCAGTTCTCCACATTCACAATCTGACCGCCGTTCTCGGTGATTACGCCCTGGAATTTGTCAGCAACCTCCTTTACCTGTGCGTCTGTAAGGACAGGAGTGACAATGAAATCGGTGTCGTAATTGTTCATACGTTTAAAAAAATTAATTAGTTTTTTGCATAATGCGGTGCAAAGATACTACTTTTTTTTAAATCTCCAATACTTCCCGTAAATATTTGTGTTAAAGAGTGCTATTTCCAATAAAATAGTTGCGCCAACGGCTCAAAGTTCGACCGTTGGCACTCATTGAAAGGGTAGTTCTACTCCTCAATCTCGAAGACCTCCTTGCCTAAACCACATATCGGACAGGCCCAATCTTCGGGTAATTTCTCGAATGGAGTACCTGCAGGGATGCCATTTTCAGGATCACCCTTCACAGGGTCGTAAATATAGTCACAAGCGGTGCAACGATACTTTTTCATAGCGATATACTTTTATTAATTGAATAGCCAGATGTAGAAATTTAGGTATGTTGCAAAGAGTAACCAGATTAGTAGTGGAACCATTATTAGCGATGCGAAACGACTTGCTAACCAGGTGAATACTATGTAACTCAGTGTGGCGATGTCTAAGATGAGAATAATGGCAAATCCCGAAATAGGCGACTCCATAACGAAGAACATAGGAGTCCAGAGTAGGACAAGAAAGAGGATTATAAACCATAGTCCTATGAATCGTCGCTCTCCGATATCGAGCAGTCTACCGAGCGAGAGTCCCATACATATATATATTATACCCCACGCGATAGGAAAGACCGAGTTCGAGGGAGTTATGCTTGGCTTATTGAGTTGTGGATACCACTCGACAAGAGCATTACTCTGCATAATCATCGACAACCAGCCCGTGATGAAGCATAGCATAATAGGTAGTAGGTAGAGACTTAGGCGTTTCATCTTTCAAAAACTATTAGTTGAAAATTAGTTCTTTCGACAACTGCAAAATCTGTGCCTACCCTCAAAAAAAATAGGGTGCGTTCCGTTTGGAACACACCCTCATAATCAGTTGTGTGGTACTTGATTACTCAGCAACCTCCTCGGTAACCTCCTCAGTAGCAACTGCTGCCTCAGCGTCAGCCTCTACAACGATATCATCCTCGCCTGCAACAACCTCCTCAACAACTGCCTCACCCTCAGCCAAAGCTGCAGAGATCTCCTCAGTGCCGATTACTGCCTGCTCAGTAGCCTTCTTAGGCATAGAAACCACTGAAAGAAGTGCGAAGAAAACGATACAAGCAATCATTGCCCAAGTGAACTTCTCAAGGAAGTTAGTAGTCTGGCGAACACCCATTGTCTGGTTTGCAGCACCGAAGTTAGCAGCCATACCGCTCTTAGGGCTCTGTACCAATACTGCAAGTATCAATAGAATACTTGCAATTACGATCATAACAATACTAAATGTATACATAAGGTTTAGAATTTAATTATTCTGTTTTGTTATTTTGTTATCTTACTCTCTATTTCCGCAATAAGTCCTGCAAAGTAAATACTTTTTTCTGAATTAACCAAACTTAATTTGCGATAAGTGTCAATCGCTTCGCTATATAATCCCTGTTTAAGGTAAATTTCTGCCAATTCTTCGCTCACCATATCCTCTTCCTCCTCGATTTCTACCTCTGAGAGGTCTTCGGCACTTCCCTCTTCCGCCACGATGCGGTAGTCGTCGCGCTTAAGGAAGCGGTCGATGAGGTCGTCGGTAGAGACGTGGGTTAGTCGAGCGATGTCGATGCTTTGGGTCTTGATGCTGGCCATAGGGTGTAACGTAGCCAGGAGTTGGGACTCCTTGTTGTTGTAGTGTTCGCTACCCTTGATGCGCAGGAGTGCCACCCTTGCGCCACTCCACCAGGGGTATCGCTCGATGACCCTTTCGAGATCTTCGATGGTGTATCTATCCAAGAAACTTATCTGCTGTGCCATACTACCAGTTACCCGCTGCGGCCATATAGATATCATTGACCAAGTCACTAACGATCTCCTCGATAAGCTGATCCTGAATATCTACGAGCAACTGCGAAGCGTCGTAGTCGGAATAGGCTGAGAAGGTCTTGTTGTTGAACGACGTAGTCTGGTCTACGGCATTCTGGAAGTTCACCTTGACGGTGATGGTGAGGCGGTTCTGAAGTGCGTAGTCACCACTCGACACAGACGATGTTGTAGAGGTGTAGTTGGTAATCTCGCCCTCGAATGCGAAGTCGCCACCCTCCTCGACCTGCTGGAGACGTGTCTGGCGAGAGAACTTCTCGCGCAACTGCTCCGTTAGCACGTTACTTAGCGTAGGTGCAACCATAGGTGCGTTGTTTGGAAAGTACGCTACCGAGAATGTTGTAGCCTCTGGTGGAATGGAACCTCCCGAGAGGTTGTAGGTAACCTTATAACCGCAACTTGTGCTGAGCAAGGCGATTGTAATCATAGCCACTAAGGCAACTATTTTGTGTCGTAACCCTTTCATATCTACTATTTTGTGTTGTCGTCAATACCCAAGGCCTTCATTCTGCGGTAGAGTGTGCGCTCCGAGATAAATAACTCCTTGGCTGCCTCCTTGCGACGGTAGTTATGTCGCTTGAGGGCCTGTATAATTAGTTCGCGCTGAACATCGTCTTTTGTCACCTCGCGTGCTGGGGTGTCGTCATCCATAACCTCCACTATATCGTCGTAGTCGTAGTTGGGGTTTGTACTCTCAGGGATGGCGGGCAGGAGTCCTGCCACCTCGTGCTGAGGTGTTGGGGGCTGAGGCTGTGGGGTAGTGCCATGCAGAGCCTCGGACATCATACGCTTGAGTTCGTTGATATCGTTGCGCATATCGAACAATATCTTGTATAGCAACTCTCGCTCAGTGGCCATATCCTCATAACGGCTATTAGCACCCTGTATTGTGCGTACCGAGAAGTCCTCTTGTGGAAGGTAGCGACGAAGGATGTCGGCAGTGATGTTGCGACTCTGTTCCACGGCCGATATTTGCTCTGCTACGTTCTTGAGTTGGCGGATGTTACCTCGCCAGTGGTAGTTCTCCAAAAGTATGCGTGCCGACTCGTCGAGGACGATGGCTGGCATATTGTACTGCACAGCAACATCGCTACAGAACTTGCGGAAGAGTAGGTGTATGTCGCCCTTGCGCTCACGAAGTGGTGGCACGTTGATAGGTATAGTGTTTAGACGATAGTAGAGATCCTCGCGGAAGCGACCCTCACTGATGGCCTTGAGTAGGTCGTTGTTAGTCGCTGCAACCACTCGGACATTAGTCTTCTGCACCTTGGTTGAACCTACGCGCATAAACTCTCCTGTCTGCAAAACACGTAACAGACGTACCTGGGTAGATATTGGAAGTTCACCCACCTCGTCGAGGAATATGGTGCCTCCGTCAGCCTCCTCGAAGTATCCTTTGCGACTATCTATAGCGCCTGTAAATGAGCCCTTCTCGTGGCCGAAGAGTTCCGAGTCGATGGTGCCTTCGGGAATCGCACCGCAGTTTACGGGGATATATTTCTTATGTTTACGAGCCGAATAGGAGTGGATAATCTGTGGGAAGAACTCCTTACCCACACCACTCTCTCCAGTTACCAATACCGATAGGTCGGTAGTCGCTACACGCATTGCTACCTCTATGGCCGTATTGAGGGCCTCGGTATTACCAATAATACCGAAACGCTGTTTTACCGTTAGAAGTTCGTTCGCTGTCATCTTGCTACTCTGTTACAATGTTATAACCACCTTTGGTTGTGGAGGTTGTATCCCTCTCGCTAACAACACCCTCTATTGCTCTATCCTTGCTCGTAGAGCCGTCGATAACCCATACCTCGCGAGGCTCACTCACCCTAAGAGTGCTATCCACAACTGCCTCATAACTCTCTTGCTTGACAGCCTCTACCTTAGTTGGACGTAGACTGTCGATGTCGAACTTGATAGGCTCGCCACCGAAGATGCGCCAAGCAAGCCATAGTGCGCCAATGGTCATTAGTGCTATCAATAGCACTATGATTATTGGATGAAGTCCTCGTCTGCGACGTGAGTCCGAGCGATCATCGCGTTGCTTCTTCTTGCTCTTATCGTAGTTCAAGCCACGCAAATAGGCATCAGGTCTGCCCAACGAAATGGTGTTGTCGTCGATTATCTCATTACGTTTGTTGCGCCTCTTTTTGCCATCTTTCTTGTCGCGCTTCACGTGTTTTAGATCCTTGCTCTGCTCAACCTTAGGGGGTGGGGTAGGCGAGGGTGCCGTGTTATGCTGTGGGCGTGTGCGTCGCTCGGCGTGGTAGAGTCTCTGCTTCTCCACCTCCAAGGTCTCGATAGGTGGCTTTATGTTTCCGCCATAGACCGAGGGTTCGTTGGTATGTTTGAAAACAATGGTGTTGTTCTCGCCCGAAGAGAATATGCCAAGTCCTTCAATACTATACTCCTTGCCCTGCTTGATAGCGTGGCGTATCTCGAAGACAAAGCGGTCGATTTTGCCACTCGCCTCAATCTCGCTCATACCATAGGCGATAAGGAGTGAGCGAAGTATGCCATCGTCGTTACGCATAAGTTCCGAGAAGCGGATGATGTTTGCGGTTGGTTTGACGATAAACACACCGAGGTTAGGCACCACAATACGCTTGTTGTGCTTGAGATATTCAGTGAGTATGTTGGCTATTAACTCCACGTGCTTATTATATATATAACGTGCAAAGATACAAAACAATTCATAAATGACAATTCACTTTTGCCAAAAATATTTTCTACGCTCCTTGTCCACCTATATATATAATAGAAGGAGACCGCATAACCATTAAGTTAGCAGTCTCCGTAACAAAGTCTATAATCGAAATATCGACCCTTATTTTTGCTCGTTAAGAATGCGCATTGCAGCGTCGAAAATAGTTGTATCGTCAAGAGTTACTACGCCACCATCAGGGCCCTGCTCAATGTGAATACCGATACCATCCTTAGCATCAAAATGCTTTCCACCGAAGTAGTTACGTACAGTATCAACGTCGATACCCAATTCGTCTGCTATGCGCTGCGAGCTACCACTGGGCAACTTGTCCTTGATGCGGCGCAATTCGTTAAATGTGATAATCATAATTTTAAGGTATTAAGATTAATGTAATTTTGTTTCGCACTACTAAATTAATGCTTTTTTTTGAAACGACCAAAAGATTTACAATTATTTTTTTAGAAAGCTCAATTTTATCTCTATTCGACCAATGTGCCAAATCGGACAAATGGTACGGTTGGTCTATATAGTAAAAAGTGAGGGTGTCCAACATCTGTGGACACCCCCATTGGATATTTAGAAATATCTCGATTACTCGTTGAGAGCTGCGTGAGCTGCTGCGAGGCGTGCGATAGGCACACGGAATGGAGAGCAGCTTACGTAGTTCAAACCAGCGTAGTGGCAGAACTCAACTGATGAAGGCTCACCACCGTGCTCACCACAGATACCGCACTTCAAGTCTGGACGTGTTGTGCGACCCTTGAATACAGCCTCACGAACGAGCTGACCTACGCCATTGCGATCCAATACCTTGAATGGGTCATTCTTAAGAATGTTCTTCTCGAGGTAAACAGGCAAGAACTTAGCGATATCGTCACGAGAGAAACCGAGAGTCATCTGAGTAAGGTCGTTAGTACCGAATGAGAAGAACTCAGCAACCTCAGCAATCTGGTTAGCAGTAACTGCGGCACGTGGAACCTCAATCATAGTACCTACCAAGTAGTCGATGCGGTCGTTGCGCTCAGCGAATACTGCCTCAGCAGTCTTGTCGATGATGTTCTTCTGGTAGCGAAGCTCCTTGTGGTTACCTACCAATGGAACCATAATCTCTACCTTAACAGGGGTACCTGAAGCCTTTACGTTCATAGCAGCCTCGATGATAGCGCGAGCCTGCATCTCAGTAATCTCTGGGTATGTGTTACCGAGACGGCAACCACGGTGACCAAGCATTGGGTTCACCTCGTGCAAAGCCTCAACCTTAGCAACAACCTTCTCGAATGGAATGCCCATAGCCTCAGCCATATCGCGCTGATCCTTCTCAGTGTTAGGAGCGAACTCGTGCAATGGTGGATCGAGCAAACGAACGATAACTGGGTAGCCATTCATAACCTTGAAGAGACCCTCGAAGTCGCCACGCTGCATAGGCAACAACTTAGCAAGAGCCACACGGCGACCAGCCTCGTCGTCAGAGAGAATCATCTCGCGGATAGCCTTGATACGGTCACCCTCGAAGAACATATGCTCTGTACGGCAAAGACCGATACCCTGAGCACCGAAAGCAAATGCCTGCTCAGCATCACGTGGAGTATCAGCGTTAGCACGAACATTCATCTTTGAGTACTTGCCTGCGAGCTCCATAAGCTGACCGAAGTCGCCATCGAGGTTAGCAGCCTGAGTAGCAACCTGACCCAAGTAAACCTCACCAGTAGAACCGTTCAATGAGATCCAGTCACCCTCCTTAATCTCGAAGCCATTAACCTTGATAGTGCGAGCCTTGTAGTCGATCTCCAACTCACCAGCACCCGATACACAGCACTTACCCATACCACGTGCAACAACGGCAGCGTGAGATGTCATACCACCACGAGCGGTGAGGATACCAGCTGCATCCAACATACCCTTCAAGTCCTCTGGAGATGTCTCGATACGAACGAGGATAGCCTTCTGGCCAGTCTCGTTGAGAACCTTCTCAGCGTCGTCAGCGAAGAATACTACAGGACCTGTAGCAGCACCTGGAGATGCTGGAAGACCCTTAACGATAACCTTAGCGTTCTTGATAGCCTTCTTGTCGAATACTGGGTGCAAGAGCTCGTCGAGCTTCTCAGGCTCGCAACGCAAAACTGCAGTCTTCTCGTCGATAAGACCCTCGCGAAGCATATCCATAGCGATCTTCACCATCGCAGCACCTGTACGCTTACCGTTACGGCACTGCAACATCCACAACTTACCGTCCTGGATAGTGAACTCGATATCCTGCATATCTGTAAAGTACTGCTCCAAGTGGCGCTGGATGCCGTCCAACTCAGCATATACCTCAGGCATAACCTCCTCCAAAGATGGGTACTTGCTCTTACGCTCCTCCTCAGAGATATTCTGAGCAGCAGCCCAACGCTTAGAACCCTCGATAGTAATCTGCTTTGGAGTACGGATACCTGCTACTACGTCCTCACCCTGAGCATTGATAAGATACTCACCATTGAAGATATTCTCACCAGTTGCAGCATCACGAGAGAATGCTACACCAGTTGCAGAGTTCTCACCCATATTACCGAATACCATCGCCTGAACAGATACTGCAGTACCCCAAGCCTCAGGGATGTTGTTGAGTTTACGGTAGAGGATAGCACGCTCGTTCATCCAAGAGCCGAACACTGCGCAGATAGCACCCCAGAGCTGATCCCAAGCGCTTGTTGGGAACTCCTTGCCTGTCTGAGCCTTGATAGCCTTCTTGAACTCTACTACCAACTCCTTCAAATCCTCAGTTGTGAGGTCTGTATCGTTCTTAACACCGCGCTTCTCCTTCTGAGCGTCGATGATTACCTCGAATGGATCGTGATCCTCCTTTGAAGCAGGCTTCATATCGAGAACTACGTCACCATACATCTGTACGAAACGACGGTATGAGTCCCAAGCGAAACGTGGGTTGCCTGAAAGCTTAGCCATAGCCTCTACAGCCTCGTCGTTCATACCGAGGTTAAGGATGGTATCCATCATACCTGGCATTGATGCACGTGCACCAGAGCGTACAGAAACCAAAAGTGGGAGGGTAGTGTCGTTGAACTTACGACCTGTGAGGTTCTCGATGTTCTTAATAGCAGCCTCAACCTCTGGGCGCAACATCTCGATAACCTTCTCTTTTCCCTGAGCGTAGTACTCAGAACATACATCAGTTGTGATAGTGAATCCTGGAGGTACAGGAATACCGATCAAGTTCATCTCAGCGAGGTTAGCACCCTTACCACCAAGCAACTCGCGCATCTTGCCATTACCCTCAGCCTCTTTGTTACCGAAGGTGTAGACACGTTTTACATCAGCCATAATCGTTTAGTTTATAATTAGTTAAAAGTTAAAATTTCATATAAGACCAGTCCGCAATAAGGGGATTTACTGCGAATAGCTTACAAAAGTAAGTAAATTTTTTTGAAAATGCAATACAAATGCCTGAAATAAATAACAGAAAAGACTGTATTGTACGGCCTTTTCTGTTAAATGGTAATATCGTTTTTCGGAATATGTTATCGCTCAATCACGCCACTGCCAAGGAGTCGCTCGCCATCATACCACGCAGCAAACTGACCCGCGGTGATGCCACGCTGGGCTTCGTCGAAGAGTATATATAGACCATCCTCTTCCATTATGAGTTCTGCTCGTTGCAGTGGTTGGCGATAGCGTATGCGTACATCGTAGGCTCTGCGCTCGCCAATTTTCATAGCATCTACTCCATCGACCCAATGTACCTCACAAGGTGCGATACGCAGTGCCTTGCGGTAGAGTCCTGGGTGGTTGTCGCCCTCGCCCACAAAGACGGCATTATGCTCAATATCAGTGCCAATCACAAAGAGTGACTCCTTGCGTCCACCGATGCCTAAACCCTTACGCTGGCCTATGGTGTAGAAGTGTGCGCCCTGATGGGTGCCGATCTTCTTGCCATCACGTATAGTTAGGCGGTATGGTTCTGAAAGTGTCTTGTGGTCGTTTGCCTCGGCCGTGCGCTGGAAGCGTGGTGAGTGGGGTAGAATCTCGTGAACATTACCCTCCTTGGCCGCGAGTTTTTGCTGTAGGAAAACAGGAAGATCGACCTTTCCCACGAAGCAGATACCTTGCGAATCTTTGCGTTTTGCGGTAGCCAATTTATTCTCTTCGGCTATGCGTCTAACCTCGGGCTTTAGAAGGTCGCCGATGGGGAACATAGCATAGGAGAGTTGCTCCTGGGTGAGTTGGCAGAGGAAGTAACTTTGATCCTTGTTTGGATCACTTCCAGCCAATAGACGATAATGTGTTTGGCCCTGACTATCAATCCATTCCTCGCGTCTGCAGTAGTGGCCTGTAGCGACACGCTCGGCTCCGAGTTTTAGAGCCTCTTTGAGGAAAACGTCGAATTTTATCTCTCTGTTGCAGAGAACGTCGGGGTTTGGTGTGCGACCCTTTTCGTACTCCGAAAACATATAGTCCACCACTCGTGTACGATACTGCTCCGAGAGATCTACGTAGTGGAACTCTATGTCGAGGCGTTTGGCTACGAGTTCCGCAAAAAGTTGGTCGTCGTACCAGGGGCAGTCACCCTCGAGAGTTCCCGTGGTGTCGTGCCAATTGCGCATAAAGAGTCCTATCACCTCGTGACCCTGCTCCTTGAGCAAGAGCGCAGCCACAGATGAATCAACTCCTCCCGAAAGACCAACTACTACTCGCATTTTCGCTCCTCCTTATCGAATCAACTGCATAAACTCGTCACGAGTACGAGGGTCCGAGAGGAAGATGCCGGTGAAGGCCGAGGTGGTAGTTATAGAGCGCTGTTTCTCCACACCACGCATCTGCATACAGGTATGGCTTGCCTCGATAACAACTGCAACACCTATGGGGTTGAGGGCCTGCTGGATGCAGTCGCGAATCTGCACGGTAAGACGCTCCTGAACCTGGAGACGGCGAGCAAAGCACTCTACTACACGCGCAATCTTCGATAGGCCAGTGATGTGGCCATTAGGAATGTATGCCACGTGGGCCTTGCCGATGAATGGCAACATATGGTGCTCGCATACCGAGAAGAGCTCGATATCCTTCACAAGTACCATCTGCTGATACTCCTCCTTGAACATTGCCGAGCGAAGGATGGCGATAGGGTCCTGAGCATATCCCTTGGTGATGAACGACATAGCCTTAGCCACACGCTCTGGGGTCTTGAGTAATCCCTCACGGTAGGGGTCTTCGCCCAAAAGACGAAGAATCTCGCGGTAGTGGACCATCAACTCGTCAATCTTCTCTTGGTTGTATATATCCTCTCTTTTGTAGTTTGAAATAAGTTCGCTCATACTATATATAATATTATGTAGCAAAAGTATGTAAATAAATACAAATGTGCAAATTTGTGAATTGATAGCCTCGCTAAAACTTCACTACCGACCACTTGCGCTGTAGTTATAAAATAAAAAAAAGGAGGCACGCCTCCTCTATAACAAATATCTATAGGTCGAGCAGACCATCTGGCAGAACGAATTTTATCTTTCGGCCATCGAAGTCAATACTTGCTATAAACTCCTCTTGTGCAGGGATTAGATGCTCCTTCTCCTCGAGGGTGATGCCGAAGAGAGGGTTGGCCTCGCTGTCGTAGTAGTCGCTCACCGTGCCACGACGCTTGCCGATGATGGCGGTAAAGCCAATCAAATCCTCCATATAGAACTCATCATCTGCCTCCTCCTCGCTCTCGATGAATATCTCGCGACCTACGAGGAACTCCTCGGCACGACGTGGGGTGTCGATGTCGTCGAAGAGAATTATAGCGCCCGACTGACCACGACGCTCGAAGGATGATGAAAAAATAGGAACCGCGAGTTTGTCGATGATGACAAACAGCGGTTCCTTGTTTTGGAAATCGTCAGGGAAATTGGTATAAAGAGTTACCATTACACCACCGTCATTGCCGAAGATTCGGCCTATGCGTCCCACGGCGATCATAGCACCTTGATTAAGCCTCAGTAGCCTCCTCGGTAGCCTCCTCAGCGGTTGCCTCAGCAGCAGCCTCAGCGGCAGCAGCAGCCTCTGCAGCCTTCTTCTCAGCGATGGCAGCAGCGCGCTCCTCCTTAATCTTAGTCTCAGCAGCGAGCTGAGCCTTCTTAGCAGCGTTAGCGTCAGAAGAGAGCTTGTTAGCCTTAGCGTCAATCTTAGACTGCTTCTCCTCCATCCACTTGTTGAAGCGAGCCTCAGCCTCAGCCTCAGTGAATGCGCCCTTAGCAACGCCACCCAAAAGGTGCTTCATATACATTACACCCTTGTACGAGAGAATTGCTCGACAAGTGTCAGTAGGTTGTGCGCCCTTAAGTAACCAATTCAAAGCTCGGTCGAACTTCAAATCGATTGTAGCAGGATTCGTGTTAGGGTTGTAAGTACCCAACTTCTCGATGAACTTACCATCACGTGGCGCTCTGCTATCTGCGGCAACGATGTGGTAGAAAGCGTAACCCTTCTTACCGTGACGTGCCAAACGAATTTTAACAGCCATTTGCTATAAAATTTTATTGGTTAATAAATAAATACGCATAACCCATTGGGGTTTTCAGCGCGCAAATATATATCGTTTTTTTCTTCCCACCAAATTTTTTTTGAAAAAGAGCAACTTAAACCCTTGATTTAACCAATTATTGGCTCACATTTTGCAAAAGAGTGGTGTGTTTAACCATAAAAATTAACTATTCTATGATGCCTGTAAAGAAATTGAATCGTCTTCCTGGTATGTTTGGTGACCTCTTCTATGAGCAGTGGCCCGACTATCTTCCTAAGCGAAACTCTTCGCCTCAGATCAACGTGATCGAGACGGACAAAAAGTTCAAAATCGAGATAGCGGCTCCGGGTATGACCAAGGATGATATGAAGATTGAACTTAATGGGGACAATCAACTTATCGTCTGCTTGGAGAAGGAGTCGGAGAGGGGCGATGGTGGTAAGGATTGTTGTGGCGAAAAGGGATGCGACTGCGACAATGATGAGAAGCATCACTATCTGCGCAGAGAGTTCACCTACACCTCATTCCGCCAAATCTTCAATCTTCCCGAAAATATTGATAGAGACAAGATTACGGCTAAGATGAAGCACGGCGTTTTGTGCATCAAACTTCCAAAGCGCGATAGCGACGTGAAACAGCCTGAGATGAAGATGATTGCCATTGAGTAGAGGCTCTTAAGCGAGATTATACTCGATGCCTCTCTTTCGGGATGGGTGGGTGTGTCCATAACAATTGGGCGCACCCTTAATATTATATGTACACAGGTGGGGTAGTATCGTTTTTTTAGGAATAAGTGCTATCTTTGTGGGAGATATAACCTTAGAACAATGGATATAGCAACATTTCGTGAATACTGCCTATCGTTGCCCGAAGTGCAGGAGACTCTACCCTTTGATGATGATACGCTTGTGTATAAGGTGTCGGGGCGTATGTTTGCGATGATAACTATGAGTCATCCCGACCACTTTGCGGTAAAGTGCCACCCCGATAGGGCCCTACTCTTGCGTGATAGATACCAAGAGATTACCTCGGCCTACCATCTCAATAAGCGTCATTGGAACGATGTGAGCATCGTAGGAGAGTTGCCTGATAGTTTTCTTAAGGCGGAGATTCGCCACTCCTATTTTGCTGTGGTCCGACAAAATGTAACTCCGCGCCAGAGTCGTGAAGCGATACTCGCTATGGCCTTAGACGCAGGCCTCGTTGATGATGCTGAGTGGCTCGAATAGTGGCAAGACCCTTCAGCAGATTGCCGACGAGTTAGGCTATAAGAGCAGGTCGGCAGTATTTGATTTAATTAGGAAGGCAGAGCAGTAGAGCGTTCGTTCGTTTTCCTGTTGTTCCGAACGAACGAACACTTGTTATCTCTCAACCAAGGGTTATTCTCAAAGTATTGATGTGGGGTATAGTGATACCCACACTCAATAATACTATTGATATCTATATCAGTAAGATATATGTAGAGAGAGTATGGTAACAGATAGTATCTACTCTCTCATTGACATATATTTCCTACCACACTGAGGGTAGTTGTATCGAGTACCACGACCTCGGTATCTCTCCAACTGATATCTATATTCACTATTCATACTGAGATAAATTTTTTAATAATTATAGTGTTCGTTCGTTCGGAACAACAGGAAAACGAACGAACGAACAACCGAACGCCCTGTCCCGAAACCGTACGATAATGACTGCCGAGGTGGGTGATGGAGCCGACGCTGTGGAGGGATTGCGACTACAAGTCGTTCCTCGCTCTTAGCATACGCGATATCTCAGCAAGGGTGCGAAGCAGTGCCCACGAGAGTAGCGATGTGGCAAAGATTATTACAGCCACCACGATTGCCCACATCATAGGGGCGGTGAGGTTTAACTCGACGATGTAGGGGGCAACGAGTGAGCCAAATGTGCAGAAAATACCGATGATAAGGGTGATGTCTGCGATGTTCACCAATACCGCCTCTCTAAAGATATACTTCGACTTTTGAGGCTTGGGGTTGCCATACTCTTTGCGCTCCACAACCTCGCTAATCTCCTCGGGGATAGGCTCGTTGTGAATCTCCTCGTCACCACGCTCTGTAGCGCACTTAGGACATATTGTTATATCGTTGCTTATGAGGGTGTTGCAGTTACGGCAGAGCCATACATTCGTCTGATTTGTCTCCATAGATTAACCTCCTATTTTTGTGCCTCTGAGTGGTCGATATCGCAACCTGCGCAGTTGCCCGAACAGAGGCTATCTGAGTCGCAGTCGTTGAGACCCATATCCTCGCGAGTCTCCTGAACGGCACACTTGATACCCATCTTCTGCATCGTAGGGTTAGTCGATATTTCAGACTGGATATGGTGGCCCTTGAAGATATATGTCAGCGACATTGCGAGAGCGAAAAATCCCACAACGCCGATGGCGGCAACGATTGTAACGAGAAGTGTAGACATAAGTTTTTTGTTTAGTTAATGCTAAAAACCCTGTTTTTATTGCTTAAATCGGTGCAAATTTATATATTTGCAGAGTAATTTGCAAATGTTATAGTTCGTCATTAGATGAATGACCCTATATAATTGTTTTATATTCACTTATTTAGTTTATGAAGATAGTCATTGCTGGTGCAGGAGATATGGGTACACACCTTGCCAAGATGCTCAGTGGTAATGGTCACGACCTTACCGTTGTGGATGTCGATTCTAAAGCATTGGTAGAGGTAGGAAACCTTGTAGATGTGGTAACGGTTGAGGGTGATACCACCCAATTCTCGGTATTGCGCAAGGCTGGAGTCCGTAAGTGTGACCTCTTTATCGCAGTACGCTCAGTGGAGAACGACAATATCCTTTCGGCGGTGATGGCTAAGAATCTTGGTGCCAAGAAGGCGATTGCTCGTGTCGATAGCAACGAGTACCTTGAGCCAAATAGTAAGGAGATATTTATCGATATGGGTATCGACTATATCTTCTATCCTGAGCAGATTGCAGCGCGTGAGGTTATCAACCTCTTGGGCCACACCTCTTCGACGGAGTATGTCGATTTCGCTGCGGGCAAACTCTCTATGGTCGCCTTCCGTCTGGAACTAACCTCGCCACTTCTTGGTCGCAATGTCCAGCACGTGGAGTATAGCGACGACGATTTGGAGTATCGCGTAGTGGCCATCGTGCGTGGCTCAAAGACGATCATTCCGAGCGGTGACGAGCGTTTCGAGGAGGAGGATATGGTCTACGCCATTACCCGCCACAATGCTACACATAAGGTTGTGGAACTCTCTGGCCGTAAGGAGGTTGAGATTCGCAATATGATGATTCTCGGTGGCTCTCGTATCGGTGTGCGTATCGCCAATGAGTTGCAGAATGAGGTGAATGTGAAACTTGTGGATTACGATGCCGACAAGGCCTATCGTTTGGCGGAGATGCTCGACAAGACGCTTATCATCAACGAGGATGGCCGAGATACGGAGGCTATGATGGAGGAGGACTTGTCGAATATGGATGCCTTTGTAGCGGTTACGGGTCGTAGCGAGACCAATATCCTTGCCGCTATGTTGGCCAAGCGTATGGGTGTGAAGAAGGTTATAGCGGAGGTTGAGAACATCAACTATATCTCGTTGGCAGAGAGCATCGGTGTCGATACGATTATCAACAAGAAACTCGTCACGGCCTCAAATATTTTCCGCTTTACGATGACAACCGAGGTGCAGACGATTAAGTGTCTCACAGGAAGCCAGGCAGAGGTTATGGAGTTTATCGTTAAGCCAAACTCCCCAGCGACCAAGGAGCCTATCCGAGACCTTGGTCTGCCCGATGATTCGATTATCGGTGGTGTAGTTCGTGGCGATAGAGTCTTTATTGCTGTGGACGACACACAGATTAACGCCTACGACCGCGTTGTGGTATTCGCAATGCCAGATGTGGTGATGCGAGTGGCGGAGTTCTTCAACTAAACTCGAAATTGAAATAAACGATATAAAACACTAACTCTAAACTATATGTACATAGCAATTGCAGGAAATATTGGTAGCGGAAAGACTACGCTTACCGAGATTCTAACCAAGCGTTATGGCGCAAAAGCCTATTACGAGGATGTCTCCAACCCCTATATCAACGACTTCTACGAAGATATGGGTCGCTGGTCGTTCCATCTTCAGTTGTGGTTTCTTGGTAGTCGCATCCAGCAGACATTGACGATGCTTGCCGATGGCTCGGACAATGTCATTCAGGATAGAACGATTTATGAGGATGCCCACATCTTTGCCGACAACCTCCACACTATGGGGCTTATGACGAGTCGCGACTACGAGACCTATATGAAGATGTTTAATATCGAGAAGTCGCTATTGCCTCGCCCCGATGTGTTGATCTATCTCAAGGCGAGTGTCCCTACTCTTATCTCACAGATCAAGATGCGAGGCAGGGAGTATGAGCAGAATATCGACGAGGAGTATCTCAGCCGTCTAAACCAAAAGTACAACCACTGGATTGATAATATATATGAGGGTCGTGTTTTGGTCGTAGATAAGGATGTTGATGATTTCGTTGCCGATGCCTCGATTATCGACCGCATCTGTGCCTCGGTCGAGGAGATGTGCAATGGAAAGCGCCAACTTACTGAGGTAGAGAAATAGTTAGGCTTAACCTATTAATTATATATAGTGTAATGGCAACACCACTTCCAGAGGCATTTGTACGTATTATGCGTGAGGCTATGGGCCAGGAGGCTGAGGCGCTCTTTGCGGGTCTTGATACCGAGCCATCTACTACCATAAGGCTCAATCCCGCTAAGGAGGGGGCGAACTTCTGTGGCGATGGTGTGGGATGGTCTCCGAATGGAGTCTACCTCGATGAGCGCCCACAATTTACACTCGACCCACTTCTTCACGGTGGCGCATACTATGTTCAGGAGGCCTCTTCGCAATTTGTTGGCTACCTACTCAAGGATGATGAGTTGGAGGGGTGTCGTGTATTGGATATGTGTGCTGCCCCAGGTGGCAAGACCACTATCTACTCCTCGTTGGTAGGCCGTAGTGGCCTTGTCGTGGCGAACGATATCAACCGTAGCCGTACGCTCGCCTTGGCGGATAATGTACAGCGTTGGGGTATGGGTAATGTGGTGGTTACGTGCAATGAGCCATCCCATATCTCGGCCTTCGAAGAGTGGTTTGATGTCGTTGCTGTGGATGCCCCTTGTTCGGGCGAGGGTATGTTTCGCAAGATGGACGAGGCGCGTAGCGAGTGGTCCCCACAGGCTGTGGAGCAGTGTGTTGTGCGTCAGAAGGAGATACTTCAAAATGCGTGGCTGGCGTTGCGCCCAGGGGGTAAGTTGCTCTATAGCACTTGTACCTTTAACCCTTCGGAGGATGAGGGCGTTGTGCGCTGGCTAATGGAGGAGTATGGCGACGATATAGTTGCTGTGGATAGGGTCGCTTTAGATGAAGAGTGGGGCGTCGTGCGTAGCGATATTGGCGCGTTCCAGTGCTTCCACTTCTACCCTCACAGGGTCAAGGGCGAGGGCTTCTTTGTGGCTGTGGCTCGCAAGCGCGAAGGTGCTATTAAGCGTAGTATGCCTAAGCCTCGTCGCAAGGTCTTTGCTCCGTTGCAGAAGGCAGACCTCGGTGAGGTCTCTCGTTGGGTTGATGACCCCAAGCGTATGGCGTTTAGAGTCGTGGGCGATACTATTTATGGCTACGATAGTGCTGTAGTTGAGGATGTTGTACGCCTTGGTGAATCACTCTCGGTGGTCTATTCGGGAGTTGCTATGGGCCAAATCTTCAAGGGACGTTTGAAACCCGAACACCCCTTAGCACTCTTCGTCGGCAGAGATTCTGATGTTGTGCCTGCTGTGGAACTTTCGTTGGAGGATGCTCAGAACTACTTGCGTAGGGCGGATATCAACGCCTCGCAATTCGACGAGGGAATAAACGTGGTTACATATAAGGGTGTGGCAATAGGCTTTGTGAAACGCATTGGCGCTCGTTGCAACAATATGTACCCCAAGGATTTAAGAATTCAGAAATTATAAAAAATAAGATATATGGCAAAGTTGCTTTATTCTATGGGCGAGGTTACCGATATGTTCGATGTAAACGCATCGCTCATTCGCTATTGGGAGTCGAAGTTCGACTGCATACGACCTCATAAGAACAAGAAGGGTAATAGAATGTTTACCCCTTCGGATGTCGAGAATTTGAAACTCATCTACCACCTCGTCAAGGAGAAGGGTATGACGCTTGAGGGTGCAAATATGGCTATGAAGCGTCGAGGTAAGAGTATCAAGCACGACGTTTCGGTTTTGGAGCGTCTGCAACATATTCGCGCTATGCTCGTCGAGGTGCGCGAGTCGTTGGGTGATAATAGCCCCGTGGAGTACGAAGCGCCTATCGAGGCGGTTTCGGAGCTTATTGCCGATGTAGAGAGCGAGACCAAGAGCCAGGTGGTGTCGGCTGTCACTGATCCAGAGTCTGTGGTTGAAGAGAGTGTGGAGGAGACTCCTGCGGAGGAGACTAAGCCTCGTCGTCGTGGTCGTCCACGCAAGAATGAGGGCGCTCAGGAGGATTCACAGAGCGTTACCCGTCGTCGAGCAAAGAGCAAGAAGGGTGAGGAGAGCAAGGAGTTGTTCCCATTCTACGAGCAGTCTCTATTTTAACATCTTAAACGTATGACAATTAGGGAAATAGCAAATGCTATAGAGGAGTTCGCACCACTCTCGTTGCAGGAGGATTACGACAATTCGGGCCTTGTTGTCGGTCGCTTGGACGATGAGGTACACTCGGCTCTGTTGGCAGTGGATGTTACCGAGGAGGTTATCGATGAGGCTATTCGTGAGGGGTGTGATATTATCATTACTCACCACCCAATTATCTTTGCCCCGATCAAGCGTCTAAACTCTGCGACATACGTCGAGCGTTGTGTCGAGCGTGCTATTCGCCACGGCATTGCCTTGTATGCTTGCCATACCAATCTCGATAGCGCACCCAACGGAATGAGTTGGCAGGTGGGTACTATGATTGGCCTTGAAGGTATGTCGGTGCTTGAACCTCGCAAGGGTGATAGCAGTGTTGGCTTTGGCGTTGTCGGTGTGTTGCCACGTGCGGAGAATGCAAAGGCTCTGTTGAGTAGGGTTAAGAGCATCTTCGAGGTTGGTGCTATTCGCCATAGTGAAATACCGTCGGAGGATATGATGGTGCGCCGAGTTGCTATATGTACGGGCGCTGGTCGTTCGCTAATTGGTGAGGCACTCTCGGCTGGAGCAGACCTCTATATCACGGCCGATCTACGTTATAACGACTTTATGATGGGCGAAAAACGTATGATTTTGGCAGATATTGGACATTTTGAGAGTGAATTTTGTGCAATTCGCATTTTATTTGATGTTTTATCAAAAAAAATGTGTAACTTTGCAGTTCGCAAGAGTCAATGCTCTTGCAACCCAGTACACTATTTATTCTAACAAGGATTATAACTAATAGAAAAAATATATGGCACAGAAGAAGACAAACGATGTTGATTACTCGATGCAGGAGAAGATTATGGCCCTCTACGAGTTGCAGAAGGTTGATTCGGCTATCGATGAGATTAACAAGGTAAAGGGTGAGTTGCCTCTTGAGGTTCAGGATCTCGAGGATGAACTTGCAGGTCTCACTACTCGTATTGAGAATATCAATGCCGAGATTGAGGAGCTTAACTCTCTCACACGCCAGCGTAAGCGTGAGGTTGATCAGGCTCGTATTATGATTGGCAACTACAAGGAGCAGCAGAACAATGTGCGTAACAACCGTGAGTTTGATGCCATCACCAAGGAGATAGAGTACCAAGAGTTGGAGATTGAGTTGGCTGAGAAGCGCCTCAAGGAGTACTCTGCACAGATTAAGAACAAGAAGGCTATCATCGACGAGACTAATTCGCTTATCGAGGAGCGTAATATCGACTACAAGGCTAAGCGTGAGGAGTTGGATTCTATCGAGGCAGAGACAGCACAGCAGGTTGCCGACCTTATGGCTAAGGCAGAGGTTGCTAAGCAGCCTATCGACGAGCGTCTTCTTTCTGCTTACAACCGTATCCGTAGCAACGTGCGCAACGGTCTTGCAGTAGTTACTGTTACTCGTGATGCTTGTGGTGGTTGCTTCAACCGCATCCCTCCTCAGCGTCAGGTGGATATCCGTCAGGGTAAGAAGCTTATCGTTTGTGAGTATTGCGGTCGTATCCTCGTTGCAGAATAGTCTGTAGGTAGGGTAGCGATACGCTCGAATGTTAATACTCCAGCCAGCAATGGTTGGGGTATTAACTTTTTTGTTCTATAAGTCCAAAATCCTTGCGTTATACTTTTGCACCTATAGAAAATAATTTATACCTTTGTATGAATTATATGCGTACGTGTGCGTACGCACGTAATACGTGAATGATATAACTATAAAAAACTACATATACTATGAAACGAATTATTGCCCCTTCGGTGCTTTCTGCCGATTTCGGAAACCTTAACCGCGATATGGAGATGCTCAATCGCTCTCAGGCAGAGTGGGTACACGTTGATGTTATGGATGGCGTATTTGTGCCAAACATCTCGTTTGGTTTTCCGTTGATGAAGCCTATGCGTAAGGCTACAGAGAAGGTTCTCGACGTGCATCTTATGATTACAGCACCTGAGAAGTATGTGGCACGTTTCGTTGAGGCGGGAGCAGACTATGTTACCTTCCACTATGAGGCAACCGAGAATATCCAGGAGTGTATCGACCTTATCCGCAAGTCGGGTGCAAAGGTGGGTATCTCTATTAAGCCAGGTACCGAGCCAGAGGTTTTGGATAAGTGGCTCGACCAGCTCGACCTTATTCTTGTGATGAGTGTTGAGCCAGGCTTCGGTGGCCAGAAGTTTATGCCATCGTCAATCGCTAAGTGCGAGTACTTGTCGAAGAAGAAGGCTGAGTTGGGTCTTTCGGAACTCATCATCGAGGTAGATGGCGGTATCTCGGCTTCGAACTCTCGTTTGCTCTTCGATGCGGGTGCTGAGGCTTTGGTTGCAGGAAGTTCGGTGTTTGGTGCTACAGACCCTGAACAGGCGATTATTGATATGCTCAACTCATAGTATGATATCGTTAGATAATCTATCTATAAGTTACGGAGGTTGGACCCTCTTCGATGGTATCTCGTTTATGATTAACCCCAAGGATCGTATCGGTCTTGTGGGTAAGAATGGAGCGGGAAAGACCACGTTGCTTCGTGTTATCACGGGAGAACAACAACCCACCGAGGGTGCTGTTACCGTCAATGGAGAGTGTTCTATCGGCTATTTGCCACAGCAGATGCGTGTGGCAGATACCACGACCCTTATCGCCGAGACGGCTAAGGCCTTCGATGAGGTGCTTAAGATCGAGGCCGATATCGAGCGCCTTACGACGGAGATAGGGTCGCGCACCGACTATGAGAGTGCGGAGTATGAGGAGTTGATACACCAACTCAACTTGGCTAACGACCGCTACCACATCCTTGGTGGCGATACTCGTGATGCCGATATTGAGCGCACGTTGCTTGGCTTGGGATTCAAGCGCACAGATTTCGAGCGTCCCACACGAGAGTTTTCGGGTGGCTGGCGTATGCGTATTGAGTTGGCTAAACTGTTGCTCAAGCGCCCCTCGATATTCTTGCTCGATGAGCCTACCAACCACCTCGATATTGAGAGTATTCAGTGGTTGGAGGAGTATTTGAAGAACTATAACGGTGCGGTTTTGCTCATCTCGCACGACCGTGCCTTCTTGGATAATGTAACTACGCGCACCATCGAGATATCGTTGGGTAAGGCCTACGACTATAAGGTACCCTATTCGAAGTATGTGGTGTTGCGTGCTGAGCGTCGCGA
This sequence comes from Alistipes sp., assembly GCA_017555905.1. GTDB lineage: Bacteria > Bacteroidota > Bacteroidia > Bacteroidales > Rikenellaceae > Alistipes. The sequence goes on along the minus strand of JAFZFP010000018.1, from coordinate 20,446 downwards.
ACAGCAGATGGCGGCCTATGAGAATCAGCAACGCCTCATCGAGAAGACGGAGGAGTTTATCGAGAAGTTTAGGTATAAGCCCACTAAGAGCAACCAGGTGCAGTCGCGCGTTAAGCAACTCGAGAAGTTGGAACGTATAGAGGTCGATGAGGAGGACTTGTCGCGCCTAAATATTAAATTCCCACCAGCCCCTCGCTCAGGACAGATTGTCGCCGATGTTAAGGAGGTGGGTAAGGCCTTTGGTGATAAGCGCATCTTTGCGGGAGCTGAGTTCACCATCGAACGCGGACAGAAGATTGCTCTGGTTGGTCGCAATGGTGAGGGTAAGACGACGTTTGCGCGTATGCTCATTGGTGAGTTGGAGGCTACCGAGGGTAGTATAAAACTCGGAGCAAATGTAAATATAGGCTACTATGCACAGAATCAAGACGACCTTATGGATGGTGAATTCACCGTCTTCGACACACTCGATAGGGTCGCTGTGGGAGATGTGCGTACTCGCCTAAGAGATATCCTTGGTGCCTTCTTGTTCAGAGGCGAGGATATCGAAAAGAAGGTCAAGGTGTTGTCGGGCGGTGAGCGCTCTCGCTTGGCTATGGCCCGCTTGATGCTTGAGCCATATAATTTGCTCGTCTTGGATGAGCCTACCAACCATATGGATATGCGTTCGAAGGATATTTTGAAGGACGCACTCCAGAAGTTCGACGGTACGGTGGTTGTTGTGTCGCACGATAGAGAGTTCCTTGATGGCCTTGTGGATCGCATATACGAGTTCCGCGACGGTGGCGTCAGGGAGTATTTAGGTGACATTTGGTACTTCCTTGAGAAGCGTAAGGTCGAGTCACTGCAAGATATCGAGCGTCACGACAAGGGTAGTGCGACAGCAGTTAAGGGCGTTGAAGCCCCTTCGGCTGGCAAGATGACCTACGAGCAGAAGAAGGAGCAGGAGAAGTTGTTGCGCAAGTTGCGTAAGGCTGTGGAGAGTGTCGAGGAGGAGTTGGCCTTGGTGGAGAGAGAGATTGCCGACTACGATGCTCGTTTTGCGGTGGCTACGGAGTATAATGCCGAGGATTACGCTAAGTATAATGCGCTGAAGGAGCGTTACGATCATCTTATGCACGAGTGGGAGAAGGCATCCTACGAACTTGAAATTACGGAACAGAGTTAGAATAAAGAGAATATGGAGAACATTATTTTTGGTATTCGTCCCGTTGCTGAGGCTATTGAGGCTCGCAAGCAGATTGAACGAATATATGTAAAGAAGGGTGCTGATGGCCAGTTGATGAACGACTTGAAGGACCTTATGGCACGCCACCATTTGCGTTGGCAGGAAGTGCCTATCGAAAAACTTAACCGCCTTACTCGTGGTAATCACCAGGGCGTAGTGGCTCAGATTGCTGCTATTGAGTATGTCGAGTTGAATGATATCTTGGAGCGTGTGCCCGAGGATGAGACTCCACTTATCGTGGTCTTCGACGGTGTTACCGATGTGCGTAACTTCGGTGGTATTGCACGCTCGGCTGAGTGTGCTGGCGCTCACGGCCTCATCACTCCGTTGAAGAACTCTGCTCCAGTGAATGGTGACGCCATCCGCTCGTCGGCTGGTGCGTTGCAGAATATCCCTGTGTGTCGTGTAGGCTCTATTCGCAATACGTTGAAGGCTCTTCAGACCGAGGGATTTCAGGTTGTTGCTGCTACGGAGAAGAGTACGAAGTTGCTCTACGATGCCGACCTTCGTAAACCTACGGTTATCGTTATGGGTGCAGAGGACAAGGGTATCTCTAAGGAGGTTTTGAAGATGTGTGACGAGCAACTTGCTATTCCATTGATTGGCCGTACCGAGTCGTTGAACGTATCTGCCGCAGCAGCAATTATGCTATTCGAGGTGGTACGCCAGCGTATTGGTGATGCCGAGTAGTGGGTTATACCTTATATATATAATGCCGATGACAAAGTGTGTTGTCGGCATTTTTTTTATTAATATGTGGGTGTGGAAGCAAAATTTTTACTATATTTGCACCATCAAGGGGTGCTGACAAGGGGGAGCAGACGACACAAGCGCGCGGTGTGAAGTTTATAACCTGAGTTGGCTGAGATTACACCCATCGTACTGGATACGGGTAATGCCGAGACCAGGATTGGACATATCTTATAGAGCCCCTTTTCAACTTAATTTAAAAAAGTATGAAAAGGTTTTTTATTTTTACACTGTTGCTCTGTGCGGCAATGACTGCGGTCGAAGCACAAGATTATTATCCAAAAGTTGATACTACTAAGGTCTACGAAGTTGAGACCGTAGAGGTTGTTACTACCTATGCCAAGCGCACTACGCCTGTGGCTCAGGATAACCTCTCGCGCGAAGAACTCGTGCGCTCGAGTTATGGTAATGACCTACCCTCAGCACTTGCTTTAACTCCCTCGCTCATAGCAACTAACGAGACGGGTATAGGCATTGGTGCTACATCCATACGTCTTCGAGGCACGGATGCTACTCGAATAAATGTTACCATCAATGGCGTGGCGATGAATAACCCCGATTCGCACTCGATGTATTGGTATGATACCCCCGACCTAATATCGTCGGTGGGTAGTGTGCAGGTGCAGCGTGGTGCAGGTGTTTCGACCAATGGCTCTGGTGCTTTTGGAGGTGCAGTGTCGATGACTACTGATGCTCTCTCGCCTGAGTTCAAGGGTTCTGCCGTGCTATCCTATGGCTCGTACAACACCAATAAGCAGGCTCTTCACCTCTCGTCAGGCCTTATGCGTGACCACTGGGTGGTTGATGCTCGCATAACACATATCGGCTCAGATGGATATATCGAGCGTGGTGCTACCGACCTAAAGAGTTATATGGCTCAGGCGGGTTACTATGGCTCGAATACCAAGGTTAAGTTGCTCTCGTTTGGTGGCTCGGCAAAGACCTATCTCACCTATAACGGAGCGTCGAAGGAGGCGATGGCACTCTATGGCAGACGTTATCACGACTCAGGTCAGTATGTTACTTCGGATGGTCCGTTTGTCTTGGCTGATGGTACTCACGTAGATTATTACGATGACCAGACCGATAACTATCTTCAGATTAATAATCAACTTGTTATCGACCACCAATTCAACTCTAAGTGGAGGTTAAATTCGACGCTATTCTACACCTATGGCTATGGCTATTACAACCAGTACAAGGATGATGCGTGGTTGGCTGGTTATACCAATCTTACTACTGATAAGGAGCAGGCGGATTTGATTCGCCATAAGATTATGCGCACCCACATTGGCGGAGCGAACCTCTCGGCTAACTATCGTACTCGCTCCCTCGACCTTACGTTTGGTGGCTCGTGGAGCTACTACACTTCGCCACACTGGGGTACGTTGTCGTGGGTGGATGGTCTTGCTGCGAACGACGTTGCTGGTAAGTGGTACGAAAACGATGTTGTGAAGCACGATGCTAATATCTTTGCACGTGCCGATTGGACTCTATTCAAGGGTTTTGTGGATAACGAACTACACCTCTTTAGCGACTTGCAGTTCCGCTATGTTGGCTACAAGGCTTGGGGAACAAACGATAATTCGATTTGGGGCGATGAGGGGGTATATATGCAACCTATCGATGTAGATGTGAAGTATCCGTTCTTTAATCCCCGTCTGGGTATCAGTTATATACACCATCGCCATAATGTTTTTGCGTCGGTTGCTATGGCCCACCGCGAGCCTACGCGCTCTGACTTTACGGACCGCTATATGTTCTCCGATGATGGCTATCCAAGCCCCGAGCGACTTGTTGATTTCGAGTTGGGCTACAACTATATTGCGCCACGTCTGACCCTCGGTGTCAATCTCTACTATATGTACTACCGTAACCAACTTGTTGCTACGGGTATGGTAAACGATGGTGATGATGCGCTCAATGTAAATGTCGATAGAAGTTATCGTCGTGGAGTGGAGTTGATGGCCTCGTGGAAGAGTACGAAGTGGCTCACTTTGTCGGCCAATGCCACCCTGTCGCAGAATAAGATTTTGGACTATGTGGACCAGTTGAAGGATAGTCCAACCTATGGTCAAAATCTCGGTACAAAAACAATCTCCTATTCGCCCTCTGTCCTATGGTCGCTGATTGCCGATTTCCACTTCAAGGGATTCTCTCTATTGTGGCATACTCAATATGTTGGTAAACAATATTTTACCAATAACGAAGTGGAGGCTTTGTCGCTCGATGCTTACTGTGTGACTAATCTTGATGTGGCATATACGCTAATGTTGAAGGATAATCGCTCTGTGCGCTTTGGAGTGGCGGTGAATAACCTGTTCTCAACATTGTATGAGTCAAACGGTTATGGCTACTCTTATATGTGGGATGGTGAGCGCTACGATGAGGCTTTCTATTTCCCTCAGGCCCCAATCAATGCGCTTACGAATATCACTATAAATTTTTAAACCGATAGACAAAAATATATGGAATTAAAATTGTTGCTTCAAATCGTAGGTACAACGCTCGGATTTCTCTATTTGTGGTTGGAGTATAAAGCCAATATTTGGGTTTGGGTTGTGGGCGCTATTATGCCTATGGTTCACGGCTTGCTATACCTCAATTCGGGAATATATGCCGATGCTGCAATGCAACTCTATTATGTGCTGGCTGGTCTCTATGGTTTGATGGTCTGGAAGCGCAAAAAGGGCGATAGGGTAGAGATCGAGATACAGCATACCCCAACGAAGTGGGTATTACCTCTTGTTGCCACCTATGTCGTGTTGCACGTTGCCATATATTTTGTCCTTACAGAGTTTACCGATAGTAGAGTTCCATTTTTTGACTCTATGTCCACTGCATTGAGTGTCGTTGCTATGTGGATGCTTTCACGTAAGTTGGTAGAACAGTGGCTTGTTTGGCTTGTGGTGGATCTCATCAGTGTTGGTCTATATCTCTACAAAGAGATACCGCTTACAGCCTTGCTCTATGCAGTTTACTGCATCTTGGCAGTAGTGGGCTATATGAGATGGCGCCGATGTGTCCAAAAATAATGTTGAAAAAAAGTTGAAAAAAGTGGAATAGGCTATTTTTTAATCGGGAAATAAATACTATCTTTGTCGTATGAATAATAGTATTGTAATTCCCAACCCAAAGGCGTTGTGTAATACGCGACATACAAGAGCAACTGTGACGGTTGAGATGCTTGATGCCAACAACGGACGAGCAATTCAGATGTTGGGCGCTTATGGTGTGGGTAAACAGTGCTGTGAAAAATACGATATATAGAGGTTAGACCGCTGATACTTAGAGTGTTGGCGGTCGTTCCTTTTGATAATGGGTAGTTTTTAAGAGTAAAATTAAATTCGAAAATATAAAATATTTTAAGTTATGAAAGTAGCAGTTATAATGGGTTCTACCAGCGACTGGGATGTAATGAAGGCCGCAGTCGAGACATTGGAGGAGTTGGGTATCGAGTATGAGAAGCGAGTTATTAGCGCACACCGTACCCCACATCTTATGGTTGAGTATGCTGAGTCAGCACGTGAGCGCGGTATTGGTGCTATCATTGCTGGTGCAGGTGGTGCAGCGCACGTTGCAGGTGTTACTGCAGCATTGACTACAGTTCCGGTTATTGGTGTGCCTATCAAGACCTCGGCTTTGGGCGGTATGGACTCTTTGCTCTCAATTGTTCAGATGCCTGGTGGTATTCCAGTATCAACTACAGCCATCAATGGTGCTAAGAATGCTGCACTTATCGCAGCCTCTATCTTCGCTCTTACCGACAAGGCTTTGGAGGAGCGTTTGATTGCCTTCCGCAAGGCTCAGACCGAGAAGGTGTTGCAGGCAGAGTTGTAGTAAGTTGTAATCTCGAAAAAAAATAAACCAAACGATTATGAAGAATCGTCGCATATATGTCGAGAAATACTCTCGATTCCAGGTGGAGGCCGATACTCTACGCCATGAGTTGAATACCAATTTGGGCTTGAATATCGAGCATCTTCGCTTTGTAAATGTTTATGACCTCTTCGGCTTCTCGGATGAGTTGTTGGAGAAGAGTCGCTACTCGGTATTTGGTGAGGTCGTTACCGACTCTGTTACCGATGAGTGTGATATGTGTGGTATGCCATACTTGGCTGTTGAGTTCTTGCCTGGTCAGTTCGACCAGCGTGCTGCATCGGCTGTCGATTGCGTACACCTTATCGAGCCTAATGCCGAGGTTAAGATTAAGTCGTCTCGCCTCTATATTTTCGACCAGAGCGTCGATGCTGAGGCTATGGCACGTATCGAGAAGTATTTGATCAACGCCGTAGAGTCTCGCAAGAAGAATCTTGAGGTGTTGAGCGATAACGAGAGTGCAGAGGTGAAGCCTGTTGCCGTGTTGGAGGGCTTCCGTAATATGAAGGAGGAGGATTTGGCGCCTTACTGCAAGGAGAATGGCTTGGCTATGAATGCTGACGACTTGCGCGAGGTAGTTAATTACTTCCAGAAGGAGGGTCGCGACCCAGTGGAGACTGAGTTGCGTATCTTGGATACCTATTGGAGTGACCACTGCCGCCACACTACCTTCACTACCGAGATTGAGGAGATTACTCTCGATGATTCGTTTATGAAGGCAGAGTTCGAGGAGTCTCTCGACCTTATGCGTAAGATTCGCTCGGAACTTGGTCGTGAGAATAAGAGCCTCTGCTTGATGGAACTTGCTACCATTGGCGCACGCTACCTCAAGAAGCACGGCAAACTCGATGATATGGAGCAGAGCGAGGAGAACAACGCTTGCTCTATCTTCGTGAATGTCGATGTTGATGGCGTTATGGAGCGTTGGTTGTTGCAGTTCAAGAACGAGACACATAACCACCCAACAGAGATTGAGCCATTCGGTGGTGCATCAACCTGTCTTGGTGGCGCTATCCGTGACCCATTGTCAGGCCGTAGCTACGTATATCAGGCTATGCGTGTGACTGGTGCTGGTGATATCTACAAACCGGTGGATGAGACTATGGCTGGTAAGTTGCCACAGCGCATTATCTCTACTAAGGCTGCTGCAGGTTATTCAAGTTATGGTAACCAGATTGGTTTGGCAACTACACACGTTCGTGAGGTTTACCACCCTGATTATGTTGCTAAGCGTTTGGAGGTAGGTGCTGTTGTTGGTGCTGTTAAGGCAGAGAATGTACGTCGTGAGAGCCCAGCTCCTGGCGACGTAGTGTTGTTGCTTGGTGGTCGCACAGGCCGTGATGGTGTTGGTGGTGCTACTGGTTCGTCTAAGGAGCATACACTCAGTTCTTTGGAGGAGTGTAGCTCAGAGGTACAGAAGGGTAATGCTCCTGAGGAGCGTAAGTTGGCTCGTCTGTTCCGTCGTGGCGATGTAACACGTCTCATTAAGAAGTCGAACGACTTCGGTGCTGGTGGTGTCAGCGTTGCTATCGGTGAGCTTACCGACGGCTTGGACATCTACCTCGACCGTGTACCTACAAAGTATAAGGGTCTCAACTATTCGGAGCTTGCTATTAGCGAGTCTCAGGAGCGTATGTCAGTGGTTATCGAGCGCAAGGATATGGAGCTCTTTATGTCGCTCTGCCATCAGGAGAATGTCGAGGTAACCTATGTTGCTGATGTTACCGACACTCGCCGTATGCGTATGTTCTGGGGCAAGGACGTAGTGGTTGATCTTTCACGCGACTTCATTGATTCGGCAGGTGCTAAGCACTATACAAAGATTCGTATCGGTGGTGTGGAGAACGTAAATCCTTTCGAGCGCAAGATCGAGGGTGCTACAACCACTAAGCGTATGAAGAATAACCTTTCGGATGACAACGTAGTATCACAGAAGGGTCTTATCGAGATGTTCGACTCTACTATTGGTGCTTCTACCGTGTTGATGCCTTATGGTGGTAAGACACAATCTACCGAGACTCAGGTCTCTGTTCAGAAACTTCCTGTAGGTCGTGGCTTTACCAATACTGCCAGCATTATGGCTTATGGCTATAACCCATATATCGCTAAGTGGAGTCCATACCACGGTGCAGCATACGCTGTAGTCGATGCTTGTGCTAAGGTTGTTGCCGCTGGTGCTCGATACGAGAATATGCGATTCTCTTACCAGGAGTACTTCGAGCGTATGACAGATGCTACCTCTTGGGGTAAGCCACTTTCGGCATTGCTTGGTGCTTTGAAGATGCAGGTTGAGTTGGGCCTTCCATCTATCGGAGGTAAGGACTCTATGAGTGGAACTTTCCGTGATATCAACGTGCCTCCTATGCTTATGGCATTCGGTATCACCACTGTAGATGCTCGCACAGTTATTAGCCCAGAGTTCAAGACTGGCGGTAATAAGATCTATATCATCCGCCACACACCTTTGGCTAACTATATGCCTAATACCGATGAGTTGAAGTCTAACTTCGACTACGTAAGCGATAAGATTGCTCAGGGCGATATCGTTTCTGGTTGGGCAGTAGGCTTCGGTGGTGTTGCAGAGGCAGTCGCTAAGATGTCGTTCGGTAACAACGTAGGTGCTTCGTTGGAGTGCGACGAGGAGATGTTGTACAACTACTCATACGGTTCTATCGTTGTTGAGAGCCGTCGTACATTGAACCACCCTAATGCAGAACTCATTGGTGAGACTCTCAACGAGGAGGCTATCTTCGTAAATGGTACACGCTTGCCTTTGGAGGAGTTGTTGGAGGCTAACACAGAGAAATATACTAAGGTCTATGCCGACCGTGGCAAGAGCGGTGAGCCAACACGTGTCAGCGATGGCCGTATCAATATTAAGGAGTACCAGGGCGAGACAGTAGAGAAGGTAAGAGTCTACTTGCCAGTATTCCCAGGTACTAACTGCGACTATGACACTGCACGTGCGTTCGAGCGCGCTGGCGCAGAGGTTGTGATGTCGGTATTTAAGAACCTCACGGGTGAGGATGTTATCGCCTCTATCAAGGAGATGACCGAGAATATCGCTAACTGCCACATTATGGCTCTTAGTGGTGGTTTCTCTGCTGGTGATGAGCCAGATGGTAGCGGTAAGTTCATCGCAAACGTATTGAATAATAAGGATGTTGCCGATGCTATCCACGCCTTGTTGGATAGAGGTGGCTTGATGCTCGGTATCTGTAATGGTTTCCAGGCTTTGGTTAAGTCGGGCTTGTTGCCATACGGTCGCTTGGGCAAGGTGACTAAGGCCTCTCCAACCCTCTTCCGTAACGATATCAATCGCCACATCTCGCAGATTGTTTCGACTCGTGTAGGTACCGTTGCATCACCTTGGTTGAGTTCGTTCGCTATTGGTGATATCCACTCAATCGCAGTGAGCCACGGTGAGGGTAAGTTCGTTGTATCGGATGAGTTGGCAGAGCAGTTGTTCCGCAATGGTCAGGTAGCCTTCCAGTATGTTGATGCTGAGAATCGTCCTACTACCGACGCTCCTTACAACCCTAACGGTTCAAGCTTTGCTATCGAGGGTATCATTGACCCAAGCGGTCAGATCCTCGGTAAGATGGGCCACACCGAGCGTTACGAGCGTGACCTTATGAAGAATATCCACGGTCAGAAGATTCAGGATATCTTTGCTAATGCAGTAAATTACTTCCTCAAAAAGTAACCACTATGAAGCAAATGGAACTACTCTACGAGGGTAAGAGTAAGCAGATTTTTAAGACCGACAACCCCGATAATGTTGTTGTGCGCTTCAAGGACGACACTACGGCGTTCTATGGCATCAAGCGAGCAAACATCTTGAATAAGGGTCGCCTCACCTGCGATATCTCATCTATGGTGCTTGGCTATCTCAACGACAACGGCATCAACACGCACTTCATTGAGCGTGTTGATGACGATGGTCAGTTGTGCCGTGTTGTTGAGCACTTTCCAGTCGAGGTTATCGTGCGCAATGTTGTGGCTGGCTCTATGGCTAAGCGTCTTGGTATGGAGGAGGGTATCGTTCCCGAAAATACCATTTTCGACCTATGCTTGCGTCGTAGCGACCTTGGTGATCCACTCATTAATGACCACCACGCCGTTGCCTTGGGTCTGTTGAGTTATGAGGAACTTTCGGAGTTGTATGAGATGTCGGCAAAAATTAATAACCTCGTTATAGATCTCTATGATAAGGCTGGTATCACGGTTGTAGACTTCAAGATTGAGTTTGGTCGTACTACTGACGGCTCCTTGGTTCTTGCTGACGAACTCTCACCCGACACCTGCCGTTTGTGGGATAAGGCTACTGGCGAGCGTATGGATAAGGATCGCTTCCGTCGAGACCTCGGCTCTGTGCGCGAGACCTACGAGGAGGTTGCTAAAAGACTACACAACGCACTTAAATAAAAATAGGTATGCTTAAAGATTCATTAGATATATATGGCGACGACCTGCACGAGGAGTGCGGTGTGTTTGGTATCTTCGGTGTGGATGATGCCCCAAATCTTGCCTACTATGGTCTGCACGCTTTGCAACACCGTGGTCAGGAGGCTTGCGGTATTTCAGCATTCGACAACGACAAACTAAATACTGTCAAGGGCGAAGGCCTTGTTACCGAGGTTTTCAACCAGCAGAAACTCTCTAAGTTGAAGGGTCGTATCGCTATTGGCCACGTTCGCTATTCGACAACGGGTGGCGGTGGTGCAAACAACGTACAACCATTCTCGTTCAACCACCATACGGGAGATTTTGCCCTTGCACACAATGGTAACTTGGTCAATTCAAGAGAGTTGGCTCGCTACCTTGAGGTGCGTGGTAGCCTCTTCCACTCATCTTCTGATAGTGAACTTCTTGCTCACTTGGTGAAGAAGGATAACTGCGAGAATAAGCGTATCGACAATATCATCGAGGCTCTCAATATGTTGGAGGGTGCTTTCGCCTTCCTCATTATGACCAAGAATCGCATCTATGCTTGTCGCGATAAGCACGGCTTGCGCCCATTGGCCATCGGTAAACTCGGTGATGGCTATGTAATCAGTTCTGAGACTTGTGCCTTGGATATCGTAGGTGCAGAGTATATCCGTGATATCGAGCCAGGTGAGGTTGTCACTATCGACCACCACGGTATTCGCTCAAACTACTACTCTCGCTACCAGCGTCACTTGATGTGTGCTATGGAGTATATCTACTTTGCACGTCCCGATAGCGATATCGAGGGTTGCAACGTACATACATTCCGTAAACTCTCGGGTCGCTACCTTTATGAGCAGCGTCCAACCAAGGCTGATGTTGTTATTGGTGTACCCGACTCAAGTATCAGTGCCGCAATCGGCTACTCTGAGGCGAGCGGTATTCCATACGAGATGGGCTTGATTAAGAATAAGTACATTGCTCGTACCTTCATCCAGCCATCTCAGGAGATGCGCGAGAAGGGTGTGCGTATGAAACTCTCGGCTGTGCGCTCATTGGTTAAGGATAAGTCAGTTGTCTTGATTGACGACTCTATCGTTCGTGGTACAACATCGTTGCGCATCGTTCGCTTACTTAAGGAGGCAGGTGCGAAGGAGGTACACGTTCGTATTGCGAGTCCTGCAATCACCAACCCTTGCTTCTATGGTATCGATATGTCTACCCGCGAGGAGTTGTTGTGCGCACGTATGTCAAAGGAGGAGGCTTGCAAGGCTATCGAGGCCGATTCATTGGAGTTCCTCTCTGAGGAGTCGCTCTTGAAGGCTGGTAATCGTTCGGAGTTGTGTATGGCGTGCTTCAACGGTTGCTATCCAACATCGTTATATCAGAATAAGTTGAATAAATAAATAATAATATATATAGGTATGGCAAAAAGTTATGAAGAGGCTGGCGTAAACCTTGAGGCTGGCTACGAAGTAGTACGACGAATTAAGTCACACGTTTCATCAACCAAGCGTCGTGGTTCAATGGGTAACATTGGCGCATTTGGTGGTATGTTCAACCTTGCAGAACTCAACATTAAGGAGCCTGTATTGGTTAGCGGTACTGACGGTGTTGGTACAAAACTTAAACTTGCGTTCGAGATGGATAAGCACGATACTATCGGTATCGATGCTGTGGCTATGTGCGTAAACGATGTGTTGGCACAGGGTGCTGAGCCATTGGTATTCCTCGACTATGTTGCTGTGGGTCACAACGAGCCAGCAAAGGTTGAGGCTATCGTTGCAGGTGTTGCTGAGGGTTGCCGTCAGGCTGGTTGTGCCTTGGTAGGTGGTGAGACTGCCGAGATGCCAGGTATGTATCAGGATGGCGAGTATGATATCGCTGGTTTTACCGTAGGTGTTGTTGAGCGTTCAAAACTTATCGACGCTGGCGAGCGTGTTAAGAGTGGTGATGTCTTGGTAGGTATCGCTTCAAGCGGTGTTCACTCTAACGGTTTCAGCCTTGTTCGTAAGGTTGTCTCTGATAACGGTCTCGACCTCAATGCTACTTATCCTGAGATTGAGGGTCGCAAACTTGGTGAGGTACTTCTTACCCCTACACGTATCTACGTTAAGCAGGTGTTGAAGGTTATTGCTGAGTGCGACGTTCACGGTATCAGCCACATCACTGGTGGTGGTTTCGACGAGAATATTCCACGTATCTTGAAGGATGGCCAGGGTGTAGAGGTTAAGGAGGGTAGTTGGGAGATTCTTCCAGTATTCCGCCTCTTGGAGAAGTACGGTAAGGTTGGCCACAGAGAGATGTTCAACATCTTCAATATGGGTATCGGTATGGTCATCGCTTTGGATGAGAAGGATGCGCAGCGTGCTATTGAGATTCTCGAGGCAGAGGGCGAGCGTGCTTCAATTATCGGCCGTGTCGTAGATGGCGAGGGTGTAACAATCCTATAATTGACTTTGTTATGAGAAAAACCAGATTAGCAGTATTTGCAAGTGGTAGCGGTAGCAACTATGAGGCTATCGTTTCGGCGTGCTGCGATGGTAGGATAGATGCGGAGGTTGTGTTGCTCGTTTGCGATAAGCCTGGTGCAAAGGTGCTTGAGCGTGCAAAACGCTATGGCACTGAGAGTTTTGCGTTCAATCCTAAGGATTATGCTTCTCGTGAGGCATACGAGACAATGTTGGCTACGATGCTTGATGAGCGCCGTGTAGATTACATCTGTCTTGCTGGTTATATGCGCATCGTGGGTAAAGTCCTACTATCTCGTTACGAGCAGCGCATAGTAAATATTCACCCTTCGTTGTTGCCAGCATTCAAGGGGGCGCACGCCATTCAGGATGCTGTGGATTATGGTGTCAAGATCTTTGGCGTTACCACCCACTTCGTTGATGAGACATTGGATGGTGGTCGCATTATCGACCAGGGCGCTATCGTTTACGAGGGCAACGACATTGATGAATTGACTAACCTCATTCACAACATAGAGCATAACCTCTATGTGAAGACTATTAACAAACTGATAAATAAGAAGTATTAGATATGCGAGCATTAGTAAGTGTAAGCGACAAGTGTGGCGTAGTTGATTTCTGTAAGGATCTACGTCGTTTGGGTTGGGAGATTATCGCTACAGGTGGTACTCAGAAACTATTGGAGGATAGTGGTGTTGAGACTATCGGTATTAGCGAGGTAACAGGATTCCCAGAGATTTGTGATGGCCGAGTTAAGACTCTCCACCCTAAGGTTCACGGAGGCCTTTTGGCGCGTCGTGATGATGAAAGCCACCTCAAGGCGTTGAAGGATAACCAGATCGAGTTTATTGATATGGTTTGTGTAAACCTCTATCCTTTCCGCCAGACCATTGCTAAGCCAGATGTTAAGATGGAGGACGCTATCGAGAATATCGATATCGGGGGTCCATCTATGTTGCGTTCAGCAGCGAAGAACTACCGCGATGTAACCGTGGTATGCGACCCTTCGGATTATGCTCGTATCATTGCTGAGATTGAGCAGGGTGGTAATACTACTGTTGCAACACGTCTTGAGCTCTCGGCTAAGGCTTATACTCACACCGCTGAGTACGATATGTGCATCGCAACCTATATGCGTCAGCAGGCTCAGTTGAACGAGAAGTTGTTCGCATCGTTCGACTTGGTGCAGACATTGCGCTATGGTGAGAATCCACACCAGTCGGCTAAGTTCTATGCTGCACAGGAGCGTGTGCCATTCTCTTTGGCAAATGCTAAGCAACTTAACGGCAAGGAGATGTCGTATAACAATATCCAGGATGCTAATGCTGCACTTAACATAGTGCGTGAGTTCAGTGAGCCTTTCGCAGTGGGTCTCAAGCATATGAACCCTTGTGGTGCGGCTATTGGTAAGGATATCCGTGAGGCGTGGGAGAAGGCTTACGAGGCTGATAAGGTGAGCATCTTTGGTGGTATCGTAGCGGTAAACCGCGAACTTACTAAGGAGGTTGCCGAGTTGATGAAGCCTATCTTCTTGGAGATTATTATGGCTCCATCGTTCAGCCCTGAGGCTCTTGAGATTCTTTGCACAAAGAAGAACTTGCGCCTTTTGGAGGTTGATATGACCCCAACTGAGGCCGTACAGACTCAGTATGTATCTGTTAATGGTGGTTTGCTCGTTCAGCAACTCGATACCCAGACCAAGGAGGTTGTAGCGGATATGTGTGTTACTGAGCGTAAGCCATCGGCTACTGAGTTGGAGGATATGAACTTCGGCTGGCGCATCGTTAAGCACGTTAAGTCTAACGCTATCGTGGCAGTTAAGGATGGTCACACCGTAGGTGTTGGTGCAGGTCAGATGAACCGTGTAGGCTCAGCAGAGATTGCCCTTAAGCAGGCTAAGGCTGCTGGCTTCACCGAAGGTCTTGTATTGGCTTCGGATGGTTTCTTCCCATTCGACGATACCGTAACCCTCGCAGAGCAGTATGGCGTCACAGCCCTTGTTCAGCCAGGTGGCTCAGTGCGTGACGAGGACTCTGTGAAGAAGGCTAACGAGTTTGGTATGACAATGCTTGTTACTGGTATGCGCCACTTCAAGCATTAGGATTAACAAGGTATAAAACACTTTTTATATGAATGTATTAGTTATTGGTTCGGGTGGTCGTGAACACGCCATTGTCGAGGCTCTGTCACGCTCACCTAAGGCACCAAAGATATATGCTGCACCAGGTAATGCAGGTATCGCTGCCCTTGCTGAGTGTGTAGCAATCAAGGATACCGAGGTCGAGAAACTCGTTGAGTTCGCTAAGGCGAATAATGTGGAACTCACCGTCGTAGGCCCTGAGGCGGCACTTGCTGTAGGTGTTGTAGATCGCTTCCGTGAGGAGGGACTCAAAATTTTCGGTCCTACTAAGGCTGCCGCAGAGATTGAGGCGAGCAAGGATTTCGCTAAGCGCTTGATGAAGAAGTACGACGTTCCAACGGCAGACTATGCTACATTCTCATCATTTGATGAGGCTATGGAGTATGTACGCAAGGGCTCGTTACCAACCGTGTTGAAGTACGATGGCTTGGCTGCTGGTAAGGGTGTTGTCATCGCTACTACTATGGAGGAGGCTGAGGCTACTTTGCGTGATATGCTTCTTGATACTAAGTTCGGTGAGGGCCGTGTAGTTATCGAGGAGTTCCTCACAGGCGAGGAGTTCTCGTTGATGTGCTTCGTGGCTGGTAATAAGGTTGTTCCTATGCCTGTGGCTCAGGATCATAAGCGCGCCTATGATAACGACGAGGGCCCTAATACTGGTGGTATGGGTGCTTACACCGAGTTGCCTTTCATCACCGAGGAGGATCACGCCTACGCTATGACCAACATTATGCAGCGTGTGGCTGATGCGCTCGTAGCGGAGGGTGTACCATTTACTGGTGTGTTGTACGGTGGTTTGATGAAGACCCCACAGGGTATCAAGGTTATCGAGTTCAACGCTCGCTTTGGCGACCCTGAGACCGAGGTGGTTTTGCCACGTTTGACAAGCGATGCTGTCGATGTATTTATGGCGGTGGCTGAGAATGAGGCTCCTGTAGTGGAGTGGAGCGAGGAGGCGACCTTGGGTATTGTAATGGCATCGAAGGGTTATCCTGGCGACTACCAGAAGGGTTTTGCTATTCGTGGCACAGAGAGTGTGGATGCTAAGATCTACCATATGGGTACTGCGATGAAGGATGGCGAGTTGGTAACCGCAGGTGGTCGAGTAATGATCGTTGTGGCTTCGGCTCCAACCCTCGAGGCTGCTCAGCAGAAGGCTCGCCAGGAGATTGCAAAGATAGAGTGCGACAACCTCTTCTATCGTAGCGATATTGGAAATAAGGCGTTTAAATAATTTGTTGTATATTCGGACAAGCTATGATAATTAGTGGTAAAGATTTATCTAAGTCACTCAAGGAGGGTCTTAAGTGCCACGTTGCTGAACTCGAGGCAAAGTATGGCACAACCCCAAACCTTGTGGTGATATTGGTGGGTGACGATCCAGGTAGTGTGTCGTATGTTACGGGTAAGGCCAAGGCTGCAACTGAGGTTGGTATCCGCAACTCTACGTTGCGCTATCCTGCGACTATCACCGAGGCTGAACTCTTGGCTCTTGTCGATAAACTCAATGCCGATGATGATGTTGATGGCATCCTAATTCAGTTGCCATTGCCTAAGCATATCGACGAGCAGAAGGTTATCTCGGCTATTAAGCCAGAGAAGGATGTTGATTCGTTCCACCCAGTGAATGTTGCTAACCTCTGGCTCAAACTCCCAGGCTTCAAGCCTTGTACACCTAAGGGTATCATAAAACTCTTGGACTCGGCAGGTGTTACAATTGAGGGTAAGGAGGCTGTAGTTGTTGGTCGTAGCAATATCGTGGGTTTGCCTGTGGCAAAACTCCTTTTGGATAGAAATGCTACTGTTACTATTGCTCACTCACGCACCAAGAACCTTGGTGAGGTTACTCGTCGTGCCGATATCTTGGTTGTTGCCATTGGCCGTGAGCGCTTTGTTACTGCCGATATGATTAAGCCAGGTGCTGTGGTTATCGACGTTGGTGTTAATCGTGATACTCGCAACGGTAAACTCTGTGGCGATGTCGATTTCGAGGGTGCAGAGCAGGTTGCTTCGGCTATTACCCCTGTGCCAGGTGGTGTAGGCCCTATGACCATCACCTGCCTTATGGAGAATACCGTAGAGAGTTTTGAAAAGAAGATAACAAAATAAATCCAAACTATTATGATTGAAAGATATTCACGTGAGATTATGCGTAAGGTGTGGACCGAGCAGAATAAGTTCGACGCCTACCTACGTGTTGAGATTTTGGCATCTGAGGCTTGGAGCCAGCTTGGTGTAGTGCCTAAGGAGGATGTTGAGAAGTTGTGGAAGGATGCGTCATTCGACATCAACCGTATCTACGAGATTGAGCAGCAGACTCGCCACGATATCGTAGCCTTCACTCGTGCCGTGAGCGAGACTCTCGGTGAGGAGCGTAAGTGGGTACACTATGGTCTTACAAGTACCGACGTTGTTGATACTGCTAATGGCTACTTGCTCAAGCAGGCTAATGCTATCTTGCTCGACGATATCGAGAAGATGTTGGAGGTGTTGCGTACACGCGCTATCGAGTTTAAGGCGACCCCTTGCATCGGTCGTACTCACGGTATCCACGCCGATATTACTTGCTTCGGTCTTAAGTGGGCGTTGTGGTACGAGGAGATGAAGCGCAACCTCAACCGTTTTGTTACTGCGGCACGTGGTGTAGAGGTAGGTAAGATTTCTGGTGCTGTGGGTAACTTCGCTAATATTCCTCCATTTATCCAGGATTACGTATGTGAGAAACTTGGTATCGAGAGCGCAAATATCTCTACTCAGGTTATCCAGCGCGACCGTCACGCATACTATATGGCTACTCTTGCAGTTATCGCATCGAGCATCGAGCAGATGGCTATGGAGATCCGTAACCTCCAGCGTACTGAGGTACACGAGGTAGAGGAGTCATTCGGCAAGGGTCAGAAGGGCTCATCTGCTATGCCTCACAAGCGTAACCCAATTTCGAGCGAGAATATGTGTGGTTGCGCACGTGTTATGCGTGGCTATATGGCAACCTTCTACGAGAACGTCGCTTTGTGGCACGAGCGCGATATTTCGCACTCAGCAACTGAGCGTATCATCCTCCCAGACGCAACAATGTTGTTGGATTATATGCTCAACCGCTTCCGTGGCATCTTGGAGAACCTCGTAGTATTCAAGGATGTGATGATGGAGAATATCTACCGCACTCGCAAGGTTATCTTTGCTCAGCGTGTGATGAATGCTCTTATCGAGAAGGGCTTCTCTCGTGAGCAGGCTTACGACACCGTTCAGCCTGTTGCTATGCGTGCTATGAGCGAGCGTGCCGACTATCAGGAACTCTTGGCTGAGACTCCAGAGGTTATGGCAGTCCTTAGCCGTGAGGAGTTGGATGGTTGCTTCACTTTGGAGTACTATCTCAAGAATGTAGACTTCATCTTCGACCGTGTAGGTATTGAGTAGTCCCTGAGGCTATTAAGAAGTATGGGTGTTCAACTGCTGAACACCCATATTTTGTTATCGTATCATCGTGTATAACTCTTCGATTTTGTCGCACATAGCCTTCCACGTGAATCGCTTGCGCTCCTCTTGCATAGCCTCGACAAAACGTGCGATGTTATCGCTGCTATATATCTTCTCTAAGGCCTCGTGAACACCCTCGGCCGAGGGGGCGCATACATAGCCGACCCGACCATCTGGGACAATCTCTTTCAATCCTCCCACGTCGGTAACAATTACGGGGGTGCAGAAGTTGTAGCATATCTGCGTCACTCCGCTCTGTGTGGCACTCTTGTAGGGCAACACTACGCAATCGGCCACCGAGAAGTAGTTGCGCACATCCTTGTCTGGGATGAAGAAGTCGTGAAGGATTATATCCTCCTTGATGCCGAGACTCTCTATCAGCCTGTGGTATTTGTCTGCCGAGGTGTAGAACTCACCAGCAATCAGCAACTTATGGCCGTCGCGACGGAACTTACTCCACGCCTCAAGCAACGTATCCAAACCCTTGTAGTCACGGATGAGACCGAAGAATAGGGTGTAGCGCACATCGGGGTCAAGTCCCAACTTTTTGCACGCCTCTTCGCGGTTTACACGCTCCCCGAAGTTGTCGAAGATTGGGTGGGGCGAGAATAGGGCAGGGCGAGAGGTGTAGTTCTTAAGTTCGCTATGCACCTGCTCGGACATATAGATAAAACCATCTACCGAATTGAGGTAGTAGTGGTTGAAAAGTGTGTCGGTGATGTGGTGTTCGTGTGGCTCGACGTTGTCTATCTGGCAAATCACGCGAGTATGTCCGTTGCTACGCGCTATACGCGCTATGGTGCCGAAGCAAGGGGCCATAAAGGGGGTCCAATACTTCATTAGCACGATGTCGGGCTTCGTACGCTTTAGTTCGCGGCCTACGCTAATCCACGAGACGGGGTTTACGGTCGATACCCTACGACGGATATTTAAATCCGAAGGTGGTGGGGTATCTACCGTCTGGCTCTTGCCAGGAAAGAGTATCTTGGGGTATTGGAGGGTGAAAGTGAGAATCTCTACCTCGCTACCGCGAGATTGGAACTCTCGAGCCATACTCTCCATTATCGAGGCGAGTCCTCCTCGATATGGGTGCGCAGGGCCTACGATGGCTATTTTAATTCTCATCTCCATAGTTCGCCTACTTAAACTCCAATCTTGCACTGCATAATCTCTTGCCCTCGGCCGATATGTCGAACTTCCATACATTATCCTCAGCAACGCTTCCTATGGTTAGTGTGTCGCCGTAACGGGCCTCTGCTATAAAGTTGATATCTAAGCGCATACCATTGTTCTTCTCAATTAGTTCAAGAGGTACGTTGTCGAAGATGATATCAATATATCTGAGAGTATTCACGTGGCGATTAAAGTCGATATCGCTGTAGCGTACAGGGCGAGAGTAGGTGGTTGTTGGCTCTATTTCGCGCAGACGTGCGGGTGCAGAGATTGGCGATGGCTCATCCACCATAGCGCGCTCGTAAACATCCTTTAGAAGGTTCATATCCACCACCTGACGCGTCTCCATATTGAGCATACACCACTGCGAGAAACCTATGGCTGCGACACTATCTCCACTGCGCATACGGAAGTTACGAGTAGAACTTAGGCGGTTGAAATCATTGACCCAGGTGTCGATGTCGATATCCTCGTACTGCTTAGGCTGGTGGTAGATCTCCACTGCCAAACGCGACAAAACCCAGGTAAAGGATTGACCCTGCAAGGCATCCACACCAAAGCCCTTGAGGTGGGCATCAGTGCCTGCTACGTTGAGCATATAACTGATTAGTGACGATGCCGAAGCGCGCAATGAGAAGTCTACGTCTTGTGGCTGAATAGTGAAATTATAAGTGGAAATTGTTGCCATATTTGTTGCTTTTATTTATGCAAATATAGCAAGAACTTGCGTAAAAATGGCAGAATGAGGGTAAAATATGATAAGTGGTTGGTACTTATACCATTTTTGTGTTAGCCCGCCATATTTCTAATTTCGGCAGAAATAGCCGTATATGGTGGGTATTAGAGAAAGAATTGCTACCTATCCGTTGCCTTTTTATAGAAGGGAAAGTTGGTAGA
>JAFZFP010000004.1 GCA_017555905.1 Alistipes sp. | reverse complement strand
CGCACCTCTATCTTTGATGCTACTGCTGGTATCGCTATCAACGAGACCTTTATGAAGGTTGTTTCTTGGTACGACAACGAGTGAAGTTACTCAAACAAGGTATTGGATCTTATCGCAGTAATGAAGGCTTACAACAAGTAATCCCTCGCCCCCTGAGATTTATCCAAATAGAATGGGCTGTCACCAAGCGTGACAGCCCATTGTTTTTTTTGCATCATTACCCAAAAATAGCATTTTTTAGTAATTAAAAGAGGATGGCGATAATCACTCACCATCCTCTCTATCGTATGTCGTATCAATTATTGTCCCTATAGCAACTTCTCTATGGCTCTCTCCACAGCCTTCATATCTGCCGTAGGCTCGAAGCGTGCCACTACATCGCCGTCGCGGTTGATGAGGAACTTCGTGAAGTTCCATTTGATGTCCGAGGTCTTGTCGTAGTCGGGATTTGCCTCGCGTAGCTTAGTGTCGAGAATCTCGCTGAGCTTATGCCCCTTGTCGAAACCATTGAACCCCTGCTCGGCCTTCAGCCAGGTGTAGAGTGGCAACTCGGTCGGGCCATTCACCTCGCTCTTCTTCATCTGCGGAAACGTAGTTCCGTAGTTTAGTTGGCAGAATTTTGTTGTCTCCTCGTCGCTTTCGGGCGACTGACCACCAAACTGGTTGCAAGGGATGTCTATAATCTCGAAACCATTCTCGCGGTAGTTTTCGTATAACTTTTCAAGCTCGGCATATTGTGGCGTGAAACCACACTTGCTCGCCGTGTTCACCACCAGCACCACCTTGTTCTTGAACTTAGCCAAATCTACCACCTCACCGCTCTGATTCTTAATCTCAAAGTCGTAGAGGCTCCTCTTTGTCTTGCGCTGAGTGCAACAGCACTCCCTCTTTTTTATATCCATATTCTCTATTGTTTTATATCTATTCGTCTTGTTGCAATTACTATTCCGTTGCAAAGATATAGATAAATTCTATAACCCAGCACGACTATATCGATTATTTCTATAATATATTTTTATGGCCCTATAACATAAATAAATAGTTTCTCTGCTTGTCTCCGAAATATCCTTTTAATAAGCCCTACGATGAAACTATTTTTTAGGGTGTTAAACTCTGTAAAAATCAGGCCATTATTATCAACAAGTTACATCCTCAAAAGTTAAACTCTCGATTTGGAGATTAAACTATTATTTAGTAACTTCGCCCAATAAAAGACTATTTCCACCCCAATTTGCCGATGAAACGACTTGCTAAATACGTCGTGTTACTGCTCTTGCCACTCTTTGTTGTTGCGTGTGGTGGTCGAGAGATTGATTCAAAACTCGATGTTGCCGAGGCTGTTATGTCCGAGCGCCCCGACTCTGCCCTAACCATACTACGCACCATTGATGCCGATAAGTTATACAGCCCCTCGCGTAAGGCTCGTTATAGTCTTGTACTTAGTGAGACTTATTACTACCAGGCATTACCCATTGACAATGATAGTTTAACAAGGGTTGCCTACGATTATTATATTTCTAATAAGAATAGTCAGATAAGAGCGCGAGCGATGTATCAACACGCTATGGTAATGTATACCAGTAATGAGATGGCAGAGTCTATGTTAGCATTGCTTGAAGCGGAAAAAGATTTTGACTACTTTGATAATAATCGATTAAAAGGGTTGATAGAGACATTAAAGGGTGATATATATAGTGCAAATATAATATATGAGGAGGCGTTGGAGTCATATACGAGATCCTTGCAGTATTATGAGTGTACTAACCTTGACTACCACCTTCAGTATGCTCTTTTTGATAAGGCGCAAATGCTTCTATTGCTGAATAGATTTGAAGAGGCAGAGCCTATACTATTGGGTGTAATCGATGAGTGTGTAGAACAAGATTATAAAGGTTTGCTATGTAATGCGATTCATTGTCTATGTGACCTATATATTCGATGTGAAAAATATGAAAAGTGTTCAGATGTACTGAAATTGTTCGATAAATATGAGTGTTTAGAGTTTCACAACTCACACTATTATTTATTAATGGCGTTGGTGGAGTCTACGCGTAATAACAGAAGCCTGGCTCTTGAATATCTTGAAAATTCGGATCAGTATGAAAATACCTATCTTGAAGAGGTGGAGTATATCAAGGGCAGGGTATATGAGAATATAGGTCTTTTAGAGGATTCGAACTATTGGTTTAAAAGGCATAAAGAGCAGCAGGATAGCCTCTTTTTGGATATACTGTCTCTTCCTGTTTTAAACACGGAGATTGATTTACTTGAGAGCTCTGTGGAGAACGCTAATTTGAAACTTAATATTGTTCATAGGCGTCTCTATACGGGTATTGTTGTGATTATATTGGTAGCCATTGTTGTAGCTTTCTTAATTTATAATAGGAATCAAAGAAGAGAAAAAAAGATAGAGCGACTCAATGATCTTATTGAGCAACTTCGTCAGAGTGAGCTTCTTGCAAATGATAAGTATATAGATGCTGTTGATAGGGTAGAGAGACAGAATGGAGAACTCGCTATGATACAACGCGCTCTCCAAACACAATTTTCTAAGCAACTTGAATATATTGATTCATTGCTTGAGGCTTACTATAGCGATGTTACCAAGGGCGTGAAACGCAACGAAATAATTAAGTCCATAGATGATTATATCGATACGTTTTCATCGTCGGATAATGGCTACTTAGCAGTTGAGAGATTAGTCAATGAACTGCATAACGATATAATGAAGAGTCTTCGATGCGAGATTTTAGATATGTCTGAGATTGAATATCGCATAATTTGTATGTATTATGCGAACTTCTCGACAAGTTCTATTTGTATGCTTTTATCGTTTGATAAAAATCGTTTGTATAAAACAAAACATAGACTAAAGCATAAGATAGAAAATAGTGGAGCTCCCTCTCGACAAAGGTTTTTGGCAAGGCTTTAGCCTTGATTTTTAGGCGATTACGGAATTTTCTTCCCTGCAATTTTTTATAAAACGCTGTAAATTAAGCATTTACAGCGTTTGTTATTTTATGGTTTTCTTCCACCAAAGGTAAGTCGCTGATACATAAGATTTTACAGAGTTCATTGATGAGGTTATTTATTAGCTGGATATTAGTTACTATAAAATGTTTAATCTAACTTTGTACTAACAGATAACACTAAATTATAATCAAAATGCAAAGACTATTTATTTTATGTGCGGCTTGTTTTTTTATGCTTTTTCAGGCGCACGCAACATCGCCAAATCCTGATCCGATAATAATCGAACTTAAACCAGGAATTCCTAAGAATCCACCTATTAGACCACGCCAAGTAATCTCGGAAGATATTGTTGCAGTATATCAGAATGGAGTCCTGTATTTTAGTACGGCTTTAGACATTGAGGATGCACTGATTACTATAACAAACACTACAAGTGGTGAACTGAGTATAGAGAGTTCAGATAATCTAAATACATTATCTATTGGCATAGTTGGAAGCGTTGGCCTTTATGAAATCACCATTGAGACCGACGACCAAAATTATTACGGCACTTTCGAAATATTATAAGTATAGGTATAATACTAAGTTTAACTTTTAAAATTTTAGGCTATGAAAAAGTATTTATGTTTCCTACTATGCCTTATGGCAGTAGTTGCTTGTCAGCAAGATGTTGACTTTGTTCCTGTAGAAGACGTTGCCCACGAAGAGGTTCCCACCAATCCGTATGCTATCTCAATCGAGAAAGCATTGGCTAATTTGGAGGATTTTATGGTGACCCTTGACGAGACACGTGCTGAGGGTGTGCGTGTCGTTAGTGATATTACGCCTATAAAGTATGTTCCAACAACACGAAGCGGAGAGAATATCGATTGTGAAAATATCCTCTTTGTAGCTAACTTCGAGAACAACCAAGGTTATGCCATCTTGTCGGGTGACGAGCGAATTGAGCAACCTATTTTGGCAGTAACAGATACGGGTAATATGGATGCAAATACGGTGAATTTGGTTGTTCAAAATAGCTACGAAGAGGATCGAGTATATGTTGATATATACCCAATGACGGGTCCAGGTTATTTTACTATACCAGAATTAGCGGGTACTAGCGAATTCCTTATAAATCCAAATACAATAGACCTATTTGATATTACGGAAAATGATACTCTTGTAGGCGACTATGACTTTGAAGCTGATAAACGAATGGGAGCGACTATTATTTATCCATCAGGAGATGAGTGCCCATCTGATGATTTATCTATTCAATTATGCGCATCGTATGCAAAGGATCAATTGTTAAATGGAAACGATTATAATAAACCATCAATTATAGATGGTGATCCTGTGGATGCACCAGACCCTACACCTACTCCTCCAGTATCATACACAACAGATACTGGTTGGTTTACAGACAAGGAAGTTGTTCAATTGATGAGAAGTACTGCATATTGGGGCCAATATGCACCGTTTAATAAATATTGTCCACTTAAGTATAGTATTGAAGATAAAAAAAGGATAAATGCTCCAACAGGTTGTTTCCCATTATCAATAGCAAAACTAATGATATATCATAGATTTCCTAATACTTATAATAATAGGAATATTGATTGGGTTGTAATAAATTATAGTGCGAGTGAGTCAGCTAAAGATGAACGAGCAAGTTTGCTCAAAACTATAGGAGTTGAGTGTGGTAGTTGGTATTTTGCTCAAGGCACATTTACGTTCCCCAAAAAAGCTATATCTCACTTAGAGGAAATTGGATTTTCAAATGTTGCGCGTCAGGATTATGATTTTGAGACAGTCGTAAATATGCTTGATAACAAATGTCCGGTGATAATATATGGTGTACATAACATCAATTTAAAAAGGAGTCATAGTTGGAATATCGATGGATACAGAATAAGAAAACGTGAGATTACAGAGAAGGTATATATTGACGACGTGCTAATTCGTGAGACAACCACTGTATATAAGTCAGAGATGGTACATTGTGATTTTGGTTGGTATGGTAAGTCGAACGGATATTATGTAACTGGTGTATTTGATATTAAAGATAAAAATGTAGAACTTGACGATGGAGTAGAGCGTAGTGAAAATGAACACAATTTTAATACAGGCGTGCATATAATTACGTATAGCAGACCAAATAACTAATACTAAAAATAATGATTTATTTCATTCTTTGTTAGAATATTATTATTTTTGTAGTGAATTTAATCCCCCTACAACTATGAAACACATTATATCTATATTAGTATGTGGTATTCTGTTACCAATGCTTATGGCATCGTGTAATGACTCTAAAGAGGAGAGAGAGGCTGAACGTTGTTACGTTCCCAAGACCATTGTATTTTCAAAATATGGTGGCGAAAATATATATGAAGTCCCCGGAGGATATTGGTATCATTTATGTATTGATGGAAAAAATTATAGCGTAACTTATGACAATGACTTAGATAGGGATGGCTGTTGTGAGGCAACTTTAGATTGGCTGACAGTTGAGTTGGATGCTTTTTCGTCGCAAATACGATTTATAGCTAAGCCAAACGAAACAGGTAAAAAGCGAAAACTCTTAGTATGTTGGGATCCCATTCCTCCACAGGAACGTATTCACGTAGAGCAGAATTATTAACGATATAAACCCTTCAACTATGAAACGCATTATATCTATATTAGTATGTGCTATTTTGTTGCCGATGCTTATGGTGTCGTGCTATAGCGAAGAGGAGTATGCGCGGCGGCTTTGTTATATACCTGAAAAACTAGTGTTTTCAAAGTATGGAGGCGAGCAAATTTTTGAGGTTCCAAATTGCAATTGGCCAGGTTTAACGATATCAACTCCGCCTGAGAATAGAAAGGATTTTGATAATCCTCACGTAAGAGATTTCTATGATGGGGACTACTATTATGAGGCGACTTTAGATTGGCTGACGGTAGAGTTGGATGATGTCGCTACGCAAGTACGATTTATTGTAGCGCCAAATGAGACTGGTAAAAAACGTAAGCTCAATGTGTCGTGGAGATATGACGCTCCGTTTGCTTATATAGTTGTTGAGCAGAATAAATAGTTTAAGGAATCTATGCAATAATCTGCCGATGGGTCGCGTTATAGATATATAGCGACAATGGTTTGTTTTTGTATTTCCCCATTATTAGCACAAAAGCTAATAGTGGCAAGTAAGCTCGCAGGATCTGTACCTATTATTATCGTATCAGACCAAAACGACAAAAATGAAAATCATCGCTCGTATAATTTAAAAAATGTTATCTTGCAATAGAGAATAACGTAAAACCATTAAAATATACAACTATGAAACGTTTAGTCTTAACAACTCTTATGGTATTGGCCACTACGTTGACCTTTGCTCAGGAGGGTGAAGTGAGCAAGAATCTGAAACCTCGTTCGCGCGAGAGTTTTATGTCTATTGGTTTTGAAACAAGGGCGGGTGGTGCCTTAGGCAAACAGTATCGAGAGTTTAATCTATTGGATGTAGAGGCAAATTTTGGTTATCACTTTAATGATAGATGGTCACTCCACATCCCTTTTACGGCATCTACTGGTCTTTTCTACGGCTCAATGAACTTCACCGAACAGTTCTATCTGGGTCTCTCTGCCGAGTATAAGGCATATCAGGATAATAAGATAAGCGTTGTAATTGTACCTAAGGTGCAGTCTACATTGGGAAATAAATGGGGCGCAATGGCCTACGATCTCGGTGTGAAACTCGAGTGGCTCGGCAATCCATATATTACCATTGGCCTCCGCTATATAGATACTTACAGCTCACCAGACCCACTTTTGCCAATGTCCGACAAGTTGTGCCTATATCTATCTCTCGGTATAAGGTTCAACTCGCCAAAGTACTATAAATTGGACAATTAGGGATAGGACAACAGATAAAAAGAGTAGGGTATCCGACGAAAGTCTGGATACCCTATTTTATATAATCGGACCGAGATGACTACTTATTAATCTTAGCCCAAGTGTCCTTGAGGGTCACGGTGCGGTTGAATACGAGGTGGTCGGCAGAGGAGTCCCTATCGGGGCAGAAGTAGCCGACACGCTCAAACTGGAAGGTCTGACCCACAGGGGCATCCTTCAACGATGGCTCCAACCAGCCCTCTACCTTAACCAACGAGTTAGGGTTGAGGTTATCCTCCCAAGAGGCCTGACCCTGAGAGTTGTCGCGAGGGTTCTCCGTAACGAAGAGGTTGTCGAAGAGGCGCACCTCGGCCTTCACGGCGTGGTCGGCACTCACCCAGTGGATAACGCCCTTAACACGGCGGCCGTCGCTCGACGAGCCATCGCCCGACATTGGGTCGTAGGTACAGCGCAACTCAACGATATTGCCCTCCTCGTCCTTGATGACCTCCTCGCACTTGATGAGGTAAGAGTAGCGGAGGCGTACCTCGCCACCAGGACAGAGACGGAAGAACTTCTTTGGAGGGTTCTCCATAAAGTCGTCGCGCTCGATATACAACACCTTTGAGAATGGTACTTCGCGCATACCTGCGTTCTCATCCTCAGGGTTGTTCACAGCCTGACGCATCTCAACACGGCCCTCCTCCCAGTTGGTGATAACCACCTTCAATGGGTTCAACACAGCCATACGGCGCTCAGCAACCTTATTCAAGTCCTCACGCACGCAGTACTCCAACTTACCGAGGTCGATGACGTTGTCGCGCTTAGCAACGCCCACCATCTCAGCAAAAGCACGTACCGAAGCAGGGGTATAGCCCTTACGACGCAAGGCGCAGATTGTAGGCATACGTGGGTCATCCCAACCCATAACTACACCCTCCTGTACCAACTTGAGCAAGTTACGCTTCGACATCATAGTATAGGTGAGGTTGAGGCGCGCGAACTCGTACTGGTGTGATGGGTAGATATCCAAGGCCTGGATAAACCAGTCGTACAATGGGCGGTGAACGTCGAACTCCAAGGTACAGATAGAGTGGGTAATCTTCTCGATAGAGTCGCACTGACCGTGTGCATAGTCGTACATAGGGTAGATGCACCACTTGTCGCCTGTGCGGTGGTGGTCAGTGTGCAAGATACGGTACATAATAGGGTCGCGGAAGAGCATATTTGGGTGTGCCATATCTATCTTTGCACGCAACACCTTAGCGCCATCCTCGAACTCGCCATTGCGCATACGCTCGAAGAGGTCGAGGTTCTCCTCTACGCTACGGTCGCGCCAAGGGGATGGTGTTCCTGGCTCAGAGATAGTACCACGGGTCTCACGAATCTGCTCCTGAGTCTGGTCATCTACGTATGCCAAGCCCTTCTTAATAAGCACTACAGCCCAGTCGTAGAGTTGGTCGAAGTAGTCCGAAGCGTAGTACTCGCCAGCCCAGTCGAAGCCCAACCACTTGATATCCTCCTTGATAGAGTCTACATACTCGGTATCCTCCTTCACGGGGTTGGTGTCGTCGAAGCGCAAGTTACACTTGCCACCATACTTCTTTGCAAGGCCGAAGTTGATGCAGATACTCTTGGCGTGACCAATGTGGAGGTATCCGTTAGGCTCTGGTGGGAAGCGTGTCTGCACACGTGGTTCACCATTTGCTATCGATGTCTCGATAATCTCCTCAAGGAAGTTCAATGACTTCTCCTTAGTCTCTGTTTGTGTTGTTTCTACTGACATAACTATTTAGTATTTAATTATTTATCTTTTTTGAGATCTATTCCATAGTCGAGCATAACGCTCACCTTCAGCCATTGGCGAGTACCCCAGCCCTTGCCATCGTACTCCATTGTGATACCTGCATCGAGGCCTATGGTGTCGTCGCAGAATAGTTTTGAGTATGAGGCGGTTATGACATTATAGATATTACCCCCCCCCTTAGTAGTTGCATAGTGTGGCACTCCGTGGTAGACTGCACTGCCATAGCGCGAGTAGTAGGAGTAAAGCCCCTTGCCTACGTAGAGTCTGTTCGAGAGGGTTACGCCCCAGCCACTCACAGCAGCATAGATGTCGCAACCGCGAGGTGACTCCCATACATTCTCCATTATGCGGTCGCGCTGGAGCGACTGCACGAAGGAGAGTTGGATATCTACATCCACAGGACCAGCCACAACTTCGCCACCTACGTATGGAGTAAGCATAATGTTATCCACCACGCCATCCACGGTCGCAGGGTTGTAGTCCTTAGCATAGTGGCCCATCAGGAAGTCGTAACCCGCCTTGAACCACGCCGCCGAGTACTTACCTGCCGACATAATCATAAACGACTCGCGAGTCTCGAAGTCTCGCATTCCCGTATAGTCCATAGCAAACTCTATGAAGCTACGGCCCTCATTGGCCTCGTAGCGAGCCAAGACACCACCTATGCGGTTGTTGTAGTAGAGGTATGCTGGGTCGAAATATAGTGGACTTCGTAGGCCTCGCATCTCCTTGCGAGGGAATATACCAGCGAATAGTTTGGCCTTGGGGTGTCTTAGGGCGTAGTACATCTGCACGTTCACATCCGAGAGGAACTTTGAGTTGTGGCCGAAGTCCTGCACCATATCAGCACCAAATATTAACTCGTTGTGGTTGTTCCACTTAACACCGATTTTAGGCGTTAGACGTGCGCTGAAGAGAGTCTCGGAGTTGTAGTGCTCCATAGGCGAAAACTCCGTGTTGTCGAAGAGCGTGGTGAAGTCGGCCCCCACGACCAACTCCTGTGCGGAGAGTCGGGGAGTGGCTATGGCGAGTGCCAATAGTACGACTATGTAGCGCATCATTCTTCGCATAACGGGCTGTATATAAACATTTCAAGGCAAAGTTACCAAAAATATTTTATTTTTTTGTACTTTTGCATCAATATATTTAAAAAACTTTAAAAATTATGCGAAAATTACTCAACGAGGAACTCTGTCGTCCTACCCTTGAGGAGTATGCCGAGGTGGATAAGTTGCCCGTGGTTGTGGTCTTGGACAATGTGCGTTCGGCACAGAACGTAGGCTCTTTCTTCCGCACTGCCGATGCTTTTGGCATTGAGCGCATTATGCTCTGTGGCATCAGCTCTACACCCCCCAACCGTGAGATTCATAAGACGGCCCTTGGTGCCGAGGTTAGCGTAAAGTGGAACTACTTCGCTACCACTATGGAGTGTGTTGAGTCTTTGCGCAGTGAGGGCTACACCATCCTTGCCATCGAGCAGATTGAGGGTGCTGTTATGCTCAACGACTTCAAGGCCGACCCCGACAAACGCTATGCCATCATCTTTGGTAATGAGGTCGAGGGTGTTGATCAGGCAGTTGCCGATGTTGTCGATGGTGCTATCGAGATTCCACAGGTGGGTATTAAACACTCACTAAATGTCTCAGTGACAGCAGGTATTCTAATGTGGGAGATGTTCCGTACTCTGCGATAGGAGAGTTCTAAAGTTTTTAAAAAAAAGTAGAGGGTTATCCGTGTGGATAGCCCTCTATTCTTATTGGTGATGTTCAATTAGTTACACTTAGAGTAACCGCAAGACATACAGGTCAAGCAACCATTCTGGTAGGCCATATGCTCCTGGCCACACTGTGGGCAGCGACCCTTACCACGAGTACCATCCTTGATATACTGCTTCAAGGCACGCTCCACACCATTCTTCCAGGTGTTGATGGTTTCAGAGTCGAGGTGGAGGCCATCTACAAGCTGCACTACCTTGTCGATAGGCATACCGTAGCGCAATACACCAGAGATCAACTTAGCGTAGTTCCAGAACTCCTCGTCGAAGAGACGAGAGATACCACCGATGGTGTTGATATAGCCGTAGCGGTCCTGATACTGGAAGTCGTAACGCTTAGTGCCGTTAGCCTCGGTAACCTTGAGGATGTGGCCGTGGGTGATGGTCTTAGGGATGTACATAGCATCCTCCTCGATCTTACCTGTAAAGATCTCGTAAGGGCGGTCATCCTGCTTACCTACGAATGCAATCCAATCCTCCTTGCCGTTCTTGAAACGTACGATGTCGGCAGGGATTGACTCTGGACGACGGATAGTAGCCTCCGACGAGCAGTTCTTAGTACCCTTGCCCTTATCCTTGACGTCGAGCAATACGCCGTCGCGGCAACCGTCACGATAGACGGTGATACCCTTACAGCCTGACTCCCACGCTGTGCGGTAAACATCTGCTACGAGCTCCTCGCTAACCTCGTTAGGAAGGTTTACGGTAACAGAGATTGAGTGGTCTACCCACTTCTGGATAGCGCCCTGCATCTTCACCTTTGCCACCCAGTCGATATCGTTTGCCGTAGCCTTGTAGTATGGCGAAGCCTTGAGCCACTTGTCGAGCTCCGCCTCCTCGATATTCTGCAATCGAGTGGTGTCGTAGCCGTTGATTTCGAGCCACTTAACGAACTGGTGGTGGAATACGTAGTACTCGATGAACTTCTCACCAGTCTCGTCTACGAATGTAGCACGCTGATCCTTATCCGATGGGTTGATCTTACGACGACGCTTGTAAACAGGGCGGAACACAGGCTCGATACCCGATGTTGTCTGCGACATAAGAGAGGTAGTACCTGTAGGGGCGATGGTGAGCATAGCGATATTTCTACGGCCATACTTAGCCATCTCCTCGCGGAGTTCTGGTGCAGCCTCCAAGACACGCTCAATCATTGGGTTGCCCTGCTCCTTCTCGAAGTTGAAGACACCGAAGGCACCACGATCCTTTGCCATAGCCACCGATGCACGGTAAGCCTCCACAGCCAAGGTCTTGTGTACGTTTACTGCGAACTCGATAGCCTCGTCAGAGCCGTAGCGCAAGCCCAACGCCGCCAACATATCGCCCTCGGCAGTGATGCCAAGACCTGTACGGCGACCCTTGAGGGCCATAGAGCGAATCTTCTGCCACAACTCCAACTCTACACGACGAACATCTGCATCCTCAGGGTCTGATGCAATCTTAGAGATGATGAGTTCCACCTTCTCCAACTCAAGGTCGATGATGTCGTCCATAAGGTGCATAGCCTTAGCCACGTGGCTCTTGAACAACTCGAAGTTGAACGAAGCCTCCTTAGTGAATGGAGCATCGACGTAGCTCAACAAGTTCAACGCCAATAGACGGCAGCTGTCGTAAGGACACAATGGAATCTCGCCACAAGGGTTTGTCGATACGGTGCGGAAGCCCTCGTCTGCGTAGCAGTCGGGCACACTCTCGCGGATGATGGTATCCCAGAAGAGTACGCCTGGCTCTGCAGACTTCCACGCATTGTGGATAATCTTTGACCAGAGTTTGTTTGCGTCGATATCCTGAGTGATAAGTGGCTTCTCGGCGCCGATAGGGAACTCCTGACGGTAGCTCTGGCCAGCAATAGCGGCACGCATAAACTCGTCGTCGATCTTGATAGATACGTTTGCGCCAGTCACCTTGCCAGTGTCCACCTTTGCGTCGATGAACTTCTCAGCATCTGGGTGCTTGATGAGCAACGAGAGCATAAGCGCACCACGACGGCCATCCTGTGCTACCTCGCGAGTAGAGTTTGAGTAGCGCTCCATAAATGGCACGATACCAGTAGAGGTGAGGGCTGAGTTGAGTACGGGGCTACCTGTAGGGCGGATGTGTGAGAGGTCGTGACCTACACCACCGCGACGCTTCATAAGCTGTACCTGCTCCTCATCCATACGGAAGATACCACCGTAAGAGTCGGCAGGGTTCTTGTGGCCAATAACGAAGCAGTTCGACAACGAAGCCACCTGCATATTGTTACCGATACCAGTCATAGGGCCACCCTGAGGGATGATGTAACGGAAGTGGTCGAGGAGTTCATAAATCTCGCTATGGCTCATACCGTTAGGGTAGTTAGCCTCGATGCGAGCGAGTTCTGCCGCGATACGGTTGTGCATATCCTCGGGCGTTGTCTCGTAGATGTTGCCGAAAGAGTCCTTCAAGGCATACTTGCTCACCCATACCTGAGCAGCGAGTTCATCACCCTTGAAATACACTTTGGAAGCAGCGACGGCGTCTTCGTACTTCACCGTCTTAAGGTCCTTGTTATTAGTCTGTTGCGCCATTGTAGTATATATTTATATTATTATTTGCTCCGTTACAACTGCCCCAATTACTCTAATTAGGCTAATTCAGGTCTACAAAATTCGTGATTTTTAACGGATCTAACCCCTTTTCGCGTTACTATTTTTTCGACACTTTATCCACAAACCAAAAAAAGGTGTGTCGTAGCGCCTCTACGCTCTGTTTTGCTATGTTGCTCCTCCTGCCTATACAGACAAAAAAAAGTTAGGGGCGTAGCCTTACGACCACGCCCCTAATTTTAGGTATTATCTATCGAATTACTCGATATCCATCTTTGAAGGCTCGAAAGTCATCTCAGAAACACGCTTGCGAGCATCCTTCTTAACGAAGAGGTTCTTCTGCTCTACTACGCAGCTCTGGAGGGTAGGACCATCTGAACCACCGTTCTGGTAGTTGTTCCACCAATCTACGTAGGCCTGAGCATCACGGCAACCATCGTATGTAGGACGGTAAGAAGTCTTGTAGAGGTCGCTATATACACCATCGTTGTCGATTACGATAGCAACGAGCTCATAATAACCACCATTCTCAAGACCAGTGTAAGTGTGAGTAACAGTCATTGAGCCATGTTTGTTAATCATATAGGTAAGACCCTTGATGTAGTTCTCATCGTCGTAAACCTCATACTCACGGTTTGTCCAGTTGTATACCTCGAAGAAGTATGCACCGTGCTCAGGAATGCTGAACTGTGCCTCGAGAGGCAATATGATCTCATAACCAGAGAGGTATGAGTAACCGTCGAATGCAGAAACATCTGCTGCATCGTAGTAGCCGAGGTCAGCCATTGTGATAGAGCAAGCACCACCAGAACCGTTACGAGTAGTGAAACGGCAAGTGTAGATAGTTGGAGTAGTTGCGATACCACCACGTGAACCGAATGCGTAGAGTACGTACTCAGTTGCTGGAGTAAGCTGAGTGATGGTCTGTGTGTAGTTGCCAGAGATGAACTCGTAAGACAAGTTAGTGAGCAAGTACTGCTGACGCTCAGCGTCGTTGTTACCATAAGTAGCCCACTCATTTGCAGTTGCCCAACCAGCAACGTAGTAGTCGTCGTTAGTTGTCTCGAATGAGATGGTTGCACCACGTGAAGTGATGTTAGATACAGATGGAGTGATTACGTTGTCAGACATCTCAACATCGCCAGTAGTAACCTTTACAAACTGAGGAGTAGAGCAAGCCAAAGCGTTGCTGTCCATAGCGAATGCGAAGAGGTAGTACTCAGTGTTAGCCAAAAGTTCAAAGTCGAACTCGCTCATTGGAGTACCATCCTCATAGAAGCCCTTGCTTGTGTATGCAGCGATAATTTGGTCAGTAGACATACTCTGCTTCATCTCACCAACAGCAGAACTCCACCAGAACTCGATAGCCTCATCAGGAGTTGTGAAGTATGGAGTGCCATCCAAACGAACGAGATCGTTCAAATAACTATTAACATGAGCAACGCTCAAAACGTCGAAGTAGTAGTCGCCATCGAAACCGATAGGAGCAACGTTAGCAGCAACAACGCTGCCGTCTACAGTGTACTCCATAGTGAACTCAACCTCCTGCTTTTCTGGGAAGAGAGTCCAAATCTCGTGAGTATATACGTCAGAAGCCAAAGCACCTGTCTCGTAGTCGAAATAGTAGCAGTAGAAAACGTATGGAGTACCAGCGTTACAACCGGTTACAGTAACCTTGCGCTGGTCACCGAAACGAGCCTTTTCTTGCATAATACCTGCATAGTCCTGACCATAGAAGCTACCCAACCAGTCGAAGTATGCGATATCATCCTCGTAGAAGTCCTCAGTTGTCTGGAAGCCACTTGCAACGATGTAGTCACAAGAAGCAGACATCACGATAAATGGAGTGTTCTTGTCCTCTGGGATAATATCCAAAGTGTAGTCGAACAGAGTGCTTGTTACGTTCTCGAAAGTAAAGCCTGCGCTTGACTTAGAGTTCTGCTTAACAACGAAAGCAACGTCCTCAGCGTAGCGATACTTAACAGTTACAACGCACTCACGTGGAGTTGAACCTGGGTTAGGATCTACGTTGAAACGGAGAATGTTAGAAGTGTTGTAGTTGAAACCGTTTACCCAGCTCTCAGCAGCAACAGCGCTGATCTTCTCGCCAGAGTGTGGGTTTTCACCACCATCAAGGGCCTCGATAGTGTACTCAGCAAGCTGTGAACCACCTGCAACGCCAACCTCAAAGAGATCCTTCTTCATCTTGATTACAGTGTCCTTGACAACCGCTGGACCATTTGTGCCACCCTGGTTAGGGTCGTCTCCTGTGTTTGGGGTCTCTGTACAAGATACCGCCAAAGACAAACAGAAGAGTGGGAGCATCGCCCAAAGCAAATTCTTCAATGTTCTCATAGTTAGTTTTAAGTTTAAGTGATAAATTAATATGTTTTTCGTTATTTTTTCAATAAATTACACCCTCTTAGCGAGGAAAAACTTTTCCCTCAAGGGACAAATATACGAATAAAATACAAATTTTAGCATAATTGAGCAAAAAAATTATGCGAAATGGACCTTAATGTGCAATGTTTGTTACAATGGGTAACAAGGGTAGATTGTAGGACTATTTGGAATTTGACAATAAAAATCATATCTTTGCTAAAAATAAATACCTAAAACAGAAATTTGTCTATGAGAATCTTTACACGAACACTTCATTTAGTTGCGATAGTTGGCGCTATTATGCTATCGGCGTGTACCGACCAGCCCACAGTGGATGAGGTCCCCAACAAACCCGAGGATGACCAGATGTCGTTGGAATTAGAGACGACGAGTCTTGACCTTAGTTTTGAGGGTGGTGAGCAGGCAATACCATATACCCTAAAGAATGGTATCGACGGTATCGACATCGTAGCAGAGTCCGAAGAGGCGTGGGTGAGCGATATAAGGACCGAGAACAGCGTTCTCTACTTCACCGTGGCCCGCAATATGACCACATCGGAGCGTACAGCAAAACTACAGGTCAAGTACCCCAACCTCAGCAGTAAGTTTATCGTGGTGAAGCAGGCACCCTACGAGGGCCTTTCATTCGGAATGGAGTTGGCAGATGTCAAGTCTACAAGTTGCTCGACAAAGATACGCCCATCAGACCCCGAGGTCCCATATATCGTCTATATGTCCGAGGTGGACTACTTCTTGAGCGCTGGCATATCTACCCCTGAGCAACTCTTCGAGGATGACTACCGCATCTTCACCGGTTGGGCAGAGTCATACGAGGCTTCGAATCTCGAGTTGTTCCTCTACCTCAACCAGATATGCTATCAGGGTGATATGGATATCAGTTGGACAGGTATGGTGCCCGACAGAGAGTATATCCTCTATGTATATGCCATAGAGTTCAACGAGGATGGTAGCGACTACACTATGGCCTCGCCAGTATTCTACGAGTCGGTGGTGTTGCCTACCTACGATTACGAGGACTTGTTGTTCGACGTTACTGTTACCGTGGATGGCCCTATGGCATACTACGACTTCACACCACTAAACTGGGATGGTAAGTATTATATAGATATCTACTCGGAGGATGACTATATGTATCTTGCTGAGGGCGAGACCCCAAGCGAGGAGTATTGCAAACAGGTGGCAAGTACGTGGCTCTCTATTATAAATATATATATGCAGTCGGGCTACACGGGTGAGCAACTCCTTGAGATGATGTGCTTGCAGGGACCCGATAGTTATAGTGAGTTGCGCGAGGCTGACACGGCCTACTGTATGATTTTCTACGGTATCGAGATGGTGGATGGCCTGCCACAGGTGGTGACCCGCCCATACGTCAAGAACTTCCGCACAGGCGTAGTTGAGAGTTCGGATATGGTCATCAACATCAAGGTTGAGAACTGCTACGTGCGTGTCGCAGACATCATCGTTGAGCCAACTACCGACGACCCATACGTATTGGTATATGTAGAAAGCGACAAAATCCCCTATACTGAGAATAGCAAGATCCTCGAGTGGCTCTCGGGTCACGACCTCAAGTCTTATCGTGGTACCCTAAGCGGTAAGGTAATCGACCTTGAGCCAGATACCGAGTACTCGGTATTGGCATTTGGCTACTATGGTGGCGTAATCACTACGGATCTCTTCCGCTACGACTTCAAGACCGAGCCTGAGGGCATCTGCGACAATAGCGTGCTTAAGGTCGAGACGGGTGGCCCATACAGCCTTGTAGAACTCGAAGAGGCATACCCTGATAGATACTATTACTACGGTATGATGGAGAGTATGGGTTGGTACTTGATGTATGGCGAGATATTTACCGAGAAGCCTACCGACGTATCGTTCTACTCAATCTATAGCGCAAGCGAGATTGTGTCTGGTGGAACAGATTGGATCAAGGCGGACTTGGTGAGCAGTGGTTATGCGCAGGGTAGCGTATCACTCTTCTCGGGCCAGAACGACAAGTTGTACATTATGTGCGCTGTGACTATGGACGAAAGAGGCAACTACAGCGACCTCTGGATGTCGGAGCCATTCTCTTACACCCTTAATCAGAGTACCAAGCGCCCACTCTCGGAGTTTATTGAGAAGATGGGATTGGACAAGGTCGAGACACAGGCACTCCTACCAGAGAGTGTGGTAGTAAACCTACAGAGTAAGTTTTAAGGCCAAACATATAAAATAAGTTAGGGGCAGTTCCAATGCGAACTGCCCCTAATTGTTTGAGGTATGTGACGATTACAATACCGTAACTCCTACGCCTGCTGCATAGTAGCTATGGATATTGAACTTACCTGATGTGTCCAAAACCACGGCAACGATGATGTCGCCACCCCACGAGTTGTCGTACACGAGCAACGACTCGATTTTAGGGTTGAACGAACTACCAGTATCCTCGTAGCGGTAGTCGGTGCCAACCAAGGCCTCCTTATACGAACCGTAGATCTTTTCGGGGTACTCGCTGAAGTTCTCCTTCACGATAGCCTCGATCTCCGAAACCTTGCCACTCAGACGCATAAGCCATACCTTAGAGGCGTTCTCCGAGCGACTATCGGTGTTGATGCTTACGCTGATGCGATCCTCATTCTCGCTGAGTACGGTAACAACCAAATCCACGGTGCCAGTACCATTGTAGTTGAGGTTGCCCTGCTCGATAATTGGCTCGATGGTGGTGTAGTACTCGGTCTCAAGACCAGCAAGTTGTGCTACGCAGACAACCTCTCCTGCACGGCCATTGCTGTCGATAGCCGAAGCGTAGATATAGTATCTGTCGCCAGGGTGGTAGATCTCCACTACGGCAGTAGCAAGGCCTGTCTCTGGGTCAATCTCATACTCCTCGCGGTAGTTCTGGTGGTCGTCGGCATCCATAACATAGTCGAGGATGTCGGCTACGGCAGAGTAGTCGTTGTAAGGTGCTGCGAAGAGGCGTACTTTAGAAGCCTTATCATCTGGGGTTAGGATGACGGTGAGGGTCTCGTGTGCTGTCTGCTCAAGAATCTCGGCTGCGGTAATCTTTGCTTCGCCAATGAGCGTAGGACGCTTTGTGGTGAAGGCCTCGAAATCTACGTCACCAACCTTACCATCCTTGATAGCGATAGCGTATGCGATATACTTGCTACCGATGGCGAAGTAGTCGCAGAGTTGTAGGGTAATAGGTGTGGTGTAGACCAATGGGATGCTGTTGGCAACCTTGATGATGTATGCCTTAATCTCCTCGTCGCTCTTGCCCTCGAAATCGAATGAGTTTTCGGTGTCGGCCTTAGCAACCTCTGGGTCGATGTAGCCAACCACAACCTTGCAGTCGCCCTCAGCAGTTACGGTAGCCATAGCTGAAGTCTCGGTGATATCCTCAACAACGATGTCGATAGGGTGGCTACCATCGAGTTGAGAGTTAGGGATAACCACCTCGGTAGTAGTCACGTTATACTCTCCTGCCTCGTTCTCGCCATAGACGGCAATGGTGTATGACTGGCCAGCGTTGAGCAAAAGACCAGCATTGATGTCGCTGTCGATGAGTGAGTTGCGCACGAGATCCTGCTCGGTGAAGGTGCGGCTCTCGGTTGCAGAGTTGAAGATGGCGAATGGGTAACTTGGGTCAGGGTTGAGCGATGCCTGAGCCTGCTCGATGAAGATGTTGCGGTCGTAAGCCGAGGTGTGTACAGCACCTGCTACATACTTCACGCAGTGGCTCTTCTTGGTAATTACCGCATCCAAAGAGAATGATGTGAGGTTCTCTACGCTAATCTCCGCTACAGGTGAGATAACCGAGAAATCTACAATCTTCTCGTTACCCTTAAGTAGTGCATTCTCAGCACGGAAGAAGAACGAGTATTTGGTGTCGTACTCCACGTTGAAGGTGACGGTACGAGCCACGTTATCTGTAAACCAAGTGTATGCCTCTGGAGAGTCAGGACGCTCCTCACCATAAGGACCATAGTACCACTGGAAGGTATCCTCCGAAGGGGTTACCTCGAAACTTACGGTCATATTCTCCTCGTTGAAGTCTGGCTTAGAGACGGTGATTGTTGGCACCGATGGTTCGAACATAAAATCGGCACTAGTCTTCTGCGATACCACAGCATCGCACTCAGCATAGGCCTCCAATACGAAGTTCTTGCCCCACTCGTAAGCAACCTTCACCAACTGCGCCTCGTTGCCCTCCACGACGTTCCACTCTATGCTATCAGCCTCAAGTTCAGTATTGTAGCCTCTCCAGTACCACTTCTTTGTATTGGATGAAGGGTAGATGGTAGCCTCGGCCTCCATACTCTCTTGGTTGAGGGTCACCTCGCCAATAACTACGGCTACCTCACCCTCAGGCATAGCGCAGTAGCGCTTGCTTGCCACCTCACTCTTTCCTGCCTCGTTCTCGGCGTATGCAGAGATGACATACTCCACACCGTAACTAATGGTCTTAGTCACTGGTTTACCAGCCGAGCCATTAACCTTGGTGTACTCCTCGGTGGTCTTGCCATCCTCGATTTTGTAGTACCACGCAGTGGTATTTGTTGATGGCGCAATCACGGCCTCAAGGGTCATTGTAGCCTCGTCGAAATTAACCTCGACAATGCCAATTGTAGGCTTTTCGGGGGTTGGCGTTGCTGGTTCCTTTTCGCAACCTACGCCAAGGAGCGCGAAAAGAGCAGTAAAGAGTACTGCAAGTTGTTTGATGTGTCTCATAGTGTGTATAGATATTTGGTTAAAATTCAGGAAGTGCCTCGATGCGGTTGAACTCCATTACCTCGCCATTGCCTAACGCCTTAAGAAGCATTCTGTCGCCAGGATAGTCCAACTCGACGAGGTAGTCGCTACTCCAGTCGCCAGCGCCATAGTCGTACCACCCCTTGAGGATATACCTCTTCATCTCGTCCTGCTCGATACGGAATTCACCAGTACTCTGCACAAAGTACATAGAGCCGATGTTGCTCCACATCTCGAAGCGTTGCTCCTTGCGTAGGAAGGTGATGTAGAGGTTGGTCTGGTCGTTGATGGGTGCGCCGTTCCAGTGTGTCATTGCCCACACACCATCTATGGTGGTATAGGTCACCGCCATCTTGGGCGTACCATCGTCTATAGGGGTCTGCTTACATCCCGTGCTAAGCATCGCT
This sequence comes from Alistipes sp., assembly GCA_017555905.1. Lineage (GTDB taxonomy): Bacteria > Bacteroidota > Bacteroidia > Bacteroidales > Rikenellaceae > Alistipes. The sequence goes on along the minus strand of JAFZFP010000004.1, from coordinate 38,482 downwards.
ACGAGGGCGATGGTAAGTAATAGTTTAAATCGTTTCATATTGTTTGTCCTTTATTTCGTTATCGTTATGGTAATCATTCGTTCTGTGGGCGTGGCCTCTACTCCCTCAACAATAAGCATCGTGCGTAGTTCTGTTGCAAGGGCTGCCGCAGGGTCGTAACTAATCACAATGTCGGCCTCGCTATTTGGTGCAATAACCTCTGGCTCAGTGCGCAACGAAAGCCCTGAGACTGTCTCTCGTGCCGATAGTCGCATAGGAATATCGGTACCATTGGCACACGCTATGCGCTCCACCCCACGTGAGTTGATGGTCACCTCCTTGCGACTTAGGCGCAACCCACCCATTCGGTAGGGTAGGTGTGACCAACTATCGTGACTCTCTACCTCGCCCACGAGGGTTAGTCGTAGAGAGGGATATATATTGTCTAAGTCGGTGTAAAGCAGTATGTTATACTTAAAACTGCTATTGCGTCCATTGGGGTCGAACTCTGCCACAATCTCGACACTACCGTTAGGCTCTATGGCCGTAGGCGATGTCGCCACCTTCAAGCATCCGCACGATGAACGCAACTGGGTGATGACAACGCTCCTATTAGAGGTGTTACGGACAAGGTATCGTACCTCGACAACACTCTCATCCGAGATAGTCCCCACATTTAGCACACCCTCCTTGCACTCCAAGATGCCCATCGCCTTTGTCGAGACCGAAGGGGTTACCAATGAGTCTAAGGCCTCGCGCGAGAGGAATCCTCGCCCCTGTGCCGAAGCACCGAGTCCGAGGAGCAATGCTCCGCCGAGGAGAATCAATTGTCTAAGGTGTAGCATAACTTTGGTTATTATAGCCAGCCGTTGTCCGAAGCGCTCTCACGCACGGTAATCGTAGCGTGGTGGTCGCCACTTGGGCTCTTTACCGTTAGGCTCGTCTGACCAACACCCACACCCTTGATGGTGAGGTTGCTGCCCTCAAGAGTTGCCGTAGCAATACCCTCTGAGGTTACTATGGCCTCGGTAGCCTCGACTATGTTGTAGTTCGCGAGGGTAAGGGTTACACTCTGGTCGGGAGCAAGGTATATGTTTGGTAGACGCATAGGGCGACCACTCTGGTCGATAGCCTTGAGCAACGCTCCAGCATCCACCAAGCGACCCATCTTGCCCTGATAGTCGGCCAAGTTCATCTTTAGAGGTGTCGCACCAGCCGAACTATGACGCATATAGTATAGTTTTTCGCCTACGAAGTATGACTCGATGTCGCGTGCCGTAGCATACATAAGGTCACGGAACTCGCTCCAGGTGAAGTGGCGGTTTTGTTGCTTGGCGTATGATAGGCCGAGAGCCGCAACGCCCGACACGTGGGGACAAGCCATAGATGTACCCTCATAGTAGCCATAGCCTGCAACACCCTGAACTACAAGGGTTGAGAAGATTGCACCCTGCTCTTTGAGGATGCCCTGCTCGTCGTACTGCTCATCCTGAAGACCAGGAGTGCCGTAGTACTCGAGGTCGCCACCTGGGGCCGAAAGGAGTACCTCGCTACCATAGTTAGAGTATGAGGCAGGGGTATAGTCCGCAGCGATTGCCGATACAGATATACACTTAGAGTATGCTGCAGGGAAGGATGATTGTGCCGCATACTCGTTGCCCGAAGCAAAGATTGCTAAGCCTCCGTCGATGACACCATTGGCTGAGCCTGCGTGGTTGATGAAGTAGTCGAGGGCCTCCTTCTCCAAGGGGTATGTAGCCGCCCACTCCTCCTCTGTTGCAGGGCCAGGTGTATAGCCCATAATGAGGTTCGATTTTGCCGAGTTGTAGCCCCACGAACACTGCAATATCACAGCACCATTATCCGCTGCATACTTCATTGCTCGGGCCTCCAAGGCCAATGAAGAGGCATTTGCACCGTCGAACAACTGCAACGACATAATCTTGACACCCTTCTGGCCCTTGCCACCTCCAGCGATACCCGCACAGCCGATGCCGTTGTCGTTTACCGCAGCGATAGTGCCAGCAACGTGTGTGCCGTGGCCTGTGCTACCATTCGAGGTCCAAGAGAGGATGCCATTGTCGCGCACGAAGTTATAACCATAGCGGTCATCCTTATAGCCATTGCCGTCGCCATCAACGCCAGCGTGAAGTTCCTCAGCCTCGTTTATCCAGATATTGTCTGCCAGATCGGGGTGGCTCCACATAACTGCCTCGTCCATCACCGCAACGATGATCTCCTCGTCACCCGTGCAGAGGTCCCACGCCTCCTTGCAACCTGCGTCAGCACCGGCCAATACTGCCGCCCACTCCTGAGCGAAGGGGGCTGTGCCATCGTTTATGTAGCACCACTGGCGATACATCTCTGGGTCGTTGAAAGGCATTGCTGCAGCACGTGTAGTGGCTTGGTTTGCCTCGGCACAACTGATGAAGTGTGGCTCAATATTCTCATTATAAGCGCGGTAGATACGACGGTTGCACTGAATCTTGTCCACCTCGCCGAGTTTAGACAACTCCTCCACGGCACTGCGTAGGTCGATGCTTTCGTCGAACTCTACGATATACCATAGGTGAAGGCCATCCTTGCGAGTGCGCTCCTCGTGGCGAGGGTCAATGGGGAAGAGACGCTCGAAGTGGTATGCTCCGAGAATCTCCAATACCTCATCCGTCGAGGGTATGCCCGAGCGTGTTGCATCACCTCCCGAGCGAGTGATATGCTCCTCGAGGATGCTCTCCATTTCGGGGTGGAATTTGATGATTACCTCACCCTTAAGGACATCCTCGGGGATGATAACCTCGGCGGGTTGCTCCTCGGGTGCTGGGTAGGTTGTGGTGTCGTTGTAGCAGGCGGTTGCGAAGAGCAGAGCCACCGCAAAATATAGATATCGTTTCATCGTTACTCCTCAGTTTCAGTGTTATACTCATAGCGACCTCGGTATAGAGGGTACTTCTCGAAGTAGTACTCAGCCGAGGTGGGGGCGTTGTCGAATCCTACGCTCTGGCCATTGCTATCTACCGCAGCCTCCTGCTGAGGGTAGATAAGCACCTCGGGACCCCACTCCAAGAGGTGTGGGTGGTAGAGCAACCAGTCGGGGATGTCGCCCGTGAAGAAGTTGAGGTTTATGCGTAGGTTTCGCATATTAGGCAAGATGCGTGGGAGTGCGTTCTCCACAGCCCAAGTTAGGGTGTCGCCGTGAGCAGCGATATCCTCCATCTGGTATGCGCGGACACTCTCCTCGCCTACCTCGAAGTCGGGTAGTCGGCCCTCTAAGTAGTTGTACGAGAGGCTCAACTCCTCCAACTCCTCCCAAAGGAAGAGGTGCTTTAAGGTCTGGTCATCTGCCGTATTATGGTGGATGCCGATACCCTCCTCGCTCTTTGCATTGCGTAGGTCGCTGACCGATGCTCGGCGGTTGCTTGCCAAATCCAGTGAACGCAAACGAGGAAAGTTCTCCTTGCGGATAACCGCAGGGATGGCGTTGAAGTTGTTGGAACTGAGGTCCAACTCTTCGAGCGAGTCTCCCAGTTTAGCAAAATCCTCAGGAAGCGACACAAGACCGAAGGCCGAAACACGTAGTGCCTTAAGGTGTTCCAGGTCGCATACCTCGTCGCAGAGGTGTAGGCTCTTAAGCATAGTATTCACATTGCCAAAGAGTGAGAGGGTCTCCAAGTATTTGAGATACTTAATCTCCATTGGCACGTCGTCCTCGGTATTGAAGTAACTAAGGTCGAGGTCGCGGACACGGCCTACGGCATCTGCCGAAGGGAGGTCTCTATCTGTTGATTCCCAGAGACGTACACCCTCCCAGTGACGCATACTCTCGGTCGTAGAGATGGCGGTATTAGACCAGCAACCAAGTTTCTCGTAGATGGTAACTATGGCCAAGGAGTCGCCCTGGCGGTTATCCTCAATGAGGGGCGCTGCGGCCTGGTTGATAGTAATCGAAGAGAGTTCCACACCCTCGCTCTTTAGGCGGAGGGTAGCCACACGGCTACGAGGCTCGGTGTTCATCTTCCAATCGACCTTAAGGGTGGTCTTTCGTGGGCGTGCGCCACGATCCAAGGTAAGGTCGTAGTCATCAATTACCATCCACTCAGCACCATCAGTGCCATAGTCGGCAACCACCTCAAACTCCACGTTGGTAGTGAGTTCGACACTGAAACTACGCTCCGTGCGTGCTGCCGAAGCGCCGAGGTCGATACTCTCCTTGGCAGGGGTAATCTGCTTGGCGTAGCCCTCCTGAGCGATGTCTATCTTCTTGAGGATAGAGCCCATCGAAGAGAAGTTGATGATTGTCTGGCGTGGATCGTTGATGAGCGTAGAGTCCACCTTGACGGTACAGCGCACCTCGCCACGGCCATTTGCTGGCGATACCATAACCCAAGGTACATCAGTGACTGCGGTCCACTCCTTGTCGGAGCGTATAACGATGTCGTAACTACCACCCGAAGGGAGAGCCTCGATAAGCGAGGTGTCGGTCTCGAAACCCGTGATTGTGGTGGTGTCGTTTGTGCAGGCACTCGCCAAGAGGCCTAAAGCACAACATACATATATATATAACTTCTTCATATCCAAAATTCGTTAGTCGAGGTTGAGTGCGTCGCAACCACGGATATCCTGTGTTGAGTCGTAGATAAGTTCGTAGTAGCCCATCTCGATATATGGACATACGTTCGAGAGGTCTATCGATATGTTGGGGTTGTCCTTAATCTCGAAGAGCAGGATATATGGCGATATGGTATCCTCAATCTTGCGTAGGTCGTTCGAGCCGATGTAGAAGGCCGTCATACCCTTGTGTGTGTGAAGACCCGTGGGCCACTCCTTAAGTGTGCGGTTACCCTGGTCGTCGCGCTGCTGACGGATGCTCATCACTGTAAGCCTATCAACCGACAGAGGGGCGTATGGGAACTCGCTGAAGGCATTGCTCGATAGGTCGATACCATAGAGGTAAGGAATTGTTGAGATGCTGAAGTCGTCGTAGGGCAACTCCGTGAGACGGTTGAAACTAAGGTCTATGGTTGTGAGGTTTTCACTGCCAGAACCTATGAGCGCACCCTCCTCGATACGGCGCATACCGTTCGAACTAAGCATAAGTGTTCCAATGCGAGAACCTGAGCCCATAAGGCGCTTAGGTAACTCCTCGAAGGCGTTGTCAGCCAGATTAAGGGTCGATGTGTTCACGCCACGCCAAGCCTCGCCATTGGCCAAGGCCGATATGTTGTTCGACGAGAAGTTCACCATGAGCATACTATATACGGAGGTGGCGCTAAAGATGTCGGGAAGAAGAGTGAGGGCGTTGTTCGAGCAAGAGAACTCCTCAAGTTGGCTCACACCACAGAAGTAGCCATCCTCGGCAGGGTGCAACTCCTCGATGCGGTTGTAGTCGAATAGGATTGTCGTTGGGGCTACCTCCTTGCCGAAGGGGTGTGCCACACGTAGGCGATTGCTGTTACAATCCAACAGACCTATCTTCTTCATTCGTCGTAGGTAGTCTGTCGAAGGGGTCTCCTCAAGGTTGTTGAAGCCGATATAGAGAATCTGAATATCCTCGCCCGAAGCACCATCGATAAGGGCCTCCCAGTCGGCCTTAAGTTGCTCGGCCGAGATGCCATAGTTAACAGCCACGTTGAGCGACTGCACGTTAGGTAACTCGGTGATTAGTTCGCGAGGCAGGCGGTCGAGGTTAGGGCAGTTATAGATCTCCACATCCATAAGGTTTGTGAAGTTTGCCCACGACCACTCGTTGCGCTCCTGGTAGTATGGCGAAGATTCTGCCACCTCCACGAAGAACTCCTCAGCCTTGATAGGGGAGTTGGCGATGAAGAGTTGCTCAAGTTTTGTGAGACGCATCACAGCACGCGAGATTCCCTTGATGCCATTGGTGAAGTTGCCGAAGGCTACATCCTTGAGTTCTATGCGACTTGCAAGGATAGGACGCTGGTTAGGGTCGCGGTTTATCGCCTGTTTAAGTTCGGCACTAAGACCCTCACGGCCATCGCGCTTGAGTGCTGTGGTGTAGTAGTCCATAGCCTCGATACGGCTCGATGTCGATGCGTCGTAGCCACCGATGAGTTCGTTGTGGTTGCCCAAGTAGAGCAACTTCAAATCTGTAAGTTGGCCTATGGCGTCGGGAACGATACCCTTAGCGCCGAAGCCCGATAGGTTGAGGTTTTCGACACGGCCCTCGCTATTGAGGGTTACGCCAGGCTGGTCGCCCCACATATCTATATCCTTGTCGAAATTCCAGTTTGTGCCAGAGGCGTACTCCTCGCCGTGGAACGACCAGTTAGGGCCATCCAACGCAAGCCAGATCTCCTTCAGGGCCTCATAATCCTTGATATGCTCGGCTGTGGCAGAGAGCAAGATAGGCACTTCGGCGACGACATTTAGTTGGTTGTCTACCACGCTAAACTCCGCTGCGAGGTCGTTGATGGTGGCACTCTCAAGACGGTTCTTAGCCTTGGTGTCGGAGTAGGTGGTGTACGAGGTGATAGTGTATCTACCTGCCTTGAGCCAGTGCGAGCCTTCACACTCCATATATGCACCCAACATAGCCTTGTCACCAGTTGTATCATACTCCTCTACGAGGATAGTCTTCAGAGCCTTGAAGGTGGTTGTCTCCTTCGAGAAGTTGTTCTGCACGGTGATATCTACCGCCTTAATCCTCTCGAAGAGGTAGTTGCCCTCGAAGTCGGCACGTGTGGTGAGTTGTTTGCTTAGTCTGAACGCAATCTTTCCTCGCTCGACGCACTCCACGCCGATACTCTTGACGTTGAGACCGCCCTGCACCACTTCGAACTCGCCAGCACCCTCACCGACATACAACTCTGCGTCCATAATGTCGTAGATGTAGTAGCCGATGATGTTGTACTTGCCAACCAAGAGTTGTAGCTTGTCGCTCATTACACCCCACTCGGCACTCTCCTCGTCGTATGACGAGAGTGGGAGGGTCTGCGTTATTGTCGAGCCACTGCTCTGCATTACCACCTTGATTTTGTAGGCATCAGCAAGCCTCTCCAAAATGTCGGTAGCACGTGTCGCGGAACTCTCCATCGAGGCCTCCTTGACGAGTTTAAACTGTACGTAGCCATACTGCGCATCGAGGTCCGATGTCTCCTTTTGGCATCCAATGAAGAGGAGTGTCGCCAGAGAGAGTAGGCTCCATAGCCTTGCTATATGATTCATATTATTGAGTTTTTACGTTTCAATACTTCGTTGTTATTCGGTTGGTGGGGTTACGACCAAGAGTTTCTTGGCTGTGCCATCCACGGTGAATACCACGTAGATAGGCTCCGAGTTCGTAAATCCATCTTTTGGTCCCCAGAGGTGTACTGCAAGCACCTCGTCGTTATTCTCACCGATGTAGTACTCGTTGTCGGCCATCTTTAGGCGGTTGCCACAATACCATAACTCCGCTCCTGCGATACCTTCATCGTAGTTTGCCGTAGTCCAGTTCTCGATGCGTGGATCCACGATGATACCAGGCTTCTTGCCCTCCAGCGTGTTGGGGAATGGACACTCAAAGACCTCGCTAACGCCATACTCGGCCATTAGGGCTTCGTCGTTAAGTGGCGTACAAGGAATCTCGTAGGTGGTGATTGAGTGGTAGGCATACATACCCTCGAAAGCACCTCGCTCCGTAAGGTCGCACTGTGCAAATTCGATAAGCGTAAACTTCTGATAGTCATACTTCATCGTTGGGAGGTTTACGCCCGAACTATAATCCAACTCGAAGAGTGCCTCATCTATGGTTGATGCGATATCGTCGTATGTCTTACGAGGCAAGGCCAACACGATGCCATAGCGGAGGCTCTCCGTAGGCTCTACCGTAAGAGCCATACGACTCTTGTCGAAGTGCATCCAACTCTGCTCGGTTGGAAGTATCTCGAATCGAGGGATGCCTCGATCAATCTGCTTCTCGATGAAGATAACCTCGTAGTCGTCGTTGCGTGCGGTGATGGTGTATTGCAACTCGTTCTCGATAGTTACATTCTCCTCCTCACCACTCTGACGGAAGGTCTTGCCATCGAGCGATACTTTCCAGCCGAAGAGGTCGGCAGTTGGGCCTACGAAGGTGAGTTTATCATCGCCCATACCATCAAAGAGTATTGGGAAGTCGAAGGTTGTTGAGCCTGACTCGTTGGAGAAGGTTATCACAAAACCATCCTCCTTGGTGATGGCGTAGCGCTCTCTGTCGCCATCCGCTACGATGCGCAACTTCGCCTGACAAGGCTCGTCTGGTGTTCCAGTGATTGAGCCACCCTCAATCTCCACCCACTCAGGGAACTTGGTGGCTGCGAAGCGGAAGTTCGCCTTAACACCTATTTCGGCCCACGTCTCGTAGCCAATGGTGATAGTCTCCAAGGCCTTGTTGTTGGCATCATAGATGCTGAGTTCGAGGCGTCGTGCGCCACGCACTACCGTAGCGATGGCTTTGCTTTTGCCTCCGAGCGCCATAGTTATTGTCGCAGTGGTTGCCTCATCCTTAAGACCGTCGTCTGTAATCTTTAGGGTTACTGCATTGTTTCCCGCCTTGCCCGAGATGTCGAGCATATCGCCACTCGGTGTTAGGAACTTGCACCATACCGCATTTGACGATAGTTGCCAGTCGCCCGCTACATTGAATTCGAGTGTTGGGTATTCGCCCACTTCGCACGCTATCTCCACCTCATTGGGAAATGTCGTTGTGTTGTCGCCCTCCTTCTCGCAGGCCCAGCCCAAAAGTGCTGTAACCAAGAGCGATGCGGTGATGAACGACTTAAAAAGGTTGTATCTCATAGTAACTCTGTTTTATTCTTGCTAATAGGTTGATACTCGGTAGTTTAGAATCCCTCTCGCATAATGCGCTCGGCCTCTAAGTCGCTTATCCACTCGAAGATATTTACGTATGTGCCTACAACGCCCACACCATCGACGTACATCATAGAGTAGAGAACGAGGAAGTTCTCGCAGGTGCCGTAGTAAGAGGTGTAGCCCGTAGGCTCAGCCATCATCAACTTGCCGTTGCCATAGATGGTGCCAAAGGCCTCACCCGTAGTACCCAAGACCTGCTCGGCCAACTCTACCGTAGGGTTGAGTCTATCATCTGAGTTTAGTCTAAGGCGGATGTCGTAATCATCGTAGAACATATCCTTGATGATGATAGCGCTCTTATCTTCGGGGTCGCGCTCGGTGCGTACCAAGCGAGCCTCGGCATTCATATACTGCATAGTCCACGTAGAGGTGACCTTGGCGTAGCCCGTGAAGTTGTTGATGTCAAATGGACAACATTTTTGGAGAAGTACCTCACTCTCAATACCGTAGGCATCCCACACCAACTCTGGGTCGATAACCAAGCGCAGTTTTATGCTGAGCATAGAGTTTATGTCGATATTCTCGGCCAAGCCCTTGATGCGTACAGCTGTGGTAAGCTCGCCCTTCGGAATGGTGAGGGTGTTCGATTCAAGGATGTAGTGTAACCCCTCAATAGCGCTGGTCTCCGAGGCTACTACCTCAACACCAATGGTGCGTTCCTCATTGACGGCGCGTGTAGCAGAGATAGGAATCTCGAACCACTCCTCGCTATCGAGAATACCCAAGGTGTGGCTGTCGGCCGAAAAGAGTATGTAGTTAGGACCATCATAGGTCGTTTTCTCGGCTTGGCATCCCACCAAGAGGCCCAAGAGGGCGATGCCACCGTAGAATATATGTCTTATTGTTGTCATATCGTTGAAATATATGTTGTTACGACTATCTGTTACTCTCGTTAGGCTCTATTGATACTCCTGGAGCCTCCAACTCGTGCTGAGGGATTGGCCACACGAAGAGTGGGTTGTCAGCCTCAATCTTTAGTGAAGAGCCATTCTCGAGTGACTGCTCCTGAGCCTTACGCTCGAAGCCCTTATGCCAGCGCTTGAGGTCCATAAGGCGGAAGCCCTCCATATATAACTCCTTGATGCGCTCCTCCTCGATAACCTGCATAGCGTTGTTTGCAGTCATTGACACACCGCCACCGAACGACTGGTAGCGCGCCTCACGCAACGAGGCGATGTCGTTAGACGCAGCGCCATAGTTACCACGGCCCTCGGCATAAGCCTCAGCACGTATGAGATACTGCTCGGCAAGGCGCAAAGGCTTAGGCATCGAGACGTGAAGTATGTTGCTGTTAAAGAAGTTCATATTGCCAAAGTACTTGACCAAGAGTGGCCAACTGAGGCCGTGACTATGACCTGTGGTGTAGGTGTAGAAGTAGTTGCCATAGCGCAAGTCGTTCTGGTCGTATAGGTTGAGCACCATTTCGGCCGGAACGTAGTCGGGCTTCATCGAGGTATAGTCGTAGTTGAAGAATACCTGACCCAAAGCACCTCCGTAGGAGTTGATGGTGAAGCCCACCTTCCAGATAATCTCTGTCGCCTCGTCATACTGCCACATATAACTGAAGTGGCTGAGGTCGGAGGTTAGGAGTGTTGTTGCCGATGAGAGTGCGTAGTAGCCACTGTTGATAACCAATGTCGAGTAGTAAATGGCACTCTCGTAGTCCTTCATATATAGAGCCACGCGCGCACGCAAGGCGTAGGCGGTGTACTCGTTAAAGTAGCTCGAACTGTAGAGACTTCCGCTAAAGGAGTTCTCGTCCAAATCCATAAGTTCGGCTGCCAACTCCAAATCCTTAATCACTCTGTCGTAAGACTGGGCCAATGACGAACGACGCATAGGCTCGTCGGTATGGTACTTAGTGACGATGACCACACCCAACTCTTGCTCGGCCTGCTCTCTACTTTCGTAGGGCTTGCAGAAGAGTTTGATGAGTTCTGAGTAGGCGTAGGCACGTGCAAAGTAGGCCTCGCCACAGATTTGGTTGTACTGCTCCCACTCATCGTCGTTAGTAAGGGTGAGTTCCACACGTGGGGCGTACTCAAGCATAAAGTTGGCACGAGCGATGACGTCGTAGAGCGATGCGTAGACCGCCGTAATCTCGCTATTTGTCGAAAGAATATCCCAGCGCCAGATGTTACCAAAGGTGTTGGTATAGCCATTTACGGCGTATGCCAAGTCGCACTGGATATCAGGCAAGATGGTTAGGTAACCGCTGTAGAGTGCGCTACTCTTGAATGTCGAGTAGAGACCTATGGCTGCCTGGTCGAACTCATCGAGGGTATTTATCGCCTTATCCTGAGGAATGGCGTTATTGGGGTATTTGTCGAGACAAGAGGATGTCGTACCCATAAGGGTAACCATCACTAATAGAAGTAGAATATTGTAAAATCTTTTCATAGTAGTAGCGATGTTTAGAAGTTAAGGTCGATACCCATAGAGTATTGTCTCGACATAGGGTACTGAGCCTTATATACGTTGCTCGAAGCCTCTGGGTCGATACCCGAGAATGGGGTTATGGTAAATAGGTTTTGTGCCTGAACGTAGATGCGTATACCACTGAAGAATTTGCTCTTGCGCAGAAGCGACGAGGGCAACGAGTAGCTGAGCATAAGGTTTTTCAGACGTAGGAATGAGGCATCCTCCAAGAAGCGTGAGTCCATCTGTGGGGTCACGCCATAACGAGGGATGTCGGTGATGTCGCCAGGCTCCTTCCAGCGGTCGTAGAGCAGGCGCTTCGACTGGTTGTAACTTGAGTAGAGACCGTTACTCTCCTCGAAGAAGCGGTCGTTGTTGAACATCCAGCGGTCTGCCACCCACGCAAATTGTGCCGAGAGGGTGATGCCCTTCCACGACAACGACGTGCCGAAACCGCCCTGCCAAGGGGCCATATAGCTCTTTCCGACCATAACCTTGTCGCTCTCGTTGTACTCGGTGGTCACTTTGCCATCCTTGGTGAGCCAGAGGGCATCTCCCGTAGCGGGATTGACGCCAGCATAACGGTTGATGAAGAACTCACCTACGGAGTGGCCCACGACAAGTTTTGTGCTTGTCGATGATACCTCATACTCGTTGAGGCCGTTGTATAGTTCGGTAATCTTATTCTTGTTGTACGACACGTTAGCCGAGATATTCCATACGAAGCCGTTTGAACGAATCACGTCGGCATTGAGTTGCAACTCTACACCTCGGTTTACCATAGCACCGATATTATCCCAGCGGTAGCCCTCGCCCTTGTCGGCATAGGATACAGGCACGGACATAAGCATATCGGTAGTTAGTTTGTTGTAGAACTCAAGGTCGAGATTTAGGCGGTGCCAGAAGCCGAGGTGGAGGGCAACATTTGTTGTCCAGAGACGTTCCCAGCCGAGATTCTCGTTGCCACTCTGCGCAGGGTAGATACCCATCTGGTCGTTGTAGTTAGCGCCTCCGCCAACCAAGGCAAGATGGTCATAGTTAGGAATCGAAGAGTTACCCGAAGTACCCGTACTTACAGCCAACTGCGCTGTGGTGAGCCAGTCGGTGGTGTCGAGGAAACTCTCGCGCTTAGCATCCCACATAAGACCCAACGACCAGAACGTAGCCCAGCGACCACTGCGACCGAAGCGTGATGAGGCATCGCTACGAAGTGAGAAGTCGGCATAGTAGCGGTCGTCGAAGGTGTACTCCGCACGGCCAAAGAACGAGAGGAAACTATAACTATCGGTGGTGTCGCTCCAAGTCGTAGCACGCGAGCCCGACGAGAGAGTAGTTAAGAAGTCGTTGTTCTGACCCTGCGTGATAAGTTGGAAGCCCTCGTAGCGGTAATCTACACCCTCCTGGCCCAACATAAAGTTCAACTTGTGGCGACCGTCGATTGTTGTGCGATAGTTTATCGTATTTGTCACAGTGAGGTTTAGGGCGTTGTAGGCAGCACGGCCCGCAGCACCGTTACCATTGTTCGGAGCATAACTTGGCATCGACTGCATAAAGGCTGTCGAGTTGGTAAAGTCGGCACCGAACTGCGAGCGAATGGTGAGGTTCTCAATAGGGGTAATCTCAGCAAATACCGTTGTCAGCACCTTGTACTTCTTGTTCAACTGGCGGTTGTTCTCCATCCACTCCAATGGGTTTTGACCTGTGCCGTTCCACGAGCCATCGCTCACTGAGGCTACGGTGCCATCCTCGCGGTATGGATCCCAGTAGGGGAGCATAAAGCGGCTCGCAGAGATGGGGGAGTAGAGCGCGTACTCGCCATCCTCGGCCTGCTGCACCTGCTCATAGACAGCCATAGTGTTTGTACCCAAGCGCAACCACTTCGAGGCCTTAACATCTGTATTTGCGCGGATGTTGAAACGACGGAAGGTTGAGCCGATGGCGATACCATCCTGGTCATAGAAGGAACCAGAGACGTAGTAACTCATCTTGTCCGTAGCGCGGCTTACCGAGAGGTCGTAACTCTGAAGCAGAGCATTATCCTTGAAAACCACGTCGAGCCAGTTGATGTCGGTCTTGCTGAGGAGATCGTAATTCTGTCCTGCGTCGATACCTATCTCCTTCTCGAAGGCGATACGCTCGGCAGTATTCATCAACGACCAGTTGCCGTGGGCCAACTGCGAGATACCCAACTGCGTGCGGAAGGTGATCTTTGCTTCGTCGGCAGTCGTTCCTCGCTTGGTGGTAATCACCACGACACCATTGGCTGCACGTGCGCCATAGATAGACGAAGAACTTGCATCCTTAAGCACCGACACCGACTCGATGTCCGAGGGCGATATGGCGTTGAAGTCAGAACTCGAGATCGGCACACCATCAAGGATGAAGAGTGGGGCAGTGCCCGAATTTATGGAGTTCGTACCACGAATCTGGAACGTAGCGGCCTTTGATGGCTCTCCCGAATTTGAGAGTACCATAAGACCTGGGCTCTGTCCCTGAAGGGCCTGGTCGAAACTTGCTGCTGGCACACTCTCGAGTTTCTCGCTCTTCACCGTAGATACGGAGCCTGCGATAGTACCCTTCTTGCGCACACCATAAGCCACGACCACAACATCCTCGATAAGTTCACTACTCTTCTCAAGAGCCACGTCGTGCGTAATCTCCTTCACACCACTGGGTACAGTCCAGGTGTGTGTCTCAAGGGCGATGTATTGATAGGTGAGTGTTGTGCCTTCGGCTACGGTGATGGTGTAGTAACCATTGACATCTGTGGCGACACCCGAAGTGGGGCTCGATATGACAGATGCGCCGATGAGGGGTAGTGAGTCCTCGGCAGTTGTGACAGTACCGCTAACCTTAACAAGGTTTTGAGCCGAAGCGCTTAGCGCGAAAAGCACTAATGATGCTAAGGTCAGAAGCGATATAAATAGATGTCTCATTTATGTGAATATTTTATATGCTAAAAATATGTTATAGTCTACAAAAATATGTAAAATATGCTGATTAACCAAAAAATAGAGAATATAAATTGATGATATATAGGCGATTTTATGTTGCACGGGTTATGTATTGCAACAGGTAGCAATGTAAAGAAGCTATGACAACGAGTGAAATAAAATCGTTTGTCGTGTAAAAAAATGTTAAGTTGTTGATAATAGGATAGATGCAGTTTTTACCAAAAAAGATTTATAAAAAATTATAATAAATCATTTGCACGTAACGGAAATTTGTATTATCTTTGCACTCGCAATTGAGGAAAATCGGCTAACAGCCATTTAACGATACATCGCGGGGTAGAGCAGTTGGCAGCTCGTCGGGCTCATAACCCGGAGGTCGGAGGTTCGAGTCCTCCCCCCGCTACTAAAAAGGACAAATCGAAAGGTTTGTCCTTTTCTTTTTGCATATTGCACCCCATCTATCGCACAAGACTTGCCGTGACACTGAGGCTGTAGCGCTGCTACTATCCTCAGTATCCCGTCTGCACTTTGTGCAATATCTGTAGTACTCTATGCAAAAATTAAGAGGACAAAGTTTTTTGCTACTCATGAATATAGGGTTGAGCTAAAATTAATCTGCATTGCTTCGCAATCTGAAACACAGCCACATAGTCGTGGAGAAACTTGCTCAATTACTAATATTTTACTACATTTGTTATATCTTTTGAATTTAAGCGAGATTGTGTATGTGTAATATGTTGAAAATCAATAGTATAGCAATAGGGGGGGGTATTTTGTAAAGTACGCTCACGCTAACTATATATCATAAAGGGGAACATTCGACCGCTGGAGGTCGGGTGTTTCCCTTTGTTTTTTACCGCGCATAAGACAAATATTAACAAATAAAAATAACACTATGAAAAAGATTTTTACTTTGGTAGCTCTTGCTACGGCTCTTATCTCTTGTGAGAGCATTACAATTGAAGTTTCTCAGCCTGAGGAGGAGAAGGTTCCAATCAACATCTCAACAACCCTTACCCGTGCTACCGACTCTGCTTTCGAGACTGGCGACAAGGTTGGTATCTTCGTTGTAAACGAGCCTAACGCATTGGCTACCTCGGGCAACCACGTAGACAATATGGGCTTCACCTACTCTACAACCTGGACTCCTGACACGCCTATCTATTGGCTCGACCAGACTACAAAGGCAGATTTCTACTGCTACTATCCTTATGCCGAGGGTGTAAGCACTACTGCTCATACATTCGCTACCAAGGCAGACCAATCAACTTTGGAGAACTATAAGGCTTCGGAGTTCTTGTGGGGCAAAACCACAGGCGTAGCTCCTACCGAGGAGGCTGTAAACATCACTACAAACCACACATTCAGCAATGCATTGGTTATCCTCAAACCTGGCGATGGCTTTACCGAGGCTACACTTGCCGCAGCGACCAAGTCTGTAAAGATTTGTGGTGTTAAAACAACTGCAACAATCAATCTCGCAACCGGCGCAGCAACTGCAACTGGCAACGCTACAGAGGTTACTCCTTATCTCGATGGCGCACAGTACCGCGCTTTGATCGTTCCACAGACCACTGCCGAGGGCGCTTTGGTTGTTGTTACCGTAGATGGTGTTGATTACACTTTGACTCGTGCAATGACTTTCAAGGCTAACAAGCAGCACAAGTTCACCGTAACACTCAACAAGGTTAGCAATGGCGTGAATGTCGGCATTGGCGGTTGGGAGACTGACGAGGAGGACTATGGCGGCTCAGCGGAGTAAAACACCAAACTATTATGCGTAAAACAGACTATATATCACCCGAAGTTACCTCGCTCGATGTAGAGGTTGAGCAGGGCTATGGCGTAAGTCAGGGCTCCCCCGATGTCAATATCGGCATTGGCGGCTGGGAAGCTGACGAAGAGGATTATGGAGGAGATATTTAATATGATTTGCATTATGAAAAAAATATATTCAATACTTTTTTGTACAGCTCTGCTCTTTGCTGGCTGTACGCAAGATTTTGATGAGCCGATACCAAGTGTACCGACTCCTGATGGGCTAATTGCTATTAATATTAATGGCTCTATCGATCAAGTAACTACGACCCGTGTTAACGATGATGGCTTCTGCGACGGTGATGGCTTCGGACTTTTTGCCGTGAACTATGAAAATGGCGTGCCTGGAACATTGCTTGACAAGGGCAATCAGGCGAACAATGTCCGCTATGTATTCAATGAGAAAGAGTACAAGTGGACTCCCGACTATCCTGTCTACTATCGTGATAATATTACGCCTGTAGATATGATTGGTTATTATCCATACAACAGTGCACTCGAAAATGTAAACAACTACTCTTTCGAGGTGCAACAAGACCAATCAACAACAGTCGAAACAACTCTTATGGGTGGCTACGAGGCGAGTGACTTCTTGTGGGGTAAGGTTGAGAATGTGATGCCAACTGATGAACGCATACGCATCACTTTCAACCATAAGATGGCTGGCGTACAGGTGGAACTCACCGAAGGTGAAGGCTGGGCAGAAGGTGAGTGGGCAAGTGTAGAAAAGCACGCTCTTATTGCCAATACAATCCGTAAAGCCTCTATCGACTTGGCAACTGGCGTAGTTACTCCTATCGGAGAACGCGAAATTACAGATATCGTTCCTGTTGTTAATGGTCAGTACTATCGTGCAATTGTCGTTCCGCAAACCATTGATGCCTCTATGGCACTTATGCGTATTACGGTTGATGGTATTCCTTATCTTTTCCGCAAGAGCGAGGCATTTGAATATAAAGCTGGTAAGCTACATAAGTTTACTATCTCTGTTTCGAAGGAGGAACTCTCGGGCGTGGAATTCGAACTTGTTGGCGAGGAGATCACCCCTTGGGAGAGCGAGACAATCTCGCACGATGGTAATGCAAAGGAATATGTCATTATCGAAGTACCTGAGGCTTCAACTGATGGTAGCAGCGCACTTAAGGCTGCTATTGAGGCAGCGGGTAAGGACTCCGACCGTATTATAAATATGAAGGTAATCGGCCGACTTAATGAACCCGACTTTACATTTATGCGCGAAAATATGTTGTCGTTGACAAACATAAACCTCTCTGATGTTGTTTTGTGTGATGGAGAGAATATTGAAAATAAAAAAGTCCCCGAATCTGCGTTTCGAGATGCGGAGAAGTTTTTACGAATTATCCTTCCGAATTCGACGGAAATTATTGGCGAGTGTGCATTTGGTTGGTCTAACAACATTGTTAGCTTAAATTTGCCTCAGAGTGTAAAACTTATTGGTAATAGTGCGTTTTCTTGTTGTGGAATGGACTCATCCCAAAGCCTTGCTTTGACAATACCACGATCCTTAGAAGAAATAGGGTACTCAGCTTTCTATCAAGCAAAAATCCATTTTGATAACTTTTACTTACCGGATTCAGTGAGAAAGATTAGTGATGGCGCATTTGAATCAACACATTGGGCTGGTGTACGCTTAAACTGTGAGATAAAACTACCTGATAATCTAGAGGAAATAGGAGCAGATGCGTTTTCAAACACTGGGTTGACGGGAAGCCTAAAGATACCAAGTAAGGTGAAAACTATAGGTGATTCCGCCTTTAGTGGTTGCAGTTTTACAGGATGTTTGGAATTACCCAAAGGATTGATTTCAATAGGAAATAACACCTTTGAAAACGCTGGATTTACGGGTGAATTGATATTGCCAGAAAGTCTTGTGAGAGTCGGCAATAGAGCTTTTTATGGTTGTAAGTTTAATGTATTTCCGAAGTGGCCCAAAAGCCTTGAATTTATAGGAGAACTTGCTTTTCATTGTTTTGTTGTTGAAAATGGTGGTGTATTAGAAATACCAGAGGGAATGGATGCTGTAGATCTATCAGCCTTCAATGGTAACATCTCAAAAATAATACTACACACAGGTGTAAAGGAAATAAGGGGCGTGTGTAGTTGTCTTTATCTTAAAGAGGTTGTATGCTTGGCTAAAACTCCTCCAACAATGTATGGGCATTCATTTTATAATACCGCTTGGGAGGGATCTGAGGAGCAAGCAATACGTGCTGTTAGTGTTCAAGTGCCAGAGGATGCACTATATAAGTATCAGACAGCACAATACTGGGGCGACTATATCCCATCGGTATATCGCGATTTTAACCTCGACTTGGAGAGCACTTGCGCTCTTAACGCTGCGCACTCAAGAAAGATGGTGGTGCGCGCATCATCAGAGATGGAGTGGAGCGTAACACATAAGCCCGACTGGGTGACCGTAACACCTTCGAGTGGCTCGGGTAAGGTTGAAGTAACTATCTCGTTTGATGAAATGGCTCGTGGTGCAGGTAATCGTGCCGATTCGTTGGTATTTAAGCCTACGGCATACGACCACTATAAGGTGGTTAAGGTAGATCAATATGACTATCAGTATAATCACGGCGATGTTATAACTAACCAGACTGCAACAAAGGGTGGTGGTGTAAACATCGTCTTTATGGGTGATTGCTTCGATGCAAAGGATATTGCCGAGGGCTACTACGAGGAGATAATGAATGAAGCTATCGAACATTTCTTTGCGGTAGAGCCATACACAACATATCGTGACTACTTTAATGTCTATACCGTCATTGGTCACTCAACCGATAGCGGCATGCCGACAACCTACAAGATGAATCAAGAGTCGTTGTTTGAGTCTCAGTATGCTTATGGTGATAAAGGCTTCCAATTCAAGATTAACAAAGAGAAGTGCTTGGAGTACGCCTGCAAAGTGCCTACTGTAACAAAAGATAACCTCCATCAAACACCTGTGGTGGTGATAGAGAACTCTAATGTCTATGGTGGTATAACATATATGTGGGAGGATAATACTGCTCTTTCGGTGCAGTGTATTCATCGCAATCCCTATTCGCAAGACTTTAGAGGCGTTATTCAGCACGAGGTAGGAGGTCACGCATTTGGCAAACTTGCGGACGAGTATATCTACCACGGAGATTTCATCGATATGTGTGGATGTTGGTGTTGTGAGCACGATAATGTTTTTTTAAATTTTCAGTCGCTTGGATGGTATCAGAATCTATCGCTTAACTCGAGCCACTACGAAGTGCCGTGGAGTCACCTGATTTTCGATCCACAGTTCCAGATGTATGTCGATATGTACGAGGGAGGTTTCTTCCATCAGCGTGGAGTATATCGCTCGGAGGCAAACTCGTGTATGAACAACAACATACCATATTACTCGGCCATCTCGCGCGAGGCGATAGTAAAGCGTATTATGGAGTATGCGGGCGAGGGGTACACCTTCGAGAAGTTTAAGGCAAATGATGTAAATACGCTCGGTCCTGTACCTATGGCGTTGACACGCTCTTCGGCAGAGGTAAATTACACCCCCGACCCAATGCATAACGAGCCTCAGATTATGGGCGAGAAACCAGAGTTAAACTTCTAAGACATAGCAATATGAAAAAGTATATAGCAATGGCAGCTTTAGCATTGGTTGCTATGAGCTGCGAGAGAGAGAATATTGATAATCCCCCCGTTGTTGAGGATGGCGTGATGCGCATTGAGGCTTTGCACCCCTCAACACGAGCAACAGAGACATCTTTTGAAAATGGCGATGTAATTGGTCTTTATGCCACAACCTATGAGGGAGAGCAGGCAATGCCTTTGCAAATCTCGGGTAACTGGATAAACAACGAGGCTTTGACCTACGACGGTAGCACATGGTTGGGTCGCAGAACATTCTATTGGGCAGAGGGCCTGATGGATGTGTACGGCTACTACCCATATATGGAGCCAACATTTATCAACAAGCACAAGTGGGCAGTGCAGACCGACCAGTCGCTCCCTGCAACCGAGGGCGCTTTATCCGCCTACGAGGCATCGGACTTCTTGTGGGCAAAAGCCGAGGGCGTGTCGCAGGAGGATGGTTCGGTGCAACTGCAGTTTAAGCATATGTGCTCGAAGGTGGTCATCAAGCTAGTTAAGGGCGAGGAGTACACCGACGCCTTCCCCGAAGATATAGATGTCTACCTCTACAGCACAGTGCCTCAGGCGTTGATAAACTTCACCACAGGCATTGTGTCGAAAGATCCTCACGGCGATGCACAGAAGATCAAGGCACGCAAGGTGGCTATAGACACTTTTGAGGTGATTGTAGTACCACAAAGCATATTGGAGTATGCACCATTTGTCGAGATAATAATGGGTGGTATATCGTATATGACCGAGGAGATATTTACATATCATGCTGGCAAAGAGTATATAGTATCTATTACTCTTGATAACTCACCGCAGAAGATAGAAATCAATGTCGGTGGCTCAGTTGGCGGCTGGGATTAAAGGATATAAACCACAAGGGGCGTTGCTTCGGCAATGCCTCAATAATAATACAAGATCGGCAGTCACATCGTGTGGCTGCCGTTTTCGTTAATATTCCTATGCTACAAATCGGTTAGAAATTTCGATGGGGACCTATCATAGAGGAAATCCGAAAGGGCTTCCTCTTTTTTTATATGTTGTCTATCCTCAAGTCAGTTGAACTTGGTCTCCTATGACGAAGATGTGTTCGCTATGACAATCTCCTCATAGCACCTCTACGTTTAAGTAGTAGGGTAATTGGTTGCCTTAAAGTGCTAAAAAATCAAGGCTACCCTCAAAAGGGTAGCCCTGAGTGGATAGGTTTGTGATTCGAGGGATTACTTAGCGTAAGATACCGAGCGTGTCTCGCGGATAACGGTGATCTTCACCTGACCTGGGTAGGTCATCTCGTCCTGAATCTTCTTTGCGATATCGTGTGATAGTGCCTCTGACTCCTGGTCAGTGAGTTTGTCTGCGCCAACGATTACACGCAACTCGCGACCTGCCTGGATGGCGTATGTCTTAACCACGCCAGGGTAGGAGAGTGCGATGCCCTCCATCTCCTTGAGGCGCTTGATGTAAGACTCGACAACCTCGCGGCGAGCGCCTGGGCGAGCGCCAGAGATAGCGTCACATACCTGGATGATAGGTGCGATGAGCGAGGTCATCTCGGTCTCGTCGTGGTGCGCACCGATGGCGTTGCATACATCTGGCTTCTCCTTATACTTCTCGGCGAGTTTCATACCGATAATTGCGTGTGGCAACTCTGGCTCATCATCGGGTACCTTACCGATATCGTGCAAGAGACCTGCGCGGCGTGCCGCCTTAGGGTTGAGACCCAACTCCGCAGCCATAATACCTGCGAGGTTAGCGGTCTCACGGGCGTGCTGCAAGAGGTTCTGACCATACGATGAGCGGTACTTCATCTTACCGATGAGGCGTATCAACTCTGGGTGTAGGCCGTGGATGCCGAGGTCAATAGTTGTGCGCTTACCTACCTCGATGATCTCCTCCTCGATTTGCTTCTTGACCTTTGCCACAACCTCCTCGATACGTGCTGGGTGGATACGGCCATCTGTTACGAGCTGGTGGAGTGCGAGGCGTGCGATCTCGCGACGTACGGGGTCGAAGCCTGAGAGGATAATTGCCTCGGGGGTATCATCTACGATGATCTCGATGCCCGTCGCAGCCTCCAAGGCACGGATGTTACGGCCCTCACGACCGATGATGCGGCCCTTGACCTCGTCCGACTCGATGTTGAATACAGTCACAGCATTCTCGATTGCTGTCTCTGTTGCTACGCGCTGGATAGATGCTACCACGATGCGCTTAGCCTCCTTTGTTGCTGAGAGTTTGGCCTCCTCGATGGTCTCGGCGATATATGTAGCAGCCTCGGCCTTAGCCTCGTTCTTCATATTCTCTACCAAGATGTTCTTAGCCTCCTCAGAACTCATACCTGATATCTGCTCGAGACGCTCATTCTGCTGGCGGATGACTGTTGCGAGTTCCTCCTTGCGGCTCTCGATGCTCTGCATCTGGGTATTGAGTTGCTCGTTGCGCTTCTCGCACTCAGCGATCTTGCGCTCCAACTCGCGCTCCTTGTTCTGTAGCGTAGCCTCGAGTTGCTTAGCACGCTGCTCACTCTGTTGCAATTTCTGGTTGCGCTCATTCACCTGGCGATCGTGGTCGCTCTTGAGTTGGATGAACTTCTCCTTTGCCTGCAACATCTTCTCTTTCTTTATCATTTCGCCGTCAGCCTCCGCCTTGATGACGATGGCCTTTGCGCGTGCTCGTGCTGCTACGTAGGCTAAGCATCCGCCCACCACAGCACCCACAACGACACCGACGATTATCCAAATTGATTCCATATCAAAAAA
This sequence comes from Alistipes sp., assembly GCA_017555905.1. Taxonomy (GTDB): domain Bacteria; phylum Bacteroidota; class Bacteroidia; order Bacteroidales; family Rikenellaceae; genus Alistipes. The sequence goes on along the minus strand of JAFZFP010000004.1, from coordinate 16,065 downwards.
TTGGTGTTGTTATATTGTTAGTAATGTTTTAAATTGTTTTTTTCTTTGTTATTTTCTTAAATAAAAAAAGCCCACACAGACCCCTTAACTTGTTTGACGAATCCGCAGATAAGTCATAGGTGGGGCTCCGAGGCACGCAACAGTCCACTGGTGGCAGATGCCACACCCAAAGGGTTGAGGCCTTGTTTTGTAACTTTTCTCGAGAGTTGTCCCAATGTTATATAAATTGTACAGTTCGCAAAGCTTTTAAGGAATCTATGCGGGATAGATCTTATCGAAAGAACCTATGCACACTCAGTGTGCCTGCAACTATTTTGCAAATATCGCGCCTAAGGCGTGGTTACTCCTTGATATATCTCTGTATGCGCTTCTCGATATCTTCGAGTTGCTCTATATCTTGGTTTCCAAGTGCCGAGGTATGCTCAGTAGTGAGCGCAAGTATTGAGTAGCGGAGTGCAGCCATTGCTAAGCGGTCCTGAATCTGGAAGTTAGGGATTCGTGTATACTCCGTGATCTTCTCGTTAAGGCGTTTTGCCGCCACACGGTATAGTTCCTCGTTGGCAGCATCGATAGTCATAGGGTAGGACTTACCCGCTATCGAAATGTTTATCTTAATCTTCTCCTCTGCCATCGTAGTAAATTTTCTTGTTACACTATCTTGTACACAATTACTCTTCCCTTTTTTCTCTTCTCTCCCCTCTCTTCTCTATTCTCTCTCTCGTTGGCCCTCTGTACCTTTAGTCGTTACCCTGGTTTTTGATTGTGGCGATGCAGATATCTACTTCCCGCAATAGAGCATCTACACGCCTCCTCGCGCGCTCCACATTTCCGTCGTTGCCACACATAACACTCGTGAGTTCAGCACTCTTGAGTTTGTCGTCTAATTCGCGTACACGCTCCTCGAGACGTCGTTTCTCGTTGAGTAGTTTGTCGCGCTCCTGCGTTAGGCTTCGACACTCGGCAGAGATGCGTGCGTGGTCGGCAATAAGTCTGTCCACCTCGTTGCTTAGTCGCTTCACTATGTTCTTCTCTGCCATAAGCCTGAAATGTTTACGCCTTTGGTTTGTTGTTTAACACCCCAAAGATAGGTAAAAAAAATGTAAAAATCAAATAAAATGGACAATTAGTGCTTTTGTTGTCCTATCTTACCACTTCGGCATAGAGGTCGTAATCCTCGGCATCGGTGATCTCCACCTCGTAGAAATGGCCTCGCAGTAGGCGCTTGCCGTTGCTCTGGATTATGAGTTCTTGATCTACCTCTGGTGAGTCGTACTCCGAACGGCCGATGTAGAAGTCTCCCTCCTTGCGGTCGATTATCACACGCATACGCTGACCTATGCGTCGAGCATTGTTCTCTAACGATATGCGCTCCTGAAGACGCATTATGTGATCTATGCGCTTCTCCTTAACCTCTTGAGGCACATCGTCTTGCAGACGTGTTGCCGAGTAAGTACCCTCCTCCTCGGAGTAAGGGAATACGCCGAGACGGTCGAACTTCGTGGTCTTGACGAACTCCATCAACTCTGCAAAGTCGGCCTCGCTCTCTGTGGGGTAGCCCACCAGGAGTGTTGTGCGGAGTGCGATATCTGGAATAGCCTTGCGTAACTTCTCGATTAGTTGTAGCGCCTCGGCCTTGGTGTGGCGACGCTTCATCGCCGATAGCTGGTTGTCCGAAATATGCTGGAACGGTATGTCTAGATATCGACAAATCTTTGGCTCTCGTGCCATCACCTCAATCACCTCGTCGGGGAAGTCTGTGGGGTAGGCGTAGTGGAGACGTATCCACTCGAGTTTGTCGATGCGGCAGAGACGTTCGAGCAATTCGGCTAACTTGCGCTCACCGTAAATATCTACACCATAATAGGTTGTATCCTGTGCAATGACCATCAACTCGCGCACACCCTTGGCTACTAATGCCTCGGCCTCGGCTATGAGAGCCTCCATAGGTACCGACTTGTGACGACCACGGATAAGAGGTATGGCGCAGTAGCCACACATCCAGTTGCAACCCTCCGAGATTTTGAGGTAGGCGTAGTGTGAAGGGGTCGATATTTCTCGCTTTGTCTCGTTCTCCTGACGATATTTAGCGCCGAGACGCTCCACGATTCCTGCCCAGTCGTTCACACCGAAGAAGTCGTCTACTTCGGGGAGTTCAGGGCGCAATTCATCAGCATAACGCTGTGAGAGACAGCCCACTACGAATAGTTCTTCGATGCGGCCCTGCTCCTTGAGTTGTGCGGCACGAAGGATGGTGTCGATAGACTCTTGCTTCGCATCACCAATGAATCCGCACGTGTTGATTACCACTACGTCGGCATCGGTGCGGTCGCTGTCGAAGACAACTTTATAGTCCATCGCAGTAAGTTGCGCTGCCAGATGCTCTGAGTCTACGGTATTCTTTGAGCAACCGAGGGTTATGATGTTTATCTTCTTCATAGAAGTACTACTTTTTATCACCAAACAATGCACGTACAAACTCCTTGCGGTCGAACATCTTGAGCTGGTCGATGCCCTCGCCAATGCCTATGTAGCGTACTGGGATGTGGAACTTGTCGCTGATGCCTATTACCACGCCACCCTTGGCTGTGCCATCGAGTTTTGTGATGGTAAGCGATGTCACTTGCGTAGCCTCAGTAAATTGCTTTGCCTGCTCGAAGGCGTTCTGGCCTGTTGAGCCGTCCAAAACCAACATTACCTCGTGTGGTGCGTCAGGGATTACCTTCGACATCACGTTGCGAATCTTGGTAAGCTCCTTCATAAGGCCCACCTTGTTGTGGAGACGGCCTGCGGTGTCGATAAGTACGACGTCGGCACCATTTGCCACTGCCGAGCGGAGTGTGTCGTAGGCTACGGATGCTGGGTCGGAACCCATATCTTGACGAATCATCGTCGCTCCAGCGCGCTCTGCCCATACAGCCAACTGGTCGATGGCTGCAGCACGGAAGGTGTCGGCAGCACCGATATATACCTTGCGACCTGCACGTGTGAGTTTTGCAGCGAGTTTACCTATCGTTGTGGTCTTACCCGCACCATTCACACCCACAACCATCATAACGTATGGAAGGCCCTCCTTAACCTCGATGCCAAAGTCCTCTGTCGAGCGGTGAGACTCCTCCATAAGTTTTGCTATCTCCTCGCGAAGGATGTCGTGCAACTCCGAGGTATTCATATACTTATCTCGTGCCACACGCTCCTCGATGGCGTTGATAATCTTTACCGTGGTCTCTACGCCTACATCCGAGGTGATAAGTACCTCTTCGAGGTCATCTAATACGTCGGCATCTACCGTTGTGCGACCCGCTATGGCACGCTTGAGACGGCCAAAGAAGCCCTCTTTAGTCTTGCCTAAGCCCTCCTCGAGTTCCTTGCGCTCCGCCTCGATATCTACCTCTTCGTTATCCTCCTCGACAACCTCTGCCTCCTTAGACTCTTCAGCCTCAGGTGCAGGGATCTCTGTAGGGGTCTCCACGGGCGTCTCCGTAGGGGTTGTTGCCTCCTCGGCTGTTGGCTCTTCGGTTACCTCCACGGGAGTTGTGGTTACAATCTCCTCGCTCTTAGGCTCTTCAACTTTCTTGCGTTTGAATAGATCAAAAAATCCCATAATTTATTCTGTTTTCTTTATTACTCTTCGTATAGTAAGTACTTGGCTCTCTGCCTCTTGAATGTCGCCACATCCTCTGCCCAGCGGGCCTTAATCTCTTGGGCAGTGTAGCCCTCCTTTATCATCTGTCGCACCCACTCCACGCCCACGAGTTTCTCGAATATAGGCTTGAAGAAGGCGTCGCCTATTGCAAGGTCGTTGTAGGCATCGATGACGTATTCCAAATTTACTCCCTCCTGCCAGATGGTCTCGTTGTCAAGACCTCTGAGATCTTCCCCATAGCACCTCTGTCCGTTGAATGGCGGATTCTTAGAGCCTGCATTGGGCATCGGTGTAAAACTAAACTCGCGACCCTTAAGTTCGGGGTGTCCGTAGATTTCGAATGGTGCCTCCGTGCCACGACCCATACTCATCACCGTACCCTCGAAGAGACAGGTCGAAGGGTATAGGTATATGGAGTGTTGCGTAGGTAGGTTTGGCGATGGTGCTATGGGTAGCGTATAGTGTGTGGTGTGGTCGTAGTTTGCGCAACGTACCACGGTGACTTCGGCCCTTTTTGCCCAGCCCTCACCCATAGCCATAAGTGCGATTTCGCCCATCGTCAATCCGTGAACTATAGGTACGGGGATATGTCCTACGCCCGACTTATAGCGCATATCGAGGATAGGTCCATCGACATAGTGACCATTGGGGTTGGGTCGGTCGAGGATGATTACCTCTTTGTTGTGGTCGGCACAAGCATCAATCATCCTCAGCATAGATATATAATAGGTATAGAACCTCAGTCCTACATCCTGCATATCGACGACAAGGATGTCGAACGACTCCATAGCCTCGTTCGAGGGGCGCTTGGTATTTCCGTTGTAGAGCGAAAGGATGGCGATACCTGTCTTGGCATCTACATCATCCCTCACGACAAGGCCTGCCTCGACACTACCACGAAAGCCGTGTTCGGGGGCGAAGATGCCAACTACGTCGATGCCCTCCTGGTGAAGCATATCCACCACGTGGCGCTCTGGGTCGTACATCGCAGTATGGTTAGCCAAGAGCGCAACTCGCTGGTTGCGCAAGAGGGGCATATAGGCCGCCGTGTCACGACACCCCACAACGACCTCTTGTCCCTGTGTACCAACGGCACTTAGGAGTAGAACGAGAAGTAGTATGAATCTGCGTAGTTGCACCATATGTTTTTGTTAGTATTGTAGTAGGTACTCCTTGATGAAGCCATCAATTTCACCATCCATCACGGCATCTACGTTCGAGGTCTGGTAACCCGTGCGGTGGTCCTTGACACGTCTGTCGTCGAAGACATAACTACGTATTTGCGAACCCCACTCGATACGCTTCTTCGTAGCCTCCAAGGCCTGCTGTGTGGCCATACGCTTGTCCAACTCACGCTGGTATAGTTTCGAGCGAAGGATGCGCATAGCATTCTCGCGGTTCATCAACTGCGAGCGGGTCTCCATATTCTCGATAAGGAACTCTACGGGCTCTCCCGTGTCGGGGTCTTTGCCGTGGTAGCGGAGGCGTACCGCTGTCTCCACCTTATTTACGTTCTGACCGCCAGCACCACTCGAACGGAAGGTATCCCACTCGTAGTCGGCAGGCGATATGTTAATCTCGATGCTGTCGTCCACCGTGGGCGATACGAATACCGAGGCGAAGGTGGTCTGGCGCTTGTTGTTGGCATTGAAGGGTGAGAGACGCACCATACGGTGGACTCCGCTCTCGCTACGTAGGTAGCCATAGGCGTAGTCGCCCTCGAACTCCAAGGTGCAGGACTTCACACCCACCTCGTCACCAGCCTGATAGTTCGCTACCCTGACCTTATAGCCGTGGGCCTCGCCCCAGCGAGTGTACATACGCATAAGCATCTGCGCCCAGTCCAACGCCTCCGTACCTCCCGCACCAGCGTTGATATCCATAATGGCACCGAGTTTATCCTCCTTGCCCGAGAGCATCTGCTTGAGTTCCAAGGCCTCGACAAGCGAGAGGGTGCTCTCGTACTGTGCCATAGCCTCCTCCTCGCTGAGTACTCCTTCGGCCACAAAGTCGGGGATGAGGAACATATCCTCTACCGCTCGGCACGCTACACGATATTCGTCGATGAGCGACTTTATGTCGGCCACCAACTTGAGTTGCTTGCGTGCAGCCTCTGGGTCGTCCCAGAAGTTAGGCTCCTCGGTACGCTCCTGCTCATTGCGTAGGTCAATCTCGCGCTGCTCTATGTCGATAGATTGCGCGAGTTTACCCACTCTCTGATTTAGGTCAGTTATCTGTTCTTGTGTTATCATTGACTACTCCAATTCCCAGTCGCAACCATCCTTGCGGTCCTTAACACGGATGCCGATGGCGGTGAGGTTGTCACGAATCTTATCCGAGGTTGCCCAATCCTTCGAAGCCTTGGCATTAGCACGAATGTCGAGCAACATCTCCACCAAAGGAGATACCATATCCTTGCCACCTACATCTGCCGCCTTCTCGTTGCGAAGACCGAGGATGTCGAATACATAGCGGTTTACGATACCCTTGAGGGTCTCGAGGTCCTCGGCAGTGAACGACTGCTGACCCTCGGCTGCCTGGTTTATGATGCGTACCCAGTCGAAGAGGGCAGAGATAACCATTGGCGAGTTGAGGTCGTCTGCCATAGCCTCGCGACAACGGCGCTCCAACTCCGCAACATCCGATGTTGAGGTTGCTCCAGCCTTGAGCTTCGAGAGAGTCTCCACAGCCTTCATCAATCTGTCGAGACCCTTCTCCGCAGCCTGCAAGGCGTCGTTCGAGAAGTCGAGAGTCGAGCGGTAGTGAGCCTGAAGCACGAAGAAGCGGATGGTCATAGGGGTATAGGCCTGCACCAACATAGGGTGGTTACCTGTGAACAACTGCTCCAAGGTGATGAAGTTACCCAACGACTTACCCATCTTCTGACCGTTGATGGTAATCATATTGTTGTGTACCCAGTAGCGTGCTGAGTCCTTGCCGAGGGCTGCGGTAGACTGCGCAATCTCGCACTCGTGGTGTGGGAACATAAGGTCCATACCGCCACCGTGGATATCGAACTGCTCGCCAAGATATTTAGTGCTCATTGCCGAACACTCCATGTGCCAGCCTGGGAAGCCGTCGCTCCAAGGTGATGGCCAACGCATAATATGCTCTGGTGAAGCCTTCTTCCAGAGGGCGAAGTCGAAGGAGTGGTGCTTGTCGCTCTGGCCATCCAACTCACGGGTGTTGGTGACGATATCGTCGAGGTTACGGCCCGAAAGACGACCATAGTGGAAGTCCTTGTTGTACTTCTCCACGTCGAAGTAGATCGAGCCGTTCGACTCGTAGGCATAGCCAGCATCGAGGATGCGCTTAACCATCTCGATCTGCTCGATGATGTGACCCGAAGCGTGTGGCTCGATAGATGGCGACTTAACGCCCAACTCGCGCATAGCGTCGTGGTAACGCTCGGTGTAGTAGTGGGCAATCTCCATAGGCTCCAACTGCTCGAGGCGAGCCTTCTTTGCAATCTTATCCTCACCCTCGTCAGCATCCTGCTCTAAGTGGCCTACGTCGGTGATGTTACGCACGTAGCGCACCTTGTAGCCCAATGACTGCAGGTAGCGGAACAAGAGGTCGAAGGTTACGGCTGGGCGTGCGTGACCCAAGTGTGGATCGCCATATACTGTAGGGCCGCACACATACATTCCTACGTGTTCAGGGTTGATTGGCTCGAACGTCTCCTTGCGGCGTGTGAGCGTGTTATACAAAACTATCTTCTCCATTGTGTTATAATTTTTTTGTTTCTCTTATATCTTACCATAAATTGTCAATATCTCGTATGCCGCATCCGACGAGAGCAAATCCTCAGCATCGTCGAGGTATGGCGCATAGACATCCTTGCCATCCACTACACGTGCGATAGGAAGCGTGCTGTATATCTCGTAGAGGTTGCATATATGTCCCTCTATCAACGCCATCTCTGGGGCGTTAGCATCGTCGGGCATAAGGCGCTGAATAGCCTTGAGGTAGTCTACGGCCAAAGCGTCGAAGTTAAGCGGATTCTCCACCAACATCTCCTCGGCATCGCCATTGGCTACCCACTCGAAACTACCTGCTGTGAGGTGGCTGAGGTTGAGGGTCTCGATAATGTCGAGCATAGCGTTGTATAACTCTTCGCTAATGTCGAGCGAGAAACTGTCGTAGGTAGCGTACTGCAAGTAGTAGTTTACCCACTCACCTCGCTGCTTGATATATTGCGCTGCCAGGCTATCGCCCTTGTGGAATAACTCCTCCGAGCGGGCGAAGTTGTCGTCGCTGATTTGGAGTTCCTCGACGATGTCGCTACAGTCGAGACCACGGTGTGTCGCTGTGGCGTGGTACTCTGCCGCAGCATCCGAGAGGGCATAGAAGTATGCGAAGTTGTCCTCGCCCTCGATGCTCTTGGCATTGAGACCAAGCAACTTCTCGAACTTAGTATTAGCGCGCTCAAGGCTTATGATGGCGCTCTCGAGGTAGTAGTTTGCCAAGGTGTAGTAGCCTCGGATGTAGGGCTGAGTGTTGCTGTGCGAGAAGCCAATCTTATGCGATGGTAACACCTCAAGACCTCTATCCAAGAGAGCCTCGGCACGTAGGATATCCTCCGCCTCACCACGACGTATATACTCCGAAGCCACACGGGCAAAGTTCTCGCGTACGCGCGACGCCGAAACATTGTAGCGGTAGAAGTAGTCCACCAAGACATCCTCGTCGGCAAGATTACCGAAGTAGAGAGGCTCTACCTCAGGGTCGTTAGCCATATAGAGAGGGTAGAGGTCATCGGCATTGAGGTAGCCCGCATCTGCTCCCGAGCGGTAGCGAGTGTATATAGGCACGAAGGTTAGGCAGTAGCCATCGAAACGTGCATAGTCCACGATGCCGTAATCCTTCATTATGTGTGCCTGGGTAAATGAGAGAGGGCGCTCCCAGTTGAAATTTGCCAAGAGGTCGAGCATCATAAGGTGGTCTCTGGTGACCATACTCTTGCCCTTGAGCGAGAGTTTTATCTCATCTACGGCGCGCTCGGCCTCACTCTCGTTGATGATGCCCGAGGCGATGGCCTTCTCCTTATCTACGGGGATGATATAGTTCTTGGCCAATAGGATATAATCCACCTCCAAGCCATCGAAGAAACTATCTACCTTGGTCTTGAGGCGACCAATAATGGCGTAGTCCTCACTACGCTCCTCTACGGGGATTGTCTCGCCCTCGGCCAAGAGGACCATTCGGCCATTGTTGATGGCCAGTGTCAGTTGCTCGTCCGATACGAAGAGACGGATAGCATCCTTGAGTAGGATGTCGTTGTTGGCGATAAGGTCGTTATAGGCCCAATACTCCTCCATATCCTCGTAGTCGGTCATAAAGGTATCGTCGTTGAGAATTGCCTCCACCGTACCACGGGCAACTACGTATGGCACATAGACATCGTAGAAACCGTCCGACGAGGTGTCTCCCTCGTTGATGTACTGCTCCAAGAGGGGTGAGTACTCGTCGATAATCTCCTGAGCCTCTTTTATTTGTGCCGAGATATCGCCGTATGTTCCCGAGATATAACTCTTCTCGCCGTAGACATCCGTATAGGGAATTTGGTAGAAGTTCTCGTTCTCGATACGTCGGCGTGTGGTGCGCAGACGGCGAGCCTTCTCGGTGTCCAATACGTCGATTACGTCTGCCGTTAATACCCAATCATTGACATAACTATACTTCGTTGAAGGGATTGTGAATGGTACAGCCTTAGCGTCGTTGGCTGCGAGTTTCATCTCGTCGATATACCACTCGCCACCGAGGTACGATGAGTTCATCACCCTCACGTCGGTACGTATGCCCTCCACCTCCTGACAGTACCACAAGGGGAATGTGTCGTTATCGCCATAGTTGATGATTATGGCGTTCTGGGGTGCCGAGTTGAGGTAGTTGCGACCGATGTCGCGTGCCATATATCGGCCCGAGCGGTCGTGGTCGTCCCAGTTCTCCGTTGCGAGGACCACGGGGACTGCGGTGCAGAGTACCACAACGGTAATTGCACTACCCAAGGCTACTCTGCTGTTCGCGGCCTTGCGCAGAAGCGACAATACGAACTCGCCAATGCTTACAACGCCCAAGCCCAACCAGATGGAGAAGGCGTAGAAGGCTCCGGCATATACATAGTCTCGTTCACGAGGCTCGTCGGGAGAGGTGTTGAAGTAGATGACAAGGGCGATACCCATCATCACAAAGAGCAATAACACCACGAAGAAGTTGCGCCAGTCGTTGTTGAGTTGGTAAACAAAACCCAAAAGACCCAACAATAGAGGCAAGAAGAAGTAGGTGTTGTGCGCAGGGTTGTTTGCCATATCCGAAGGAAGTGCCGTGCGAGGACCGACATAGAGTTGGTCTATAAAGTCGATGCCTGAGAGCCAGCCACCGTGCATATAGATTCGATTGTCGATGTCGGATTTCAACTGCTCGTCGTCCTGACGACCAACGAAGTTCCACATAAAGTAGCGCCAGAACATATCACCCATCTGGTAGCCGAGGAAGAAACTGATATCCTCAATGGCGCGTGGCTCATACCAGCCATTGCCCATATCGTCGCTACGATAGACCGTAGGGTTGCCACCCTGCATAGCCACCCAACTTGTCTGGTAGCTATCTCTGCGCGAGTAGTTCCACATACGAGGGAAGATGCGCATAGCCTCGTCGGGGTAGGTGTAGCCGTCGAAAAATTCACGCTCCTCATATTTGTTGGTCTCAGGGTTCAGCCACATCATACTCTTTGACGAGTAGTCACCCGTAGGGATGAACTCGTCGTCCGACGTTGGGTCTAAGTTTGGCTCTACCAACATATTAGGCATAGCCGAGTAATAGGGGCCTACCAACAAGGGGCGATTACCATACTGGTCGCGGTTGAGCAGACTGAGCAACATGTGTGGTGTCGAAGGGTTGTTGGAGTTCATCGGTGGGTTCGCCACGGCACGAATCGAGACTGCAGCATAGGATGAGAAGCCGATGAGGATTACCGTGAGCGACAACACAACGGTATTTAGGATGCGGTAGCCCTGTCGGTGGGTATAGAGAATAGCCAACGAGAGCAATACACCAACCACCACAATAAAGAGTATCATACCGCTATAGACTGGCAAACCGAGAGTGTTCACCGCAAAGGTATCTACCGCAGCACCCAAGGCCACGGTGTATGGGATGATGATGCCGTTGATAGCACCCAATATAAGCATCGATACCACCAAGGCGAGAGCCATCTTTAGGACGTAGTCCCACGCCGTGCGGTAGGTGTATTTGCGGAAGAACCATATCATCACCAAGGCTGGGATGGTGAGCAGGTTGAGGATGTGAACACCGATAGAGAGGCCCATAAGGTAGGCGATAAGCACAATCCAACGCATAGAGGTCGCTCGGTCGGCATTCTCCTCCCAGCGCAACATAAGCCATACTACCAACGATGTGAACATCGACGAGAGGGCATATACCTCGCCCTCAACAGCCGAGAACCAGAAGGTGTCGGTGTAGGCGTAGGAGAGGGCTCCAATAGCACCTGCTCCGAGGATAAGCACCATACGCTCCAACGACATATTCTCTCCCATAGTACGCTCCGTAACACGGCGTGCCAAGTGGGTGATGGTCCAGAAGAGGAATAGTATGCAGAAGCCTGAAGCCATACCATTCATAGCGTTAATCATCACAGGTACGCTCTCTGCCGAGGGGGCGAGGATGGCGGCCAAGCGAGCCAACATCATAAAGAGGGGCGCTCCAGGAGGGTGACCCACTTCGAGTTTGTATGATATGGCGATGAACTCGCTACAGTCCCAGAGACTGTTCGTGGGCTCAATCGTCAAGAGGTAGGTTATGGTCGCTATAAAGAAGACCATCCAACCCGTGATATTGTTCCAGAATTTGAAATTGGTTTTATTTAACATATCTCTAAATTTTCCATTTAATCCGCAAATATAGTAATATTTGCTTGATTAACGAACGAAAAGGCTATTTATTTTCTTGGCGAGGTGAGATATGGCGAAAAAAGACATAAAATCGATATCTTGTGAAATCGATTTGCAGTTGGAAAATATGTCCAAAAAGTTGTCCTATTCGGAAGCAGTTGATTCGCTTTTATTACCCGATTTTGAGGCTATGTTTTTGATGACATTTGCCTTGATACGCTCCAACCCTGCACGGGGCATTGGGGTAGTGCTAGCCATAGATAAAAACTCCTCATCCGTCATATTGAACCACGCCTCGCTACTGAGGGTTGTGGGGTCGAATAGTGGGTCGAACTTAGGGTTGGTGTGGAGGGGTGCGTGGCGATTGAAGGGGCAAACCGTTTGGCAGGCGTCACACCCAAAAATCCAGCCGTCGAGGTTGAGATTATCATTCTCACCCTCTCGCTCTATCGTTCTGCACGATATGCATAAATTGGTGTCTATGAGGTGGTTGTCGAGAATCGCTCCGTTGGGACAACTATCCACACAGCGTCTGCACGTGCCACAGCCGACACCCTGCAAAGGAGTGTCGTAGCCATCTACCTCTTCGCTTATGAGCAACTCTCCGAGGTTGAACATAGAGCCAAAGTGTGGGTTTACCACCAAGGAGTTGCGACCTATCCAGCCGAACCCCGCTTTGATAGCGAGACTCTTCTCGGCTAAAGGGGCTGAGTCGGTGAAGGCGCGGAAGCGTAGGTCTGGGTGGTGGGCAGAGAGACGCTCGGCGAGTTCGCGGAGCATCTCCTTTATTGTCAGGTGATAATCACGAGCCAAGGCGTATGAGGCGACCTTTGTAGCGCACTCCTTGTCGTAGCCTCGGCTGTAGGGCGAGAGGTAGGATGTACCACAGACGATGACGCTCTTAGTACCCTCGACCAAGAGTGTTGGGGCAAAGCGCTTGTCGCCATTGCGCTCAAGATAGGAGAGGGTGGAGTGGTAGCCATTCGCCAGCCACTCGTTGAAACGCTCTCGCTCCAGGTTTAAAGTCTCTGAAGAGACTATACCCACGAGGTCGAAACCTACCTCCTTGGCGCTATTTATGATTAAATTTCGGGATATCATAGGAATATTTTCGACAAAAATAATAATTTTTAATAAATAATTGGTAACTTGCACCCGATTTGTTATTCTATATCAAGAACCTAAACAATTGTAATATGACTTTTAACACACTTTATGAGATAGTGAAGCATAGCGTTGAGAAGTTCTCTGAGCGCGTTGCTTTCTCTATGATTGGTGGTGAGAATGTGTCGTACAAGGAGGTAGGCGAGCGAGTAGAGAAGGTCAAGGAGATGCTCCTCAATGCTGGTGTCGGCAAGGGCGATAAGGTGGCTATTCTCAGTAGCAGTATGCCAAACTGGGGTATTGCATATTTTGCAGTTACCACATCGGGTATGGTGGCAGTGCCTATCCTTCCCGACTTCACAGGTGCCGAACTCGACCTCATCATAGAGCACTCTGAGGCTAAGGCAATCCTTGTTTCTGATAAACTCTACACCAAACTCTCGAAGAGTACGGTAGAGAAGATGAACATCGTGATTCGTACCAAGGGTCTCAACATCATTTCGCAGAATGTCGAGGAGCGTGCCGAGGCTGTGGTACCAAAGCCAGAGGACTTGGCCGTTATCATCTACACCTCGGGTACTACATCTAAGCCTAAGGGTGTGATGCTCACACACTACAACCTCGCAGCGCAGACAACCATCATTCCACCACTCTTCGAGTATAATGAGAACGATGTGTTGCTCTCGATTCTTCCATTGGCACACACCTACGAGTGTACGCTCGGTATGATTTACCCATTCTCGCGTGGCGCTCAGGTACACTATCTCGATAGACCACCTACCGCATCGGCACTTATGCCAGCCTTGGCTTCGGTGCGCCCTACGGTAATTGCCTCTGTGCCACTCATTATGGAGAAGATCTATCGTGCCAAGGTGTTGCCTACGTTCCAGAAGAACGCCTTGTTGCGCAAGTTGTACAGTTGGGATTGGTCGCGCAAGATGTTGCATAAGGTTGCAGGTAAGCAACTCAAGAAACTCTTTGGTGGCCGTATGCGTCTCTTTGCTATTGGCGGTGCTAAGTTCGATAGCGATGCTGAGCGCTTCTTGCTTGAGGGTGGCTTCCCTTACGGTATCGGCTATGGCCTTACCGAGACTGCGCCACTCATCGCTGGTGCTGTGGGTAATATGGTGCGCATCGGCTCTACAGGTCCTGTCTTACCAGCGGTACAGATTCGTCTCGACAATGTGAACCCAGATACCAAGCAGGGTGAGATCGTGGTTAAGACCCCTTGCTGTATGGTGGGATATTATAAGAATGAGGCAGCCACTAAGGAGGCCTTCACCGAGGATGGCTGGTTCCGCACTGGCGACCTTGGCGCTATGGCCGAGGATGGTTGGATCTTCATTAAGGGCCGCTTGAAGAATATGATCGTTGGACCTTCGGGCGAGAATATCTACCCTGAGGATATCGAGGAGGTACTCAATAGCAACCGCTTCGTTGCAGAGTCTGTCGTTACTGAGCAGGATGGTAAACTCATCGCCTTGGTGCATTTCAATACTGAGGCTCTTGAGGAGGCCTACGACGAGTTCAAGTATAAGGCAACGGCAAAGGTTGAGCAGGTTCAACTCCGTATGGAGGAGATTAAGCGCGAGGTGATGGAGTATGTGAACTCTAAGGTAAACCGCTTCTCGAAGATCTCTAAGGTCGTAGATAACGAGGGTGAGTTCGAGAAGACCCCAACCAAGAAGATTCGTCGCTTCAACTACAATAAACCATCTTCATCAGAGACCCCAACCCAGGAGTCGGAGAAGAAGTAAAGGGAGATATATTATGAAGGAAGAGTTCGGTAATGCCGAACTCTTTTTTTTTGTGGTTAGGGCTGTTGATCAGGCTTAACTGCGCTTCGCTTGTTTAGCCTTGTGGTGCTAAGGAGATCAAAAGATTATAATAGCCGCAGATAGCGATATTTATTTTCAAGGGCAATACCGTATATGCAAGCATAAGGTATTGCCCTTGAAAACAAATGCCACCAAAAAGGTGGCACTACTATAATCTTTCATCTCTCTCTGAGCTGTTGATCAGGCTTGAACTGACGGATGCTTACGCACCCGTAGGGTTATATTCACAATCCTCCCAAACCCTCCTTTGAGAAGGAGGGCTTTAGAGGTCGCCAGTTCAACCAACCCAATAAATAACAAAAAACAAGTGTCACCTAAAGGCAACACTTGTTTTCCGTGAGCTGTTGATCAGGCTTGAACTGACGACCTCTTCCTTACCAAAGCAAACAATTCTTTTAATATATAACTAATTAAATATAAATTATATACAAGTACTATTAAAAATCATTTACTCCGTCATTTACTCTGCTTTCTTAAGTAATCTATGGATTAGATTTTAGTTAAGATTTATCTTATATATTATATTGATTATCAGTTATATAAATATGTTTTAACGGCTCTGACAGGTACATTGGTTATATACCTGTCGCCACCTCAACGAGTGATATGTGTTCTCCCGTCTGCTTGTCGCGGAAGTATATCATTCGGTCGGCACTATCGAGGAACATCGCCAATCGGAACTCCTCGGAGTTCAAGAGGTTAAAGATGTTGCAATGCTCGCCACTGTCGCCAATAAGCCTCTCGCCGTATCGACCTACGAACTCGCGTACATTGGTGTTGTGCATCACTACCTCAACACGGTAGAGTTTACTGATGTCATCCCAACCGAGCCACTCTTTCAATCGTTCAGCCTTGTGCGGGCTACTCTCGTTCAACTCCTGTGCCTTGTCGTAGATGCGCATCTTCATATCGGTATCCTTCGCCTGACTGAAGTAGAGCGTCGGCAACTTCGCCAACTTGGTGCGGGAACGGCTGTAGTACTCTCCGTAGCCATCGAGCGTTTCATCGTTCTTAACACGGCGACCATTAAGGATGAGGTCGTAGCGGTCGATGTTCTTAATCATACGACGCACCTTGGCGATGTAGTTATAGTCACTGTCGAACGCCAACTCCAACTCCGTGATGTTATTGAAGGTCATCCCATAGAACTCGCAGACATACATAAGGTCGCAGATATGGTTAATCGGCTCGCCGTTGTACTGACGCATATAGATACGATAGAGAGCCGAGTTCTCGAACGAGAAGAACGCTTTGCCCTCATACTTGGCACTGTTGTGGAATGTGAATGTGCCAAGTCGATAGTATCCTCCGACATCGCGCACATCGAGCGTCGCTCGCATCATCTGCTCGTCCTCCTCAATGAATGTCAAAGTAAAGTTGTCCTCATCAAGTATTCTGACACCGTTGTCAGTTAGTCGGGTGTAGCACTCCTTAAGGTTGGAGTATAGGTCTGTTGAAGCATTTAAGCACACCCTCAACTTATCAATGCTTACAGTGTAAGTTATCTTCTTCATTGGTATACCGTTTCTTATAAATATAAGGTGTACCGCTAAAAAGTCAAGGGTAT
>JAFZFP010000017.1 GCA_017555905.1 Alistipes sp. | reverse complement strand
TACGGTCCTGACTGTTTGTCATAATCATATTGTTATCTTTGGTCGTAAATGAAGCCAAACAGCTCTGGCAACAAAGGTACAAACTTTTCTATTATATACAAAAAACCTGCCTAACATAAAACTTGTTAGACAGGCTCATTAAACTTTATCATTATGTCACTGTGGGATTGGCTGCTGGCAGCATGGATTTATGAAGAACTGTTCGATGATGACTCGAGCAACAGCTCGCACGTATTACCAAGCATATCAGCTATATTTTCGCGGAGCATACGCTCCTGGTACGCTTCGCGTAGCACGAGTTTGAAAGCTCCAAAATAGGACGATGCGGTGTTCGCAGCAAGGCGCTCGTAGCGGGGTTTAAGTGTGCAAGATCGTGTCATCAGATACTCCATATATCGCTCTCCGAATTCGCGTGTCAGCTCGCCAAATGTACACTTGCCCCCACACCATTTCTCAAAGTGCTTAAAGGCCATATAGTTCTTCTCGCATCGTTTGATGCTTTTGCGGCGAAAGTACTCCAAGAAGTCGGCATTGCGCTTATGGTGGTCGAGAAAGCCATACTCCTCGTTTATTAGCGACTGTACAATTTACCCCAAATTCAGAATAACATATTTCACATTCAATATTGATTTTTAGAAAGATTTGGCAGAAATTTGTAGCCGAAAATCGTTCTTTCGCACTTATTTAGCCATAGCAACAGTAAAAAATGTTCGCAAAATTGCACATTCTGCCAAATGTTTGTTACCTTTGCACAAACATACTTTACGCGGAAAGTGTAAGTTTATTCTCGCAATCGAATCTGGAAAATTCAAAGGGAGAGAATGAGCGGACATCTTCTTGCGTCATACCACTTGGTATGGCGTGGGGCTGTTGCTTATTTTATCCCATAGGTATTCCAGAACCTGATTGCTAAGATAAGTTTTCAGCACCACGCTTTCCTTTTTTCGAAGATTGCCATTTTAGGTGCTAGGTGGCGCAACGATAAAGTGGTTATGGCGAAGATTGCTCTAATATCGTGTAGTAAAGCAAAAGAGGCGGTTAAGTACCCAGACACAATTAAAGCCGAGTCTTTGTACAAAAGTCCTCTATTTAAGAAGGCTTTGAAGTATGCCAAAGAGACTTTGAAGGCTGACCAAATCTATATCTTATCGGCAAAACATCATCTGCTCGCTCTTGATTGTCAAATCTCGGAGTACGACTATACGCTGAATGGCCAGAAGGCTGATGTCGTCAAGGCGTGGAGCGCAGAGGTGCGCAAACAGTTGAGTGCCGAAGGTGTTGACTTCGCTAATGACGAGATATTCATTCTTGCAGGTAAAAACTACTATAAGTATCTGATTACAGACGAATTCTCGAATGTGAAGTATCTGTATCAAAATATGAAAATTGGTCAAATTTTACAATTCTTAAGTGAGTAATATGGAAAACTTAATTAAAGTCAGCATATTGCGCGAGCAACTATCTAATCGCACAAGTGGCATTGAGCCCAAACGAGGTGGAGTATATTGCTGGTGGTTTAAGAGAGAGGCAGCACAGTCCCTTTTGGCAAAATTACCATTGACTCAAGAAGAACTCGCCAAGATTCAAGAGCGAGAAATCGAGGATGAAAGTTATTTGGCTCTATACTTTGGTATCAGCAAGGATATGCTCGCCCGAGCAAAGTGGCACACTCTACAAAAGCATTCTCCCTCGGCGGTAAAGCACGGAACGCTATCCACTTTAAGACAAACTATCAGTGCTTTGCTCGGCAAAGATATGTCACAAAGTGAGGGCACAGTTAATGAGTTCATAGATAGCAACTGCTATTGGGAATGGGAATATGACGAAAGCTATAAACTGCGAGAAACAGATGAGTTGTCATCAACCATAAAGTGCTATCCTCTGAATATCCAGGAGAATAAAACCATAACTAAAGAGGTGTGTAAAGAACTCTCCAAATTGAGAAAGCAACATAAAAAATAACCTAAAACTTTCGACACTATGATAAAGGTTAAGACTTTTGCTATGAACAGCAAGAACATCGCACACCGCGAACGATTGGAGAACTCAATCAATGCGTTTCTGGAAGCCAACGACATCGAGGTCATCGATATAAAATACTCGACTTGTTGCTATATGAATACCAACGGTGCAGAGTGCTGGATTCCAACAGCTTTGATGATTTACAACGACAAACAGTAAAAAAAATTCTACTAACTACTAAAGTTTTTCGACTCATTTCTTATGTTTATATGAGGCTAAACTTTAAGGTCATAATAATTCTTAACACAAACTTTAAAAATTAAAAAATATGAGTTCAGCTAAAAAATCAGTTATTGCAGGCGAATACATTTTGTCTGTATTGGACAATGGAAGTATCGAGGTTTGTCGCAGTAGTGACAATACTAAGTTTGAGAATGTCAAGGAGGCACTTCGTCAGATTGCAGAGCAGGAAGACTTTGAATTTGATCCAAAGTGGAATACTCGCCAGTTCGGAAATAAGCTGATAAGTTTTATCGGTGGTGATGGAGCAAATACAACTCCAGACGCACCGAAGGGTAATAAATATACCATTGAAATATCTCTCTGGGCGAAGGGTGTCCAGCTTTTGGATGTCACAGAGGAAGAAAAAGATGAACTTTCGGAGGGGAACCTTAACGATGTCTTCTATGATTGGGCAAGTAAGTATGATTATGATTTCTACTATGAAAGACAGTTTATTTGCCCTGATACAGAGTATTTTGAGCTTGTAGTAAAGGACGAAGAGGATAATGTTGTTTATGAGACTCAGTGCGTTTCAGACCTATCCGACAAGACCGACGAGGATAAATCGAGAGAGTTTAAGGGTGTTAAAGATGGTTACTATCTCGCACGCGTACAGAACCTTAAGGGGATGCTTTTCTGTGGAGAGATGGAGTTAGATGAGCCATTCGATGCAGATAAACTTTACCTTATTCAGGATTCAAAGTTGGATAGTGAGTTTGTTAATGAGCCGCTCTATCCGTTAGGCTCTATCTATTACCAGCAGGGTGAGGGATATGATTCTAACAGAGATGAGATTTCGTTAGACAACGAGGGCGATATGCGAGAGACAGAGTGTAAAACTACACTATTTGATACTGTTAATGGTAACGAATGGTACATTTTGCACGAAACCTACTCTTATGGCGACGATGATGAGGACTATGATGATTGGGATGATGACTACGATGAAGATGAAGAGGTTGAAAAAATACAGTGCTTGAATGTTAATAATGAGTTACTATTTGAGCACGAAGCCTATTATACTTCAGATGTTAACGTGTCTCCGAATGGTATGATTCTGTTAAAGGATGAGGATGGTATGGTATACTATGCCAACAAGGTTGGAGAACAAGTTATATCTGACAAATTTAATGATGCTGGTATTTTTGCTAATGGTTTAGCATATGTACAAGTTGATGGCAAATATGGCTATATAAATGAGCAGGGCGAGGTGGTTATTGCTTGTGAGTTTGATTGTGCTTATGATTTTACTTCTAATGGCCTGGCCAGAGTAGAGGCTGATGGTAAATATAGCTATATCAACGAGCAGGGCAAGGTAGTTATTGCTTGTGAGTTTGATTATGCTGATGATTTTACTTCTAATGGTCTGGCAAGAGTAAAGGTTGATGGCAAATATGGCTATATAAATGAGCAGGGCGAAGTAGTTATTCCTTGTAAATTTAGCCACGCTAGTATTTTTAGCACTAATGGTTGGGCAAGTGTAGAAGTTGATGGTAAGTGGGGTTATATTAACGAGAAGGGAGAAACTGTTATCCCTTGCGAATTTGATGATGCTGGTATTTTTGCTAGTGGCTTGGCAAGTGTAAAGGTTGATGGCAAATATGGCTATATAAATGAGCAGGGCGAGGTCATTATTGCTTGTAAATTTAACAACGCTGGTATTTTTAGCACTAATGGCTTGGCAAGAGTAAAAGTTGATGGTAAGTGGGGTTATATTAATAAGCAGGGTGAAATTGTTATCGCTTGCGAGTTTGACAATGCTGGAGACTTCTCTAATGGTTTGGCAGATGTTGAATATCTTGAAAAAAACGGCGTAATCAATACCGAGGATAAATTCGTGATCCCTTGCAAATATTCGGAGTTGGCATTATTTGCTGAAGCTGGGCTTGTTTTCGTGAAAAAGTAATTAAGTCAACGATATTGTTGTTAAGTGTATAACTTTTAAAAACATTTTAATTATGGGAAGTGGACCAGTAAATCAAGTAAACAAAAAATGTGTAAAGAAATGGGCTGCACAAATCACAGTTGTCTATAACGGTAGTAGAACATCTACCACAGTTAAGGGACTATCTGCTCCAACAGAGAGTGAGATTCTTAGAGCACTGTATGACCAGTATGGAAAATTTTCAACGCCTAAATTTGAAAATCTTCAAATTCACAATAAATACCAATACGACGAGTGGGAGTAGTATTAGGTAATATTGCGTAGCACACAAGACCTGTCTGATAGGTAATATTAGATAGGTCTTGCGTCTTTAAATCAACATTTGCAATTGATATGTCATTGGTTGATATTTCTTATGTTTCCGATTCGGTGATAGAGTGGAAACCGTATAAAAAAGGCGATGATATTGTTAAGCGATTCTCAACGGAAGATTGGCATAAGATTGCCAGCGATGTTGACTCCGAGGAGATACTACAAGAACTGTTTGAGAATCACCCTGATAAAATACAAGGATATGTGCTATATGAAGTCAAGAATAATACCCCCATCGCTTTTGTTTATATTCTAAAAGAATATTGCCGAATCAAAACCGTATCATACCACGGGGGCGGTTGGGGTAAATCTCCACGCTTGACTATGCTTTATATGAGAGGAACAATCCTACTTATAGAGCGCCTATTGAAGGAGGGATTCAAAGTTCGGACTTACTGTAATAAAGATAATCATAACGCATATAGATTTATGCAGGGATTGGGATTCGTTCGCTATCGCACTACAGAAGAACGGATATACCAATGGATAAATTTGCGGAGATTATATAATAGCAACATATACAATTACATATTTAAGCGTCGACTACTATGAAAAAATACACAGCATCACGAATCTCGGCGAACAATACGCTATTCCCACCTCAGATTATCTTGGACGATGAAAATGTGATTATTAAATGCCCTGGATTCTTCTCGGGCAAGACAACATCAATTCCTTATGAGAATATATCGTATGTTAGTGCGGTTACTCCATTAATTGGTTTCTCTACATTATCATTTATAGTACACGGTGAGGAAGTTGTGATACACGGCTTTACAAAATCCGAAGTAAGAGAAATAGAGAGAATAATCGCTCAAAAGCAAACAAAATAAATTTTTTTGCAGCATAAGAATTGTCCTATTCAGCATAAGAATTGACACGATTTATCAATGGGTGAGCTTAAAGCAATCACCTGATAGCAAGATATTTATATTTGAGAAATAACGATGTAGTAATTCATATATATCAATCAACAAAGGCCACCTGTTATGGTGGCTTTTGTTGTAAATGTACTACGATAGTTTTATTTAGAAAGAATTCAAGTTTCCTTAATCTCCTGTTATATAAAACCCAAAGAGTATTGTTAAACTTATGATTTATGAAAAAAGGAGATAAAATAAGAGTACTCCAAATGGAAGATTATAATGGAGCAGACAAGCAAGCTACACAAATGAATGGTAGAATATACACCGTAGATTATATTGACGATGCAGGACAAATTCATTTACAAGAGTCGGGATTGGCTGTAATTCCAAATGTTGATAGGTTTGTGTTGGTGGATTGTGCCACAAAATTTGATAAGGAAATGTCGGATATCTATGATGTGATAGATGATTACCTTAAAATTAATGACTATATAGAAGATGAAGATGGTATCTTCCTGTCGAAAAGAGGTACGACTCACTTGACTACATTACGCGCTATTAGAAGCGAGGGAGAGTTCTTTCCGATAGAATCATTAGTTCGCTATACTTTTGCGGGCTACACCCCAGATGCAGACAAAATCGCAAAAATGGTTGATAAATATATTTGCGAATAGTAATAGTGTGTATATCAAGGTGTTAAAAAAATAATAACCGCCTTTTGAGCGGTTATTATCCTTTTCATATAGTTTGTTTTGTAGTCGATAGGGGATTCGAACCCCTATGTCCTGCGTGAGAGGCAGGTATCCTAGCCCTTAGATGAATCGACCAAGTTGTGTTGTCATCGGGTTGTTTCCTTTTGACACTGCAAATATACTACAATTTTTTTATCCTCCAAAACTTTTTGCAAAAAAAATCGCAAAAAGTGCAAAAAATCTCATTTTACCCCTAAAAACGCCCCCTTTCCGCACTCTTGAGCCCCCGCAAAGCCACATTTCCCCGTCGCCCAGCACAAAAAGAATCCGCCAACGATACAGCTCACGGAAAGGGAAAAGACAACGCAATAATCGGTAATACCACAACAGGTAATGCCACAACACAAAACAAGTCCCCTCACCGAGGGGACTTGCCGTTTGAATCGTATTAAAATTTCTGCTAATTACTTCTTGTACCAGTACCACTGCGATATACCGCACGAATACGACACGATTGAGTACGTGGAAGATTGCCTTCATTTCCTGAATCAATAAACTGTTGATTGGTAAAATCTGTAAACTTACAATTTTCATCCAAATCAATCGTTGTACCCGAAAACATCGAAGCATTACATGTACCAGTTTGAGTTCCACTATAACCAGGTGTTCCACTAGATAATGGTTTGTATTTTAGCTTTCCGTTGTCATCGATACCATCGTACATTGCTGCAGTGGCTCGAGCTCGATTGATATCATCTATGTAGTAGTCTGCTTCAAGATCTGCGACATCCATATATCCCAAATATTTCAGGTCTAGGTGTAGTAATCTACTTTCAAAAGCCGGCTGGCACGACCAATATTTTTGGTTTTGGAATACTTTATCAAACTCTTCATAAGCACCGATAGCAATATCTTCAATTTCATCAATAGCTGGAAGGAACCACTTTTGCTCAACTACATCACCTTCGGCATTACGCTTGTTCTTGTGGTAACAATAAGCGAAAGCAGACGAAGGTGCTTGTGTTAAGGTTAGCTTTTCAATTTGAGCCATATTTCCTTTAGAATTTGTATGGGCAATTTGTTGAGAAGCATAATCATTCTTCAAAGTAGTGGCGATTTCTGCATTAAACGCAAGACCTGAATAACTTCTAGTTGTATAACCATCACCAGAGATATCACGAGGTAGATAAAAATCATACAATGGTTTTGTTGTCAATTTACTTAAAGCACCGTTGTATGTATCCTCAATATCAAAATATTTTATTATTGATTGAATCAGACCTTCACCTAATACATGCATCATCGCAGCATCGTATTTATTCGACAGCTGAACGCCATCGAGGCCCCAAGGCATACCGTTTTGAGTTGAGCCATACTGCTGGTCACAGGCGTAGTTGTTGAGATACTCCTCCTCGTGCTCGATATCGTAGTAACTAGTACCAGCAGAGTTCCACACACGCCACAAGTTCCACTGCTGGAAGTTGATTGTAGACGAAGGCTCTGCCGACAAATCTGGGGTTGCGTTGTCAGCAGCATAGTAGAAGTTAACCTTAGCATTACGATACAGTGTAGTGCTTACAGTATAGCCATTCTCGCCTGTCTGAGGTCCTGTACCAGTCTCATCGTAAACATTTTGATTCTCATCAACATAGAACCATATACGGTGGATCTCAGTCTTAGGCTTGTCATTCTCATCAAGTTCTCCACTATGCTTAAGGGTGAGAGTTAAGTCTTTACTTTCATCGCCGCCCCATAGCTCAGAAACAAGGTTTGTGGTAAAATACTTGCGGACAGCCTTACGTTTATCGGTAGAGACATAGAGATTGGTGTTAGCACCAGTAGCTCGTGCCGCAGCATCGCTCTCCATAGCGATAATATGTTTATACTCCTTGGGGATAACAACTGTCATAGAGCCACCTGGAGAGAGCTCAACATCGAGAGGTCGCACCTCGAAGTGGGCATCAAGGATAGCCTCGCGCTCCATAGAGAGGTTGTAACCCTTAGATGTCATAGTCACACGGTGGTCTATAGAGACGTTACCCTCAACATCAGGATAGGCATCCTTATGGTTAGTAAGGCCCGTAATTGTAACATAATTACATAGACGCTGGTTGCGCTTAACAGTAAAATCATTATAGTTGTTTTGTCCAAGATAGATGTCGTATGATACCTTGTTAATCTGCGCATTGTGGTCGGTATATGAGCCTATAAGGCGGACATAAGGTGCAATCTTAGATGTTGAGGTTGTACCATCACCATTTCGTGACTGACCTACACCCGCAGGCTTATAGTACTGCTTGGCATCAGGGGTAATATTATTAGGATATTTAATTTCGTTAGGAGTAACCATATGCTCAGGCATATAGAAGACAAACTCAATCTTCTCGTCTGTGGTAACTGATGTGTCGTGGTAGGCGGTAGTCTTTGATGGTAAATCAAGATGCTTAGCCTTGCCATTTACCGAGTTGTAGAGATAATAATTAGCAATGTTGCTATCGCTAAGGTTGCCACCACATATAACGTCTACATACTGTCCATCTACGTGAGCCATACGAATCTGCGATGGGATATTGTATATCTCGATATCCTCCAAAGTGAACTTTGGGGTCTGGCCAACAACAACCTGGTTAGACTTAACCTGAATGGTAAACTCAACTTTTGAGTAGAGCTTCTTCATGCTGATGGTAGCTACTGAGTTGTTACCAACGGCATTATATGACAGATTGAAAGTGTCATCACCGTGAGTACCAATCATTGGTAGACCGATAGGATTATCATCACTATCCTTTGGCATTTTCAAGGTAGGGTCAGTGGCAACAAGAGCCTCCAGAAGCTGAGCCTCAGTTTGAATCGCTCCTGCCTCCAAGCGCTCACCGATAAGGTGATAGGCATTAGCCACGATGTAGATACGGCACTCACCCAGGTTGGCAGCTAAGTTGTTATAGTATTTAGCCGTAACACCAGCCTCCATACTTGCGATAATACCTGTACCCTTATATCGCGTAGCCTCGATAAGGAATGTAGGATTAGAGCGACGGATATTGATATGGTTGCTTGGCAGTGGGTTTTGCTCTGCATCCATTGCAGGGAGCATAGTGCCATCTCCCTTGAAGATAATCATGGTCATCTCCGACACGTGAGCATCAGAGACACCACCCTCAGCACGTGTGGCAACATTATGCTTGTCGAAATCCTCGACAGCAGCAACGAACTGAAGTCCAGAATTGGCACTCGGAGTGTAGATGTCATCTACATAGATATCCTCCTGCACACACGATGTGAGCGAGAGTAAAACTCCAACAAATAGAATGTAAAAATATCTCTTCATAGCAATCATTATTCAAATGTGTGATATACATCTTTGTAGTCCCAAGCACCAGCCTCGATAAGGGCAATGGTAATACCGTCACCTACATAATTGATAATAATCTGATATAACTTGCCCGCTACAAAGTCCATTGATGACTCTACCGTATCTGTATGTGACGAGCCATCCTTACCAGTCCAGCTAACTGTAAATGTGAGTGAGTAGTCGTGATCGGTATACTTATCTTCTATATCGGTATGTGGACCCTGGGGAATGAACATAAGGTAGCCATTACCATTGTCACTGCCGTTCTTTGACACCGAGGTAGGTATACCATTACCGCCTTCATTAAATGCAGGGATATCCACTTGTTCGTTTTGAATCTGGAAGTTAACAGGTGTTAATGGTGTCAACAATTCGTTATTATTTGCGTTAGGAGTACCCTCATAGATAATATCTGCCTCGTCTGGCTGCATAGAGAGTGGAATGGTCATTGCGTGGTATGCCAAACCTTCAACTTTGACTACAAGATCTTTAATAATCTGATTCTCGTCTTTGATAAGAATTTTGTTGCCATTTTCGTCAAGCTTATATACCTTATTGCCATTTGCGTCGCGCTTAACCTCATAGAGTAGGTTGTTATTGGCATCCCTATCCTGAATAGGATTTCCATTTTCATCGGTAGCAATTACGGGTTTACCATTCGCATCAAGTACATAGTTACCATCCTCATCGGTCTCATACACCCAAACAGGCCTTGTCAAGTCGTACTCATACTCATACAACGTCTCGTTGTAGTTGTTGGCGAGAACCTCCACAGCGAAAAGGCGGTGCTTGAAATTGAGATCAACATTGCTTGAACCATCCTCGTCGATAGCCTCAGCGGTCATAAGGTCGAACATCTCCTGATTGCTCGCAGCATAATATATAGGCAGAGTGGTCTTGCCTTTCCATGAATACTCATATCTTAGAGTAGGGGTATCGGTTTTTCCGGCATTACTGAGCGTAATACCCATTGCTACAGATGAATCACCTGGATCATAAGGATAGTAAGCAAAGAATGTATACATATACTTAGGATCCCAAGGTCTCAATTGATTACCACTAGTACCATTGTCAAGGTCGTATGTACAAACGCCACCGTCAGCACCACACGACACCTTAAGATTGTAGAACTCTTCAGGTTTGGCAGTGGATTTAGCTGTACCCCAATCTGTGGTAAAGCTATAATGGTAGCCAAGAACACCAAAACTCTTGCCGTGCATATCGGTAGCAAGCTGCGCACGCGTTGAGACATCGGTGCCGAACTGCATATAGCCCCTAAAAATAGGATAATTACCATCGGGTGTGTTCAACACTGGCTCCTGCTCGCACGATGCGAAGAGGAGTGCCCCAATAGTTAGAATAGTTATAAATAATCGTCTTCTCATAATCCTAAACCTACTTAATTACGACTGAACCAGTTGCATTCTCCTCATCCCAAATATCTACGCCAGGCTCATTGAATTCAATATTCTCCTGCTTGATTGTCAATGTATAGGTGTACTTCTTGCCAGGCTCCCAAGTAATCACGGGTATGACAACCTCGTAGTTCTTATGCGATGTTCTAATAATCATCTTCTGTCTACCACCTATGGCCTCTGGGATAACCAAGAAACCACCATCGGTTACATCAACAAAATCTTCAGCATTCTTTACAAGTGCCTCACCAGAATATAGTTTGTTGATGGTCACTGTCTGCTCCGATGTCCAATTGCCATTCGAATAGTTACCAGTCTGTGCAATATCCTCCAAAGATATATCACTAACTGTAACATTGTCAATCTCAGACTTAGCCTTAATCGTAACATTTGCCAAGAGGTGCTGGAATGCAAGATTAACGACACTACCTGTGTTCGGTGCCACGCCATCCACAGGGACAGTTAGGGCATCAGGAGAGGCTACCATAATATCCTTTTGGGTTGTGATATCATAGTCATTGATTGAGTAACTCTGGCTTGCGCCATCGTTGATGGTTATATCTACAGCCAAATCCTTTGGATAGAAGGCCTTAAACCAATAAGTAGCACCCGGAATCCAATACTCAGTATTTTCAAGAGCCCATATATCTTGGCCATTAACCTCTTGGTAATTCACCTCCTGGTCGAATGTGGCAGCACCCTCACCCTTGAAGTAAGCGTGAACTCTGAAACCCTCGGTCTTCAGATTTTCTTTGGTGGCAACAGCTCGAGAGTCGGTGCTACCAAAAAGAATTGGATAGCGCACCGCTTCGGGCAATACATCGGGTTGGTGGCACGATTGCACCCCCAATGCAAGCACAAAGGCCCACACAACAGATACCAACATTTTAATTCTCATAATATAACACTTTTTAATTTTACTTATAGGGGTCATAGGGGCGATCAAACCCCTATGGCCAAAAGGCGTTATGTCGTTTCGGCCTTACTGGATAGTGATGTTACCACCGTCAGTCCAAGATGGATCGTTAGCAACAGAGAACTTAATCTCCTCACCCACGGTAGGTGTTACAACAAAGTTGTAACTGTTAGCAGGAGCGAGTGTTGTAACTGCTGAAGTGTATTGCTTGGTACCAAGTACTACATCACCTACAAGGATATCAACATTGAAAGATACAGTCACATCACCAGGGACTACGAGAAGAGCTGTACCACAGTCTTGAGATGCTGTTTCGTTATCTACGGTGATGTTAGCAATGGTATAACCATTGTTAGCTGTAGCTGTCCAAGTAACAGGTGTTGTAGTTACATCACAAGTACCTGCAGAAGCACCTGCAATCTTAATATCTCGTACCTGGAAAGAATAACCAGTAGCGCTCTGAGAACCATTTACAACAGTAAAGTTAACCTTTGACAAAAGGTGCTGGAAAGTGAAAGCAACAGGATCGTTACCAGATGCCTTACCAGTATACTGTGCAGACTTTGCATATACGAGGTCGGTCTGATCTGCTGTATAAGTAACAGTCTTTGGCAACTTGTCATCGCCAAGAGCTACCGCATCCGCATTTGCAAGAGCAGCAAAGTTATAAAGAGCATCCTTAATCCAGTACTGCTTAACATTATTGCAAGTCCACACGCTATTCTCGCCAACCGTACCTGTTACAGTGGCATCTGCATAAATAGCAACGGGAGTAGCAGTCGCATTAGCCTTTACAGTACCCCAAACCTGGAAAGAGGTGAAGTCCGCAGTACCGCTATACGATGGGTCTGTTGCGCGGGTGGCGTTGTCTACGAAGGCATTGCCGAACTGGATAGCCTCGCCCTTGTCGAATGAGAGGGTCTCCTCCTTAGCGCATGAGGCAAGCGTAGCCACAGCAAGCATAGAAATAAGAAGTTTTTTCATAGTATTAAAAGTGTTAATCGTTAATATTTTCGTTCCTCGTTTGTCGGAGTTTGTCTTTTGCTCCGTGTGGGGCTATGAGGGGAGATTCAACCCCTCATAACCAATTGTCGTTTAGTTGTTTGTAGGAGGGGTTACAGGAGCGTATCCGTCTGCATTAACATCAGTCCAAGTGCCGTTGTTAGCCCAATCATTTACACCAGTAACCTGGAACTCGATAGGGAAGATCTCGCCATCGTCAGAGGTGTTCTTTGGGTTAAGATTAGCCTTGATGTCGTAGCTGTAGCCTGGCTGCATATTATAGCTAAGAGTAGCTGTACGGTCGTATGTATCAACCAATACACCTGCCTGATACAATGCTACAGTGAAAGTTACGTTGTATGATGCTTCTGCAGGGATAAGGTAGAAATGCTTTGTAGAAGAGGTCTTACCCTCAGCAAGGCGCGCATCAGTCTCCGTGCTATCCTCAGCCTTAAGCACGTCGTCGAAGTCGATATTAAGGGTCTTATTAACATTATTTTCACCTGCCACTACTGTCCAAGTCTTTGCTGGCACAGCCATCTTACCCTCTTTATAAGCATCTGTGATGTGAACGTCAGTCACAAGGAGCTTGATGTTGCTACCAGAGGTAAAGCCATTGGTGAAGGTGAATCTAACACGTGACAAGACGTGGTCGAAAGTGAAACCTACCTTGCCTGGAGATGCTGTCAAAGTAGCAGCTGTAGTCTTTGTAGCAGTTGCAAACAAGAGATCCTGGTTTGCGCCAGTGTTGTTGAATGTAAGCACACCATTCTCGGCAGCTGTAGTCACAGTAGGAGCGTAAGTCCACTGAGCACCAGTAAAAGGAGCAAAAGCTACGAAGTTGTAGGTAGCGCCAGCAATCCAGTACTGAAGTGGAGAGTATGTGCCATCAGCATTAATCTTCTGGTTAGTGAAGATCATACCCTGCTGATCCTGACTATTGATTACTGAGCCGTAAACGCCAAAGTCGAACTTTCCAGCGGTAAGGTCGTTAGCACGTGTTGAGTTCTCAACGAATACGTTATCGAAGCCGATAACTGCACCCTCTGGACGAGAAACTACATCCTCAGTTGAGCAAGCAGCAAGACCTGCGAGTGCCAAAACTGCAAAAAATATCTTTTTCATAGGGGTTTGTTTTGTTTATTTATATTCAAGTTAATAATAGCCTATTATTAGTTGATAACTACATTATCTTCATCATCATTTCCACCCTCTACGCTCTCTGTAGTACCCCAGTCGGTGATAGGAGTTACAGTGAACTCGATAGGCTCCTGTGCGTGATTAGGGTCGATGTTTGTTGCATTGATAGTAGCCTTAATGTCATAAGAGTGACCAGCCTGTGGAGCAAATGTTACTGTTGCAGTATGCTCGTAACCAGTCTCGTTATCTTTAGCATTAACGTCAATCAACTGATCATTAATGTAAAGATCAACAACGAATGATACAGTATAGTCTCGGCTTACTGAAGGGATAAGGAAACGCTCGTTGAGAGACTCATAAGTATCACCATAAGCATAAGCAACCTCTGCACTCTCCTTAGCATCTGTGGCCTCATCATCATATGCGTTACCGAAAGCTACACCATCAGTAATCACACCATCCTGCTCATCCCAAGTAGCTGCATCTGCGCCAAGAGTTGCAACACCAGTTGCATAAGCATTGGTAATCTTAATATCGCGTACACGGATAGTAGCAGTGCTTGCATTGTAACCATTCTCGAAAGAGAACTTAACCTTTGAAAGGATATGCTTGAAGGTAAATGCTACAGCATCATTACCACTTACTTCACCCTCACACTCCACGATACCTGAATAGAGAAGATCCTGAGTACCATTTACATTGGTAAATGAGATCTGAGCACCTGTTGAAGCAGGTGTAGTACCAGTCTTAATTGCCCAATTGCCATTGTATGGTGCTACGGCATAGAAATCGTAGTTTGCACCAGCAATCCAGTACTGAGTACCTGCATACTTCCAAGCCTGTGACAAATCATCATTCTCAATATTTTTTGCCACCTCATTTCCATTGAACAAAACTGCATTCTCAACGAAGCCATAAACAGCGAAGTCCTCCAATGTACCAATAGTCAAACTTGGGTCGTTTACGCTACGGGTTGAGTTGTTTACGAAAGCGTTGTCGAAGCCGATAGCCTCAGGAGCTGCCTCACGTACGATCTCGTCGTTGCTGCACGCTACCATTGCAACTGTTGCAAGGATAGCCAAAAGTGTCTTTTTCATAGTGTTTAAATTTTTATTTTTATTGTTATTTATTTCTCTCGTTTAGTGGCCCTCGGCCCATTGGGGTTATAGGGGCGATCAAACCCCTATAACCAATATTTGCTCGATTAGAAAACAAGCTTAGATGCATCGAAGTTATCGAAGCAAGCTACAGAAGCAACATTCTCCTCAGTGAGAACAACGCCATTGTAAGAGCAGTTATCCAATGTAAGAGTGCCTGTAAGTGAGCCAAGGTCAATGTAGAAACCAGCCTCGAAAGTACAGTTCTTACATACAGTTGCGCCGTAAGGACGGAACAAACCGTTGTCATTGCTTGAGTATACCTTGTTGTTAGCGTAGTAGTTACCGCAAGTGAAGTTAACAGTATCGAAAGTAGCTGTAGTAGAGTTACCGTAAGAAGTCCAACCCTCCAAAGTAGAGTTAGAAACCTTCAAAGTAACAGCCTTTGTAGAGTTAACGTTGATAGCGTAAGCTACGTTCTTGATAACCATATTGTCGAAAGTGAACTCGCCCTCAACACCATTGAGGTAGATAGCGCGAAGACCCTTACCGTCAGTAGTTGTGTAGTTACCACCGTCGATAGTCATATTAGAAGCGCTGCCAGTAACGATAGCGTTTGACTCTGGAGCCTCTGTAACAGCAACCTTAACCTCTACAGCACCAGCAGGAGCAGATGTCAAGTCAGCAGAAGTCAAAGCACGACCAGCGTAAGTACAGTTCTCGAACTTAATAGTTTTACCTTCTGCAAGCTTGTCAAGACGGATTACAAAGCCCTCCTCGAAGTTACAGTTCTTCAATGTTGTAGTACCGTGTGGACGGAATGTCTTCTGTGAAGGACCGCACTTAAACTCAACGTTCTCGAAAGTAGCTACAGTTGCAGGATTGTAAGAAGTCCAACCCTCCAAAGTAGAGTTAATAACCTTAATAGTCTTTGCAGCTGAGTCATCGTTAATAGTGTAGGTAACGTTCTTGATAGTTACGTTGTCAATAACGAAATCACCAGCACCGTTAAGGAACAAAGCTCGAATACCGTAGTCTTTATCACCCTTAATTACAAGATTAGCACCGTCAATGTTCAAGTTGCGAATCTGTGAATCAGCAGTAGCGTCAATAAGACGAGCAGCGCCACCCTTAACCTCTACAGCCTCAGCTGTCAAAGTGTGACCAGCACCGTCGAATGAACCCTTAAGGTTCAAAGTGTTCTTTGCAACAGCGTCAGCAACCAATGTCAAGCCAGAGATGTTTGATGGAAGAACAGTTGTCTGCTCACCAGCCTCAACCCACTCCTTAACCTCAACAACGTCGAATACGATAGGCATAAGCTCCTTACCCTCCTCTGTGAAGTTAGATGCGTTCAAAGTAGCTGAGAAGTTGTAAGCCTTACCCATCTCAAGAGCTACACCCTGAACATAAGAAGTCTTTGTACCCTCGTATGCAAGTACATCGCCCATATAAAGAGCAACGTCGAACTTAACCTCGTACTTATACTCTGCAGAAGCAGGGATAGTAAGACGCTCGTTAGCAGCTACCTGAGTCTCGCCCATAGCAGTCTTTGCACAAGCATCACCGAATGCGAGCTCTACAGTGTCATTTGTAAGTTTCCAATCATCGTTGTCCCACCAGTTCTCAACTGCAAGGTTGATAGAACCTGCCATAGGAGCGTTAACGATACGTACATTCTTTACGTCGATGTACATATTCTCGTTAGTGAAACCGTTAGTGAAAGTAAACTTAACCTTTGACAAAAGGTGGCTGAAAGTAAAGTTTACAGTCTTAGCCTCACCCAAAGCAGGAGCAGACTCTACATTTGCAGCGTAGAGAAGATCCTCAGTACCGTTAGCGTTAAGGAAGTTTACGATACCAGCACCATAGTAGTTAGCAGCCTCTGTGTTAAGAGTCCAGTTACCACCGATAGGAGCCAAAGCTGCGAAATAGTAAGTGTGGTCTGGCAACCAGTAAGCGATGTTGTTGTAAGTGAAGTTACCCTTTGAGCCAGTTACCTCCTCGCCCTCGAATACCTTACCATCAACTGAGTCCATAAAGCCCCATACCTTGAAGCCTGTCAAAGACTCAGTAGTTGTAGATGGGTCAAGAGCAGCGTTAGCACGAGTTGCATTCTCTACCCAGTTAGCCTCGAAACCGATAGCTGCAGGATCCTGCAAACGTACGGTCTCCTCATTCATACACGCTACCATAGACGCGATAGCGAGTACTGATACGAAAAGTTTTTTCATACTGTTAGAAATTTAGTTTGTTAATAAAAAATTGTTTGTTAGTTATATTGTATTAGTTATAACCGAAAAAAAGTATGCACTTCAAAAATCATCCTCACAGCCTTTTAGGGCTGTTACCAACCCTAAAAAGCAGGAAGAGAGTTTTGTTAGTTGCAACCAGTCCACTCAACGTCCCAGATAGTGTAACGATCCTTGTTAGAAGTAGAGTTAGATGGAGACAAGTTAGTAAATACAATCTGGAACTCACCAGAAACATTTACCTCAGCCTCATACTCATAGGCCTTGAGTTTAGTAGCAGATGGTTCATTGATTGTGTAAGTTTCTACAACTGCACCATTCTGCTTAATCTCAACCTTGAACTTGACACCATTAGACTCGCTAAATGGATAGCCATACTTGAACTTCAAGGTGCCACAACCAGTAGAGATAGTAGGAGATGTAATGGTACCCACAGCAGAAGTCTTACCATTCATAGTCATACCCTTAACACTACTATCAGCACCCATCATTGTCTTGAAGACAGGGTTACTATCATTTGAACCACCAGCCATTACTGCACAGTTCTTACCAACCCAACCATTAGTAGTCTTCTGATCACCATAAGAACTTGAGTTAGTCAGAGTTGCAAAATCTGAATTGCCACCTACGACCACACCAGCAGCAGGCTTGCCCTTCTGAGTAAGCTTAACTACAACAGCCTCAAGGCCATCAGCAGTCAAAGTGAAGTTAGCAACACGATTCTCTTCGCTCTCGTTAGCCTCCATAGCAACCTCAATAGCACCGTTGTTCTCACCATTCTGAGTGAATGATGTTACCCAAGCAGCGTCACAAGTTACTGACCAAGCAACATTTGCAGAAACTGGGATAGATGCAGTAGTCTCTGCTGCCTCTACAGTAGTAGCAATAGCCTCTACAAATGGAGCAGGTACGTGACTTACATATACAGCCTTAGAAATCTGTGGCTCATCATTGTACAAAGAGTACTTACCCTTAATAGTGATAGTATCACCCATACGTAAACCAGCAGCAGCCCACTGAGTCTTCTCAGCACCCTCTGGAGTAACCAAGCCATAGATGTAAATAGTACCAGTAGTATCAGTAAGATCAAAGTTGCCGTATGTTGTATTCACTACACGTGTGATAACACCTGTCAATTGATACTCGTTCTCAGCGTTTGCCAAAGCCAAGAAATCAGCAACTGACAATGCAGAACCAGCAGCAGGAATCTCTGGCTCTGGAGTAGTCTGTGCAGGAATCTCTACGGTGACTACAGTAGCCTCAGAAGCCTTGTGAGTCTCCTCGTTAGCTGGGAGAGCCTTGATAGTGAAGGTGTAAGTAACACCATAGTCACCAGTGAAGGTGTATGATGTACCCTCAACAGTCTCCTCTACATCGTCATCAACCTGGACGCTGTAAGCGTTAGCGCCCTCAACAGCTTCCCAAGTCAAAGTAACTACGTTATCAGCAACAGTTGACTCAACAACTGGCTTAGCCAATACCTCAGGCTCAGCTGGCTGCTCAGGCTGCTCAGGATTTGTAGACTCGTCATCGTGGATGTTACCATTGATAACACTCTCATCCCACTTCTCGACCTCAACAACGGTGAACTCGATAGGGTTAAGTTCCTCGTCGTAGAAGTTCTTGCGGTCGATAGTGGCAGTGATGTTATAGTTCTTGCCAATAGCAAACTCCTGATTCTCAAGGGTTACCTCCTTATTGCTAACACCTGCAGACTGGTCGCCATAGAAGAGCTCCAAAGTGAAGGTGATTTTATAGTTGCGAGTTGCATCAGCAGGGATAGTCAAGCGCTCTGCAGCACACTCGTCAGAAGCAAGAGATGCCAAAGCCTCACCACCATTAACGTCACCAAAAGCAAGCTCAGTAGTCTCGCCCTGTACAAGATTCCACGAGAAATCCTCACGCTCCTTGTTTACAGCAACACTACCCTTTGCAGGAGCATTGGTAATCTTGATATCAGTAACCTTCAACGATGTGTTTTTAGGGAAGCCGTTAGTGAAGGTGAACTTAATCTTTGACAAGAGGTGCATAAACTTCAACTCTACAGGTGCTGGAGCATTGTTGATAACATCGCTACCAGTAGGAACGTGCTTAGAAGCGTAGATAAGGTCAGTTGTACCACCGTCATTGGTGAACGAGATAGTTCCCAAACCAGCGGTATTCATTTCCTTAGTATCAACCACGATGTTTGCGTCATCAACTGGAGCAACAGCGTGGAAATAGTAAAACTTATCTGGCATCCAGTACTGGAGGTTAGTATAACCCCAACCACCATCTTCAGACTTGGTTACTCGCTCAGCGTCGAAAACAACACCTGAAGGCTGGTTGATGAAGCCCCAAACGTCGAATGCATCGATAGATGTAGTGGTGATGCTTGGATCAACAGCAGCACGGGTCTTAGCCTCAACGAATGAATCTTCAAATGTAATCAATGACTGCTCCTGTAGACGTACAGGCTCCTCATTGTTACAAGCCATCATCGCAAAAATAGCGAATGCGCTTAGTAAGATCTTTTTCATAGTTTAAAGTTTTAGTTAATAATTTATGTCTGTTTGTTCGTTTTCTGTTCGCTCCGCGCACACGCGCGTCTTTATTATAAATAGGTATACTACAATGGCAATGGTACGTCCTCGTATGGACCCCAATCATCAACCTCTACATCGAAGGCACCAGAACCCTGCTTACCATCCTCCTCAGAGATCTCGATATCCTTGATAACGATAACACCTCCGTGAGGCTGCGACTTAAGTTGGTTGGTCACATCGTAGTCGAAGTTCATAGTCCTACCGTTACGCAACAATACCTCGAGGTTCAAGGCGTGCTGGTTGTCGGCACGGGTTGGGTAGTTAGGGTTAGGATAGCCCGGAGCACCGAACGAGTTCACAATAGCCCTCACACCATAGTCGGTAACCTCGCAGTCGAACAACAATGTAGCAGAGTCGTCAGAGGTCTCGCCAGTATTCAAGAGAACAGAACTTGCCATACCCGAAAGCGCACCACGCGCCATAGCGACATACTCCAAACCACTCTTGAACTCATAACGAATCTTGTAGGTAAACACCAATGGCTGAAGCTCTACCTCCACATCCGTAGGCTCCACAACCTTCTCGGCATAGTAGTTCTTGTAGTAGTTCGCGAAGAGCATATCTGGTGGTGACAAGGTAGGTTCGCCCTCCTTAGCGTAGACACTTGGTGTGTAGGTAGCACGCGTACGTGTACGTGTCGTAGCACGTGTCGTAGCACCGTTGCCAGTACGCGAGAAGATGATATACTCCGTATCGTTGTTGTAGAAGAGCAAGTCGTTCATACCCTCATACAACGATACCACACCACCCTGAGGCTTGATATTGTGGATGTTATAGTCACCCTTCTCGTTATAGGCAACTACACGCAAACCCGATGGATAGGAAGGGCGCAAGCCGTCGTAGTCAAGATAGTCCTCTGGCCACGACTCCTCCCAGTCGATACCACCCAAGCACTCCTCCCAGTCAAGGCGGTAGTCGGCTATCACGTTGATATGGTAGCGGTGTGCGTGATCACGGTGATCGTAACACAAATCCTTATGCTCGCACGACGTAACGCCTATGAGCATAACCGTTAGTAGAAGTAAATATCTTTTCATCTCTTGCCTCCTTTATCCTTATTGTAGTTACCACAGCCAATAAGCCATACGAGCGATATCTCAAGCTTGGTAGGACCCAAATACTGACGACGCTTAGTAGCCTGCCATACAGAGTGACCATCGACTGCATCATACTCCTCGAACAAACCCCAGTGGTAGCCGAAACCTACGTTGAAGTCGAGGTTGAGACGACGAGCAATAGGCAGTGAGTAGCCATACTCCAAAGCCACGATATGGTTGGCACGATCAACAAGGTTACCCTTAGGCATACCCGCCATAATACCTGTCTTACCGAGCTGGAAGTCGTAGGTCAAAATCTGGTAGTTCACGCCGAGGTGGTG
This sequence comes from Alistipes sp., assembly GCA_017555905.1. Classification (GTDB taxonomy): domain Bacteria; phylum Bacteroidota; class Bacteroidia; order Bacteroidales; family Rikenellaceae; genus Alistipes. The sequence goes on along the minus strand of JAFZFP010000017.1, from coordinate 56,122 downwards.
ACCCTGCAAAGGCTTAATACGTGTAGGCTTGCCGAACCACCAACGGATTGAGGCATCAGCACCGTAGTAGCGCCAATAGAAGCCCTTCTTCTCCTTTGACCACCACGCGTGTGCGTAGTTGGCGGCGATAGAGAAATTGCCACCAAGGTAGAACTCAGCACCTATATTTGGTACTGCCGCAAGGTCGTATAACATATTAGTCTTAATCGCCATGTAGAGAGGTGACTCACACTCTGGCTTAGCCGCCTCCTGGTTGATAACAACCTCCTGCTGAGCGCCATAACTATCAACAACGATAGTTGTGCTACGTGGCTCCTCGGCACTATTCTTTGCAACGGTATAGGTGATACCCTCCTCGGTAGGAGTCAATGACTCAATCCAGTCGGCCGAACAGCTCACCGTAGGCAATACACCGTCGTCGATATTCTTTTCGTATGTAATCTTGTCGCTATCACCCTCTGCGCCATAATTGACCTTATCGGCAGAAGTGATAGTGAGTTTAGGATCGGCAGGTTCCTGCTCCACCACGAGGTCGTAGGTCTCGCCGTGGTACTCGACAGCCAACTTAGCAGAACGAGGAGTAGCCACGCTGTTTGGAGCGACAACGAGCTTAATCTCATTCATCGAGGATGGCATTGGAGTAATCCAATCAACTGGACTTACCACCTCAGGCACAACCCCGTCGTTCATATTAGTTGTGTATGGCACATCTACAGCACCACCCATTGCACCACAACGCTGTGGCTCGTTCGAGATATTGAGCGTAGGGATTGTCTCCCACCAGAACTCACATCGTGCAGCCGCATAACGCAACTCCGAGAAGAGATGAGTATAAGCCCAACGGTAAGGCACACCGTTACGCAACTGCATCATCTTGCCGAAGCGCTTCTCAGTAGAGTCGCCAGCGGCCTCACTCTCCTTAAGGAGTGCGAGCAACTCATCGCGGTAAGGAACATCACTGTTACCCTCAACCAACTCTGTCAATCGCGCCCAATCGACACCCATCGACTCAACGGCGTATCCAACCTCCACGTTGATCTCACGGCTAATCCAATCGGCGATAGCCTCGGCACGATGCTTCGCAATTCGATCATTGATCGCCATAGATCCCTCAGGAGATACACTCGACACAATGCGGATCTGTCGGAACTGCGCATTTGAGTCGGCATAGTACATCTTCACCTCCTCGGCAAAATTTCTCAACGTGGTTTCATTACCCATATAACTCTCGTCAAGAGTTCCGACACCCTGACGGAAGTACACTTTCACCGACCTCTCAATCTCGCGATCGACTTGAGCACTCAGCAAAAGTGGAAAAAGGACCAAAACCAACAATGCAAATAAAAATCTTCTCATTGCTCCAAAAACATATCTTTCGAGGTTTTCTACCATTATGCCTGCAAAAATTCTCGGCAAAAAGTAGATATTCCTACATCAAATTTCTTTCAAAAATCTCATTAAAAGTTTCTGCACACGTCACCTCTACATCAGAGATAAAACAATCTGTAAACACCCCAATCGCCGTTAAACCCTTGTCTATCAGCGGACTTCCCCAAAATAGGGGGGGGGGTATATAGACAAATCCATCAATACAAATGTAGCATTTTTTTTTCATTCTACCAAGGAAAATAGCACTTATTTTTCTCCCATTTTTTCAGAGTCAAATCCTATTAAAAGTTTTGGATCAAACTCATAATTTTATCAACGAAAGACCCGTGGAAATATTGACCAATTAAACCGACCGAACAAGGGACATACCGATTGGCATATAAAGAATAATTTTGGATTAATTCTCCAATGGAACTAACCCAAAATTACAGAGTTTTAAAGACTAAATAATACCTATTCTACTTAGAATCTACCCCACAACTTACCCAAGAAACGGAAGATTAGATAGCCCAAAAGAGCCGATAAAACGCCCACCAAACTACCCAACAATATATCTTGTGGGAAGTGGCAAGCAAGATATATACGGGAGTAGCATACGGCCACAGCAACAAGCCAAACAAGGATAGTAAACCACCTACGAGCAACAACCAACGAACTCAGCAGGGCTAACGACACAATGGTTGCGGCGTGTGCCGAGACAGTGCCATAGCGGCCGTGATCAAAGGAGACGACGTGTATATCTGACAGCCCCTCGGTAAACATCGGGCGAGGCCTTACGGGGAACGAGGGCCACAACTCAGCCAATGGGCCAGAGTGCTTGAAGATGCCTGCAACAAGGTCAGAAACACCCATAGCAACTCCTATAGAAAGGAGGAAGATCAGCAGGCCTCGCCAGCTATATCTGCGCCAAACAAGGAATAGAATGAGCAGGTAGAAGGGAATCCACATAGCCACTCCCGACACGGCACTCATAAGCGCATCGAAGAGTTCTCCGCCATCGAAATTCAACGTCTCAAAAAGGCCCCAATCCCAACGTATTGTATTCATAACGTGCTAATTTACAACTAAAAGGCGGCATACATAGGCAATCCACCAGCCACGCCCGTAGCGGCCTCAAGCATAAGATTGGACTGCATAACAAGCCATATAACAGCGACTACCAACAGCCACTGACCAACGACGCCGACACGCACAACAACTCGACGCAATGTCTCGTCGAAATTACGCGATGTGAGGTGCATCAAGTATCCCACGACCATCAACAGAAGTGCTACCCACGAACTCTCTACCATAGCGCCGAAGTCGCCGAACGAGAAGTTATAGGCAATACGGCTAAGCATACTCTCGACCACACCCATATCCTCAGCCGTAAAGAGCAACCAGCCAAAGGCGACGATATGGAATGTAAATAGTGTACCCAACACTCGCCACAAAGGCTTCATATCGGCTCCGACAGCCTTTGCCTTAGGCACTATCGAGAGCCATACTTTATGCAACGCAAGGGCCACACCGTGGAGCAGACCCCACAAGATAAATGTCATACCCACACCGTGCCACAGGCCACCTAAGAACATAGTAATCACCAGGTTAAAATAGGTACGGAACGCGCCTTTACGGTTACCACCAAGCGATATATAGAGGTAGTCCTTAAGCCACGTAGAGAGCGAGATGTGCCATCTACGCCAAAACTCAGTAATGGTAGCCGAATGGTAGGGAGCGTTGAAGTTATCGGGGAGTCTAAAGCCCATAACAAGGGCTACACCCTGAGCGATATCCGAATAACCCGAAAAGTCGCAATAGATCTGCAACGTAAAGCCATAGATAGCCACCAAGGCCACCAGTCCCGAATCACCCAACTCTCCAGCAAAGGCGGGCGACACAAAGAGCGTTCCCACGGCCTTAGCAATGATGGCGTACTTAACAAGGCCTCCAACGATAAGCGATATCGCCCTGCCGAAATCCTCGCGCGTAACAACAACCTTCTCGGCCTCAATCTGTGGGATAAAATCCTTGGCCTTGACCAATGGACCGAGGAACATCTTCGGAAAGAAGGACAACAAGAAGAGATAGTCACTAAAACGACGAAGCGGTGCTATCGTACCACGCGCTATATCAACGACATAGGCAATGGATTGGAATACGAAGAATGAGACTCCAGCAGGCACAACAACACTCTCGATATCGAGCGTTCCTGAGCCATAGAGGTTATTCACCACATCTACAAAGAAGTTCGTAGCCTTGAAATAGACCAAAATGGCGACATTAATCACCACGCTAAGCGCTACAAACCACGCAGTACCACTCCCTTTCTCTCGCCTTCCGCCAACGCATCTGCCTATAAGATAGTCACTTATAGCAACAAAGAGCAATAAGAGGATATATACGCCCGAAAGTTTATAGTAGAAATAGAGCGAGACAAGGACAACATAGAGTGTCCTGAGGCGAGCCCTACCCTTGACCAAGGTATAGACTAAGCCAAAGAGCATAAAGGCTACAAGGAAGAAGCCCGTGGTTAGGGTCAATGGCTCAGCAGGATTATACTCCAAAAGTTGGAGTATGCGTGGCCAGAGTGGGGTTTCAAACATCAAGAACTCCTGCATAACCCTACTCCTCCTCTGCTACAACATCCGAGACCGTCTCTTCGACCTCGGCATGGATAATCTCCTGCTCAACGGCTATCTCAATGCCCCTCTGCGACTGAAGTTCGAAACGCTGTTGCACCTCGGCACGAAGACGCTCCTCTGCCTCCTTACGACGCTGTTCTTCATCCTCCTTAGCCTTGAGCGTCTCATACACTGGGGTAACAATGGCCGAAGCCAAGGCACGAGCAATACGCTTGCCACCGGCGAAGTTGATATGTGTATAATCGTTTGCTGCCCAGCCATTTGAGACAAATTGTGGCATACCTCCCAAGGCCTCCATAGCCAACGACGTATTCCAGAAGGCTACATTCGTGCTATCGGCAGCGGCTCGCTGATGTGCCGTAAGGGCATCAACCGATCCGATAGGCACATAGCCACCCGACTCACCCTTAACCCAGCGGTCACTAACGCCCAAGACCAAGATAACGGCATTGGGGAAGCATCGCTCGGCATAGGCAATCATATTGCACAACTGCTGGCGGTAGTTCGTGTACTTACGCTGGCCCTGCTGCATAATATTAAGACCATACTGTAACACTACCAAATCATAGCCCAAGAACTCATCAATCTGTCTATTTACCGTAGCACCCGTACCAAAGATTGCGTGTCCATTATTGCTACGCACCGAGAAGTTATCCACCGTAACACCGCAGTCTCCCTCCATAGAGGCTCCGTAGCACAACACCTCACCATCGAGTACGGTAATGGTGAGCGCCTCAATAAGAGGTGCTTCTACATATATTTCGCGTACTCTATCGTCTCCCGCAACCTCCACCTCATTAACGACGGAGTCGTTGATAGCCACACGAACAAGCGAGGTATCCTTACTATAAAGTAGTACGCGCGCGCGAGTGCAAGAATCCAACGTCTCGAAGGCCGTCGTAGAGTTCCAACGTGTCGTAGCACCTACACCACCCTTAGCCAAGTAACCCGAAACAAAGAACTTATCGGCAACATCCTGTGGGGCGCTCTTAGGCTTCATAACACTATATGCCGACCAGCCAGACGAGTTACGCTTAACACTCTTTCGCACCGTAGCAAAGGGTATGTCGCAAGCGACAAAACCCACTCCTCGGCCACCAAAGAGTTCTTGGAGTTCCGCTCTGAGGTCCGAAGTGAGGATATCGCCCTCGACAAAGGAGTCTCCCATAAAGGCGATGCGGAGGCCCTGACCCAAAGCCAGACGCTCAACAAGGTTATCAAGACGGCTATGCTCCAAGGTGTCGAAATCCTCGATAGCAACACTCAGGCGATTAGCAACAGCCTCCAAATCGGAACTATGAAGCACTCTGCGAGGTGCCACAGTCTCACGCTCCACAAGCCACTCATATCGTGCTGGAGGCAACACGGGGAGCGTATCGACCATAACGACGCTATCGACCTCGACCATCGAGGCCAACTCCTGCTCCAAACGCTCGATATCGGCCTCGTATTCAACGACCTCATCATCAGCATTTTGTCGCAACTCCGAAAAGATATCGACACGAGCCAACTGCATACCGAAGAGTTCTACCTCTGGCACAAACCAAAGGGCTGCAACTCCCAATATCACCAACATAGTAAACCACCCAATGCGGTGGCTACACTCCCTCTGTTTCATCTATAATTTAGGTTATCTTCTTCTATTAATTAAGGCTATATAGTATAGCAGGGTCGCGATAGAACTTAGAGCTGTGACCAAATATGTGCGGGCAGCCCAACGGAGAGCCTCGTGCGCCCCATCCAAATCGGCATCGCTTAGCATATCGCTACTCTCCAACCACGCCACAGCACGCTCCGAAGCGTTATACTCCACAGGGAGGGTGACAAGGGCAAAGATCGTAGATATGCCCATAACAGCGATAGCCACCCAACACAAGGTTGCGCTATTGGTCACTGCCATAGTAACTACGCCCAACAACATAAGCCATCCCGCCACCTTCGAGGAGAAGTTCACGGCAGGCACCATCTGTGTTCGTAGGCGCACAGGCTCGTAGCCCGTGGCGTGTTGCACGGCGTGACCGCACTCGTGGGCAGCAACAGCCGCAGCGGTGATGGTACGTGCGTTATATACATCGTCACTAAGGTTTACCGTCAAGGTTTGCGGATTGAAGTGGTCGGTGAGGTGACCCGCTACGTGGGTAACCTTCACGTTATATATGCCGTGGTCGTGGAGCATCTTCTCCGCCACCTCTCGGCCCGTCATTCCTCGAGGCGACATCTGCTCCGAGTAGCGACGTGTAACACTCTTGAGGCGCATCTGAACGAAGACACCAACAAGAGCCACAACAATCATAAGTATTATGGCGAGGCTATAGCCTCCACCATAGCTAAAACCCTCCTCCGCCGAGTAGTTAAACCCCGCTTGTAGAATGTGTATCATCTTATATCAGTGTATAGATATATGCAATGTAGCAACAAAGGAACAAGACTCCCTCAAAACGAGTGATCTTATCACGACCAATAACCAATGCCGAAAGCATAATGAGCAACGCAGCAGCTACAGCGACGTATATGTCGAACATCGTAACACCACCCATCGAGAGAGGGGTAACGGTAGAACAAGCACCCAAGATAAGCAAGATATTGGCGATATTCGAGCCAAGCACATTACCCAAAGCCAACGATGTACGACCCTTGAAGATAGAGACAAGGCTTGATGCAAGCTCTGGCAACGACGTACCACCTGCCAATAGCGTGATAGCAATCACCGCCTCCGACACACCCAAAGCCTTGGCGATATTCGTAGCACTCGTCACAAAGAGGTCGCCACCAAAGACCAAACCTGCAAGACCTACGATAATCCAGATAGGTATGCGCCACAACTGCATAGTTACACACGCCTCTCCGCACTCCATAGCACCCTCACCACTCTCAAGCATAGCCCTCTTCTCGGCACGAATGGTAAAGTAGAGCATCACACAATAGCCCAAAAGAAGTACGATACCCTCGATGCGTGTTATATCTCTTCCGAGGAGTGTTGTTAGCAACAAAGCCAATGTCGCAGCGATACAGATAGGGATGTCGCGACGGATATTTGTCTTGGTAAAGACCACGGGCGAGAATATCGCACAAACACCCAAGATAGCAAACACGTTAAATATGTTCGAACCCACGATATTACCTATGGCCATATCGCCGTGGCCATTAAGTGCCGAGAGCATACTCACAGTAAATTCGGGCATAGAGGTACCCACCGCCACAACGGTAAGACCCACAATAAACTCAGGCACGTGCAAGCGTGCTGCAAGGGCTACAGAGCCATCGGTAAGCATCATTGCCGCGATGATGATGACGGCAAGTGCAACAACAAGAAGTAAGAAATCCATACGTTACCTTCTATTTATAGATATAATTGCGCAAAGATATGTAAAAGATATGAAAAAATGAAGAGCGAAAGACAAAACCTTTCGCTCCTCACCTCTTATTGTGACTCGTTATAGAGTAATTCCCGTCAGATGGCTCACCGCTCGACGTCCCTCGTCGCCAAGCGACAGGGAGAATTCATTGACAAACAACGATATGTGGCTATCGATAACCTTGTCGTCGAGTTCCTGAGCGTGACTCTTGATGAAGTCGCGCGATAGGTCGGGATGAGCAAAGGCAAACTCAATGCTTCGGCGAAGCACCCTATCTACTTTAGCAACAACCTCTTCGCCCAACTCTCGCGAAGCAACAATCGCCCCAAGAGGCAGTGGCAAGCCCGTACGACGCTCCCACTCAAGGCCCAAGTCGGCAACAAGTTCTAAGTCGTAGCGCTGGTAGACAAACCTACCCTCGTGAATCAACACACCGCCATCGTACTCGCCCCCGGCAACGACATCTACAATCTCAGAGAAGAGCATAGGCTCTCGCGCCTCAATCTCCGGAAACAATCTCTCAACCAATAAGTTAGCCGTAGTATGTAGGCCTGGTACAACGATACGCTTCAAGGGCGATACCTCACCCTTGCGACGCACCAACAGAGGGCCATTTCCACGGCCCAAAGCCGAGCCACTATCGAGCAGGGCATAGTGCGAATAGATCGTCGAGAGTAGTGCCGTGCTACATTTCGTAACATCGTAGCGATGCTCCATAGCCGAACTATTCAACTGCTCGATATCGAGATAAGTGACCTCGAACTCCAATCCCTCCAAGTCGATACGTCGATTAACTATCGCATCGAACATAAAGGTATCGTTCGGGCAAGGCGATATCGCGAGGCGCAAAACCTCGCCACACTTATTACAACTACTCATAGCTCCTTAACTAAGCAGCATTCTGCTTATCATTACGTCTTGCAATACGTCTACGAGTCATAATACTACCCGTAATCATACCTACGCCATAGGCCAAAACAAGGATAGCAACCCATCCCAACGACTTCAGAATCTGCTCGCTGAAGTAGTGCCATACAGTGATTAAGCACGCCACAATAACAATAGCGACAACTACCCAGATGATAATCTCTTTGGTTTTACTCATAACAAATCAGTTCCTTATTTATATCTATCAATCTCTTTGCGAGAGCCTCCACGGCCTCCTCCATTCGCCACGAGGCAAAGTCTTCGCCAACGACATTCGAAATAGCGCGTACCTCCACCGCTCTGAAGCCCAACGCCTCGGCCAAAGCAAATAGCGAAGCACCCTCCATATTCTCCACCTCGGCACCACAACACTCTGCCCCGCTACGGTGTACGCAGTTCGACACTACACCCCTTAGCGCGCTCCTCTTCGGCATCGTATAGTTAGTGCGAAAGCGCTCAGGAAGTTCTATACAGCGCTCCTCGACAACTTCGACGACCTCTCCCTTAGCCACAACTTCGCCATAACTACCAGCGACGCCCGACAGCACCACAAGGCTCTCTCTATCGATTCGTCCCTCGCCCCATAGGCGCACCAGCGTAGCAGAGGTAGCGACCATTCCGACACCCGACACAACGACCTCAGCATCAGGCATCAACGCCTGAAACGATGAGGCCTCCATCGCCGTAGGGAAGAGGTATATTACATTCGAAGCCATTCTTTTAATTGTTAGTTAATTGAGTGGAGGGCTATACGATACCCTCCACATTTCCATCCTCGGCCAAGTGGATATTTCCGGCCTGTGGAGTCTTGCTCAAACCTGGCATACGCATAATGTCGCCAGCCAAAGCAACGACAAAGCCACTACCAGCGTTCAACTCAATATCCTTGATATTAATCTCAAAGCCCTCAACACTTCCGTAGCGCTTAGCATCTGCGCTGAACGAGAACTGCGTCTTGGCGATACATACGGGCAAGTTGCCCATACCCCACTTCTCCAACAAGGCAATCTCCTTCTGTGCCTTAGGACCAAAGACTACCGAGCCAGCACCATATATATTCTTGGCCACCTTAGTAATCTTCTCCTTGATGCTATCCTCAAGGTCGTAGGCATAGTTGATAGGAGCAGACGGCTCATTCTCAATGAGTTCCACAGCAGCACGTGCCAAGTCTGCAGCACCTGCACCACCCTCAGCATAGGCGTTGTTGATAACACAACGTACACCGAGCTCCTCGCAGTGCCTCATAACCATCTCTATCTCCTCGTCGGTATCGCTTGCAAAACGATTGAAGCAGACCAAGACCGTCTGACCAAACTTCTTGAGGTTGGCAACGTGGCGATCGAGGTTTGCAAAGCCTCGCTGCAAGCCCTCCTCGTTTGGCAACTTAATCTCTGCCTCGGGAACACCTCCGTGCATCTTAAGTGCAAGGGTCGAAGCAACCAAGACCGTAAGGTCTGGCTTAAGGCCCGACTGACGACACTTAATGTCGAGGAATTTCTCTGCACCAAGGTCTGCACCAAAGCCCGCCTCAGTGACGGTATAGTCAGCCCACGACATCGCCATACGTGTAGCAATCACCGAGTTACAGCCGTGTGCGATATTCGCAAAAGGACCACCGTGGATAATCACAGGGTTATGCTCCGTAGTTTGCACGAGGTTAGGGTTGATAGCATCCTTAAGCAGTGCCACTACAGCACCCGTAACACCGAGGTCATTTACCGTAAGTGGAGTATCGTCGTAGCGGACACCCAGCACAATACGGCCGATGCGCACGTACAAGTCCTCTACGTTACGAGCCAAGCACAAGATAGCCATAATCTCCGATGCTGGAGTGATGTCGAAGCCCGTCTCCGTCGGAATACCATTTGCCGAGCCTCCCAAACCCGTCACTATATTACGCAACGAGCGGTCGTTCATATCCAAGACTCGGCGCCACATAATCTTCTTCAGGCCCACCTGCTGCGAGCGATTGTGGTAGAGGTAGTTATCCAACAACGCTGCGATGAGGTTATTTGCTGATGTGATGGCGTGGAAGTCTCCTGTGAAGTGGAGGTTTATATCCTCCGAAGGCAACACCTGAGCATATCCACCACCTGTTGCGCCTCCCTTCATTCCAAAGCAGGGACCCAACGATGGCTCACGCAAAGCCACGATAGCCTTCTTACCAATATGGTTAAGACCCATACCCAAGCCAATGCTCACGGTAGTCTTACCTACACCCGCCTTAGTAGCAGTAATCGCAGTGACCAAGATAAGGTGGCTCTTCTCTACACGCTTCTCATCGATCAGTTTATAGGGCACCTTTGCGATATACTTACCATAGTTAAACACCTCATCATCAGGAAAACCCACTGATGATGCAATCTCGCGAATATTCTTTAATTTCGTCTCGCGAGCAATCTCGATATCAGTTTTCATATTCTCATTCCTTTAATAATGTGGTCTCTACCACTAACACCTAACTAAACTAAAGCCACTACCCCCAAAGCCTTTGACTTCGGAGCGTAGTGGCTCTTATGAATTATTTCAATGTACCTACTACAGCCTCGAGTTCCTCGACGCTGAGTGGCAAAAGCTTATCGCCGATGAAACGGCTACCTGTCTCAGTCACAAGCACATCGTCCTCGATGCGGATACCACCGAAGTTGCGGAAGCCATCCAAAGCATCGTAATTCACAATACCCTCGAACTTACCCTCGGCACGGCACTTGTCGATAAGTGCAGGGATGAAGTAGATACCTGGCTCATCAGACATCACAGTACCTGGTTCAACACGCCAAGTAGAGCGATGGATGCAGATTGCAGACTTTGCGGCGCGCTCCGCAACAGTAGAGAAGTCGAACGAGCGCTCACCGATATTCTCCAAGTCGTGAACATCGAGACCCATACCATGACCAAGGCCGTGAGGCATAAAGAGATACATAGCACCTGCAGCAACAGCATCCTCAGCGGTAGACTTGATGAGACCTACACCCTTCAAACCGTCAGCCAAAGAGAGGTAAGCAGCACGGTGGATATCTGGATACATCGTGCCTGGCTTAATCATATCCTTAACTTCGCTGTGAGCGCGAAGAACGATGTTGTAGATATCGCGCTGAACATCTGTAAACTTACCATTTACAGGGTATGTACGTGTGTGGTCTGAGCAGTAACCCTCAACAGACTCACCACCACCATCAACCAACAACAAGCGACCAGACTCCAATACGCCATCGTGGTTGTGGTTGTGCAAAATCTCGCCGTGCTGAGTAACGATAGTTGGGAACGATACACCCTGACCATACGACTTAGCAATACCCTCCAAGCGACCAGCGATCTCACGCTCAACAACACCTGGACGACACATACCCATAGCCGTAATGTGCATCTGGTAGCCAATCTTGAATGCACGCTCCAAAGCCTCGATCTCCTCGGCAGACTTCTTCTCACGCATCTCCGCTACGGCAAACATAAGATCCAACGACTTGCGCTCGTGCAACATATCGAGACGGATACCCAACATCTCGGCCATAGAGATCTTAAGTTCTGCTCGGTATGGAGGCAAGTAGTGAACAGGACGATTCTGCTCGATAGCCTTACGCAACACGTTACGAATTTCAGTCATAGGAAAGGCCTTCTCGACACCTACCTCTGCACCCTGTTCTGCGATGGTTGGCATAGGGCCTGTCCAGATGATATCCTCTACGGTGAAGTCATCACCAAAGAGCATAGCCTCGCCCGACTCAGCATCAATAAGACCGATGAGCGATGGAACATCCAAACCGAAGTAGTAGCGGAATGTAGAGTCCTGACGGAAGTAGTATGTGTTATTAGGGTAGTTGTTTGGCACCTCAGGGTTACCTGGAAGGAGAATCAAACCCTTACCTACGCGACGTGCCAACTCGGCACGACGACCAATATAAGTCTCTTTACTGAACATAGTTATATAGTTTTAAGTTATTGTTATTCATCGTTTTATTATCTTGGCACCTCCTTGTAGACCTTATCTCCTCGGCGCACCTCACTCACGGTCTTAAGCGACATATAGTCGCCTTGCTTAGCCATGGTAACGGGAGCCTCCTTGACCATAATGCCATCAGCATTCTGCTCGACAACACCGGTCTTCTCGCCCATAAAGAGTAGTGCATCACCCTCCGTTACCTCGCACGCCTCGACCAAGACCTCGGCAACACCAATGCGCTTGAAGTAGTTGGTAACCTTACCCATATAGACCTTCTTGAGCGTTGCCGAAGAGCCATAGTGCTGGCTATGCTCAACCATAGTCTTTGCGGCATAGTAGCCACCCCAGAAGTCGCGGTTGAAGACCGTACGCAGCTTCTCCTTGAGAGGAGCAACACTCTCGGCACAGAACTCGCCTCGCTCCAACAACATAAGGGCCTCGTTATAACTCTCCACCACACGCTTCACATACTCTCCGCCACGCGCACGACCCTCGATTTTGAGGACTCTAACGCCTGCGTTGATGAAGGTGTCGAGGAAGTCGATAGTACACAAATCCTTTGGCGAGAGGACATACTGTCCGTCAATATCGAGTTGGTGGCCAGAATCCTTATCGGTGATAGTGTACTTTCGGCGACAAATCTGTCGGCAAGCACCCCTATTAGCCGAGTTGTGAGACTCGTGCTCCGAGAGGTAACACTTTCCCGACATTGACATACACATAGCACCGTGTGCAAACATCTCAATCTTGACCAACTCGCCCGCAGGGCCACATATCTTCTGCTCCTCAATCTGCTTCGAGATATTGGCAATCTGCTCTAACGACAACTCTCGGGCCAATACCACAACATCGGCCCACTGAGCAAAGAACTTAACGGCTGTGATATTCGAGATATTGCTCTGCGTAGAGATATGTACCTCGATACCGACCTCACGAGCATAGAGAATTGCGGCCAAGTCGGTAGCGATGATAGCATCAATACCCTCGGCCTTAGCCCTGTCGATGATGCGACGCATAACCTCCATCTCATCGTCGTAGATGACAATATTTACCGTCAGATAGGTCTTCACACCCGCAGCGTGAGCAACTCGCACAATCTCTGCGAGATCATCGAGGGTGAAGTTCACCGACGAGGCCGCTCGCATATTGAGCTGCTCAACACCAAAATATACCGAATCGGCACCAGCAGCGATAGCCGCATTCAAAGACTCATAAGAGCCTACGGGTGCCATAATTTCTATATCTTTTCTTCGTATCATAACTTCTTTGTTTACTTTTTACGTCCCGTAAGGTTGCGAGCAAACTCCACAAGAGGGGCTACACGCTCCGAGTCGATAGAGAGCGTATCAAGGATATTCAACGCTCGCTCGAAACGCAACTCAATCTGTTGCTCGGCAATATGCTTCACATCCAGAGCATCGTAAAGGGACTTGACCTTTGCAATCTTCTCCTCGTTGGTAAGATTTTCCGCAAGATGCGTAGTGCGCAACACCTCGCGCTGTGCCACATCGGCACGACTCATAGCCTGCACCATCAAGAAGGTCTGCTTACCCTCCAAGATGTCGCCACCAATCTTCTTGCCGAGGTTCTCATCACCATAACTATCCAACACGTCATCCTGAAGTTGGAACGCCAAACCCAACTCCGTAGCAAAGCGGTATATCTTCTTGACATCATCATCGCTGGCCCCAGCCATCGTAGCACCAATCATCGCAGAGCCTGAGAGCAGGGCAGATGTTTTGCGCTCAATCATCTGCATATAGTCCACCGTAGAGACCTTCTCCATAGACTCGAAGTCCATATCGTACTGCTGACCCTCGCACACCTCCAAAGCCATATCGCTAAAGATGTTCATGACACGAGGCAGTACCGAAGCAGGGATGCGGGCAAGGTGTTTATATGCTGTAATGAGCATAGCATCACCCGAAAGAAGTGCTACATTGCCACCCCACTTAGCAAAAACCGAAGGTTTTCCTCGACGCACATCGGCATTATCCATAATGTCGTCGTGAAGCAGGGTGAAGTTATGGAATATCTCCACCGCCATAGCCGCAGGCATAGCCTCGTCGATACTACCGCCAAAGGCCTCCAACGTGATAAGCAGGAGTACAGGTCGGAGACGCTTACCTCCTCCCGACATCGAATAGATGATTGGCGAATAGAGGAGTTCAGGCTCCTCAGGCGTATTCATCTGCGCCAAAGCACTCTCGAAGAGTTGCAATATTTCGTGGTTGCTATGTGCCATAACTTATTATATATCTAAAATTATGGCTCAAAATTAAGTTTTTTTTTGCAGAGTTTAAAATAATTTTGATAACTTTGACCAATTAATTTCATAAAATCTTTATAGCTATGATGAAAAAACTCGCATTAGGTATCGATATCGGCGGCACAAACACAGCATTCGGCCTCGTAGATGAAGATGGCAATGTCGTTGCCGAGAGCAAAATCTCGACCGACAAGTACAGACATTTCGACGATTATAAACCATATATCGAGGCATTGGCAACCGCGATTAAGGAGCTCGTGCTTTCACAGCCTGAGTGCGACCTTATCGGTATCGGTATCGGCGCACCAAACGCAAACATCCATACTGGTCGTATCGAGACCCCTGCAAACCTCTGGAAATTCGAAGACCCTAACGACCCACGCCCTAACTCTATCCGCACATTCAACTTTGTTGAGGATCTTGGCAAATATTTTGGCGGTGTCAAGATTATGATTACCAACGATGCTAACGCTGCGGCTATTGGCGAGATGGTATTCGGTAATGCACGCGGTATGAAGGACTTCGCTATGATTACCCTCGGCACAGGCCTTGGCTCAGGCATCGTTTGCAATGGCGAGATGGTATATGGCCACGACGGTTTCGCTGGCGAGTATGGCCACATCGCTGTAGCCTCACGCGAGACTGGTCGTGCGTGTGGTTGCGGTCGCAAGGGTTGTCTTGAGGCATACGTTTCGGCTACTGGCATCAAGCGTACAGCCTTCGACCTTATGGCTACAATGACCTGCGATAGCGAACTCCGCTCTATCCCTTACGACAAGTTCGAGGCAAAGATGCTTTCTGATGCTGTGGCAAAGAACGACCCTATCGCTTTGGAGGCCTTCGAGCGCACAGGTAAAGTTCTCGGTTTGGCTTTGGCAGACCTCACCGCAATTACATCTCCTGAGGCTATCATTCTCTTCGGTGGCTTGGCTAATGCTGGCGACTACATCCTTCGCCCAACACACAAGTATATGGAGGAGAATCAACTCTCTATCTTCAAGGGCAAGGTTAAGTTGTTGATGAGTGGTATTCAGGATAAGAATGTCGCTATTTTGGGCGGTGCAGCACTTATCTGGAAACAGCACCTTGAGGCAGTTATCGAGAACTACTAAACAACTAGTATTCAACTATAAAATAGAGGACTCTCCCAAAAGGATAGTCCTCTATTTCTATTACACTATTAAGCCAAATATCGTCTTTTTATATCATCGTAAAAATCCTCAACTTTCACCATAATTGCAGTCTCCACGACCCCTCCTAAATCCCAATTCACATAACTATCAAAGACCTGCATCGAGGGCGAAAGACGCATATAGGAAGAGATGATTGGCGGAGGCAACGCATCCAACTCTCGCATCCTCGAAAGCAAAATTCTGTAGTTGTCCTTGGGTGTCGTTCCCACAAAAATCTCATCGAAATCTTCGCGTGCCATCTCCACTCGTTCAGGGGTGTGTGCCTGCATCAGCGATTCATCCGAAGGATAGGCAAAACGCATAAAACCCATAAGCAGGTTGCGAGCCCTAACACCGAGGTTTGGATAGAGTGTAACACGCCCAAAGAGACAGTTTACGGCATTAGCCTTAACCACCGCAGAGAGCCCCTCCCACAAAGTATCTAACGTATATAGTGTCAAAGCATTAGTCCCTCTCTGATACTCTGGCGAAATAAAGGTTCGCCCGAGTTCCATACCACAAGGCAAACACTCCTCGACAAACCTCTGCGAGAGCCTAAAATAGCGAGATATCGTCAGTCGTGAAGGCTCTACATCCCTACCTAACGAGTAG
The DNA here is from genome assembly GCA_017555905.1 of Alistipes sp. Classification (GTDB taxonomy): domain Bacteria; phylum Bacteroidota; class Bacteroidia; order Bacteroidales; family Rikenellaceae; genus Alistipes. Next base: position 39,833 of record JAFZFP010000017.1, on the reverse strand, counting down.
CGATAACCTCCAGCAATGGCCCTACGCTGGCAATCCCAGACAATCACTTGGCGGCACCCACCATCGACATCCGAGGCATCTATCCCGCAACTATCATTTAACACCACACCCACACGCAGAAACGACAAGTCACGCAGTCGGCGAACCTCATCCATAAGGCGTGGTGACGTCGCCCCGTCAAAACAGTAAACCTCTGCATCCCAACGAGTTGAACAGCACAACAGCGTCGCACGTTGCAACTCTTCATAAAGACCTGATCCCATAATCACACTACGTTTTTCATCGCCACACCTTGCTCCTATTCAAGGAGTTCGACACAGCAAAAGAAGAATCTTTTATTTTTTCAAAAATAAAGGGTTCACTTTAGCGAAAAAATTAGTAACTTTGTCGCGTTATTTTTTTACTATGTAAAAACCGACAGAATGAGCATCGAAACATACCATATCCCCGTAATGCTTGAGGAGTGTATCACAGCCCTCAATATCAAGCCCGATGGCGTCTATGTAGACCTCACTATGGGTGGCGGAGGACACACTCGCGAAATACTAAAGCATCTCGGCCCTAAGGGACATCTCTACTCCCTCGACCAAGACCCCGATGCCGAGGCCAACGCACCCAAGGATGAGCGACACACCTTCGTCGCCTCGAACTTCCGCTTCGTGCGTGGAGCGCTCCGCTTGCGTGGTGTGGAGCGTGTTGATGGCATCCTTGCCGACCTGGGCGTTTCGTCGCACCACTTCGACGCCAAGCACCGAGGCTTCTCGTTCCGTGGAGAAGCACTCTTGGATATGAGAATGAACACCCGTGCAGGCCGTACCGCTGCCGACATCGTAAACACCTACTCGAACGAGGCACTATCCAAGATCTTTGCCGAGTATGGCGAGTTGGACACAACGTGGAAGATAGCGAACTGCATCGAGCGCTTTCGCAATGAGCGTGCCATAACCACCACGGCAGACCTCGTGGAGGCAGTAAAACTTTGCACGCCCCCCAAAGATGAGTCGAAGTTCCTCACAAAACTCTTTCAGGCACTCCGCATAGAACTCAATGGCGAGATCGAGGCCCTCAAGATGGCGATGGAGCAGAGCCTCAAACTACTCAACCCCGAGGGTCGCTTGGTGGTGATGTCGTACCACTCGCTCGAGGATCGCATAGTGAAGAACTTTATGCGTAGTGGCAATAGCGAGGGAGTCATCGAGAAGGACTTCTTTGGCCGTACCACAACGCCATTCAAACTAATCACCCGCAAGGCCATAATACCTTCGGACGAGGAGATTAACCTCAACCCTCGCTCTCGCAGTGCCAAGTTGCGAGTAGCCGAGAGGATGGAATAAACAACCCTTACGACTATGACATCGCAATACGACGACAACTACACCCCATACGACGATGAGCGCATCAAGCGCGAAGTCATAATCATCGACGAGGAGGATACCCAAGAGCCTGCCCCAACTGAGGAGGACGAAGATGAAATCCCCTTTGCCGATGAGAACGAGACACACAAAACCGACACCAATACGGCGTGGATGATGTTCACCTCGGGACGAATGCTTACCGATAGCACCCTCTCGTTCCGTTACTTTGTAACCATAGCGACAATGTGCTTCTTGAGCATCTTCTTGACATTTATGTCGCTCAACGCCAACCGCGAGTACCGCCAACGAGAGCAGTATGCCTCGGTACTCCACGAGCGCTCGGTACTTAAGGAGGAGGAGCGCTACAGCCTCTCGTCGAAGAGCGTAGTGACAAAACGCTTAGAACAGCACGGCATAAAATTAATAGACCTCACCAAAGAGAGTCGATTATTGGATAAGTAGGATGGCAAACAGCAAACACGACATAAAGAGCAGTCCGACACGACCACGTACCCTGCGCCACGACATCGTCTCGCGCATCAAGTCGTTGTACGTAATCTTCATCATAAGCGCACTATGCATCATCGCACGACTGGCGTGGATTATCTTCATCAGCCCCTCGGTGCGACACAATGCCGAGGTTATGAACGATGGCATCTACCACTTCACGGATGTTGAGGCACACCGTGGTACCATCTTCTCGCGCGACGGAGAGCCTCTGGCCATATCGAGTCTTCGCTACAACGTATTCCTCGACTTCGGCTCGGAGGGCATGGTGGATGCCGAGGAGAAGGCATACCAAAAGAATGTGGATTCACTCTCTAAACTCCTCGCTGCGCACTTCAACCAGGCCGATGCCGAGCAGAACAACTACAAATATATCCCTGCCTCAGAGTATCGTCGCATACTACTTTCTGAGCGAACACGTGAGGGTACGAAGAAGCGCTCATTCCAGATTATGCCACGCACCATCACCATCGACGAGTGGAATATGATGAAGCGCACATACCCCATCTTCAATGGCAATATGGGCTATGTCTTTAGTTCGCAAGCACAAGATAAGCGCCTCTACCCTTCAGGAGATATCGCCCGACAGACCATTGGTCGCTACGGCACTATCGTCGTAAACGACAAGGAGGTGGCAGGAACGGGTATCGAACTTATGTATAACGACTGGCTGGCGGGTAGCAACGGCAAATACAAGGAGCAGTGGATTGCTCACGGCTTCTGGTCGAGAGTGGAGGATAGCGAGAATGTGGATGTAGTAAATGGCGCAAATGTCATCACCACCCTCGATGCAGGTCTTCAGCGTGTGGCACACGAGCGTCTCGACTCGGCCTTGCGACGCTACGACGCATCGTTCGGTGTGGCTATAGCGATGGAGGTAAAGACGGGAAATGTGCTGTGTATGGTGAGCCTTGGCGCTACCAAGGAGCGAGGCACAACATATAGCGAGAGGGTCTTCAACCACGCTCTCAAGACCCGTATCTGCCCCGGCTCGACGATGAAACTAACCTCAGCAATGGCACTCTTGGAGATGGCCGACTTCGACCTCAACTCTATGATTAACACCGAACACTCGAAGCCTCGTAAGTCCGTGAAGATTGGTGCTGTCAATGTAGAGGATACCCACGATGTGGCGGGCGCTGAAAGCGATGGCTATGTATCATTGAAAAATGCCTTTGCCCACTCCTCTAATGTCTACTTCGCCAAGGGTATCTATAACGCCTTCAAGGATGACCCCAAGCGATATACCGACTTCTTGGCACATCTACGTTTCAACGACTTCGTAGGCCTTGAAGCCTATGGCGAGCGTGTAGGATTGCTCCCTATGGCCGATAGTCCCGATTGGAAGCCTGGCGGTGGTGCAGGTGTACGCCTACCCCGTATGGCATACGGCTATGAGGTGGAGGTGCCACCAATCCATATGCTCGCCCTCTACAATGGTGTTGCCAATGAGGGCCGTATGGTTGCCCCACGCCTTGTGGACCGCATAGAGCGCGACGGCGAGGTCTTGGAGCGTATGCCTGTAGTAACCCTCGTAGATCGTATGTGTTCGAAGAGTACCTTGGCACAACTTGATAGTTGCCTTGCCGCAGCATCCCTCCAAACCAAGAGTACATTTAGGGGCCTCGCTACGCCATTCGGTTGCAAGACGGGTACAGCACAGGTTTGGTCCACCTTCATATCGGAGAGCGACAAGGACAAGGCGCAGATGAGCAACGGTATGAACTTCAAGGAGGACAACTACTACTATGGCTCAATCATCTGTACACTCCCTCAGGAGAATCCACAATACACCATCCTCGTAGCGGTATGTAAGCAGGTGACCCCATCGAACAGAGGATACTATGGTATCGACCTTGCTGGCCCTGTAGCATCAGCCATTATGGAGTACCTCTATGCCACCGACCACTCTCTACACTCATTGGTCGAGGAGCCCGAGGTAAAGTACTCACCCGTAAGCATCAAGCCTGGAGAGACCGCCTCGGTGGAGCGCATTACAGAACTTGCACCCGAGTGCGATAGCAAGGAGGCTGGCGACAAGTGGAGCAACGTCGCTATCGACGAGAGTGGCAAGGCGACACTCAGTAGTATAGATATTGAGAGTGGCGTAGTGCCAAATGTCAAGGGGATGGGTCTTACCGATGCCCTCTACCTCCTCGAGCGCGCCGGACTGACCGTGACACACACAGGAAGTGGCAGGGTCAAGAGCCAAGATATCCCCGCAGGACGCAAAGTAACACCAAATATGAAGATTCATCTCATCTTAGAGAGATAGGAATATATAGCACAAACAGGTATGAAACAACTGAACTTACTGCTCGCCGATGTTCGAGCGATAGAGATACACAACAACCACAATCCTGAGGTTGTGTCACTCACCTACGACTCTCGTAGTGTGGAGGAGGGAGCCCTCTTCTTCGCTGTGCGTGGCACACAGAGCGATGGCCACAACTATATCGCTTCGGCCATCGAGCGAGGTGCTACCGCTGTAGTATGTGAGCAACTACCCGAACAACTCAACGACGAGGTATGCTACGTGGTTGTCGAGGATAGTAATATCGCAATGGCACACATAGCCTCGGCATTCTACGACAACCCTTCGAAGGAGTTGCGTTTAGTGGGCGTCACAGGCACCAATGGCAAGACCACCACGGCGACACTCCTCTACGATATGTTTATGGCGATGGGCTACAAGGCGGGACTTATCTCGACGGTCATCTACCGCATTGGCCAGCGTAGCATCGCCTCAACCCACACCACCCCCGACGTGCTTCGCCTCAACCAGATGATGCGCGAAATGGTGAACGAGGGTTGCGACTACTGCTTTATGGAGGTGTCGTCACACGCCGCAGCACAGCACCGCATCGAGGGTCTGCACTTCGTGGGCGCACTCTTCACAAACCTCACCCACGACCACCTCGACTACCACGGCACATACAAGGAGTATATAAACGCCAAGAAGTCATTTTTCGACCGCCTCGACAAGGGGGCTTGGGCAGTGGTAAATGGCGACGACCGCAATGGCGAGGTGATGCTCCAGAACTGCAAGGCCAAGGGCTACCGCCTCTCTCTTCGCTCAATGGCCGACTACCGCACGAAGATTGTGGAGATGCACCCCGACGGTATGCTACTCCATATCGACGGTCAGGAGTTATGGGTGAAGTTCACGGGCCGTTTCAATGCCTACAACCTAACCACCGTATATGCCGCAGCGACACTCTTGGGTATCGACAAACTCGAGGTACTAACTACCCTCTCGCAACTAACCCCCGTAGCAGGTCGTTTCGAGACAATCGTTGCCGATGACCACACGATGGCCATTGTGGATTATGCTCACACGCCTGATGCCTTGGAGAATGTGCTTCAGACAATCGAGGAGGTGCGCCAAGATCAGCAACGCCTCATCGTCGTATGTGGTTGCGGAGGTGACCGCGACAAGACGAAGCGCCCAGAGATGGCAGCCATAGCAACGAAGTATGCCACAACGGCAATCTTCACATCCGACAACCCACGCACGGAGTCTGCCGAGGCCATCCTTGACGATATGGTACAGGGCGTGGATGGAGCCAAAAACTGGCTACGCATAACCGACCGTCGTGAGGCGATACGCACAGCTACGATGTTGGCACAACCTAAGGATATAATCCTTATCGCAGGCAAGGGCCACGAGGATTATCAGATTATCGGCACCGAGAAGCACCACTTCGACGACCGCGAGGAGGTACGCAACGCCTTCAACCAGACACACAACAACAGATAACCCACCATAGAACAATAGACTACTATGATTTACAAACTTTTTGAGCATCTCAACAACACCACCGATTGGCCAGGTATGCGCATCGTCGAGTATATCTCGTTTCGCTCGGCAGCAGCGATAATTCTCTCGTTGCTCATATCTATCTTCTTCGGCAAGCGCATAATTACCTTCCTCAAGAACAAGCAGATTGGCGAGGAGATTCGTGACCTCGGCCTCGTGGGCCAACTTAGCAAGAGGGGTACCCCAACGATGGGTGGTATCATCATTATCTTAGCAGTATTGGTCCCTGTACTCCTTTTCGGTGACCTCAATAACGTCTACATCCAACTGATGCTCATCTCGACAATATGGCTCGGATTCATCGGTGGCTTAGACGACTACATCAAGGTCTTCCGCCACAACAAGGAGGGTCTCAAGGGTCGTTTCAAGATTGTCGGCCAGGTAGGCTTGGGCATCATCGTAGGTACAACTATGTGGGCATCTGAAGATATCGTCATCCACGAAAAGAACTTCGAGACTAAGCAGTATCACATCACCGACGTTCAGACGGGCGACGTGGTAAGTAGTTATGTCGATCGACAGATTATCAGCACCACACCCGAGAAGACCACAAAGACATCTATCCCATTCCTCAAGGATACGATGCTCGACTATAAGGTACTCACCGGCGGTAATGACATCGCTGCGTGGATTCTCTATATGATTGTCGCCATCTTCGTAATTACCGCCGTCTCAAATGGTGCAAACCTCACGGATGGCCTCGACGGATTGCTCACAGGAGTCTCGGTGCCTATAGTCCTGGTGCTTGGTATCTTGGCATACCTCTCAGGCCACATCATCTACTCGGACTACCTCAACATTATGTATATCCCGAATAGTGGTGAGTTGATAATCTTTGCCGCAGCCTTCGCAGGTGCTCTCATCGGATTTTTATGGTACAACGCCTTTCCAGCCCAGATATTTATGGGTGACACTGGCTCATTGACCATCGGAGGAATCATCGCCGTCTTTGCCCTCTGCATCCGTAAGGAGTTGCTCCTTCCACTGCTCTGCGGTATCTTCTTAGTCGAGGCACTCTCGGTAATGGTTCAAGTCGGCTACTTCAAATATACGAAGAGAAAGTATGGCGAGGGTAGGCGCATCCTGCTTATGTCGCCTCTGCACCACCACTACCAGAAGCGTGCGACATTGGGTATTGACACCTCGAAGGATAAGATTGTGGAGTGTGAGATCTCGAAGTACGAGAATAAGATTACCATCCGCTTCATCATCATCTCGTTGCTCTTGGCAGCACTCACACTCGTAACACTTAAGATTCAGTAACAACATTAACAGAAGAGTATATATGAAACGAAAGATAGCAGTTTTAGGTGGTGGCATCTCGGGCTATGGCTCTGCAATCCTTGCCAAGAAGAAGGGCTTCGATGTCTTCCTCTCTGATATGGGTAAGATAGCCCCTAAGTTCCGTGAGCGTCTCGACGAGTGGAACGTGGAGTATGAGGAGGGGCAGCATACCGAGGAGCGCATCTTGGATGCCAACGAGGTGATTAAGTCGCCAGGCATCCCCGACAAAGCCCCTATCGTACAGAAGATTCTTGAGCGTGGCATCCCCGTAATCTCGGAGATAGAGTTTGCAGCCCGCTACAAGGGTGTGGCAAAGACCATCTGCATCACAGGCTCGAATGGTAAGACTACCACCACATCGCTCATCTACAAGATTATGAGCGACGCTGGTCGCAAGGTATCACTCGGTGGCAACATCGGCGAGAGTTTCGCCTACTCCATCGCCACAGAGAAGTACTTCTGGCACGTCTTGGAGTTGAGTTCCTTCCAGTTGGACGGCTGTTTCAAGTTCCGCGCCGACATCGGCGTATTGATGAACATCACCCCCGACCACCTCGACCGCTACGACTATAAATTGGAGAACTATGCTCGCTCGAAGATGCGTATCACGCAGAATCAGACTACAGCAGACTGCTTCATCTACTCTGCCGACGACGACACCACACAGCAGATGCTCTCGGAGATGGACGACGACCTACGCGCACGTCAGTTGCCCTTCGCCATCAACACCGCCATTGCGAGTGGCGATGGTGATGCCATCCTTGAGGGTCACACCTTCACCGCTACGGTAGGCGAAAAGAGTGTCACAATCGATACACGCAAGATGAAGATTGAGGGTATGCACAACATCTATAACGCTATGGCTGCAGCCTTGGCGACCTTGGCTACGGGCATACCTCCAAAGTCTATCAAGCGCTCTATCTACGACTTCTCACCCGTAGAGCATCGTCTTGAGCCTGCGGGTAAGCAGAACGACATCGAGTGGGTGAATGACTCGAAGGCTACCAACGTAGACTCCGTATGGTACGCCTTGGAGAGTATGAAGCGTCCAACTGTGTGGATTGCTGGTGGCACAGACAAGGGTAACGACTATACCCCTCTCAAGGAGTTCGCTCGTCGCAAGGTTAAAGCCTTGATTTGTATGGGCGTGGATAATGCCAAACTAAAGCGAGAGTTTGCGGGCATCGTTCCTGTTATCCACGACTGCAACACCTTCGAGGAGGCTATGGCAGCAGCAGCAAAGGAGGCGACACCAGGAGATACGGTGCTTCTATCGCCTGCTTGCGCAAGTTTCGACCTCTTCAAGAACTACGAGGATAGAGGTCGCAAATTCAAGGAGTGGGTAGCAACCAACATATTGGAATAATAACCTATGACAAAGCATAACAACTCGTTACGAGAGGAGACACCGGAGACTCTGAGCCGCACCCCCATACTGGAGGGCGACCGCACGTTGTGGATTATCTACGCCGTGCTTATCGTCGTGAGCATCCTTGTCGTCTACTCCTCGACTGCGAAGATGGTCTACGACATAACCTCGTCGATGACCTCCACCGAGTCGCTCCGTATGCAGATAATGTTGATTATGGTGGCCTCGTTGCCCGTAGTCTTCATCACCCATAAGATTAACCACACCTTCTACAACAAGGTTACCCCTTGGGTCTTTTGGATATGTGTCGGTCTCACCCTTGCGACCTACTTCTTCGGAGAGTCCACCAATGGTGCAGCACGCTGGATAGCCATTGGCCCTATAAAGATACAGCCCTCGGAGTTGCTCAAGATAAGCACTATCCTTATGCTTGCTCGCAATATGGAGGCACGCCAGCGAAATATCGACAAGATTAAGTTACTTCCCACATCGTTCAAACTACGCTCTGCGGAGCAGATGCGCATCCTAAAGGAGAATAGTTGGCCACTGCTTGGTCCTGTGGTGATATCGTGTGGCGTAATTGCCTTTGCCCACGTGTCGTCGGCCCTCATCATCGGTATCGTGTCGATGCTTATGCTATACATAGGACGAGTGAATTGGAGAGAGCTCTTGAAGGTATGCTTCGTCGGCGTTGCCGCTGCAGCACTCCTCTTCACCACCCTCTCGTTGATAGGCGTAGGTCGTGGTAGCACCGCCTCAACACGTCTTGAGACCTGGATTACGGAACTCTTCCTTACTGATGGCAAGAAGGATCGCGTCTACGAACTCTCGGATACCGACCGTGCGATGATTGCTATCCACGACGGAGGTATCATAGGCGATGGTGCAGGACATAGTGCTTCGCGCGCCATAGTTATCCACCCCGAGAGCGACTACGCCTTCGCCTTCTTCTCGTCGGAGTATGGCGTTGTGGCAGCCATCGTGCTTATGTTGCTCTACCTGTGGATAACATTCCGCTCGATAGAGATTTGTAGGCGATGTACTACCCCATTCCCTACGCTCTTGGCCGCGGGCCTCGGCATATTGATAACGTGCCAGGCACTGCTCCATATTCTTGTGCAAGTAAACCTATTCCCTGAGACGGGACAGACCCTTCCGCTGATATCGCGCGGAGGCTCTTCGCTACTCTCTATGTCCCTGGCTATAGGTATGATTATAAGCATTAGCCGCACGGCAACCCCCATTTCAAAGGAATAACTATGAGCGACATACGATTAGATAAATACCTCTGGGCAGTACGCATCTTCAAGACCCGAAGCGATGCTGCTGATGCCATACGCCAAAACCGCGTTATGGTGAACGACGCCTACGCCAAGCCCTCGCGAGAGGTCAAGGTCGGGGATATGATTTCGGTGCGCAGGGAGCGAGTGACGTATAGTTATAAGGTGCTGGACCTTGTGTCGAGTCGCCAGCCCGCCAAGAACGTGCCTCTCTACTGCCTCAACTGCACACCTCAGGAGGAGTTAGACAAACTCAACGTGCCTCACGAGACCATCTTCGTCTTCCGCGACCGTGGTACGGGACGCCCCACGAAGAAGGAGCGCCGAGATATTGATGCCCTTATGGATGGGTTCTACTTCGGTGACGAGGCCTTTGATGACGACGACGAATAGAAACAAACATATAAACGATAATAAATTAACTTAAAAACTATGGAATACGATTTCAGAGCCATTGAGCAAAAATGGCAGAAGAGATGGCAGGAGGAGGGTACCTACCGTGTCGAGGTAGACCCTTCACGCCCAAAGTTCTACGTTTTGGATATGTTCCCCTACCCATCGGGAGCGGGACTCCACGTAGGCCACCCACTCGGATATATTGCATCCGACATATACTCACGCTATAAGCGTCAGTCGGGCTTCAACGTGTTGCACCCTATGGGTTACGACGCTTTCGGCTTGCCTGCCGAGCAGTACGCTATCCAGACTGGTCAGCACCCAGCCATCACCACCGAGCAGAATATCTCACGCTACCGCTCACAGTTGGACAAGATTGGTTTCTCGTTCGACTGGTCACGCGAGGTACGCACCTGCGATGCTGAGTACTACCACTGGACTCAGTGGGCATTCCTCCAGATGTTCGACCACTGGTATAACAACAAGAGCCAGAAGGCAGAGCCTATCACCGCCTTGGTCGCATACTTCGAGGAGAATGGTACTGAGGGTTTGGATGCTGCACAGACTAACGACCTCGACTTCACCGCTGCCGAGTGGTGCGCAATGACCGAGGAGGAGCGTGAGCAGGTACTTCAGAACTACCGCCTCGCCTTCCGTGCCGACACTATGGTAAACTGGTGTCCAGCGTTGGGCACTGTATTGGCTAACGACGAGGTTAAGGAGGGTCTCTCAGTTCGTGGTGGTCACCCTGTGGAGCAGAAGCGTATGAAGCAGTGGTTGTTGCGCGTTACGGCCTATGCACAGCGTATGCTCGACGGTCTTGAGAAGTTGGAGTGGAGCGAGTCTTTGAAAGAGATTCAGCGCAACTGGATTGGTCGTTCGGTAGGCGCTCAGGTATTCTTCGATGTTGCAGGTTCTGACCGCAAGTTGGAGATCTTCACCACACGTCCCGACACCATCTATGGTGTTACCTTTATGGTTATTGCGCCTGAGCACGAGTGGGTTGCGGAACTTACAACCGAGGATAACCGCGAGGCTGTGGAGGCCTATATCGCTGAGACTAAGCGTCGTTCGGAGCGTGAGCGCATCGCCGACACTAAGCGCGTAAGTGGTGTAAAGACTGGCTCTTACGCCATCAACCCATTCACCGGCAACGCTATTCCAATCTATATTTCAGACTACGTACTCTCGGGCTACGGTACTGGTGCTATTATGGCTGTTCCAGCACACGACTCTCGTGACTACGCCTTCGCTCGCCACTTCGGCTTGGAAATCATCCCAGTAGTTGAGGGTGGCGACATCGAGAAGGAGTCGTACGACGCTAAGGAGGGCAAACTCATCAACTCGGACATCATCAACGGTATGGACGTTAAGGAGGCTATCGACTTTATGTTCAAGGAGGTAGAGAATCGAGGTTTAGGTAAGCGCCTTGTGAACTACCGCTTGCGTGACGCTATCTTCTCACGTCAGCGCTATTGGGGCGAGCCATTCCCTATCTACTATAAGGGCGACGTGGCTTACCGCGTTAAGGATGAGGAGTTGCCATTAGCATTGCCACCTATCGAGAACTTCGGTCCTACCGAGGAGGGTGAGCCACCATTGGCACGTGTTGAGGCTTGGCACACCGCCGAGGGCTACCCATACGAACTCTCTACAATGCCTGGTTTCGCGGGCTCTTCAGCATACTTCCTCCGCTATATGGACCCACGCAACAACAAGGGCTTGGTGAGCAAGGAGGCTAACGACTACTGGCGCAACGTAGACCTCTACGTTGGTGGTATCGAGCATGCTACAGGTCACTTGATGTACTCACGCTTCTGGAATATGTTCCTCTACGACTTGGGTTACATCTGCGAGTCGGAGCCATTCAAGAAGTTGGTAAACCAAGGTATGATTCAGGGTCGCTCGAACTTCGTGTACCGCGTGGTTGGCACCAACAAGTTCGTGTCACTCGGCCTTAAGAAGGAGTACGATACGCAGGAGATTCACGTAGACGTAAACATCGTGAAGAACGACATCCTCGACCTTGAGGCATTCCGCCAGTGGCGTCCAGAGTTCAAGGATGCAGAGTTTATCTTGGAGGATGGCAAATATATCTGTGGCTGGGCTATCGAGAAGATGTCGAAGTCGATGTTCAACGTGGTAAATCCCGACTATATCGTCGATGCATACGGTGCCGATACATTGCGTATGTACGAGATGTTCCTCGGTCCTTTGGAGCAGTCAAAGCCTTGGGATACCAACGGTATCGACGGTGTTCACAAGTTCCTGCGTCGTCTCTGGGCTAAGTTCTACAACCGCGATGGCAAGTTCCTCGTAAACGACGAGAAGGCTACACCTGCCGAGTTGAAGACCTTGCACAAGACCATCAAGAAGATTGGCGAGGATATCGAGAACTTCTCGTTCAACACCTCTGTAGCAGCCTTTATGATCTGCTTGAACGAACTTGGCGACTGCTCTAAGCGTGAGATTTTGGAGCCTTTGACAGCCCTTATCGCACCATTCGCACCTCATATTGCCGAGGAGCTATGGCACGCCTTAGGTCACGAGACCACCGTTTGTGATGCAGCATTCCCTAAGTACAATGCCGACTACTTGGTGGAGAACTCATTCGAGTACCCTGTGATGATCAACGGTAAGTTGCGCTTCAAGCAGGAGTACGCCTTGGATATGTCGCAGGATGATATCGCTAAGGATATCGTCACTACCGAGGGTGCGCAGAAGTGGCTCGAGGGCAAACAGCCTAAGAAGATTATCGTTGTCAAGGGTAAGATTATCAATATCGTGATGTAATCCTTTCGCTTGATACAAAGAAGAAGGGCGTGTTCAGTTTGAACACGCCCTTCTTTCATATAGGGTTGTGTTATAATCCTAATTATGCTGGATTATCACCATACTTAAGCTCACGCTCGATTACGCCAGTGAATGTACGGCCCAACTCGTCAGTAAGCTCAAATGTGAACTTGTAACCACCAGAGATGTGCTCTACTGTAACATAACCAGAGCCACCTTTCGCTACATAAAGGTATGCAGGAACTCCATTATAGGTAATCTTTGATGTCTCTGACAACAAATCTACATTATCACCATAAGGAGCAGCAGTTACGTTGTAAGTACCCTCTGGGATAATCGTAGTACCGCCAGTGTGCCAGATGTCGAACATAATCTCCAACTTACCATCCTGAGACTTTGCAGTAGCGATACACTCCTCTTCTTTCTGATAGTTCTTGTTGAACTGCTTCCACTCTGTGTAGTGTGAAGAACCTGTGTCCTCAGCGAGGTCCATACCTCTTATAGCACCAGCATACTTTAGTGATACGATAGTGTTACCAGCCTGGAAAGTACCCTCAACAACGATGCCCTCACGGCGTGTATCTACAGTTACCTCGAAAGTAGCGTCGGTAATATCTGCTGCAACAGAGGCATTCTTACGATATGTAGAGTTGCTGTTATCGCGAGCAGAATTAACAAGGATACCACCATTTGCTACAGAGTAAGTACCTGACTCGATACGACGGACGTTTGCCTCAGTAAGGCTGAATGCAATAACAGTCTGCATATCACCAAGTGATTCATCGTGCTCAACGAATACGAGTGACCACTTCTTACCAGCATCGCCAAGTTCTGCCCAAGCATCGATAACACCTTTCTCGCCACCGAATACTACATACTCCATATTTGGATCGTAGCCCTCGAAGAGCTGCTTCACGGTGAACTCCTTAGTAACATCACCATAAGTGAAGGTGATAGTAGCCTCACGCATAGCAGAAGTCTCATTAGCAGCAACATAGCAGTAGAACTGACCATCCAAAGCAACAGCCTCTGAAATCCAATCAACATTCTCAGATACTGCGATCTCAACACCCTCAACAGCGTTCTCGATAGTGTAGGTGATCGAGCAATCGCCACCCTCTGGACCGAACTCCATAGAGTTTTCAGAAAGCACGATTACTGGAGCTGGAGCAACATACTCTGACTGCTTTACAGTAACCTCGAAGTTCAAGATACCGTACTCAACAGTGATCTTACCCTCACGAGCCTCACCTGCGTTGGCAGCAACAACGAATGAGATCTCAGCGTCACGAACGATAAAACTTGAGATCCAATCAACATTAGCCTTAGCCTTTACCTCCTGACCCTGGATAGGATTCTCCAAAGTGTAGGTGATAACAGCCTCCTGCAAAGTGCAGTCGAGGTTCATAGTAGCCTCAGAGGTAAGTGTAAGTGCTGGAACTGCTGGCTTTGGATCCTCGCCCTTAGCAGCCTGCTTAATAGTAACCTCGAAAGACTTAGTCTCGTAAGATACGGTAATCTTAGCCTCACGAGCCTCACCATCGTTAGCCTCTACAGTAAAGGTGATAGTCTCTGCTGGGTCATTAACCAATACCCAGATTGAGTCGCACGCTACACCGAGGTTTACACCCTCCTTAGCGTTCTCCAAAGTGAAGGTGATCTCACCCTCGCCACCCGCTGCAGCAAACTCCATAGTTGCCTCAGAGGTAAGTGTCAAAACGGCCTCAGTCTGATCGCCGCCACCAGGGTTGTTAGGGCCATTAGGCTCTTCAACTGGAGCCTCGTCACACGCTACAAGCACCATAGGAAGTGCAAGCAATGCGTAGAAAAGATTTCTAAGTTTCATAATTTTTAGTGTTTAGTTTATTTGTTTTGGTAATTATAATCCGACGTTTACTGCTGGTTTACATTCATAATGGTCATCTCGCCCGCTACAGTACCAAGCATCTCGTTACCAGCGTCATCCACACAGTTGTACTCGATGGTAGTAACACCCTCAGTCTCTGTAATACGAAGGATACCGCTCATCATAGGAGCCAACTTCTCGCCCTTGATAACGCCATTTGTGAGCGAAGCATACCAAGTACCAATCAAGCCATCCTCGCCCAACATACCTGGGATAAACTTGTCGTTATAGTCCTCAGCATAGGTGGGGTCATACTCTGAGTAGAGACCTGAGCAAGTAGTGCCATCGTTGTTGAACAACTCGATGCAGAAGTAGTCATTACCCTTAACGGCCTCGATAAACCACTGATGCTTACCTGCCTCGGCGTTAAAACCGAAATACTTAGCAGTAATCTCTGCGTTCTTCACATCGAAGGTATAGTCCTCGAAGAAGGTTGAGTTGATATAGCCTACATCAACGATAAGCTCGCCTGAATAGGTTACGATGTGTTTTGCACCATCAGGGAAGACGATCTCTGCGTAGAAGCTATCGTCAGTAACCGTTACGGTAGCACTCTGGTAACTTGCAGCCTTGAGGTAGTCGCTACCATCTGCTTTCACCTTGCAGAACCAGCTACCAGCATCGCTGAAAGTACCATCCGCGAAGGTATCCTCCTTATCGAAGGTGTAAACGCCATTAGGGAGAATCACAACCTCGTCCTCACACTCCTGATCGATATAGAAGTCGAAGTAGTAGTATGTACCAGAGGCCTTAGCAGAACCATCTTTTGCGACACCGATATCCGAGAGGATAACGAAGTAGTTTGGTACGGCAGACTCCTGAGTTCCGAGATAGATACCCTCGAAACGAGATGCCTCGAAATTAACGTCGCAGATAGCACCCTCCTGGCTAATGGTAATCAACTCCGAAGCATTAGAGTAAACCAACTTAACGGTAGTCTTACGAGCCTTCTCGGTTGGGTTAGCCGAAACGGTAATAACGACCTTGTCGTCCTCGATAGTTGCTGATAGCCAATCTACGCTCTTTCTTACAGCAGCGATGCTACCATCACCATACTCAATACGGAAACTAACCTCCTGAGTACCACCCGCTGCAGGGAACTCCAAGGTTGAATCCGATGTAAACTCAATGGCTGGTGTAGCCGCTGGCTCTGGGGTCTTCTCGCAAGCAACTGAGAGTGTTGCAATAAACGCAAAAAGAATGAATAGTTTTTTCATTACTCCTATATTTTTGAAATTAGTTATCTAAGATGACACAAATATACAACAATTTATGTAATTGGGAAGAAAATATTACATATTTTTAGCATTATAGGAACCAAAAAGGGCGCGCCCACAATTTATGGACACGCCCCAAACTTAGTTACAACGAGCGACTCTCTTAAAACGATGTTAGCCACTCCACTATCTGCTCGGGATTACTCGTAGATAAAACCTGAGATAGTACCAGTGATATCATTGCCAGCATCATCCCTACAGTTGAGGGTGATGAGGACAGAGTTGTTGCTACCGAACTCCACGTCGATATTACCGTGATAGAGCGGTGCAACATCACCTACGATATAGCCATCACCATTCATCTCGGCATACCAGCAACCTGCGATAAATCCCTCAGAATCAACATATCCAGGGATAAATGAATCGACATAAGCCTCTGGGTCAGAGAAGTCGTAACCCTCGAGTGCGTGGTACGACACATCCCAACTGCCATAGTTGATGTCTGCCAAGAAGTCAAGATAGAAGCACTTGATGACAGAATTGTTGTCGGTAGATGCAACCTGAACGTACCAGTTGTCTGCTTCGTCAGTATAGTAGTAATCCTCGTAGTTATAAGCAGATATCATCGCATTCTCAAGGTTGATGCTAAGATCGTCTGTAAGAGTTGATTCCGACTCGAACTCTCCTGGCTCTGTAAGAAGGCTACCTTCATAAGTGATAACAACCTTACTACCATCTGCCAAGACAACCTCTGCAACAAGTTTATCCTTGGTTACAACAACGGTAGCATCGTGGTAGATATAGGTAGTCTCGAAGTCGGTACCTGAACTATTTACGGTAAAGCCCAACGAACCCTCGGAGTCGATGGTTCCTGCCTGCTTTGTAGAGAGGCGGTCGAAATGGTAGGTTCCCTCAGGGACTACGAAGTCTTCGTTTACCTCATCTGAGTAGAGGTCGAAGTAGAAGTAGAACGCCTTTGGTGTAACAGTCTCAACAGACAAGTCGGCATTCGACAAAAGGAGTGAGTAGAGGTGTGTCTTTGTACCCAACGCCTCTGGTGAGTAGTATGAGCCAAGGAAGTTATTTGCAACGAGTTCCTCGGTTGGGACACCCTCCTCGCCCTTAGACTGACGCACGGTCACCTCAAAAGACTCGGTAGAATAGGCCACCACGATCTTTGTCTGACGATCATCGCCCTCATTAACCACAACGTCGAAGGTGATAGTCTGGCCCACCTCGATATTTGTAATCCACTCTGCCTCGCAGGTTACACCTGGCAATGCACACTCCTCGGCTGCAGTCAAAGTGTAGGTGATAACACCCTGACCTCCCTCTGCCTCGAACATCATAGAGGCATCAGAGGTAAGAGTAAGGCTTACTGGTACTGATGGCTCTGGAGTATTTCCTGGCTCACACGCCACGAAGAGCAATGGGAGCATCAACAGATAAAAGAACTTTTTCATTATTTAACTGTTTTTATATCAGTAACTTATTCACGAATGATATTAGCGAACAACGAGGCTCTGTGGAAGACGATAGAGAGCCTTCTTGTTGCTCTGAGCAGACATCGCCGACGCTGAAGTCTCAGCCTTGGTTGTCATAGTACCAGTAATCTTCACGCCTGCATCATCGGTACAATCGAAGATGAATGTGCGTGAGCCATCATCATTCTTAACGATATCTACAGTACCACCATAGATTGGAGCGAACTCATAACTGTAGCCACCGCTTCCGTTAAGCACACCATACCAAGAGGCATAGGTATAGCCGTTCTGTATATAGCCACGGATGAACGAGTTTACATAGTCCTCGGGATTAGAGAATGAGTTATCCTGCAAAGCGTGGTAGGTCAATGCCCAGTCATCAGCAGTAGGGTCTGCAAGGAGTTCCAACTGGATAAATACACCGCTTAGCATATTAGGATCCTCGTAGAGGCGCACGGTATAGTTGTCGGTATCAGGGGTGTAGTAATCACCGTAATAATTTGCCGACATAGTTACGTTGGTGCAAGAGAAACTTGTGTCGGTGGTGATATTTGAGTCTGAGCCCTGATCATCGTCATCGTCACCAGAGTCGTAAGGGGTAATAGCCAAGTCTCCCTCGTAGGTAACGGTAACGGTAGTACCCTGCTCGGTAGTGAACTCAGCCTCGATCTTATTCTCGCTAACTACCACAACACCATCGGTATAGAGGTAGCGTGCAGCATAGTCCGTACCCGAAGCATTAATCTTAAAGCCGTATGTCTTACCAAGGCTAACGGTGCCAGCCTGCCAAGAAGAGGTTACGTCTACAGGATATGTTCCGTATGGGATAGTATTATCCTCGGTCAAGGTATCTGAGTAGAGGTCGAAATAGAAATAGGTTGAGTTTGGCACAGGGTTATTTCTATCGATCACAGCGTCAGAGAGGGTGAAGTAGTAGTTGTTAGGTGCCAAGCCACCCAACTGGCTCGATGTATAGATCTCGCCAGCCAAGTAGGTAGCCTTGAAGTCGAGATTCTTAAGGGCCTCTGGAGTCTCATAGCCATAGAGGTCGAAGCCCAAGACTGGACCATTCCAGTCGAAATCGATGTGGTGTCCCAACTCCGACTCTATGAAACCCTGAATACGAGAGGTGTTGTTTGAGTGGTGGGTAATCTCAATCTCGGCAGCGGTGATTACGGTGTACTGGCCATTACCAAGGCTATACTGCGCCCACTCGCTGATATACTGCAACTCGTCATCAGCACCAAGCACATAACGTCCCTCTGACAAGTAGTCGCTGCTCTTACCTGCCAAGTCGTACATATCCAACTCGTGAGCATAGTAGTTGTCCACAAACAACTTCAACACGAAGTTACCTGGGGTGAAGACAACGGCCTCAACAGCCACTGGCTCAAAGTTCTGTGGACCAGTAGGGATGTTTGCCGCCATCTTCTCGATAATACCCTCGTAGGTGATGTGGTATGTCACGTTGTCGTCGCCAGTGAGGAAGATATCCAACGTATAGATCTCGCCATCGAGAGCCACGGTAGCACGACCAGTGGTGAACGAGATAATTCTCTCTCCGCTATAGATGAAGAGTTCAGTACCCTGAAGGAGAAGATCCTCAGCAATAGTGCTATAAGTGCCTGGCTGTAGGATATACTGAGACTCAGCACCTACGAGAGCCAAAGTAAAATACATCGTCTCGTTAGCATCGCCAAAGGTCAAGTAGAAGTAGTTGTTTGGCATTCCGTAGTATGCACTATCAGCACGACGAGCCCACGACATCTCATAGTCCACAACAGGAGTTTCAGCCACGGCCGCCTGAGCAATAGCCACCTCGAACGACTGAGTGTCATACGCCACAACGATAGTTGTCTGACGTGCCTCGCCCTCGTTAGCACTAACGGTGAAGGTGATAGTCTCGCCCACTACAGGTGTGCTAACCCAGTCAGCCTCACAAGTGGCGCTCAACTCCACGCCCTCCTTCTTATTCTCCAAGGTATAGGTGATAATACCCTCGCCACCCTCTGCAGAGAACTCTAAGGTAGCCTCAGAAGTAAGGGTCAATTTAGGCTCCTCAACCACTGGTGCATCTGGACCATCTGGCGTATTAGGGCCTGTAGGCTCATCTACTGGAGCCTTCTCGCACGCTACCATAATCATTGGCAAAGCGAGCAACAAATAGAACAATTTTTTCATAAATTTTACCAATTTTATTAATATTTTTGATTTTGTCACACACCAATTCGGCAATCACAAATAGATTACCCATATTTCGTACAAATATATATAATATTTTCGCTTCGCTCCAACTAAATAATGAAAAAAGTTTGCGAGCCTCTTCGACTCGCAAACCTTGTATACACTTTTTAGTTAGACTCTATCGCTCTACTTACTACGGAACACAACACTTGAGCGTGTAGACTGTAGTGCCGAAGCAGGAAGCATCGAACCACTCCAAGAGCCTGTAATGGTGTTGCCTCTATCGTCCTTAACCTCAAATGTCACACTCGCATCAGCACCAGTAGCAGGAGCGACACTCACGGTACCCTCAACGAATGGTGCCATAGTCACACCATCATTGGTGTAGTACCAGCAGTATGACATATAGCCATCCTCAATCTCGCCAGGTAGAGCCGTGAAACCTCCCATAGTGTCGTTAATGGTATAGTCGCCAAAGAACTCCTGATAACTTGTAGGCGATGCAAGAACGTCGAACTGCACAGTATCTCCCTCAAAGTCGTTAGGGATAAGGGCAAATGTCCAGTTGCGGAAGCCAATCTCATAGTAGTCGCCATAGTACTCGTAGTAGAGCGTGTGGTCGTCTAAATTACAAGTATAGTCCGATGTTAGTGTAGAGTAGTAGTCGCCACCTGGCTCATCACCGCCGCCTGGCTCGTCACCGCCACCAAGTTCCGCTGTCACATCGATATACTCAACTGCACCCTCATAAGAGACAACGTGCTTAACACCTGCGATAGAGAACTCACCGTGGATGCCAGTCTCATCTATTGTAAGGTAACCTGAGTTGAGATAACCACCATCGATAGCCTCTTCTCCAAACTCATCCATAATGTAGTACAACGATGCACTATAAGAGATTGTACCAGGCTCCATCGACTCGGTTGGGTCGATTAGGTATGTGCCGTAAGGGATAGCAATGCCGTTAGCCTTATCAATCATCGAGGTATAGATATCGAAACGGTAGTAGACACCATTTGCCACCTCCAAGCCATCAGCATCCACACCCAAATCCGAAAGGAAGAAGTAGAAGTTGTCAGCCACACCTGGGTTGTAGTAGTCGCCATAGTAGTAGCCCCAAGCCTTCGAAGCAGTGAAATTAACCTCCTCTGCCTTCTCAACCTCCACATTAGCAACTACGGCCTGACCCACAAAGGTAACCTTAAAAGTCATCTCTCCAATCTTTGCAGTAAACACAGCATCAGACTCTGTTACAACGAGTTGTGCCTCATCAAACTTCAAACCATCACCATCAGCCTTGTCATCGGTCTTGGTATATGCCGAGTACTTATAGTCGATAGTCCACTGAGCCATAGTGCTCTCTTTGTCGAGGTTGTAAGTACCCACTGGGAGTGGCACATAACTACCCTTCTCGCCCTCGTATAATGGAGCATAGATATCCAACGTGATATACTGGCCATTAGCCTTGTAGTCGCCAGAATCGTCAAAACCTACATCCGAGAGGTGAACGTAGTAGTTACCCGCAGTTGGTGTGTAGTAGTCGCCATAGTACTGGCCAACGAAGTACTGAGCCTCGAACTCAACCACGTCTGGGGTAGGTGCAGGAGTCTCAACTTTTGCATCCTGAGCGATAGCCACCTCGAACGACTGTGTCTCGTACGAAACAACCACCTTTGTCTGGCGAGCCTCGCCCTCGTTAGCACTAACGGTAAAGGTGATGGTCTCGCCCACTACAGGTGCGCTAACCCAGTCAGCCTCACAGGTGGCACTCAACTCCACACCCTCCTTCTTGTTCTCCAAGGTGTAGGTGATAACACCCTCGCCACCCTCTTCAGAGAACTCCAAGGTAGCCTCAGAGGTAAGGGTCAATTTAGGCTCCTCAACCACTGGTGCGTCTGGTCCGTCTGGACCATCGGGGGTGTTTGGGCCTGTTGGCTCATTTACTGGAGCCTCCTCACACGCTGCAAGCATCATTGGCAATGCAAGCAACAAATAGAATAACTTTTTCATCTTGTCTATCTTTTAATCTTAGTATCGCATATCGGTAACCTGTGGCTCACCCTCGAAGGTCACGTGGTGGGTGATACCCTCGATTGTTGCGGTAAGTGTAGCACCCTCCTCGGTGACTACCAACGTAGCGCTGTCGTATGGGTATGGATCCAACGATGAGCCATACTCGTCAGACTCTCTATAGGCGCTATACTCAGGATCGTAACCGATGGTCCACTCCTCCTTGTCGGCATCCACTTTAAGTGTATAGGTACCGATTGGCAATGGTACGTTATCACTCTTATCTCCGTCATACACTGGACCATACAAGTCCAACGCATAATACTTAGAATTTGGAAGATCCATTCCCTTCTCATTAAAACCATTCTCCGAGAGGTGCATATAGTAGTTACCAACACCTGGGCTAAAGATTGAGCCATAGTACTCGCCAGTGAAGTAATTAGCCTTAAGTACCACCTCGGTTATTGACAACTGCTGAATAACAACATTCTGTGCCAACTCGCCGTAAGCAACCGTGATAATAGCGTTACGCTTTTCTCCCTCATTCTTAGCAACATTAAAGGTGATGGTCTCGCCCACAGCGATATCCGTTACCCACTCTGCTGAGCAAGTAGCGTTCAATTCCACACCCTCCTTCTCATTCTCCAAGGTGTAGGTGATAACACCCTCGCCACCCTCAGAACTGAACTGCATAGCCATCTCAGAGGTGATGGTCAATACTGGTGCTGGGTCGTTGCCTGGATTCTCAGGGGTATCAGGGGTATCAGTGTTCTCAGAACACGCCACAAATGCCAAAGGCAATGCAAACAAGTAGAATAAATTTCTAAGTCTCATATTTATAAAGTTTTTAGTTTTTCTGATTTAAACACAAAGGTAATATATTTTATCGTTGGAAGATGCCCTTCGATATATTTTTTCGCATTTTTAGCAGATAACGCGACTGCTGAGGCCTATGGATTAGACACAACAACAGCGTAGCACACCACTTAGCCACCTCCATAACGTAGAGTCGCACCTTACGGCCTCGCATCTCGGCGCGCAGACGCTGGCTAATGCCCGTATTATAACTGAGCCTCTCGAAGTAGTCGGGCTGTAGTTTCGACTCTGGGATTATGTGGTACATCACCGCACGAGGCACATAGTAGCAAGCCATACCTCGCTCGGCCATACGCTCGAAGAGTTCGCTCTCCTCGCCACCAATAAGACGGCCTCCCGTTCTACCAAGATTGGGATTGAACACCCCCACCCCCTCGAAGACCGAGCGTCTCATAGCCATATTTCCTCCGCCAGGGATTCTACGCTTAGGAAAGAGCTTCACCTCCGAGCCGAAGTCCATAGGGTTGGCTATGGGTTGCTCCGTATAGCGTGACATCCATTCGGGGCAACCCGTGGGGTATTCCGCCACAATCTTACCGCCAGCAGACATCGCATCAGCCTTACTATCAAAGAGTTCGACGTAGGCCTCAACAAATTCCGGAACAATACGTTCGTCGTCATCCACAAAGGCTATGATATCTCCCTGAGCCTTAGCGATACCTGCATTACGGGCGTGCGAAAGACCCTGATTTCGTTCCAAATGATAGACAATATTTAGTTGGGGATGCTCCACCGAAAAGGCCTCAACACGCTGACGAGTATCATCCTTGGAGTTGTTATCCACGACGATACACTCCCATCTATCGGCCGAAAGGGTCTGCCGAGCCACAGAGTCGAGTGTAACCATCAGTTGCTCAGCACGATTATATGTTGCTATTACAAGCGAAAGACGAATCATAGTACAAAGATAGTAAATTATTTCTCTACCGAGCCAAACTTATCGAGATAGGCGATTAGCGATTTGTCGTCTCCCGTCAATCCGAACTTCTGGCGTAGGCGCGAACGTGCCACGTTGATACTACCAAGACTCTGGCGTGTGATGCCCGAAATCTCCTTGGTGGACATATTCATATGTATAAAGAGGCATAACTTGCGCTCGTTCTTAGTGAGGGTTGGATGCTCACGCAACAGATTCTCGTAGAAGATATCGTTACCTCCAGCCAGAGTCTTCTCCACCTCTGCCCAGTCATTCGAGCCGTCGTTGTCGCTCTGCAACTGGCGGATTATGCGTCGCAACTCCACGCGCATCTCCTTGCTATCGTTCAAGCCCACGACGCTACTGAGTTCCTGCGTGAGCCTATCAATATTGTTCTGCTCCTGGAATTGCTGAATCTTCTGTATCTTAATAATTTCGTTCTTATAATTCAACTCCTGCTCCGACTTAGCACGCTGAAGTTCCCTATTCTTTCGTTCGAGACGATAGCGCGAGTAGAGCAAGATACCGAGAATAAGAATCACCACCACCGACAGGGCATAGATACGTGTAAGCATCCTATTATGCTGCTGCTCATGCAGGTGCGCCTCCTCCTTTTGTTTGTGCTGTTGCTCCGCCTGTTGCAACTCCAGTTCGTTAATCAGCGACGAGAGTTCCACGACATTCTGCGTATTATGCTGGCGTGTATATGTTTCGGCAAAGGCCATCAAAGCATCATAGGCCTCACGATAGCGTCCCTGCTGATAGTATATATCTTGAAGCAGGAAGTAGGAGTGTACGTTCTTCGTGTCGAAATCGCCATTGCCAAGCAACTCTATCGAGAGTTTCAACTCCTTAATCGCCGAGGCTGTATCCCCCGTGTTCAGGTGATAGAAGCCCAAAGCCGAGTAGTAGTAACCCTTCTCCTTGTAGTTGGTGACCAACGGCTCTGCCAACTCGAAATATCGTGCCGAAGCATCAATATCCTCGAACATAAACTCCTGAAGCGCAGCATTCAAATATACATTTAGGAGCAAGTCCGTAAAACCATACTCTCCACAAATCACCTCACTCTGCTCGATGATACTTCTCACATCGTCGGGCGAGAGGTCGTAGTTGAAGCGATTGTTCAGCGCACGCACCATCTGATGCGCCTGGGCCCTATCGTCATAGTCCTCCGACACCATCTTATTATATTGCATTGCTCGCTCCTGGTCGTGGTGATAGAAGTAGTCCACCTGCTCAAGAGCCAAGTAGGCCTCCCTCACCGTCGTAGAATCGCCAAGCGCACGGCCCTCTTCCAGGGCCTTGATGCTACTACTAAAGGCACTATGGTAGTCGCTGTTTCTCAGATAGATACGCGCGAGTAGCGCATTTGTGCGAGCCACACAAGGCCTATTATCGAGCGCCTCGTACATATCGTAAGCCCTCTTTCTATAATTCAACGCATCGCCGTAGCGGTGCAACGTAGCCTCGTTATACTCTGCCAAAAAGTCGTAGACCATAGCCACATCTTCGCTCACGGCCAAAGAGTCGAGGTCGGCAACAACGAGGTTGGCATAGTCAAATGCCTTCGCTCTGTCGGACGTGCGATACTGTTTGAACTTCTCGACATTGCGACTAAGTGTCTTCGAGGCAAGTGGCTGAGCATAGAGGGGTTGAATCGTCACGAATAGAACGACAAAAAGGGTTAGTCGGACTATTGCGGCATATCTAAAAATGTTATAATATCTAATTCGCATAGAATGAACTATTTAACTAAAATTGTTATACAAATGTAATATATTTTTTTGATATTGTTATACTATTATTAGAGGTTTTTTATCAAAAAAAATATTTCCATTCACTAATTTTGTATAGCGAAAGCCAGAAAACACGATTTTAAACCTAAAAACCTATAGACAATGAAACGATTCTTTACTATCCTCTTCATCGCATTTGCAACAATTGCTTGCGAAAGCAATGAGACTCCTACGGCCCCAAACCAGCCACAAGACAACCCTGGTATTGGTGAGATTGAAAATTTCTATATTAATATTAAGGAGGATCAACTCTCTGCATTCTCCGTAACCTTTGACATACTTCCTGAGCATAAGGAGGATCTCTACTACTACGACATCATCTCTAAGGGTCGTCTTTCAGAGGTTAGCATCAGTAGCCTCAAGGCCGAAATCATCGCTGGCGCTGAGAAGATGGCCGAATTGACAGGCTCATCTTTCGACGAGGTATTGGCAACAATGCTTACCTCGGGCGATAAACTCGACATTTGCAGCAATGCTGGCTACCGCCCAGAGACCGACTTCGTAATCTACGCATTCTACTGGGATGAGGAGGACGAGGAGAACTTGTGTCTCCGCGAGTTCAGAACTCCTGCCGTAGTTGCATCTTCAGAGAGCGCTGAGGTTGAGGCTACAATCGACGCATATAGTATGAATATCGAGGTAACCCCAAGTGCTGGTGTTGTGGAGTATTACTACTACTTCAACGAGCGCACTAAGGTTGAGGCTATGTTGGCTGGTCTCGAGGACGAGAACGCATACCTCTCATACCAGGCTATGAACGTAGGTACTCGCAAGGAGGGCGCTGCAACCTTCGAGCAACTTGGCCTTAAGCCCCAGACTGAGTATATGGTGTTGCTTATGTGTATTGACAACAAACTTAACCGCTTCGCTGTTAGCGAGGTATTCACAACCACCAAGGAGAACACCTCTCAGCGTGTAGAGTCAGAACTCTTCGAGAAGTTGCTCGGCGAGTGGGAGGGTAAGCAGACCATCTACGACTACTACGCATCGCCTCAGGACAACGTATTCGTTGTAAACATCCTCTCATCTATCGAAGATGTAGATTGCGACTACCGCGCTTTGAACCAACTCGTTGCTACCGTTGATGGATGGTGCAACATCCCATACTACGGCCTCACATCGCTCATCGAGCAGGAGATCGAGGATCCAGAGGATAAGTGGGGTCCAAGATGGATCTTCAACATCGGTGAGGGCGACGTTGTGACAATGGATGGCAAGGTACGCAACTCGGTTATCGGTTGGTTGTTCTTCGGCAACTGCTATATGCTCAATATGTCTGTTGATGGCACACAGATCGTTACCGACCAGGACCTCGTAGTTGAGATCTCCGAGGACTACAACACTATCACCATCAAGTCGCCAGTGAGTGGCCTCTATCCAGGCTTGGCATACTACTTCGAGGGCTTTGGTTGGATGGGCTACTATAGTGGTTGTAGCAACATCGTTCTCACACGCAAATAATATAGTATAGAATCGAAAAAATATTACTCTAAAACTAATACCATTATGAAAAAGTTTACTCTACTTGCACTTGCGACCTTGACATTCGGTCTTTTTGGTTGCAACCCAGAACCAGAACCTACTGTCCCAGCAAACGAGGCACAGCCTACAATTGCGTTGGAGAAGGGTACTGAGGGTATTAATTCTGTATCGTTCACCCTTACAACAACCGATGCTACTGAGGCTCGCTATATGGTCTTGGGCGACGAGGCTACCGCTCCTACTCTTGAGACCATCTTGGAGAGTGGTACCGCTGTAGAACTTGATGAGAACGGTGTTGCTACCGTTACTGCTGAGGGTCTTGAGGCAGAGACTGAGTATAAGGTCGTTGCTGCTGCTAAGAACGTGACCAAGATGGCAGGTTCTAACACTCTATACTTCACAACTAAGGCCGAGGGCGAACTCTTCGTTGAGGCAGAGATCGTACAGATTACTCACGAGTCTATGCACTTCCGCTTCGAGCAGGCTAATGCTGAGCGCATTGTATACTTGGTACAGTACGCATCAAAGGATGTTCCTACAGCGCAGTACGTTTGGGTAAACGGCAACGAGATTGACCCTGCAAGCAAGGAGTCTATCGAGGTTGCAGACTTGGAGTGTGCTAAGGCTTACCGCTTGGTAGTTGTTGCTGAGGGCAATGGCAAGAGCGTTATGGCTGAGCCTATCGAGTTCACCACTAAGGATGACCCAGCAAATGTTTTGGAGCATAACTACACACGTGTTCGTGGCTCAAAGTATAGTTCAAACTACTACTTGATGTTCTCTTACGAGGATGCTAACGAGGCTGACAACTTCGCTTACAACGACAAGACCCTTTGCTTGGATTTCTACGGCGATCCTGACAAGGATTACCTCCCAGCAGGCACCTACGAGGTTAAGGAGTCTACCGAGTGGCCTTGTGTTAATTCTATGCGCTACTCTACCTACGGCTACGACAATGGCGTATTGCTCAACAACGGCCAGGTAGTTGTATCTATCGACGAGGAGACTAAGGCTTATACCTTCGAGATCGACATCAACCTTAAGGATGATCGCCACTTGGTTGCTCACTACACTGGTGATGTTGATGGTATGCCAGTTGTGGACAAGGTATTCGTAACTACCGAATTTACTACTGCTTCTGCTACTACTACCGACAATGGCGAGAACTGGACATTGAACCTCGCTGACGAGGCTGGTAACTCTGCACACCTATACGTGGCTAATGCGTTCAAGGCTCCATATATCGTGAACAACACCTACACCATCAGCACCTCTGCTGAGGAGTTCAGCGCTAAGCCTTTGGCTGTTGAGCCAGGTCAGTTCGATAGCACAACCTCTACCTTCGTCGTTGCTGGCCAGAATGGTGGCGAGTTCAAGTTCGCAACAGGTACTCTTACCGTAGATATCGACTGGGAGAACTCTAAGTACCTCGTATCATTCTACGGTACTCTCGAGAATGGTTACATTATCGAGTCAGAGTATGAGGGCACTATCGAGGGTTGCTCTTTGGAGCAGTCAGAGGAGGTTATCGACGTAGTTATGAACCGCGCATACGCAAGTTCTTACGAGTCAGGCTCTAACTGGTACATCACCCTTGCACAGATCGACGGCGAACTCACTAACTATATGCTTAAACTCGACGTCTATAGCAAGCCTTCACAGTATCTCGCTTCTGGCGTCTATGAACTTGGCGTAGGCACTGGCGAGGGTTACCTCGGCGTAGATGCTACTACTCTTACTGTTGCTGGTCAGTCGCAGTACAACTTCACTGAGGCACGCCTCACCGTTGAGACTAACCTTGCAGAGAAGACCTACACTTTGGTAGTATCTGGTAAGGTTCAGGACGGCCGTACATTCCTTATGTCATACGTTGGTGTGGTAGATGGTATGGAGATTGTCGAGGCTGAGGATACCCCAACCGACTTGACTTGGAACTCATTTACCGCTAAGAGATGGTACTCTGACAACTGGGCTCTCACCATCACAGACTCAACAGGTGAGTACACTATGTCATTCGATATGCGCACTGGTAACAGCGATATCAACTATATCCCAAGCAATACCTACACTCTTGGCGAGTCATACGTTGATACTATCTACATCGACAACAACTACAGCGAGTTCAACGGCAATAAAAGAGCGTTTGAGTCTGTAACATTGAACATCGAGTACCTCGAGGCTTCTCAGACTTACAACCTTTCATTCGAGGTAAAACTTGTTGATGGTCGCGAGTTTAGTGGCAACTACACCGGTGCTATCGAAGGTAGTCCTAAATTGTAACCCACTATCCTCCACAGTATTAAACCCTACAGAAACTTTCTATGAAAAATATTTGGTTAATAATTAGTGCAACTCTAACCCTTACACTCCTGGCGGGGTGTAAGGGTGACGAGCCTGCCATCGAGACACCAAGCGAGGATGTTAAGTTCGAACTCCTCAGCAGTGTTGTCGATGTTACAGCCGATGGTGGACACTTCAAGGTAGACTACACCCTCACTGGCGCTACTGAGGGTGCAGAACTTAAGTATAACGTCGAGAAGAGTTGGGTCTACAACGTAGATACATCCGTAGATGGTGTTATCTCGTTCGACGTTGCCGAGAGTTTTGATACCGAGGCACGTACCTGCCGTCTGGAACTTATCTATCCTGGCCTATATCCTAACCCTATGATTACCATAAAGCAGGAGAAGGGCAAGGAACACTCTATCAAGATTGAGTTGGTGAATGCTGCGGCTACAACCATCACTTTGAACGTAGTACCTCAAGACAAAGAGATGCCATATATCTTCATCCTCGGCACGGGCAAATACTTCGATGGTACAAACCTTATGTACGACGATGAGGCGTTGTGGGAGAGCGATTTGGAGATCTTCGAGAGTTTCGGTGCTGCCTTTGGCGGTGACGCCTCTACAGGTGCAGCGGCCTTCCTCTACACTGGCGACCTTATGTCTCACCAGATTACTGGTGTTACCCCAGGCTCTACCTACGTAGCCTACGCCTACGGTTTCGACAAGGAGACCCTCACCCCACTCACAGAGATCACTCGCCTTCCAATAACAACCACCAGCGTTAATGACTACACCCTCCACTTCGACTTCAACGTAGAGGTAAATGGTCCTAACGTATCTATCGACATCGCCCCTGTAGGCTACGACGGTTACTACTACTATGGCGTGTTCTGGGCAAAGGATGTCAAGGGCAAGAGCGAGGCTGAGTTCCGCGAACTCTGCGAGTCGGATTGGGAGAGTACTAAGGCATACTACTCTTCGTTCTTCGACACCACAGAGCAGGGTCTCCACTTCATATTCAACGAGTTGGCGTTCCGTGGCCCTGAGCATATAGAGGTAGAACTTGATGCAAACACCGAGTTCGTACTCTGGGCGTTCGGTATGGACGATGAGGCATTGCTAAACACCAAACCTGAGACCTATACCTTTACCACAGGTAACGTGACCGGTTCGGACAACACATTCACCCTCTCAGTTGAGGAGTTGCACCCTCGTAAGGCTACCGTGAAGGTCGCAACAACAAACGACGACACATACGTCGCTACGCTTGTTCCATCCTCACGCTTCGAGGATAACACCGACGAGGATATCATCCAGTACATCCTTGACAACTTCAATATTCAGTACGCTTCAGGCACCTCGAGCGACACCGCTACAGGCCTCGTACCATCTACCTCTTACGACCTTTTGGTATTTGGTTGCCAGGCAAATGCGGCTACAACGGAGTTGCATCGATTGACATTCACCACCCCTGAGGTAGTCTATGCCAACCTCGACTTCTCGCTCACCATCGACAAATACTACGATGGCTCGGAGATAGCAGCGTTGAATCCTGACTACGAGGCCTTTGCCGACACCGCTATCGTTACTATTACGGCAAACGTAGATGAGGAGGCTGTGGAGTTCTACTTCAACGCTATGGACTCTTTGGACTTCCCATACTACCAGTATGAGCAGATCATCGAGGGTCTCGTTGCCGAGGGTGGCGCAGAGGTTACCTCTACCTATGCCTTCGAATTCGACACATCATACATCTTCTTTGGCGTTGCCGAGGATAAGGACGGCAACTTCACCGAGGTATGGTCATCGAAGGATACAACCTTCACCAGGGAGGGATGCGCTCCTGCCGAGGAGTTCTTCGCAAATGAGGCATCAGCAACATCTCTTCAGAAGTCGTTGGTTGTAGCAACCCCAAAAAAGGCTAAGAGTGCAATGCTTAGCGCAGAGTAAAATATCATAATGCTATTAGCGAATAGGGCGTGTCCGATTGGACACGCCCTATTTTTTTAAGATCTATCTGTTGGATTACTCCTCCAAAGTCTTTGCGCCGTCGAGATCGATTACACAGGTCATCCAACCTGAGTTTGTCTGGGTGATACCCAACAACTTACGACCATCAGCAGAAGCACCAATAGTGATAAGACCCTCCAAAGCGTATGGGTCATCAATATTCTCGTTACAAGATGGCTCGAACTCCTTAATGTCGATCTGGTGCTCATCAAGCAACCACTTCTCCAAGGCTACCATAGTCTCAGCAGAGCCATTCTTTACATCTACTACGAAGGTAGTTGTACCCATATAGTATGGAGTGTCGTTGATGAAGGCGATACCATCGTCAGTTACAGCGGTTGTAGAACCTACGATACCATCGAGAACAAACAACTCTTTAGTCTTTGTATCGAGAACTGCTGGATGGCTTGTCTCACCATAACCGCCAGGCATAAAGGTCTTACCGTAGCCATATACATAGTTACCCAACTGGGTTATATGGTTGTTGTTATCGCCCAAGATGAATTGTGGATAACCCTCCTCATCTACCTCCAAAGCGCAGAAATCATAAGGAGTGTACTCATCTTGCCACAAGACGCTAATCATCAATTGCTGAGTCTGCAAGCAGCCAAAGATCTTGCGGTCTGGGGTAACTCCGTGGAGCGACATAGCGTCAGAGCCAAGTGAGCCCTCAGTGCGGTGAGCAGGAATAGTGACCTTCTTCTTCACTACATCATAGCAGAAAGGCACAATCATACCGTGAGTCTTTGAGTAGTAGGTATCTTCATACTCCCAGTACCAACCCACTGCGTAAGTGCCATCAGGAGTGATACCTGTGAGTGCGCTCATATTTGTAGAAGTGAGGTTAGAAAGGTCTACCTTTACAACCTCGCCATCAACATACAAAGCAGCCTCGCCATCCATAGACTCGCCCTTGTAACTACCTACAGCAACACCGTTGTCGGTAATATCTGCGAACTCGAATGCCTCAACCTCAGTAATCTCATCTGTTACAAGGTTGATAATCATACCCATACCATCACGGCCACCAGCAACCCAAAGACCGTTGTCAGAGATAGCACTTGCTGCAGCCTGGTTGTAAGGATACCACTCGCGGTAAGCAGGGGTCTTACGTGGCTCGATAGTCACCTGCTTAGAGGCGAACACAGAACTTGCGATAGTCTGCTCGTTAGCAGATACTGCACGCAAAGCGACAGTGTAGGTTGTGTCATAGTCCAAGCCCTCGAACTTGTAAACGAGTTTGTCGGTCTTCTCAGCCTCGTTCTCGTTGAGTTTAATCTCGTAGTAAGCAGCGCCAGAAACTGCACTCCAGCTAACCAAAACAGAGTTACCATCTACACGGCAACTGAACTCTGGTGCGCTGAGGCGGTTTACCTCCTCAGAAGGTGTCTCGGTACAACCCACAAATACCAATGCGAGGATTGCACCCATCAAAAATTTAATAGTGTTTTTCATAAAATTTGAGTGTGTATATGTGTTTAATTTTTTATCACGCTCAACCCTTTGAGACATAGACAAATCCTTTGTCTCAAAAAAGTTTGCCGACAAAGGTACGAAAAAATTTAAGACTCGCAACTTTATGCAATATATTGATGAATATAAGGGTAGATTATAACATATTTATGCGACATATTGACAAAAAAGAGGGCGCATCCCCGAAGGATACGCCCCTATTGCTCTGGCTCAGCAAATATTAGAAGGCCAATATTGGACGAACGGTATAGAAAGCCTGGTCATCACCCTTGAACATCTGAAGAGAGCGACCATTTCCAGGTAGCATACCTCCAGCCAACTCCCAAGAGAACTCGGTACTTGTCCAGTAGAACATAATCACTGGTACAGCAACACCAATCTGAACAGCACCCTCAATCATTGCAATCTTCTCGTTGATATCCTTCTTATTCTGTACAGAGATGCCTGAATCGCCAATCTCCCATAGATTCTTGTCGTACTCACCCGACACAAGAAGAGAATACTCCTTAGAAGAACCCAAGTACCAATCGCTACTTGACTCTGGAGCAACAACTTCGCTACGGTAGTTCACTACATACTCCACAGCACTAACCTTCCAATCAACATTAACCTCGTCGGCATTGAAGGCCTCGATAGCCTTAGTGTTGTTGTAACCAATGATACGGTTGAGATTATCATCCTTCTCATAGCCAGAAGTAATGGTCTCGTAGTCGGTATTCAACTCAACCCAGCGACCTACAGTATCGTTGAAAATAGTATGGTTGCGCTGCCAAGGAGTAGAGCTCTGCTCTGTGAGGGCAACGACAAGGCCGTGAGTACAATATGGATGGTCAGCCTTAAGTGCAGGGTCAGACTCGGTAGGATCACCTAAGTAGAATACTACGCCGATAGGAGTACGTGTAGGATCCAACGACTGTGACCAAGAGCCATCAGAGTAGTAGTAGTCACCTACGCTCAATGGTGCTGCAGTAACGGTAACAACGCACTCGTCGGTCTTCTTACCAGCCTTAGCAGTGATGACAGCCTCGCCTGGACGAAGTGCTGTAACAGAACCAGCGCCATTAACAGAGACGATCTCTGGATTAGATGAACTCCACATAATTGACTTATTATCAGCATCCTCAGGCAATACGGTAGCCGAGAGGGTGAAGGCCGCACGCTCCTCGAGTTCGAGGGTGTGGTAGTCGAGGGTTACAGACTCCACCGGAACGCCAACAACAGATACTGTGCAACTACCAGTCTTGTCACCAGCCTTAGCCATAACGATAGCAGTACCTGGGGCAATACCCTTAACTACGCCATCAACAACGGTAACAACATCGTCGTTAGTAGAGATCCATTCCAAGGTATATTCAGCATTTGCTGGCAACACCTCAACGGATAACTGCTCCTCCTCGCCAATAGCCAACTCTGTGCTTGATGGGGTGACCACAACGCTCTCCACAGTAATCGTCTCAACGGGAGGCTGTGGCTCTGGAAACGTATCAGAATCAACATCCTTGCAAGCCACAACGGCAAATGCAATCATAGCACAAAGGCTAAAAAATGATAAAAATCTTTTCATAGTATTTATGTTTAAATATTTATTCTATTCACTCTTACAAAGTTAGCAAATATAAAAACACAAAACAACTATTTGGGTTTATATTTGTTCTGTTAGTGGAAATAGAGTCAAACAATTGTTCTAATTTCGTAATTAAAAAGAAAAGAGCCTATCCAACGCCAAATTGGATAGGCTCAATATCATCAACTACTTAACGAGGAGTAACCCATTGTTTGGGCATAGCCCCGATAAATAGTTCTGCGCAAGCGCAGAGGCTATCTCTTAGTAAGAGAAACCGTTAGAGTCGCCAGTGTACTTTACACCATTGATTACAAGGTCGATAGTAACCTTAGTCTGCTGAACGTGAACATAAGACTCAGCAGTTACATCGGTTGTAGGCACGCCATCAACGGTAACGTCAGTGAAGTAACTTGAGTGGGTAGCATCAGCATAGAACTTAGCAAATGCTAACTCATTCGTCTTCACGGTAATTACACGGCTATCATCCTTACCAGTGAGTGTTACAACTGCGGTATTTGTATCGTAGAACGCTGAGTAGTTCCAGTTGGTATAGTCCTCGCCAGTGTTACCACCCTCGTCGCCACCATCAGCAGGAGCAGCCTCGGTAGTGAAGGTTGCTGTGCCAGCGTCAGAAGCAGAGTTTACAGTAGCATCAGCAGGATTTGCTACAACAGACACTGTATAGGTAGTCTCCCAAGCCAAGTTCTGATACTGAATATATGCTGTAGAGACGGTCTGAACATCTGTGCCATTCAAAGTAACGGTATAGTCCTTAGCACCAACGATCTCGTTCCAGCTAACAGTAATAGCATTGCCATAAACCTCACCAAAGAGAGTAGGAGTAGTAAGCTTAACAACCTCAGTAGTGCCACCACCTGTTGATGAGCCACCAACAGTGCCGTTATACTTCACAACGAAGGTCTCGCCAGTATTTGCATAAGCGTTGATTGTGATATTTACGTTATTGCCATCACCCTCAACAACCATTGAAGAGTTGACCTGCATAGTGTACTTAACGCCATCTACCTTGAAGGCATCCAAGTAGAAGTAACCTGGGTTACCTACAAGCTGCTTACCCATAGGTGAGTACATATAAGAGCCTGGATTGATAGATGTAGCCTTAGCATCAGTGTTGTTCACAAGAAGATCGAAAGTGAAGTTGTCACCCTCAGCCTTATAAGTGAAGAAGGCGTATGATGTGTTCTCAACACCCTCGCCAAGAGTATTTACAACATAGTCGCTATTGCCACCTGGCTCCTCACCCTTATCGTTGAGCTTACCATTGTACTCAATCATATATACGAAGCCATCACGGCCCTCCAAAGTCATCTCGATATGGTACTCATCACCCTCCTTAGATACAGAGAGCGCACCACCATCTACAGCAACTGACTGACCCTCAACTGTAAGTGTACGAGTTGTGAACTCATCCTCATAAGAGCCAAATATTGTAGTATTCACCCAGTTGTACTCGCCCTCAGCAAGAGTCTCCTCAGAAGCGATGCTTGGGAGGAAGTGTACGTCTACAGAGAAGCCCTCACCAACAACCTGGTACTTGTTACCCCAAGTGGTAGAACCACCCCACAACCACTTTTCAGCAACGTGGGTAGCCTCGAACTCAGTAGGGCCCTGAGTGCCACCATCCTCAACAGAGAGGTCGCCCTCGAATACAACGTAGTGGATAGAGCCATCGGCCATCAACAAGTCAGCCTCGATCTTGCCATCAGAGATAATCAAGTTAGCCTCCACATACATCTCAAAGCCATTAGCCATTTCACCATTAACTATCTGGTAGCGGTAAGAGTTGCTACTGATAGTATTTACTGAGTAATCATCAGCCAAAACGTATGTACCAGCAGGAAGAACGCCATTAGCACCTGTAGCTGCTACGATCTCGAAAGCGTAGTATGTACCGCCATCAACGCCCCAGCCATTACTATTCCAGCCCTTATCACCTACCTCGAAGTAGTAGATATGCAAGCCCTCATAATTCTCGTAAGATGTAGCAATCTGTGTAGCCACAAACTGAAACTCATGCTCAGGAGGAGTCTCACCAGAAGCTACCTGCTTGATATCTACAGAGAACTCAAGATCCACAGAGCCATCCTCAGTGCCATAGTTTACGAACAACTTAGTCTGGCGAGCCTCAGCCTCGTTAGCCAAAACATCGAACGAGATAGTACCATTGCCATCGTCAGCGATGTTAGCAACCCAGTTCTCACCTGCCTCAGCATAAATCTTAGCACCCTCAACAGGGTTTACGATCTCGTACTTAATCTCACCCTTGCCACCCTCAGCAGCGAATGACATCTCGCCTGCAGACTTAAGGTTAAGGGCAGGGGTATTAGGAGTAACGATTGCTGAAAGGGTTGTCATCTTCTGAGTAGCCTTCACAGTAGCCTTTGGGTTCTGTGCAGCAGCAACAATAGTATAGAGGGTCTCACCCTTAAGATCCTCAGCAGTCACAGCAACGCTCTTATTACCATCGATAGTGGTACCGTTAGCCAAAACCTCAGATGCTGTAGGAGCATCCTCACCCTCAACAACGAGGTAGGCAACCTTATCAGCGCCAGTAGACTCAACGGTAAAACTAAGAGTAGTCTCAGTAGCAGTACCTACTGTAATCTTTACGGTAGGATCCAACTGCTCGTCACCACCCTTCTCACAAGCCACAAATACGAGTGGCAATGCAAGCAATGCGAAGAATAGATTCTTTAGTTTCATAATGCTTAGTATTTTAAAGTTGTTAAATTATCTCGTGACATTATAGTACACCACACAAAATTAAGCACTTTTTTCGTAATTTCAAAATCTATAACCTTGGATTACATCCACAATGGTCCGAAGAGTAGAAAAATATACAAAAAAATACCCCAAATAGGAACATTTGCATATTGCCTATTCGGGGTATATATTAGAATAGTCTAACGACTACTCCCGATGCAAAATTACATCTTCTTACCTACGTTAGTCTTCTTTGCTACCTTAGGAGCAGAAGTCTTAGTAGTCTTTGTAGATGTCTTTGCAGTCTTCTTCTCTGCTACGATAGTTGCATCCTCTGCAGAGTCAGTTGCCTTCTTGCGTGAACGACGAGTCTTTGGCTTAGCCTCTGCAGTAACTACAGGAGCCTCAGCACCCTCAGTGTATGTTGCGTTGAAGTCAACGAACTCGATGATACACATATCAGCACCATCACCAAGACGGAAACCAGTCTTAAGGATACGTGTGTAACCACCTGGACGGTTGATGATCTTTGGTGCAATTACGCGGAACAACTCGGTAACAGCCTCCTTCTGCTTCAAGTATGAGAAGACTGTACGACGCTGGTGTGTTGTGTCCTCCTTAGCCTTTGTTACCAATGGCTCAATGAACTTCTGAACAGCCTTTGCCTTAGCAACGGTTGTCTGAATACGCTTGTGCAGAATAAGAGACGATGCCATGTTTGAAAGCATTGCCTTACGGTGACCAGCCTGTCTGCCAAGGTGATTAAAACTCTTATTGTGTCTCATAATTAATCTTTATCAAGTTTGTAGATAGATACGTCCGTACCGAACTTTAGACCGTGAGTTGCCAACAACTCATCGAGCTCTGTGAGTGACTTCTTACCAAAGTTGCGGAACTTCAACAACTCGTTGCGGTGAAGTTTCACAAGGTCGCCAATAGTCTCAATCTCAGCAGCCTTCAAGCAGTTGAGTGCGCGAACACTCAAATCCTGATCAGCAAGCTTCATCTTGAGCAATTGACGCATATGTAAGATGCTCTCATCGAACTCCTCAACACCCTGCTGCTCATCCTCGTCGATAGTAATCTTCTCGTCAGAGAACAACATAAAGTGCTGAATGAGAATCTTAGCAGCCTCCTTCAAGGCCTCCTTCGGCTGGATCGAGCCGTCGGTAGTAATCTCCAAATTCAACTTCTCGTAGTCGGTCTTCTGCTCGACACGGTAGTCCTCGATAGAGTACTTGACGTTCTTAATAGGGGTGAAGATAGAGTCGATAGGAAGAGTATCAACATCCTTCTCAATGCCCGCATTCTCCTCTGATGGTACATAACCGCGACCCTTACCAATGGTAATAGTCATCTGCATCTTTGTACCAGGAGCGAGGTGGCAAATAACCAACTCAGGATTCAAAACCTTGAAGAACGACAGGTAGTTTGAGACATATCCTGCAGTAAGCTCTGTGACACCGGCAACATTGATAGAGACCTTCTCATAATCCTCATTATCAACTGTGCGCAAGAAACGTACCTGCTTAAGATTAAGAATAATCTCAATCATACCCTCCATCACACCGGGAACTGCTGCGAACTCATTGTTCACGCCGGCAACCTTCACGGTAGTGATAGCATAGCCCTCCAACGACGAGAGCAACACACGGCGCAAAGCGTTTCCGACAGTCATACCGTAACCTGGCTCCAACGGACGAAACTCAAATTTGCCGAACGATGGAGTAGACTCCAGCATGATGACCTTTTCAGGTTTTTGGAATGCTAATATTGCCATAATATTGAATTTGTTTGTGAATTACTACTTAGAGTACAACTCGACGATAAGCTGCTCCTTGATGTTCTCTGGAATCTCCTCGCGCTCTGGAGACTGG
This sequence comes from Alistipes sp., assembly GCA_017555905.1. Lineage (GTDB taxonomy): Bacteria > Bacteroidota > Bacteroidia > Bacteroidales > Rikenellaceae > Alistipes. The sequence goes on along the minus strand of JAFZFP010000017.1, from coordinate 1,219 downwards.
AGGAACTTGCCACTCATAGTAGCACCATCCCACTCCAACCAAGCGTAACGGCTACGTGATGAGCCTGACAACGCATCGGTGATAACCTCCAAAGTCTTTGACTTCTCACGAACAGATACTACATCACCTGCCTTCAAAGCGTATGATGGAATGTTTACTACATTACCATTTACGCAGATGTGACGGTGTGATACAAGCTGACGTGCTGCTGCGCGTGTAGGAGCAATACCCAAACGGTAAACAACATTATCCAAACGGCACTCCAAAAGCTTCAACAAGTTCTCACCAGTGATACCACCCATACGTGCTGCTGCCTCGTATGTACGTGCGAACTGCTTCTCCAAAATACCGTAAGTGTACTTTGCCTTCTGCTTCTCAGAAAGCTGCTCGCCGTACTCAGAGTTCTTCTTACGCTTGCGAGCAAGACCGTGCTGTCCAGGAGGGAAGTTACGCTTCTCAAGAACTTTGTCAGCACCGTAAATAGCCTCGCCAAAACGACGGGCAATCTTCGACTTAGGTCCTATATATCTTGCCATAATTGTTTTTAGTTTTTTAATGCAAAGTTAAGTTTTACTATTGTGCTTAAGTAAACAATCAGTGTGTAATACTTCTCATCCGAGAATTATACACGACGACGGTTAGGAGCACGGCAGCCATTGTGTGGCAATGGAGTAACATCGATGATCTCCATAACCTCGATACCAGCACCGTGGATGGTACGAACGGCAGACTCACGACCCTGACCAGGACCCTTTACATAAACCTTAACCTTACGCAAACCCATATCGTAAGCAACCTTTGCGCAGTCAGCAGCAGCTGTCTGTGCAGCATAGGGAGTATTCTTCTTAGAACCACGGAAGCCCATCTTACCGGCTGATGACCAGCTGATGACCTCACCCACCTCATTGGTGATGGTTACGATCACGTTGTTAAAGGTAGAGTGCACAAAAGCCATACCCTGTGCAGAAACCTTAACAACCTTCTTCTTAACTGTTCCAGTTTTCTTTGCCATAACTCTCTAATATTACTTAGTTGCCTTTTTCTTGTTTGCTACAGTCTTCTTCTTACCCTTACGAGTACGAGCGTTGTTCTTGGTGCTCTGACCACGAACAGGGAGACCCAAACGGTGACGGATACCACGGTAGCAACCGATATCCATCAATCGCTTAATATTGAGCTGTACGATTGAGCGGCACTCGCCCTCAACCTTGATGCCCAT